>CABZPR010000001.1 GCA_902527545.1 uncultured Alphaproteobacteria bacterium
TGAGCCGGTTAGGCATATTCCATGCAGTGATACTTCCCATTGACATTAAATAGGACCCTCTGTGATGGTAGACTACACCCTTAGGGTTTCCTGTCGTTCCAGATGTATAGTTAAGCGAAATAGCCTGCCACTCATCATCAGGTCTTATCCATTCAAACCCCTCATCACCTGTTTGCAAGAAACTTTCATACTCTAATTTTCCGATTGATGGAATATCTCCTAAACCTGCTTGTTTGTCATCAATGTCAATAACAATTATTTCGCGGTTAAC
This sequence comes from uncultured Alphaproteobacteria bacterium, assembly GCA_902527545.1. Classification (GTDB taxonomy): domain Bacteria; phylum Pseudomonadota; class Alphaproteobacteria; order HIMB59; family HIMB59; genus HIMB59. The sequence continues at coordinate 272 of CABZPR010000001.1, forward strand.
TTGAGCTATGGCATCAATTGCTACATTATAAAATTGTCGATCCACTATAAAAACTTTACAGTCACTATGATCTAGTATGTAGGCGACTGTTCTGGTGTCTAAACGAGTATTAATTGTGTTAACAACACCTCCTGTCATAGGAACAGAATAATGCGCTTCAAATAATTCAGGTGTGTTTGCTGCCATAATAGAAACAACATCACCTTTACCAATTCCAACTTTGGTTAAGGCACTAGCAAATCGAGTACATCGATCGTATACCTGTCTCCAAGAATATTTTCTCTCTTTATATACTATTGCTTCATAGTCGGGATATACGTCTTTTATTCGATCAAGGAAACTGATGGGCGTTAAAGGAACAAAGTTTGCACCATTTTTATGCATTCCCTGCTCAAAATTACTCATTAGTTTTTTAGCCTTCTCCCTGTAGACAACATTGCATGGATCCTATCCCTCGTCTTATTGGATTGTATTAAATTTATCAAAGACTGTCGCTCTAAATTATACAGATCAGTCTCTAACAATTCTTTTGATTTAGTTGTATCACCCCCGCTAAGTACAGTTGCTAAATGAAGACCTATATCAATATCATAGCCAAAAATGATCTTTTTTTTCTCTAAATCCAATAACACTTGGTGCATTTTCTCTTTTACTTCAGGTCCACTTAATTTGAACTTTGGTTTTTCAGGAGTTGAATATCCTTTTTTTAAAATTGATACTTGCTTAAAAGCCTCTACGAGAAGATTGTCTCTATTCAGAACAAAAACATCATCATCTAGAAAAAATTTATGTTTTTTGGCTTGCAATGGGGAATGGGCCATTAGGCCGTATCCTATAATATCAAATACTTGAAGGGCTGCTTGATCATGATCATTTACGTATTTTTTATCTTTTACCCATCTCCATAATAATTCTTTACATCCACCACCGCCCGGAACAAGGCCGACACCTGTTTCTACTAAGCCCAAAGTGCTATTCATATGCGCCACCATCTTAGAAGTTTGACATGCTACTTCAAAACCACCTCCAATAGCTAAACCTGCAACAGCGCTAACAGTTGGTTTCGACGCATATTTCATTTTCATACACGTTGATTGGAAATCAGATAAGTATTTATCGATTCCTTTCCAATCTTTAACGTCAGCTAAACTAATCATGGTATTTAGATCAGCTCCTGCAGAAAAATTCATAGCCTCATTATAAACAACAAGTCCTTGATAATTATCTTGTTCAAGACGACTCACTGACTCCTCTAAAATTTTCATGGCATCTGCGTTTAAAGCATTAGCCTTAGTGTGAAATTCACAACACAGTATCTTCTGTTCTCGAGTTTCATCATTAAATTGCCAAATGGTGGCAGCAAAATTTCGAGATAATGGATTAGCATACTTTTTATGATCGCCTAATCGACGAACACCATCTCCTCTAGAAATAAACTTCATACCTGCTTCATGATTGTAGGCTCTTGAGGAAGTAGTATCATAAGGCTCTTGTTTTAATCTAATCATAGTTGTAAGTAATTCTGGTACTTCTATTTTTTCATCTTGAAGTCGTTGGACAAATTTGGTGAGCCCGTACTCATTTAATAATTCAAATGGCCCTTCATTCCAATTAAATCCCATGCGGAGGGCGTCATCTATATCTGTTACTCTTGATGAAACTTCAGGAATACAAAAAGCGCTATAATTAATGATTTTTGCTAGAACTGCAAAAGCATATCGACCATACTCACTATCGTCATCAAGGAGTGCTTTGATGCCCTCTTTCTCAACTCTTCTAGCGATTTCTAAATCTACTTTATCAAAATCATAATAACTCATGTCTGAAGTATTCATGGCTTTAATATGTTCATCACCCTCAACAATTGTTGTTTGATAAAAACCACCAGGACCCTTATTTCCGTTAAAACCTTTTTCAAGTAACTGCTCGACCAGAGGGTGAGGTTTCACCACATCCATAAAAGGATCGTTTTCTTGTAATTCTTTTTTAAAACTTGCAAGCACATCTTTCATCAAATCAATTCCAATGAGATCATATAGTCCAAAAACCCCTGTTTTAGGAATTCCTAATGGTCGGCCAAATAATGCATCTGCAATTTCTACTGGAAGACCTCGCTCTAGTGCTTCATACATCGCAACCTGCATCGCGTACACACCAATTCGATTACCAATAAAACCAGGGGTATCATTACAATTAACAATTCCTTTGCCTAACTCATTCTTACAAAATTCACGAAGTCCACCCATCTTGTCTTTATTCATAGTTGGTGTTTCAACGATCTCCAATAATCTCATAAATCGAACAGGATTAAAAAAGTGAGTAATACAAAAATCTGCTTTCATGCTATCAGACATCTCTTGTGTCAAAATTGAAAGAGGAATTGTCGAAGTATTAGATGAAATAATAGATTTGGGGCTGCGAACTTTATCAATTTGGGAGTAAAGTTTGTGTTTGATATCAATTCGCTCAACAACAGCTTCGATAACCCAATCTGCATCATTGATTTCATTAAAATCATCATCCAGATTACCTGGTTTGATATGATCAATTCTAGATCTTTCCACTAATAGAGGCGGATCTGATTTTTTGATAATATTAAGAGCGCGCTCACTAATTTCATTGGGGGTGTCCTTCCCCTTTAAGTCCAATAACACCACATCGCGTTTGGAGTTGGCTAAATGGGCGGCTATTCCTGAGCCCATCGTCCCTGCGCCAATTACTATTATTTTTTTAAATGCAGTCATTGCTAAGGTCGAGATAATAGCAAAAAAAACTCCCATGGGTAGCAGAATTGAAATATTAAAACACTCTGTTTGTTGATAAAATATCAATAAATGCAATGATTTTACAATGATATAGGATTAATGTTGGAGAAATGAGCAATAAAATTACTCTACCGCAAATGGAGTCTTTCCTTTGGAATACAGCCGATATCCTACGCGGTAATATGGATGCCTCAGAATTTAAAGATTATATCTTTGGAATGTTATTCTTGAAGCGTCTTTCTGATGCTTTTGAAGAGGCTCAAGAAAAAGTAGTAGAGCACTACCTCTCCACAGGAAAATCTCAAAAAGATGCCGAAAGACTTGCGGCTGATGAAGACGAATACGATAAAACATTCTTTGTCCCTGAAGTATCACGATGGTCAACCATGAAAGATTTAAAACACGATATTGGAACAGAACTCAATAAGGCAACAGATGCCATTGAAAAACATAACCCCTCCCTAGAAGGTGTTTTGGTATCTATTGATTTTAATATTAAAAATAAATTATCAGATAAAAAACTCCAAGACTTACTCTCACATTTTTCAAAACACCGACTTCGCAATGAAGACTTCGAGTCTCCAGACTTACTCGGAAGCGCTTATGAATATTTAATAAAACAATTTGCAGACTCTGCTGGAAAAAAAGGCGGAGAATTCTACACGCCAGGCGAGGTGGTATGGCTTTTAGTCTCTCTTCTTAAACCCACATCGGGTATGAAAATCTATGATCCCACCGCAGGTTCTGGTGGTATGTTGATACAGACTCGTAACTATCTAATTGAAAAAGGTGATAATGCGCAGAACTTGTCTTTGTACGGACAGGAGATGAACTTGAATACCTGGGCGATTTCCAAAATGAATATGTTCCTCCATGGGGTGTTCAATGCAGATATTCGCAAAGGCGATACACTAGGCGATCCCCAACATATCTCTGGTGGTGAATTAATGACCTTCGATCGCGTGATTGCCAATCCACCCTTCTCTCTAAAAAAATGGGGTAAGGATGCGGCTGATGCAGATCCATATGGTAGGTATCCCTATGGAACTCCTCCAAAGGATGCAGGGGATTTAGCATTTATTCAGCACATGATCGCATCACTGAACGCAGAGGGAAAAATGGGCGTTGTGGTTCCCCATGGTGTACTTTTCAGAGGCTCCAGTGAGAAGGATATTCGAAAAGGCATCTTAGAAGATGATTTATTGGAGGCAGTAATCGGTCTTCCATCCGCTCTCTTTTACGGCACAGGCATTCCAGCCGCACTTCTGATCATTAATAAAAAGAAACCAAAGGAAAGAGAAAACAAAGTCCTTTTCATCAACGGGGAGTTAGAATATCAGGAAGGTAAAAATCAAAACAAACTAAGAGATATTGATATCCAACACATCATCGATGTCTATGACAGCTATGAAGATACAAAACGCTACTCCAAAGTCGTACCTATAGAAGAAATCCGTGAAAATGATTACAACCTTAATATTCGCAGATACGCGGATACCTCGCCGCCACCAGAGCAATTTGATGTAAAAGCAATTCTAAATGGAGGTATACCCGTCTCAGAAGTCGAAGATGAATACATACAAGAAACTCTCAATGGCATGGATGTCTCCTGTGTCTTTATAAAAAGAGACAATGAGTATTATGACTTCAAGCCTGAGATTGAGTCCAAGGAACAGATTAGAGAATATCTAGGAACCGAAGAGCAATCCATCATCAATCAATTTGAAAGATGGTGGGATAAGTATCAAGTATCTCTTCATGATATAGACGCACAGGTAAAACAATCAGAAGAAAAGATGTGGGGTTATTTAAAGGAACTTGGATATGAATGAGAAACCTCTTGAGGACTGGAAACAAATTCCTATAGGTGATTTAGGTATATTCTTTGGAGGATTAACTGGAAAAACTACTAAAGACTTTGGTGAAGGGAGTGCGTTTCTTACCTATATGCAAGTATACCTTCAAAAGACTTCTCAAAAGGAAGCGGTCGACTTTGTTGTGATTGATGGACATGAGAAACAAAATAAAGTCGTTTATGGTGACATTCTCTTTACTACATCTTCTGAAACTCCTGACGAAATAGGAATGACTGATGTTTTTTTAGAGTCGGACTGGTCACCATATCTCAATAGTTTTTGTTTTGGATTGAGGGTCAGGGACAATTCATTGCTTTATCCACCCTTCACAAAATATTTGCTAAGAGGTAATAAATTTAGAGAAAAAATAAGACCCTTGGCACAAGGAAGTACTCGATTTAACCTTTCAAAGGGCAACCTCGCAAAGATAAGTTTGTTATTCCCCCCCCTAACAGAGCAAAAGAAAATCGCATCCATTCTCACCTCTGTGGATGAGGTAATTGAGAAGACACAAAAACAAATCGACAAACTCCAAGACCTCAAAAGAGGTACAATAAACGAGTTATTGACCAAAGGAATTGGTAACACAGAGTTCAAAGAAAGTGAGGTAGGAAAAATCCCTAAGACTTGGGAAGTTAAAAAGTTACAAGATTGTTGTGAGCTTATCACTAACGGTTATGTTGGAGCGACCAGAGAAATTTATGAAGAGAATGGGGTTCCATATTTATTATGCCAAAACGTGAGGCCAAACCACTTTGTGGACGAAGTATTTAAATACATAAGTTATGAATTTCATCAAAAAAATAAGCGTTCACAGCTGCTAGAGGGAGATGTTTTAACAGTTCAAACTGGCGCTGGAAATGGCGACACATGTGTTGTGCCCAAAAAATATGAAGGCAGTAACTGCCACGCATTAATAGTCAGCAGAACTCGAAAAGAAATACTAAATCCACATTTTTTGAGTACTTTTATGGCTTCAGACAGAGGTAAAAATCGGATTGAAGTCATTTCAACTGGAGGTGCTCACCCTCACTTAAACACGACAGAACTACGAAAAGAATATGTGCCAGTTCCTACGTTGCAGGAGCAAACAGAAATCATCAAAGTTATTAAAGCTATTGAGAATAGTTTGATTAAGAAGAATTCTAAACTTGTTCAAACCCAATCCCTCAAAAAATCTCTGATGCAAGACCTACTGACAGGCAAAGTTAGGGTGCAAGTAAACTAATGGCTGCCGATGAATACGATAAGGTTGAATGGCCTGCGTTAAAGCAGCTCCAAAGCTGGGGTTGGACTTATATCAAAGGTGAAGACCTATCTCCTGACAACTCTTCTGAGCGTTTATCCTTCAAAGAAGTAGTTCTAGAAAGGCGGCTTAGAGCAAACATTAAAAAAATTAATCCATGGATTAGTGAACAAAATCTTCAAAAAGTTGTTAAAGACCTGACTAAAACTCAATATATCAATTTAATTGAGGCAAATCAGTCAATCTGGACTATTCTAAATGAATGCGTCTCAGTCATGCAGGACTTGGGAAAAGGCAATAAAGGTCAAACGGTTCACATTATAGACTTCAAAAATCCTGAAAATAATGAGTTTTTATGTACTAATCAGTTTAAGGTCTCAGGAATTAACCAAAACATCATTCCTGATATTTTATGTTTCGTAAATGGACTTCCACTTGCGGTTATTGAATGTAAGTCACCCTATGTCACCAACCCTATGGAGGCAGGAATTAATCAGCTTCTGCGTTACGCTAACAGGCGTCAACCCGAAAATGAAGAGGGGGCAGAGAAGCTTTTTTACTACAACCAATTAATGGTCTCGACTCACCGAGACAAGGCCCGTGTGGGAACAATTACCTCACAAATGGAGCACTACTTAGAGTGGAAAGACCCCTACCCTCAAACAATTGACCAATTAGGATCAAGTGAAGAAAGTCAGACTACTTTACTAGCAGGACTGTTTAGTAAAAATAACTTTTTAGATATTATTCAAAACTTTACCGTCTTCGAACCCATGGACGGGCGAGTAATCAAGAAGATTGCAAGGTACCAACAGTTTCGAGCAGTACACAAAACGATCGAGCGACTTAAAAAAGGAAATACAAGTAAAGATAAGTCAGGCGTGATTTGGCATACACAGGGATCAGGAAAATCTCTTACGATGGTTTTTTTAAGTATTAAGATGCGAAGGGATGAGGGTCTTCGAGATTATAAATTAGTTTTTTTAACTGATCGAAAACAACTCGATACTCAATTAACCTCAACATTCTCCAATGCCCAACAAGAAACAATTCATCATGCCAAGTCTGTTCAAGAATTAAAAGACCTACTCTCTAAAGACTCCTCAGACATTGTCACTGCAATGGTTCAAAAGTTTCAAGAGAAATCCAAAGACTTTGAGTTTCCAATCCTCAATGAGTCGGAGAAAATAATTGTTCTAGCCGATGAGGCACACCGCACCCAATACGGGACTCTGGGCGCAGCTCTCAATATCGCCCTTCCTAACGCCCCTCGTATTGCCTTTACGGGAACGCCCTTAATTCGAACACAGCAGACAACCAACACCTTTGGTGACTACATCGATACCTATACAATTGAGCAGGCCGTTAAGGATGGATCTACTATTCAAATTCTCTATGAGGGAAGAGAGCCTTCGCTGCGTGTAACTGGAGATAGCTTGGATAGCTTATTTGATGAATATTTTGAGGACAAAACTGAAGAAGAAAAGGCTGAAATTAAAAGAAAATATGGCACTAGCCAGGCAGTTTTAGCGGCCCCCAAGAGAATTCAAAGGGTGTGCATGGATATCATTAAGCACTATAAAAATCACATACTCCCCAATGGCTTCAAGGCGATGATCGTCACTGCCTCACGTCACGCTGCCCTTATTTATAAAGAACAACTCGATAAGCTTCAGGCGCCCGAGTCTGCCGTCATTATCTCGGGAGACCACAACGATGAGAAAAGGTTTCACGAGTTTACAGATGGAACCAAACATAAAAAACAAATTGAAGATTTTAAAAAGCCCTTGGGTGCGGGAGAGGGAAAATCGAACCTCTCCATTCTTATTGTTAAGGATATGTTATTAACTGGATTTGATGCTCCCATCGCGCAGGTCATGTATCTCGACCGAAAGTTGACCGATCACACACTCTTACAGGCAATCGCTCGAGTGAACAGAACCAATAAAAATAAGTTTCGTGGGTACATCGTCGATTACTACGGTCTATCGGATTACCTAACTGAAGCACTCGACATGTTTACAGCCGATGATGTGCAAGGAGCATTAGTCGAACTCAAAGAAGAAATTCCAAAATTAAAGGCAGCGCATACTCGAGCCATTCAACACTTTCATAATCTTGATCTTGAAGACTTGGATGCCTGTATTCTTGCTCTTAAAGATGAAATTAAAAGACAAACCTTTCACACAGACTTTCGAAATTTCTCTAAACAAATGGATGTTATCCTTCCTGATCCCGCCGCTACCCCCTTCCTAAAAGATTTGAAGCATTTAGGAAAGATTGCAATTGGGGCGAGAAACCTCTATCGAGACAAGCAGCTCGACATAAGTAGTGCCGGAGAAAAGGTACGAGAGCTCATTGAGGATCATGTCTACTCACTGGGGGTAGACCCTAAAATACCACCAGTCGATCTACTTGCTGGTAACTATAAGGAGGTACTCAATCAGCACAAGTCTCCCCAATCCAAGGCCTCAGAAATTGAGAATGCTATCAAGCATCACATCAAGCTTCGCTATGACGATGACCCAGAGTACTACCAAAAACTCTCCGAGCGTCTGGAGGAGCTTATTCGTCAAAATGAGGAGAAGTGGGATGAGTTAGTTCAGCTCCTTTTAAATTTAAGAGATAATATTGAGACAGATCGACAGCAAAAGGCCAGCGATCTCGGGCTAAGCTCCACCGAGCTATCTTTTTATAATATTCTTCTAGCAGAGCTCGGGGGAGAGGAAAAAGTTGATAAAAACAAGGTAAATGAGGCAAAACAGGTAGTCCAGAGTCTAGTTCGGATGCTGGAAGACGCCACCCAAATAGTCGACTTCTTTCAAAAGTGGGACGAGCAGAAACGAGTTAAAAGAGAGATTAAAAGAACCATCATCCAGCATTTCGATGAGTCTTTAGTACCGCCCGTCGTTGAGCGTTTCATGGAATTGGCACGGTTCAAATTTAGGTAATGCAAAATTTTAATTTCCCCGTTGAGGTTGTACGAACTAATCGCAAAAAATCAGCTACCATTAAGCTAGATGGAAGCAAGGTTAGAATAAATGTCCCCAGGTCTCTATCAGACCGCAAAGTAGAGGAGCTAATTGAAAAAAGAAGAGCGTGGATTGAAACTAAGCTTCAGCAGCAAGCACTCAAGCCCCAACCTCAAAAAAAGCAGTATGTTGATGGAGAAGGCTTTTTTTATCTTGGTAAGTCCTATCAATTAAAAATTCTGATGGGAAAAAATGATCAGGTAAAAATTTCTAAAAATTTTTTAGTTGTCACATTAAAAGATCAAAATTTACAGACCGCAATTAGATCAATCCTTGAGAGCTGGTATAGGGAAAGAGCCGAGGAGCTACTAACAAAAAAAACAATTCAACTTGCAAAGGTAATTGATGTACATCCAAGACAAATATCTATAAAAAATTATCGCTCCCGATGGGGTTCCTGCTCAAGTACGGGCGACCTTTACTACAATTGGCGAATTATTCAAGCACCAATAAATATAATAGATTACGTTATTGTTCACGAGCTCTGTCACCTCATCGAGCACAACCACTCTCCCAGGTACTGGTCGCATGTCAGCAAGTACTTTCCTAAATGGAAAGAGTGCCGAGACTGGCTAAAAAATACCACCATTAATATTTATTAATGGTAACCAAAATTATTGAGCATCCTTTTACAATAGACTTTAAAATAGGAGGATATTTTTCAGATCGCTATGAAGTTTATAATCGCGGATTAGAGTTAATTGTCACTTACAATGAGATGACATCCAACAAATTAAAAACTGAAGCCCAGTGGGCAAATTTGTGGGTAGAAATAGATGACATTAATGTCTGGAGGTGGGAGAAAAGTTACTTTGATCCCGATACTCATGACGGCATCCAGTGGGAGCTTCTTGTTGACCGCATTGGAAAACGAAGGAGAAGAATATCTGGCAGCAATAAGTTTCCTCATGAAATGAGAAAATTCCTAAAATTGATAGAAATATTTTCTAACCTAGAGGGAAAGCTCGAGAAATACTTATAAATATTGCATTTCATGGCTTTGATAGATCCTCAATTGTTGTAGAATAATTGACAAAATCATGGTGGGGGAAAGAGGTTATTACAGGCTAATTTTGGGTCGTCAGCACGTCCACTTTGATGAGTGCTACAATAATAATTTTATCGGGGTAAGTTTTGGGGTCGACGTCGACCTTAGTGGCGACTTACCTGATAACTGGAGAGACTTTAACAAGAAATACATCCCCATTTACCAAAATAAGAACCCTGATAAATCTAAAGTTACAGCTGGACTAGCCTGTGGCGCTATTCACACTGTGTCCAAAGGAATGGATATTGGCGATATTGTATTGTGTCCTAATGGGCAAGGGAAATATTATATCGCTAGAATTGTGAGCAATTATATTTATCGGCCAAATAGCTCCCTGATCCATACGCGCGATGTAGAGTGGTTGAACTTATCAATTAATCGATCAGATATGTCTCAAGAGTTACGAAACTCCACAGGCTCCATTGGGTCAATCTCTAATATTTCTAAATACAACACCGAAATTGAAAATTTCCTTAATGAAAACTCTCAGATTAAAACTATTACAACAAACGATAAGTCTATTGAGGATCCATCAATGTTTGCACTTGAGAGACACTTAGAGGATTTTCTAGTAGCAAACTGGTCTCAAACTTCCCTAGCTCAAAATTATGATATCTATGAGGACGATGACTTATTCGGGCAGCAGTTTCAAACTGATACCGGTCCCATCGATATACTCGCTATTAGTAAAGACAAAAAAGAATTATTAGTAATTGAACTTAAAAAAGGTAGGGCAAGCGATAGCGTTGTGGGTCAAATTCAAAGGTACATGGGTTACATCAAAGAAGAGTTTTTAGAAAGCGGCCAAGAGGTAAAAGGTGTTATCATTGCATTGGAGGATGATTTAAAACTAAAAAGAGCCCTAAGCGTGATAAAAGATATTGAATTTTTCCGATACAAAATTAGTTTTGAATTACTCAAAGGCAATTGAGACAAAAAAATAATAATTTAATTTATAGCCCGACTGATATCTCCAATTTTGAGAAGTGTAATTTTATCACGGTCAATGAAATCAAGAACCTCACCACGCCTCTAGAGGTGAAGGAAACCACTGAAACGCTTAAAGAATTTATTAATCAGGGTATTGAAATAGAACAAAAATATATCCAAAAACTCATAGATAGCGGGGTAAATTTATTCGACATGTCAAAAGTCAAAAATTCTGACCGATTACAGAAAACAATAGAGGCCATGAGAGAGGGCTTTGACTATATCTACCACCCTCTTTTTGAATATGAAAAGTGGATTGGGGAACCAGATTTATTAATTCGCGTAGATCAGCAATCCGCACTGGGGGATTATTCTTATATCCCTGCAGATATTAAACGAGCCAAAGAGCCCAAACAGGAAAATCTCACTCAGGTCTTATCGTATTGTTACTTGATAGAAAAAGTTCAGGAGACACTACCTAGCCACTTTCTTCTAATTAACGGAATTGAAAATAAAGAGTATGAGTTTGATATCACAAACTACTATGATGCTTACAGCCACCTAAGAGAGACATTTGAAAATTTTGTAAACAATCCAAACCTTGAAACACCTGAGCCTTGTGAGGCTTGCCGATTTTGTCAGTACCTTCCCACTTGTAACTCCATCTGGTCAGATACTCACATTAAAAATGTTACGGGTATTACTAATCGACAAATTAAAAAGTTAAAAGGGAAGGCCTCAACTGTGGAGGAGCTGGCCCAAATAAATTTAACCACTGTCGATGGGATTGGAGATGAAACTTTAAAGAAATTAAAAAAGCAAGCATCCCTGCAATTAGAAAAAATTCAAACGGGCAATCCCAAATATCAATTCAAATCAATTACTCATGGGAAGGGCTTCTATCGGATCCCCCAGGCCCATCCCCAAGATATTTTTTTTGACTTAGAGGGAGATCCCACTATTGATGGTGGTCACGAGTATCTTTTTGGTTATGTTTTGGATGGAAATTATACTGCCTTGTGGTCAACCGATTTATCGGAGGAGAAAGACCGATTTCAAGAAATTATGGAATTTTTCAAAGATCATCTCCTAACAAACCCCCAAGCTCACATCTACCATTACAATCACTACGAAACGACAGCCCTCAAACGTACTACACTGAAGTATGATGTTTGTGCTGATATTCTTGACTTTTTGCTTCGAAATGAGGCATTTGTTGATTTATATCCCGTCGTTCGAGAGTCGATTTTCACCTCGGAGAAGGGTTTATCAATTAAGGACTTGGAGATCTTCTACATGCAAGATCGAACCGCCCTGGTCTCCAGTGGAATGGATAGCGTAGACATGTTTTTAAAATGGAAAGTAAAGCAGGATCTCCAGCTCTTACAGGAAATTGAAGACTACAATAAAGAAGACTGCCAATCAACACAGCTACTTAGAGATTGGCTTTTAGAAATTCAGCAAGAGTGGCAGCAGCAAGACAATATTGAGGACTTCCAATATCATGAGCAACCTAAGCAGCAGCCCTTCCAAAATGAGTATGATGAAGAGTATGTCAATACGTATCGAGGTGTTCACGATCAGCAGCATATCGATGACTACACACGTAACTTAATTGCCGATACCTTAGAGTATCACCGGCGCGAACAGAAGAGTGAGTGGTGGAGATATTTTGCAAAAGAAAAATTTGACTTCACAGAATTACTCGATGACATGGAATGCATTGGTGGACTTCAAAAAGTTCAGGTAATAAGTGGAGAAAAGGGAAAACAGTACTACGAATATCAATACCCCTACCAAGAATTTAAAATTAAGGAAGGTAGCGATCTTACCAATATTGACGGACTAAAAGGAATAGGAACTTTGGAGAGTGCTGACTTTAACAATCAGCGCATTATCATAGAGGCCTACAAAAAAATTACGTCATTGCCGGATGTGATGGATGTTACAACTGGAATTCCCATAGATCCCAAAAATTTAAGGGCTGCCCTGTATCGCTTTGCTCGGTCATTTATTACTCAGGATGGAAGATTCTCCTGCACACTTCAACTCCTCACCCATAAAATTCCAAGATTTAGTAATGGCTATCAATTAAAAGAATTTCTAAATGAAAATATCGTCGAAAATGTCAAAGAGGCGATCGCCAATTTGCATCACTCCTATCTCTTTATTCAGGGACCTCCAGGTACGGGCAAGACTTATGTGACCGCCCACGCCATTGTCCACCTTCTTCAAAATCACAAAAAAATCGCTATAACTAGTAATTCTCATAAGGCCATCAATAATGTCTTGGAGTGGGTTGATCGAATAGCAGACCAAATTAACTTCTCTTATTCGGGTCTAAAGAAATATTCCAGTAAAAGTAAAGACAGCAAATACGAAAGTAATAACATCGAGTCAAAGAGTGCCATTAAACATCTACCCGAAGACCTCAACTTATTTGCGGCTACTAAATTTGAATTTTCCAAAGAGGCTTATGAGGAGGCATTTGAGTATTTATTTATTGATGAGGCGGGACAGCTGGCTGTCCCCGATGTCATTGCCAGTACCACTTGTGCAAAAAACTTAGTTTTGATTGGCGATCCTCGCCAACTGGATAATCCCTCTGATATTACCCATCCAGGAGACAGCGGACTATCCGTATTAGATTTTATTTTGGGAGAGAAAAATACTGTCCCTCCCAATCTTGGCATATTTCTATCTACCACAAGAAGAATGAGATCAGAAATCACACCCTTTATCTCTGAGAGTTTTTACGACTCCCGATTAAATTCCCATCCAACTACTGACCAGAGGTCATTAAAATTAGAGGGAAACCCTCTCCCCCGAAATAGTGGGATAGTATTAGTAGAGATGGAACACCAAGACAATGCTCAAAGCTCAAAAGAGGAAATTGAGGTAATTGCTAAATTATACTCCTACTTCTTAACTCAAAAATTTATTGATGAGGGTGTTGAAAGAGATATTTCGGCAGATGATATTTTAGTTGTAGCCCCCTATAACGTTCAAGTTAATCTCATTCAAAAAAAACTACCCGAGGGAAACAGAACAGGAACAGTTGACAAATTTCAGGGGCAGGAAGCCCCTATCTCCATTCTCTCTATGACCTCCTCAGATGGAGATAACGCACCGAGAGGAATTAATTTTTTAATGAATGAGGCAAGATTGAATGTTGCTGTATCTAGAGCTCAATGTTTATCAGTAATTTTGATCAATAAAGAGCTTTTCAACGTCCATATCAATAACATCAATCAATTTAAATTGAAAAATAATTTTTTAAAATTAAAGCAAAAATCAAGTGTGATTGAAGTTAATAAATTAAATTTATAGCTAGTGTTTTATTTGCTGTTTTTTTAATCATCCTTTATAAGTTTCGATGATTTGCGGATACTATCGCTAATAATTTCAGGTTTTTTATTTTTATCAACTATTGCTGAGGGGTAAAATTTTGAGATCTCTTCAAATTTAGGCATTACTTTGGAGTCCATACTTCCTATAAATTTATTATAATTGCTTGAAGTTTTTTCAATGCTGTCACCTAAACTGGCTATGTGTGATGACATAGTTTGAAACCTTTTATATAACTCAGAACCTATATCAACTATCTTTGAGACTTCTTTTGACTGTTTATGAGAGGCCCACATTTTTTTTATCATAGTCACCATCATTAATAATCCAGTTGGGCCTACAATTATAATATTTAACTTTAAAGAGTCCTGATACAACTTCTTATCATTTTGAAGAGATGAATAAAAAATACTTTCCTCAGGTATAAACATTAAAACCTCTGGTAAACTTCCTTTAATTTTTTTAAAATACTCTTTTTTTGAGAGTGCTTGCATATGATTTCTAATCTTTGCTGCATTTTTTTGTAAGTAACTATTCCTTGCGGCTTCATCGTTTGTTTCCATTGCACTCAGGTAGTCCTGAATTGAAACTTTCGAGTCTACTGCTAATTTTAAGTCACCAGGAATATTTACAATACAGTCAGGTCTTAAACCCTCCTCATCAGTGGTTGCCTGCATATCATAATCGACACCTTCTGACATATTCATCATATCTAAGATATTTTTTAATTTTTCCTCCCCCCATCTACCAGCTGACTGTGAAGATCCTTTTAAAGCATTTGTTAATTTTGAAGTTTCTGATATTGCCTTTTCATGGGTGGACTTAACATCAGATAATACCGATCCAAAATTTGTAAAATCCTCTTTATAAGACTTAACAAAATTTAGATTAGTGCTTTTTAAATCAGTCATTAACTGTTCAATTGGATTAATCATTTCCTCTAAATTTTTTGTTGCTAATTTATTTTTATTTTCAAAGAAATTTTCAAATTGCTCCCTAAAACTGTTACTGACGTTATCAAGAGTCTTATTTGAAGTATTTTGAAACTGTGTTCCTAAATATTCTTTTAATTGTTCAACAATATTATCTCTTTCAATTTTGAGGTTTTCTATTTGTTCTTGTTTTTCTTTTAATGCTTGATTGATTTGTTCATCTTTCTCTTTTAACAAAGAATTAAAATTCTTCTCTTTTTCTTGCATGAGGATTTCTTTATTGCTGATTTCTTGATGATAAAGACTGTCTTTATTCTCAATATCTTTCCTTAGTGAGTTATTCTCGAGTTTTAAATCTTCAATAGCGCCTTCTTGGCTGGGGTCACTTGGGTTACTTTTAGATTTTCTAAACCACAGAAAAATTATACAGACTACCAAAAAAAAAATTATGATGAATGAAAAACTTTGAGAAGTTAAATTCATATGCAAAGTATATAGTTTTCATTAAATTATTTCAAAATTATTGAGTATTGATCTTGAAAAAAATTCTTGAGATAATAAATTAACTTAATTGCATCAACTAGGTATTTAAAGATGTAATTGATGAAGCAAAAAATTCATAAAAATAAAAAAAATTTTTTAAATTAAATGAGCAAAGCAATAGATAGCATATACAGGATGTTTGATTATTTTACAGGTCGTTCCGAACCTGAAGATAGAGAGGAATATCTTGATGCATTAAGTTGTTGTTTTAATCTCCAGTTACCTTGGAGAATTGATGAAGATTTCAAAAAAAATAAAGAACTAGACCAAGAGATACCGATGAAGTTTAAGAAATGGCTCTGTGAGAAGCTTATTGAAGAGGACGGAGAGGTGCAAATTGGTAAAGAATTTTACGGTAATAAGGAGCCATTTAAAAATCTACCTGAAAGATATTTCTATGACGACTCTTCCCTCATGGATGCCCTCAAAAGACTTGCGGAAGCACAAGCAAAAGATAAGTTAAATTAATCTAATTTTAAAAGAGACTCTCCTTTTTCTGGTTCAGAAAATTGTTTTGAGAGTTCATCTAAAAAATCATCTTTCTCATAATATAAAGCTTTTAAATCCATATCGACAGCTAGTGACTTTTGCTTCAGGTTATAATGAAAGTCTTGAAACAATTTTAATTCAAACTTATTGATCAAATAGTTTTGTATATTATATCTTCCGTTAAAAATGTGATAAGTGAGATAAAAGAGAAAAAAAATAAAAAACAAATTTAGAACTAATTTTGAACCAAAAAACCTCATAACTTTTCTTGATTTGATTTAACATTATGTCTCTAGACAGTTATATTGGCTGTAGGTATTTATCTGTTGATAATGTGTGAATAATTTAATTGATAAAACTAATTAATTGCGCAAAGTGTATGAGCCTCATGTAACTTATTATCTATATTCTCAAAATTCCATTGTTCTTCAGGTATGTCAAAATACTTTGCGTAAACTTTTTGTATGGTCATCTTCATTAAATTGTCTTCTAACATATCCTCATTCATTTTGATGAATTCTTTTGAAAGTGGAATATTTTGTGCTACATAAATACCTGCAATCTCACCTAGTCCAAATGGTGATGTAAATGCAACACTACCTAATATCTCTTGGCCACCAAAATTTAAATGAATTTGTTGATCTTCAAAAATTTCATTTAAAGGCGATGGGTTATCCTGCATGGTGTAAATGAAGAAAAAAACATTAAACCTGCAACCATTATTCTTATCAAAATTAAAATGAATATTATTTCCATGTTGGATTTCACCATTTTTTTTTAAAGTGATAAAATTTTCATCTTGGTCTATTTGCCATGGATCAGCCAAAGTAAAATTTGGTGTCATCCAAATTGAGAAAATTAAAATGTATTTAAATATCAAATTTAAATAATACATTAGTCCCAAAGTATTCCCAGTAAGACTTTAAGATCCTGCTGATGACATTTGGGACAACACAAATCTGGGATAGTTTCATTTTCATTATCCTCTGGCATATACTCTCTCGCCTTTTGACATGAACGACAATAAGAATCTGTTTGAAATATAAGATCTCCTTGTTGGTTATACAATATAAGGTGACACTTATTTTCTAATGAGTGGCAATTACTACACTGATAAAGAGAGTAGCCTCGTGAATAGTGGGTATGAATTTGTTTACGGTGTTTTAAGAGTTGTACTGTTTTTTTATCATTACCTCTAAGTGCATGGAGTATGTCGTCAATGTTTCCAAATAAAAAGCCAACTCCCATTGTGATCTCTTCAGATTTGTACTCACATTTTTGACATTCAATAAAATAACTATGACCCATAAGAGGTATTATAAGTTTTTTTGAAAACTCCCAAAATAGTTTTGGTGCAGCCGGATCAGGAGTCGAACCTGCATCTTCCCTTCCCGCAAGAAATCTCAGTGTGGGACGCTTTTCCATTTAAGCTAAGGCCGCATAGGTAAATTTTAATATCATTGATAATTTTATTTTCCATATTTAGGAACTACCGGGGGCTCGGGCTCCTCTGGCAAAGTACATTGCTCTTTGTTAGCAGGTAATTCATCAAAAGGGCGTGTTACCCAAATGTGTGAAAAAATAATATCCCCGTTTTCATTTTGAAAGCATTTCTTACCAAAATGAAGTTGACTGTGATTTTGCTCATTTGCAACATACAAGAATAAAAATGCTGATATAAAATGTAAAAAAGTCATGTTTTTATTTTTAATCCTTTCTGAGAATTGTTTAGGCTAGCCGAAATCGGATCAGGTATTTTTTTGCAATGCCCGAGAGCTCTGTCCATCGCTTCCTCTACTTTTGGCATGGCCCACTGAATTGTAGGCAAGTCTATGAATGTTCTTAAAGCTACTGGCTCCTCAAAAGGAACATCAGTGACTGTTAAGCGAGAGCGTTTATGAAAAGTATAATATTCTTTAATCGTTTCATGATTGTATGAACCCATACCTATTAAAATCATGTGCCCATTCTTGTATGGATATATGTCATGCACCATTCCGGTGGTTGAATGACCATTTTCACTGAGTTCAATTTCTTTATCTAATAATTTTGTAAGATCAGGGTGAGCTGATAAGGTAAATAATTCAAAGAATTGAAGTACACGATCACAATTATTTTTGGTCATAACAAAAATAATATTTTCTGAATCTTCAACATCACCACTACGTTCAATTGCAATAATTTCCTCTTCCAACAATTGAATATTCCAACCATGAAATTTTTCTAAAGTCATCGCTGAACTTAAGGAAACGATAAATTGAGAGGCAATTATTAATATTGAGTATTTTCCTCTTTGTACCACGGCTAATTTACAGGAGGATGGGATTAGCCGCAGCACAGAAAGGAACCATGAAAAAACCAACTCAATTTTTCCTCTCCCTTTTTTTTGTTTGTCATTTATTAACCTGGTAGGAAATGACTTAGAGAAGGAGTAACTAGAAAACAGAAAGGAAGAGAGAGGTCTTTGCACTAAAGACAAAGATATTAATTTTTAAAAATAAAGATTGGGAAAAGATTATGAAATTTTAGACAGTTATACCATTGTTAAGAATATTCCAATTATTCTTAATAGCCCACCCAAAGATAGCCATAAATAGAAAATAACTTAGACTTAGAGACCAAAATAATTTTTTATCAATTGTGTTATAGCGACCCGTTTGATGATCACGATGGTAATCCCAGTAGCTCCAAATTGTTATAATAGTAGAAAGACCTGTGAACAAATAAGAAATCAAAATCCAAGCATCTAAAATACTGATTTTGTTGATTTTTGGAAGTCCATCACCAAATGTAAATTGAAATACCACGAGGGTCAGCAAAGAACCCAGTGATACTGCTAGCTTAGACTCAAGTTCACGGGCCGGTATCCAAAATACACTAAACGATAGATAAACTAAAAAGATGACTGGTAGAATTATTTTCAAAATATAGTAGAAAGATTTTCTTGTAAGCTCAAAGTTGAAATGAACCTCTTGTTGCACACCCTGACCATAAATTTTTGTAGGACAACAATCAAAATCATGATGTGTTATCTGCCACTCGTAAAGATTTTCGTTGCCCCTATCAATAACAAATTCAGGATTATATAATGCAGATGTATTCAGATCAGTGTCTTGGAAAACAAAGCCTGCTGATGTTGCTATTCTATCGAATGGAAATTTTTGAAATTCCGAAATATTATTTGCCTGGTAATTTATTTTTTGAACCAAATGAAAATTATAAGGTTTATTACTTGTTACTAATAAACTATGAAACTCAGATCGATTAATAAATGAAGTGATATCTGATGCATCGAAATTAGGATACCATATTTTTTGGAGAATATTTTCTAATTCAGCAGACTTTCTAAAAATACATTTTATTTCAGAGTCTTCATTCTCAGCAAACTTGGCTTTATCTAAACCTAATATTAGAGGTAGTTTATGAATTAAATCTTCATTTCTCCACTTTAGATGTACTTCAAAATCTAAACTAGTTTTACTACTTTGTTGAATAATCTCTATGTCTCTCAAGATAATATCAAATTCGACAATAGGATGTCCCAAATAAGGAGTTCTCTCTAGACTAATTGTTTTAGTTTTACCATCTGATCCAATTACCTTTAACGAAACATTCCTAGTAGCTAAAAATTTATTTATATTATCTTCTTCAATATTGGATATGTCCTCCCCATTAATTTCGATAATCTGATCCCCTGTGGATATAGAGGACTCAAAGGCAGAAGAGCCAAAGCGTATTTTGTCAATAATTGCGGCGTTTTCATCTAAAACTACACCGACATCATTGTAGGCAAGACGTATATTAGATGTTTCTCTAAAATCTGTTTTTAAAAGTCGCTCACAAATTTCTGCACCCCAACTTACACTGGAAAAGAAGATCCAAAATCCTAAAATTATCCCCCTTGAAATCAAATTAGAGTGATTTTAACACACTCTTAATTTTACTCAACTGATCATCTAATTTTTGGATGTCTTGGTAAATTTTTTCTTTTTCATGTGGGACTATTTTTGCTCCTCCCGAACTTTTCTCATCCATTGACTCACGTACAGCGTCCATTAAATCTCCTAATCTTCCCCCAATCGCTAATATCTCTGATTGTACTTCACTTTCACTAGCAGGTTTTTCAAGTTGAGCCGTTGCTAGATAGTCTTTTAAAAAATTACTAAAAGGAGTTTTTTGGTAAATTTTATGCATAGCATGTTCCAGACGAATGACAGTTCTAAATTGTATATTCCTCTCAATATCGTCAGGATCAGCACATTTGTATATATAAGACTTAGACTTCCCAGTAATATCTTGAATATCTTGATCACTTAAATTTTTAAGAACCTCATTTAGAGTGTGTTCAATGGTGATAATTTCTTTTGTTTTAGACATACCCCACTATAGCAATATATGTTAAGCGGGTAATCAATAATCTATGTCCAAAAATAAAAAAGCTTTGGACTATTTGTATTAATAATATTCCTCATTATTGTTTTCATGAAGTCTAATTATATTACTCCTACTTTAGGTAGAAGGTTATCCTCTAATAAAAAAAATGAGCCACAATCCTTAAGAGATATTGAAGAGTATTTGCGTTGTTTAGCACAAATCAGACAAGAAAATAATATTTCAGTTGAGGATGTAATGCAGCATTTGAATTATTCTCGTAGCACTCTTGATGCTCTTGAAAATGGTAACCTAGAATTTATTCAGTATCCCTTAAATTACTTTTTTACTAGGCAATATGCCTCTTACCTTAAAGTGCCCTTTCCTCAGCAATTTTTAATGAGTCATTTCAAACCAGGAGAAAAAAAGTAATGAGAGCAATATTATTGTTAATTATCAGTGTTTTTTTAACCAATTATTCTTTGAAAGCAGAAAGTAGTCCTATGCATCATGAATTTGATAATTGGATACATATGGAGGCTAAAGAGGAAAACTTAGACTTAGTCTTTAGTTTGGAAAACCAGGATCAAATGATTATTTTTATTGTCGATCCAAACTTAAGTTGCGATGCTCGATTAGTTTACACCAATCGAGAATTTGAGCCAAAAGATTTTGACGTCATGAGTGGTGAGGCATTTGATTGGAAGCTCTCAGGTCAATCTTATGAAGGTGAAGATGCAAGCCGATTGAATGCCGATGGATACGTTCGGTGGGAGTTAATGAGTTTTTATAAACATCACTTCTCCAAACTTGAAGAGCTGTTGTCCAAAAGAGGACAAATTTCATTTTCCATCAATGATCCTCTCAACAGGTTTGAAAAACAAGAGATAGAAATGAAAGCTAACGGACTCAGTTCTGCTCTTAACAGCGCTTTGGATACGTGCCAGGGATGGACATGATTAAAAAATTATTATTTGTGGTCATGTTCCTAACCTTTTCTTTACAAATTAAAGCAGAAATTAATCAGTCAACGATTTTTGTGCTAGGTAGTTTAGATAAAGAAACAAAGCAATTATTTAAAGAAACAATTTATGACCAAATACACAATTACGCTCAAACAATTAGTATAGAAACACAGTCGAACATATATGTGTTTCCCTATCAAAATCAAAATCAATGGCAGGTTGTGAGTTTGCATGTACAAGGAAATGAAAACCATTCATATCTTCTCGATCTCTCTTTAGAGGGTCACCCTCTTCGGTCTTTAGATGAAATCCGCCAACTCGTTGGTCTAGATGGTTCTCTGAAATACATCGGTTGGAGCAGCTATGATGAGCTCCCACCAGAAAAGGTTTTTATTGCTTCAAAAATTATCGCTCAAGATTATCTGTATTTGTATTTTTAAAAAAAGTTCTATGAGTGTTCTAGTCTTTGTTTCTTTAATGTCTTATCAAAGCGGTTTCATCCCTCTAGTGGTAATAGTAGGTGTCTTCTTATATACGTTTATAGTCTTATTTTTTTTTCTTAACCTACGACCATCAAAGGTCGTCAACTCCATCAATAGCAGAAACCACCATTAACGACTCAATATAGCGCTTTTTGCTACAATCGTAGCAAATCGTAATCATTTCATCGTTGATTTTATTGATATATTTCTTTGAGACTTCCTTGTAGTCACCACATTCAGAACACTTATTATAAGGAATTTCAATATTTTTAAATAACTCCTCTTTACCATTCCACCAGCCCATTAATGATAAATATCATACATATGGATTAGTCTTTGATTGAAGTAACGCATAAATTAAAAAAAGTTGTTAATAAATTATTTGGTTAATTCATTAATTAAAATATTGAGATCACTTATAAAAGTCTTTTTATCAATAGAGGAATCAAGATACATGGTGCAATGATGATTGACGAAGTGATCTGAGAGAAATTTCATTACATTTTCCTCGCCAATCCAAGATCGACTAAAATCCTCTGATGCTTGAAAAAAAGACTTCAATGAGTCTTCACTACAATTATCCCAAAACGCAGGACAATAGTTTATTCCATCTCCCTTAAATAGATTGATGTATGCATCTAATACCAAAATTTCAAAATTAGGATAATTGACTTTTTTATATTTGCTTATATCCACGCCATCCAAATGAGATAAAAATTGCTTTGATTGGGAGTCATAATATAAGTCATAATCTAATTTTTTTGCACCTTCAAAATTATCGTTAAAGAATTCAATTATTTTTTCTCGTATTTGAACCTCTTCAATAGGATCTAAAGACCAGTAAACTTCTTCTAAGTAACCAACGCAGTAATCTTGATCTGATGAATATAAACTTTGATAAAAACTTAGATTAATAATAAAAGTTGTAATTAAGAAATATATTTTTGACAAAACATTTAATTATTTTTTCGAAAGTCCCATGGATATTCAAATTTCATGGACCACATTCCAAGTTTGTTAGATTTGGCATACTCCTCATCTAAAATATATTTATCTGAATATTTTCTATAAGCAAACGCAAAACCCTCTCTGACTAAATAACTACTTAATGACTCTCCATTGACAAAGCACTCACCTAAAACTCTTCCATAAAAGTCTTTTCCCTCATCTGTACAACTAATTTTATTATTTGTAACTTTTGTAAGTAAAATATCTTTTGATATTTTTCCACAAGAAACCTTCCCTTCACTTGCAACACACGTCTGATTAATTTCAGGAGCATCTATTCCATTAAAACGTATTTTAACATCACCTAATTTAATTGTGTCTCCATCAACTACGGTGACATGAGAAGCAAATAGGTTATTTGCGAGTAAAAACAGTGAAGAAACTAGGTAAATAATAGAAATTTTTAGTGACACGCAATATTGTACTTTTTTAAACGCCAATAATTATAGGGCCAAGGAGTAATAAAACCAACAAAAAGCATTATAGGAACGACCCACCAAGTAAGCATTGCCCCTCCTGTTAAAATTACATCTGTAACATTCATAGCTATTTCCATTGATATCATAGATATAAAACTCATTCCAAGAGCAGTGCTAATTGCCTGTCTTAGAGAAAAATTTTGTCTTAGAAGAATTATTGTTTCAAGAATAATGCTAGTAATCAGTCCATTAATAATTGCTAAAATCATTATATTTAAGGTATGCCAAGCAATTTCATTAACTTGAAAGTAGAATATTGTACCAAGATCGCCTATAGCACATCCAATTAGACACCACTTAGTATTATGAGCACTTTTTTTCCAGGTGTGTTTACATTTCCAATTAAAGTTGGTGAGAGTTGAAACAAACATTTTTTTTATTTACTATATACTGGTATATAGTATATTGCTAATATGTCAAATATAATTAAAATAAATAAAAATCCAGATCATATTAAAAATATTCATCGTATTAATCGAATTCATGGTCAGCTTAAAGGCGTTGAAAAAATGATTGTTGAAAAACGATATTGTCTAGAAATTTTACAACAAACAAGAGCCATAACTTCGGCAATAAAATCTCTAGAAAATACCATACTCAATAAGCACATTGACCACTGTGTTGTAGATGCTATGAAAAAAAACGACAAACAAAAAAAACAAAAAATAGAAGAATTACAAGATTTACTAAGAAAATTTAATAATTAAAAACGTTGTCGTTTCTCTTAAAAAGAATTTTATTATTTGTTATTGGTTTCGCAGCGATAATAATTTCTCTTCTGTATTTTTTAAACCCTAATAAAAAAGAAAATGGCAATATTGAAATAACTAATATCGAAATTGATGAAAAATTAATTAGTCAAATTAACTTAGGTAAATCTCTTTATGTAACTCATTGTGCGTCATGTCATGGGGACAACTTACAAGGCCAACCCAACTGGAGTACTAAAAAAGATAAAGATGGTCATAATCTCTCCCCACCCTTAAATGGTACAGGTCATACATGGCATCACAGTCAAGAGCAGCTCTTTAGCATAATTAGGTATGGGTTTAAAATTTATAATGAAAACTACGATGGTAAAATGCAAGGTAATGAGAAATTAAATGATGATAACATATGGTCTATTTTAGCTTACATGAAATCTGTTTGGCCTGAGTCAATTCAAAAAAAATACGACACTATAAGTAAACATTAATTTTAAACATAGCTGAGAATATAAAACCCCTCAGAAAGTGGATCAAATATGAATAAAGGTTGATAATATTGATCTTTTGATATCAGTTAATTGCATATTATTTAGGCTTTTAATGTGTTTGAAAACACATTCATTTTGTTAAATTCATTCTCACATATTTTTATAGGAGGAGGATTTCTATGAAATTAATTAAGACAATTACAGCTTTGATAGCTATTTCTCTATTTGGAGCAAGCTATGCAAATGCTGGTTCTCACGCATATACAGGCCCTGACCTGTCGGGAGAAAAATTAACAATCTTTGGTCCTTGGTTGGCACCACAAGATGATGATTTCAGGGATGTCATATCAATTTTTGAAGCAGCAACAGGAGCATCCGTTGAGTATGGTGGTTCTGATGAATTTGAATCAATTATTAATATTGACTGTCAAGCAGGTAGTCCAGCTGACATAGCTGTATTCCCTCAGCCAGGATTAGCAGCGAACATCGCAGCTACTGGTTGTTTATCTCCATTAGGTGACGACATCAAACAAATGGTTCTTGACAATTATGCTGCGGGACAATCTTGGGTTGATCTTACAACATATAAAGATCCAACTGGTTTTGAAAAGTTCTATGGTGTTTTTTACAGAGTCAATGTAAAAAGCTTGGTGTGGTATTCACCAGATAACTTTGAAGACAATGGGTATGAGACACCTTCCAGTATGGAAGAGTTATTAGCATTAGCTGATCAAATGGTAAGCGATGGTAATACTCCGTTCTGTATCGGACTAGGTTCTGGTGGTGCAACTGGATGGCCAGCTACGGACTGGATGGAAGACATTATGTTGAGAACTCATGCACCTCATATTTATGATCAGTGGGTATCTAATGATATGAAATTTAATGATCAAAGAGTGATTGATGCGATGGAATTTTTTGGTTCAATTGCATTAAACGACGCTTATGTTAATGGTGGAACTAAAGCAGTTGCTACAACAGACTTTAGAGACTCTCCAAATGGTCTTTTCACATCACCTGCTGAGTGTATGATGCATAGACAAGCAAGCTTTATTCCTGCATTCTTCCCTGAGGGAGCTGAAGCCGGTGTTGACTATGACTTCTTTTACTTTCCACCTTTTGAGTCTCAGGACTTAGGAAAGCCTGTTTTAGGTGCTGGTACTTTAATGGCCCCAACTAATAACAGAAAAGTCACTACTGAATTCATGAAGTTCTTGCTTCACACAGAAGCCAACGAAAGATTCATGGAAAAAGGTGGTTTCTTAACACCTCATAAGTATGTGGATACAAGCAAATATTCTAGCGATACGTTCAGAGGTCTGCATGATATCCTAATAAATGCAACAACTTTCAGGTTTGATGGCTCAGACTTGATGCCTGGTTGGGTTGGTGCAGGATCTTTCTGGACAGGAATGGTTGATTATACCAATGGTAAATCAGCTCAGGATGTTGCTGACGAAATCCAAACTAGCTGGGAAGCTGGTCAATAAAAAAATAGTTAATTTCTAAACTAAGGGCGAATAGTGTATTATTTGCCCTTAGCATCTTTCTAGTACAATGAGTATTTTCTCCCTAGCAATTACTGTTTTAGTTGGCGTTCTCTTTTTTGTATTATTTTTTCACTTATCAAATTTTTTACTAGATTATTTTAGAGTAAAAGCATCTAAAAATTTTGCTTTTGAAAATTCTATTAGGGTTATTATTTTTATAGCACCTGCTTTTATAGTGTTATTTGTTTTTATTATTTATCCTGTATTTGAAACTATAAGATTGAGTTTTTACGACAAAGTAGGTGAAAACTTTGTAGGGCTCTTCAATTATACATGGGCTATTAATGATCCTGATTTTAGAAGAAGTATTATTAATAATCTAGGTTGGTTAATTGTTGTTCCAACTTTAAGTACTTTTTTTGGTTTAGTGATTGCAAATCTAGCAGATAGAATTTGGTGGGGATCAATTGCAAAGTCAATAATTTTTATGCCTATGGCAATTTCATTTGTTGGAGCAGGTGTGATATGGAAATTTATGTATGATTATAGAGGACCTGGTGATCAACAAATTGGACTTTTGAATGCAATAGCAGTCGCTTTAGGCTTTGAACCACAAGCATGGTTAACAATTCCATTGTGGAATAATCTTTTTTTAATGGCAATTATGATCTGGATACAAACTGGTCTTGCCCTAGTTATTTTTAGTGCAGCTCTAAGGAGTATTCCTAATGAAACTTTAGATGCAGCTAGGATAGATGGTGCAAGTGAATTGAAAATTTTCTGGTCAATTATCATTCCATATCTAGAGCAGACAATCTTGGTAATTTGGACGATAATTACAATTCTAGTTTTAAAAGTTTTTGACATTATCTATGCAATGACCAATGGTCAGTGGCAAACTGAAGTTCTAGCAAATTTAATGTACGATTGGATGTTCAGAGGGGGTGGCGACTCAGGTAGGGGGAGTGTTCTTGCTTTTTGTATCTTGATTGGAGTTATCCCAATATTGGCTTGGAACTTATACAGACATAAGCAAGAGCAAAAAGTATGAAAAAACTAACCTTTGCCTCAGTATTCTCCCAACTTTTATTACTATTATTCGTAATTGCATGGATTGTTCCAACATTTGGGCTATTTATAAGTTCTCTAAGAGATAAAGATGTTTTAGCTATAAGTGGTTGGTGGACCTCGTTTACCACTACTGAGGTCAATGAAATATATCGTACAAAAGGTAAAGAGGACCAGATCAAAGAGGGAGATTACTATTTTATAAAAAGTAATTTATTTGATGAAAATCAGGGTAAAGAGATTTATCGGTTTGGAATTACCTCTAAGAATATTGATGAATATGAGGTTGGTGAGACTGCATTATTTAAAGATGAAACAGAAATTACAGTCTTTGAAAATGGTGATTATGTTTGGAAATCAAAAGAAGAGTTTAAAAAGAAAAAAGGGAAAAGGATTTTTGTATCAGCTAAGAGCCCTCCAAGCTTTACACTTGATAATTATAAAGAGGTGCTTCTTAAAGAGGGATTAGGCCAAGCATTCTTAAATACATTTGCAGTAGCACTTCCTGCAACTTTAATACCTTTAATTATTTGCTCGTATTTTGCGTATGCACTTACCTGGATGAAATTTTATGGTAGAGATCTTCTACTAGCTACTATAATAGCGTCTCTAGTTGTTCCATTGCAGATGTGCTTAATACCTGTACTAACAATATACAATGACTTTGGGGCATTATTCGGTGTCTCTGCTAAATCTTATCCCGGTATTTGGATGGCACATACGGGATTTGGTCTTGCGTCAACTACTTTTTTATTATGGAATTTTCTAAAAACACTACCTAGCGAAATGATCGAGGCAGCTAGAGTTGATGGAGCGACACATTACGATACTTTTATAAAAATAGTAGTGCCATTATCAATACCCTCTTTTGCATCGATTTTTATCTTACAATTTTTATGGGTGTGGAATGATTTGCTTGTTGGTTTAGTTTTTTTAGACAAACATCCAAGTGAGATTATTTTAACAGCAAAGTTAAAAGAGCTTCTTGGATCGAGAGGAGAAAATTGGGAAATTTTAACAACAGGTGCCTTTGTATCAATGACGGTGCCTTTATTTATTTTCTTTTCTCTTCAAAGATATTTTATTAGAGGACTTGTAGCAGGATCAGTAAAAGGCTAATGATAATAGGTAAATAAATTATGGGAAAAAGAATTGTAATAATAGGAGCAGGAAGCACTAACTTTGGTTTGAAGATAATTGGAGATTTTTATAAGTCTCGAATACTTAAAGGATCCACTATCGTCCTCCACGACATAAGACCCGAAGCAGTCGAAAAAACAAGGAAAATTGCTGAAAATTATAAAGAAAAACTTCAGGTAGATTTTCAAATTGAAGCTACTACTTCAAGAGAAGAAGCTCTCAAAGGTGCTGATTTTTGTTTAATCTCTATTGAAGTTGGAAATAGATTTGAACTCTGGGAACAAGATTGGGGGGTACCTGTTGAGTATGGTTTTAAACAAATTTATGGAGAAAACGGGGGCCCCGGAGGTCTATTTCATGCTTTAAGAATAATTCCTGTGATCATAGAAATTTGTGAGGATATAGAAAAGATTTGCCCGAATGCTGTTGTATTTAATTACTCGAACCCCATGCAAAGAATATGTCATGCTCTTACCACAAAATTTCCAAATCTAAATATAATTGGCTTATGCCACGAAATTCATTCTATGGAAAGACAATTGCCAACGTTGCTCAATACCGACCTCGATAATATAGAATTTGAAGCAGGAGGGCTAAATCATTTTAGTATCCTATTGGATGTCAAGTATAAAGACACCAAAAAAGATGGATATCCTATTATTCGAGATAAATTTAATAGCTACTACTCTAACTTAATTAATGATCACGAAGGTTTTGAGTCAGACCCTGGCGCTGAAAGAGGGGTCTTCTTTGAGTTATTTAAAAAATATTCTTACCTTCCCATTACAACAGACAGTCATGTTGGAGAATACATGCAATGGGCTTTCAGCGTTGCTGATCACGAAGGAATTTCAGATTTTTATAAAAAATATAAAAATAGATGTTTAAATTTTTACGAAGATGACTTTTTGTATGGGAGGTTTTTTGATAATAGCAAACCAAAACTAGATGAGAGAGTTGTGCCAATTATTGAAAGTATTATTGAAGATGACAATAGACTTGAACATGCAGTAAATATCCCAAATAATAATTTTATTGAATATTTACCAAATGATATTGTAGTAGAAGTGCCAGCTATTATTAATAAGAAAGGTGCGAATGGAAAAAAACTAGATAATTATCCTCAAACATTTGGCGCTCTTTTAAATTCGCAAACAGGAGTCATACAATTAACAACAGAGGCAATTTTAAATAAATCAAAACACGGTGCGTATTTAGCTCTTTTGTCAGATCCTATTGTTGATGATGCAATTAAGGCTGAAAAACTTTTAGATACTATGATTAATAAACAATCAAAATTTTTAGGATATTTAAACTGATGGCGGATATAGAACTTAGCTCAATTAATAAATTCTTTGGAAAAACTCATGTAATAAAGGATTTTTCACTCAATATTAAAAGTCAGTCATTTACAACGCTCGTTGGGCCCTCTGGGTGTGGAAAGTCGACATTATTACGAATGATAGCTGGGTTAGAAGAAACTAATTCGGGAAAAATATCAATTGGTGGAGAAGAAGTAAATAACCTCCCTCCCAAAGAAAGAAATATTGCCATGGTTTTTCAATCTTATGCTCTTTATCCCCATATGACTGTTTTTGATAATATGGCATTTGGACTGAAATTAGAGAAAAGACCTAAAGATGAAGTTAAAGATAGAGTACATGAGGCTGCAAAAATTTTACAAATTGAAGATTATCTTCTAAGAAAGCCTAAACAGTTATCAGGAGGTCAAAGACAAAGAGTTGCTATTGGTAGAGCAATAACTAGAAAACCTAAAGTCTTTTTATTTGATGAACCTTTATCTAATTTAGATGCCGCTTTAAGAGTTCAAATGAGAATTGAATTAGCAAAATTACATGACCACTTGGATGCAACCATGGTTTATGTGACTCATGACCAAACTGAGGCAATGACTTTATCTGATGAGATTGTTGTGTTAGATCAAGGTGAAATTTCTCAACAAGGTAGGCCTATAGAATTATATAATAACCCAAAAAATTTATTTGTTGCAGGTTTCATTGGTTCTCCAAAGATGAATTTTATAAATGCTAAAATTTCATCAATAGATCAAAATAAAGTTGAAATTAATGTTTTAGGTTCAAAGATTACAATTTCAAAAAAAATTAATTCAAATGAAAATAGTGATATTATTTTTGGAATTAGACCTGAAGATATAATAATTACTGATGGCTCAGATTATGATTTCCAAGGCAAAGCATTCGTTGTAGAAAAATTAGGCTCCAACACTTTTATTTATTTAGATAATGAAGGTGATCCAATAGTAGTTGAAGCATCAGGAGATAGTTTAATTAAAGTTGGTGATGATGTTAAAATTAAATTTGATTTAAACAAAACAAATTTGTTCAATTCTAGTAATAAAATAAGAATTGATTAACTTATCTTTTCTTCAAGACTTTCCAAAAGATTTTAACTTTGGAGTTGCTACTTCCTCTTATCAAATTGAAGGAACGATTTATGGCAATTGTGGTAAATCAATTTGGGATGATTTTGCTGAGAGAAAATTGAATGGCATTGATGGGAAACTTGCTTGTAATCATATTGAATATTTCAAAGAGGATATTAAACTTATAAAAGACGCGGGTTTTAAAGCCTATCGTTTCTCATTTGCTTGGCCTAGATTATTTCCAGACAACAATAAAGATGTCAATTTAAAGGGTGTGGATTTTTACAAGCAATTATTAGAAGAAATAAATAATTGTGATTTAGAGGCTTTCCCAACAATTTATCATTGGGATCTTCCCATAAGATTTCAAAAAATTAAAGGTTGGGAAGATCAAGAAACCTGTAAACATTTTGGAGAATTATCTTTTTTCATATCAAAAACATTTGGAGATCAATTTGAAAAAATTTCAACCATTAATGAGCCTTGGTGTGTTTCTTGGTTAAGTCATTATTTAGGAGAGCATGCACCAGGTATTAAAAATATCCAATCAGCTGCTAAAACTATGCATAATATTTTATTTGCACACTCGCAATCTGTTGAAGCATTAAGGTCATGTAATGATCATCAGATCGGAATAGTTTTAAATAATCAATTTGGTCAACCTATAGATAGTAATGAAGAAAATATTCAAGCAACAAAACTGTTTGATGAGATTCATAATAGATGGTTTTCAGATGCTATCTTTAAAGGTAAATATCCAGAATTAGCTTTATCCATCCTAGAAAAATACCTTCCAGAAAATTACAAAACACAATTAGAATTAATATCTTCACCAATTGACTGGATAGGATTAAATTATTACACCCGGTCTTTAATCAAATATAAAAAATCAGATGATGGTGTCAATTATGAATGTAATAGTGGGACGCTAAAAAAAACAGATATGGGGTGGGAATTTTATCCTGAGGGATTGAGCTACTTTATTAAAAGAATTAATAAAGAATACGATAATAATATTCCAATCTATATTACAGAAAATGGGATGGCTAATAATGACAAATTATCTTTAGGAAATAGTATTAAAGATCATGATAGAATAGAATTTTTCAATATACACTTAAAAGAGGTGTTAGATTGCGTGAATGAAAAATTACCAGTCAAAGGGTATTTTGCTTGGTCATTACTTGATAACTATGAGTGGGCCTTTGGTTACTCTAAAAGATTTGGTTTAGTTTTTACTGATTTCCGAAACTTTAAGAGAATACCCAAAAATTCTTATTATGAATTTCAAAAATACTTGAAATAAGTGTCTACCTTATACTTCTTCCACCATCTACTGGTATAGTCAAACCCGTCATAAAAGATGCACTCTCACTTGCTAAAAAATATATTACATTGGCCACTTCTTTTGGTTTGCCAACCCTTCCTATGGGATGGTTTTCTCTCATTCTTTTTTGATACTCTTTCAGTGATAAATCTTTTTTAAAGGAAGCCAACATTGGTGTTTCAATGGCCCCTGGAGCAACAGCGTTTACTCTGATTTTATTTTTTGTTAAATCCAGAGCAAGTGACGCTGTAAAAGATATTACCGCGCTTTTAGAAGTCGCGTATGCCAACATATTTTTTGCTCCTCTAATACTGTTTATTGATGCAACATTTATAATTGAAGAATTTTTAGCTTTTTTAAGAAAAGGTAAAATATACTTACAAGCAAGAAAGGTGCCTGTTACGTTATTATTGAGATGGTATGACCAATCACTCATAGACGTAGTCTCTAAATTTCCACTCAATCTGACACCTGCGCTATTCACTAAGACATCAATTTTTTTAAATTTTTTTTTAATATACAGAGCTAGATTTTCCCAATCCTTATTCTTAGTAATATCAATGCGATGATATTCAATATCTTTAGTATTTTTGTTATTATTATTTTTAAGGTAAGTACAAATAACTTTGTATCCGTTATCTAAAAAAATTTTAGATGTACTTTTTCCTATACCTGACTCAGCGCCTGTTATTAAGACAACTCTTTTTTTAGATGTCAAAAATTAAACACCCTTACGCTGTTTGCTCTTTCCAGACTCAAAATCCTCAAGGGCACTTTTATTATTATCAGTAATTGGATCTTGTAGTGTGGGGCTTTCCCAAAATGCAGTCCCCTCTAACCATTCATAACCATGAGTTTTAATTGTAATAACATAAGTTTTATCTGAGTCTTTGGCTCTTTTATAGGCTGCCTCTAACTCTGAGGTTGAGCTTACAGTCTCTGCATTAGCTCCCATACTTTTTGCGTGATTTTCAAAATCTACAAATTTAAGGTTGGTAGCTCTAGCAGCACGAAGATTACAAATGTATTCTTTTCCTCCTTTAGCTAATTGAAGGCGATTAATGACCATATGCCCTCCATTATCACATACTATAATAATGAGCTTTTGATCATAGATAACTGAACTATATATATCTGTATTGTTTAATAAGTAAGAACCATCACCAACAAATACCACTACGTCTTGATCGGGTTTAGCCATTTTAATTCCTAGTGCGCCTGAAATTTCATATCCCATACAACTAAAGCCCCACTCAGTTTCAAAGGTATTAAGTTGCTTTGGTTTCCAAACTTGTACAACTTCTCCAACAAGTCCCCCTGCTGCTGTTACTACAATATCACTTGGATCTGAATTTCTATAAACTGCACCTACCGCGTGAGCATAGGAGGGTTCCTCTTGATTGGTGGGTCCGCTTTGTTTTTCAACATAAGCATCCCATTCATTCTTTTCCTTAATTGCTCTTTTATACCAGTCATCAGGAGCTTTCCAATCACCAAGAGCTTCAGATATTTTCTGAAGACCTACTTTAGCATCGCTTATAACAGGGGTTGCTAAATGTTTTGTAGTGTCGTATCGAGCTGTATTTACGGAAACTAATTTGAAATTAGGATTTTCAAAATTTGCCCATGAGCCTGTTGTAAAATCTGCGAGCTTTGTACCAATGGCTAAAGCTAAGTCGGTATCTTTAGATAAACTATTTGATGAGCCTTCTCCTAACGCACCGACCGCACTAATATAATACGGATCATCTTTAGTCATACAACCAATACCCATTACCGTTGATGTGACAGGAATGTTATGTTTTTTTGCAAATTTTGAGAGTTCTTGCTCTGCTTCAGAGTAGAGAACACCTCCTCCTGAAATAATAATAGGTTGTTTTGAGTTTTTTATTTTTTCGACTGCTTGATTGATCTGACTTGGATCTGGATGAACTCTTCTTATCTCGTGTACTTTTTCTTCGAAAAATACTTCAGGGTAATCAAATGACTCTCCTTGAACATCTTGTGACATTGCAATAGTTGCTGGTCCACAGTCAGAGGGGTCAAGCATGACTTGGATAGCTTGAGGAAGAGAAGCAAGAATTTGTTCTGGTCTTGTAATTCTATCGAAATACTTTGAAACAGGTTTAAAAGCATCATTTGCGGTTTCAATAGGTGAGTTGAAATTTTCAACTTGTTGCAAAACAGGATCAGGAAATCGACTAGCAAAAGTATCTCCTGGTAATAACAATATTGGCAGTCGATTGCTAAGAGCTACTGCTGCAGCCGTAACCATGTTTGTTGCCCCAGGGCCTACTGATGAAGTGGCAATAAAGATTTGTTTTCTTCTCATGGCTCTAGCATATCCAATACCAGTCAAAGCCATACTTTGTTCATGATGACCTCTAAAACCAGGAAGGTCAGACTGGAACTCTTCCATTGCTTGGCCTAAACAAGCAACATTACCATGCCCATAAATAGCAAATGCTCCCGGGAATAATGGAGCTTTCTTACCATCAATGATAGTTTTTTGCGCAATTAAATATTTAAACAGTGCGTGAGCACAAGATAATTTGATGGTTTTCATAATTCCTCCAAAAAAACTTAACCGTTTGATGATATTACACGATAGAAAGATAATTTGAACGAAAAACCTTTGAAAATTCGCACTTTTTTGACATAACTTTGAATCAAGAGAATTATGAAAGTTGCTGTACTAGGTAAAGTTGACCAAAAAGGCTTATCGTTTTTGAAAGAAAACGAATTCAAAGTCATTGAAATTGAGAATTTTGAAATACAAAACTTAAAAGAACAATTAAAAGATGTTGATGGAATTTTATTAAGAACTACAAGACTTGATAAAGAGATTTTACAACATTGTGACAATTTAAAAATCATATCAAGACATGGAGTTGGTTACGATAACGTTGATCTTGATTTTCTCAATGAGAATAAAATTGCGCTTTGTATTACATCTACTTCTAATGCTGTAAGTGTTGCAGAACATGTATTATCATTTTTCATTTATTTAACAAAAAATTTATCCCTATCAGATAGTCTAGTTAAAGAAGGTAACTTTGAAAAAAGATCTGAATTACCCAATTTTTTTGAATTGTATAAAAAGAAAGTACTTATTATTGGTTTTGGTAGAATAGGAAAAGAAGTTGCTAAGAGATGTCTCGGATTTGATATGGAAGTATATGTATATGATCCTTTTTTAGATAATGAAATAATAATAAGAAATCAATGTATACCGATTGAGAAAAACCAAGGTTTAACTATAGCTGATTTTATTACTATCCATTTACCATTAAATGGAGATACTAAGAACTTTATCTCCCAAACAGAATTAAATCTGATGAGGAAAAACTCTATTCTTGTTAATACATCGAGAGGTGGAATCGTTAATGAAAATGACTTATGCATAGCTTTAGATTCAAAAAAAATTCAAGGTGCAGGAATGGATGTATTTGTATCTGAGCCGCCTGAGTCCAATCATCCATTTTTTAAGTTAGATAATATTTTGCTGACACCGCACAACGCTGCATTAACATTAGAATGTAGGGAAAGAATGTCCTTAGAAGCTTCACAAAATATCGTTTTTTTCTTAAATAACATGAGTGAATTAAATGTCGAAAATTTAGTGAATAAAAAATATTTATAAAAATCAAAAATCAGCTAAAAGTTGTTTTAAACCTTGAGTTCCTGTTTTAATTTTATAGAGATTGCCGTCAGCACTATCGTTATTTGGATCTGCTCTTAAAGAGGTCACATAAAGACAT
Source organism: uncultured Alphaproteobacteria bacterium (assembly GCA_902527545.1). Taxonomy (GTDB): domain Bacteria; phylum Pseudomonadota; class Alphaproteobacteria; order HIMB59; family HIMB59; genus HIMB59. The sequence goes on from CABZPR010000001.1 coordinate 36,151, forward strand.
GATAAATCAGAATTTCCAAATGTTACACAAGTAGGTGTGCTAGTAGGGAGATCAATTTTTTCAATGATTTTGCCATTTTTTGTATCAATACATATAATACATTTTCCCCTAACCCTTGCTGACCAATAGTTATCATCAATATCCAAAGTGGCACCATCTGGTTCTCCAACATCTTTGAAAATCATATTTGACTCTAATTCAATTAGTTTTTTAAAATCTTGATTGTAGCTAAATTTTTGTATCCGACCAGTTGGGGTGTCTGCAAAATACATAATATTATCCTTTTGAGAGAAGGCTAGTCCATTAGAGACAGTAATATTTGATAAGAGATGAGTTAAGGACAAGTCTGGAGCAAGTCTGTAAAGATTTGCAATAGGTTTTCTATTTAATTTATCTGGATCTTCATTATAAGTCCCAAATACAATTCCACCATATGGATCTACTTTTGCATCATTTATTCGTGTCTTTTTAATACTAACTTCAACGTCACATATTTTTTCAAAAGATGAAAAATTTTGATTAGAGATTGCAATAAACTTTGGAAATCCAATTATAAATCCATCTTTTTTTCTTGGTAAAATAAAACCAGCTCTATCTGGTAAATTAAATTTAAAACTTTGATTACTCTCATCAAGTTTCCAAATTGTTTTACCTTCGATATCTGTCCAAATTAAGCAATTTTCTTTCGAGTCCCAAAAACAACTTTCTCCAATATGGTTTTTACAGTCTAGAGCTATTGAAACCTTATTTATATTCATCTCAAAATAATCTTTATTTAGAACATAGATAATATTTAGGGTTTAAGAACAAATAAATTTGAGTCCCTTTCATCTGCGATAACATATATATTGCCTTGTTGATCTATCTCTAAATCTCTTACTCTTCCAATTTTATCTTTAAAAATTATCTCCTCTTTAACAAATATATTATCTTTTCTGTGTAAAACAGAAAGGTATTGATATTTTAGTGAAGATACTAAGAGTGAATTTTCCCACTCTGGAAAGGCATCTCCATGATAAAACTTAATACCACTTACTGCTATTGATGGCACCCAAATAAAATCAGGTTTTATAAATCCAGGCTCCCACGCATTACCGTCGCCTATTTTAGTCCCTGAGTAATTGGTTCCACCCCAACCTATTTTTTTCCAACCATAATTTGATCCACTTACAACTTTTCCTATGAAGTCGCCCCCTTTGGGTCCATGATTAGATATATAAATTGAATTTGTTTGAGGATCCAATGTCATCCCTTGAGGGTTTCTAACACCAATTTGGTATAACTCAGGTAACCAGTTATTGCCTGAAATGAAAGGATTATCATCTGGTAATTCCCCATTTTTGTGAATTCTGATTATGGCACCAATAGAGTTTGAAAAGTCTTGGGCAATCATACCCTTGCCTCTTTCCCCTATACTAGCATAAAGATAATCATCAAGAATTTCTATTCGTGAACCAAAATGCTTACCATTACTGAAGTATGGTAATGCTTCATAAATAAGTTGTTCATTTATGAGGATATTGTTTTTAAGCTCAGCGCGATAAATGGCAGTAGTGTATTTACCATTTTTTTTAATAGAACCAGTGACCCATATAATATTTTTATCACTTACTATATCTAGAAGTCCTCCTTGTCCATGTTGAACAAAGGGAATTTTATGATCAATTTTTATTTTTGTATAATCATTTGTGTTAACAAGATAAATTTCACCTGATTTTTGCGTGATCAATAACTGATTTTCCGTCCAGCTCATTCCCCAAGGATTGTTTAAAGATACTGGTGTTTTCTCTAAGGTTATAGAATACGTGTATGCACTAAAAAATAATAGACAAAATGTAAATAAAGAAGTTTTTTTAAATGAGTTTATTATCTTCATATATGCAGCAATGTTCTGCTGGTAATTTTAGAATAACTTTTTCTGACGGTATGTCTAATTCTCTTTTAACTTTTGCTTTTATTTTAAATGAATCAAAAGACGCTGTAATAAGTTTATAATTTCCAAAATCTTCGACTTCGATTACATCCGCTTCTAATGAATTATCGCTATGTTCATTTTCGACAGTAATATACTCAGAACGAATTCCTAGTTTTAGATTTTCCGATTTAAAATTGTTAATATTAGTTTGAACTTTGAATGAATTAACACCTATACTAATTTCATTTTTAGAACTTGCGGAACATTTATATAAATTCATTGCAGGTGAACCAATAAAATAACCAACAAATGTTGTTTGAGGTCTCTCAAAAAGGTCCTTTGGTGATCCTGCCTGCACAACTTCACCTTGATCCATAACTATAATATTATCTGCAAATGTCATAGCCTCATTCTGATCATGAGTTACATATATCAATGTTGTCTTGTACTTATCATTTATTTCTTTTAATTTTCTTCTGAGACGAAATTTTAAGTCAGGATCAATAACTGTCAGTGGTTCATCCATTAATATAGCAGCTACATCCTCCCGAACTAAACCTCTTCCAAGGGAAATCAATTGCTTTTGATCTGCTGTTAATCCTTTTGCTCGATTATTCAAATAATCTTGTAAATTCAGTATTTCTGCGACCTCTTTGACTTTCCTTTCTATTTGATCCTCAGGAAACTGTCGGCATTTTAAGGGAAAAGCAAGATTTTCGAATACTGTCATTGTTCCATAAATTACAGGGAATTGAAACACTTGGGCGATGTTTCTTTCTTCAGTAATCATTGAGGTTACTTCTCTTTCATCGAAAAATACTTTTCCATGGGAAGGATTTACTAAACCACTCATAATATTTAACATTGTTGTCTTTCCACAACCTGAGGGACCAAGCAGTGCATAACGTCCACCATCTGCCCAAGAAAGAGACATTTCTTTCAAAGCAAATATTGGGTTGCTTGCATTGGGCTCGTATGTGTGTGCAATATTATCTAAAATTATTTTAGCCATTATTGTTGATAGGGAGAGTGTCGGAGATCTCCTGACTCCTCAAACAAATAAATTTTTGATTTATCAAAATTAATTTTTACAACCTCATTTGTGTTATATGTTTTTACTTCTTCAATTGTGGCAACACATTTTAAATTATTATTACGTAAGTGAAGAAAAGTCTCTGAACCTGATATTTCAGAAATTTCTACATCAAAAGCAAAACCTTGATCATCAAGATATATATCTGTGGCTCTAATGCCCACTAAATACTTTCCATTAGGTACAGACTTGAGTTCATCAGGGATTTGGATTTGAACGCTATCATTCATAATCAAAGAATTATCTTGTATAAGACATTTATTGATATTCATTGCAGGGTCATTAGTAATTTCAGCAACTTTAGCAGTTGCAGGATTTTCAAATACATCTTTAGCTGTACCTGTCTGAAGTATTTTACCTTCATCAATTACAATAATATCGCCGTTGAGTTGCATCGCCTCTAAAGGATCTGTGCTAGCATAAATTAAAATTGAGTTTGACTCGTCAGATACATTAAAAAGTTTTTTAAATTCTTCTCGAAGGCCTTCTCTCAATTTGTAATCAAGGTTAACGAGAGGCTCGTCTAATAAAAGTATTTTAGCTTTTTTTGCTAAAGACCTTGCGAGAGCTACTCTTTGTTGTTGTCCACCAGATAGTTCTTGAATTTTTCTTGACTCAAAACCGATTAAACCAACTTTTTCCATTGCCTCTTGAACTTCTTTTTCAATTAGATTTTCATCCATTTTCCTTTGTTTTAGTGGGAAAGCGACGTTATCTCTGACATTTAAATGCGGATAATTTATAAATTGTTGATACACCATCGCTACATTTCTTTTCCAAACAGGAATTGATAAAAAATCTGTATCTTCAAAATTTATAGATCCCGAGTCAGGTGTTTGAAGACCAGCAATAGTTTTCAAAAGTGTGGTTTTACCTGATAAAGTTCTACCTAATATCGTGTACATTTTTCCTGAGTCAAATCTCAAACTAATATCATTTAAATGATATTCCTCTGTTGGTTTAAAAGAAATATGATTGAGCATTAAAGACATTATTTTAAAGCTCCAGATAAATTGCCCTTTGATAAATAACGCTCTACAATAAACGCCACGATTATTAACGGTGCAACAGATACAAGTGCTGCTGCAGATAAGCTCCACCAAGGTGTAATTGAAGAATTTAATGCTACAATTTTGACTGGCAACAACTGTACTTTTGTAAAGGTTAATATAAAAGCAAAGAAAAAATCAATCCAACCAAATATAATACAAAACAAACCTGCTACTAACATACCCGGAACTGAATTAGGAAGAACAACTTTAAAAAAAGCTTGAAATGGATTGCATCCATCAATTAAAGCTGTTTCATCAATTTCTCTGGGAACACGATTAAAAAAATCAACCATAATCCAAACAGCAATTGGCATTAATAAAACAATATAAACTAGAATTAAACCAGCGAGACTATCTAGAAGCCCTAAGGAGCTTAAAAAAATAAAAAAAGGAATTGACAATACAACAGGTGGCATAATTCTTTGGGATATAAAAAAGAACGTAATATCATTATTTTTAACAATTCCAGCTTTGAAGGTGTAACGAGATAAAGCGTATGCAGCTAATGTGCCTAAAACAATGCTGATCAAACTTGCTGTTAATGTAACAAAAATACTATTGAAATATGGTCCGATAATATTTATTCCACCTTGGGAACCGGGCTTAAATAAAACACTCCATCCATCTAACGTTGGTTCAAACTGCAACCAAGGGATATATGTCGCTCCACCTGTCACTGAATTAAAATCCTTAAAAGAGGTTGATATGGCCCAAAGAAAAGGCGCTATAACAAAGCAAGCCCATAGTACAACAAAGAAATATTTCAAAAATGTATATAATTTAGGCATTTTATTCTCTCATCAAAACCTTCGTTAAGACTTTAACAATAATTGTCAAACTTATGATCATGATAATAAGGTACGTAAATGAGGCGGTTGCGGCGTATCCCATTTGGAATTCGCGAAGCCCTTTTATGAAAATGAAAAAGCTAGATGTTTCCGTAGACGTGCCCGGACCACCGCTTGTCAAAACAAAAACTGTATCCATAATTTTAGAAGCTTCAATAAGTCTTATTATTATTGCACCAATAGATATGGGTGCCATCAAGGGAAAAGTGACATAAATAAATTTTTTAAATGGAGAGGCACCATCAACAGCTGCTGCTAAAAAAGGCTCTTTAGGTAAACTTAAAAGTCCAGCCAACATTAATAGGAACATAAACGATGTCCACTGCCAAACTTCTACTACAATAATGGAAACTTTTGCTAAACCAGGACTAGATAACCATGGAGGCTGTACTCCAAAAATACTCAGAAAATCATTTAAAGGCCCTAGTGACTCATGAAAAAAAGTTCTCCAAATAACAGTCATAATTACTGGAGTTGTCATCATAGGAATGAGAAACAAAACTCTAAAAAATCTTTTAAACTTAATGTCCTTCCAGACCATGTGGGCCAAAGCAAACCCAATTATATATTGAAGAAAAACCGTAGTTATTGCTAAAAAACTTAATCTAAAAAATGACTGCCAAAAACGAGGGTCATCAGTAAATAATCGAATATAATTTTTAAGACCTATAAAATCTAATCCAGGATTAAAACTATTCCATCCTGATAAACTTAACCTTACAGTAAAAATTATTGGAAAAATTAGTATACCAATTAAAACTATTAAACCTGGGAGTAAAAATACATATTTATGTTTAAAGTTCATTCAGTAATAAATATTTTATAAAATTAATCTTTGGGGTGATCGCTCAGTATTATGAGCGATCACTAAGTTAAATCAAATTAATAATTTATAATTCGTTATCTTCCATTTTGACACCAACAGCGTATGCATCTCTAACGTTATCAGCACCAACTCTATCGAGAATTGATACCCACTCAGCATAAACTTCGTCAAGTGCCTCTTGAGGAGATAATTGTCCTGCTAAAGCTTTTGCCGTTCCAGTTGCTAGTGCACTGTTGAACTCAAAAGTACCAGGAACTCTTAATGGAAATACTCTGTTAGTACTTTTTTCCATATCAGCAAGTGTGTCGACATATGATTGAGCAATGTCTGAATCCCAACCAATTTGTGTCCAAACATCAGCTTTAAAGTCCTCTTCCATAAATGGGTTCACACCAAATCGACCAATTCCGATATCTGCTTGGTGATTAGCTCCATTTGCAAAGAAGCAAAGATAATCAAAAGCGACATCTTTATTTTCTGACTTTCCTGCAACACCAACTGCCCATCCCCATACGAAGAAAGGAGCTTGATTATATCTTGCTTCCCAGGCACCCATCCCTCTGTTCCAAACTTTTTCTGCACCAGGAAGTTGTGCGGCACCAACTTGGTTTGCAATTGGACTATCTGGTTGCATTGCTGCTACAAAAGCATCGTCCCATGAGAAACTAAATAAGGTCTGGCCTCCACCAAAAGAGTTAATTTCATCTCCTAGACCAAAGTTAATTCCTCCAGGTGGTACATAGTTAACTGCATCAACCCAATCTGTGAGAGCTTCAACAAATCCAGGGTTATTAATTAATGGTTCCATGGTTTCTAAATCAAAGAAGAAACCTCCTGGGGTACTCTCATTTTTGGCGTAAGCAACTGAACGAGAATAGAAAGCAGCATACATAAGGTCATCTTTTTTCATAACCTCAGCAGAACCATATTCTAGCTCTCCGTCACCATCCCAGTCCCAACCATTAAAGTAAGAAGCCATTTCTCCGTACTCTTTCCAAGTTGTTGGAACTTTTAATTCCTTACCTGTATCAGCTTTATACTTAGCTTGCATCTCAGGATTATCGATGACGTCTTTTCTATATTTTAAATAGTGTCTGTCACCATCAACTGGATACTGATACATAACACCGTCCCATGAAGCGATAGCCTTATGTGAGGCTGATACACCATCCATTTGGTCCACATATTCTTGTGGCACAGGCGCTAAATATCTTTTCCAGTCATTGATAAAGTTTGAAAAACCAAAGACGATATCATATGGGGCCTGACCAGCTTGGAAAGGAACCATTGCCTTTGAGTAAAGGTCACCAGCAGGAGTATGTGTTACTTCTACTTTAGCACCTGTTAATTTTTCAAACTGCTCAGCGTGAAGAGCGGTTGGCTCTCCCATAACAGGGATAGCGTGTGTATTTATAGTAAGTGTTCTTCCACTATAGTCTTTTTGAGACATAGACTCATAAGAACACATTCCAGGAATATCTCCTGTAGCAGCGATGTGTGGAAATTGATCTCCCCACTTGTCTGCATGTGCAACTTGGCTGCCTATCAAGAGGACAGACGCCAAGGCGCTTATCAAAGTTTTAAGTTTCATATATTTCCCTCCCTTAATACTTCGTTTTTTGCTCAGAACTTAATCTGATAACAAACTTTTTATGGTACTAAAACTGCTCTTCCTTTTACAAGACCGTTATTAAGATCATGCAAAGCTTTATTGGCTTCACTAAGCTTGTACTCCTGCATGGATAACCTTACTAGGTCTTTATTCGCTAATTCCATTAGCTCATAAAGTTCGGACCATGTACCAATTAAATTTCCTATGATATTTCTCTCAGAAATAATCATATCAACGGATTTGATTTTAATATCTTCTCCGTAACCAACTATATAATAAGACCCAGTGTTTTTAGTCATACTAAGACCCATTGAAGTTGAACCTTTTTCTCCTACCATATCGATGACTGCCTCAGCACCAAGACCTTTGGTTAATTCCATAACTCTCTCTACTTCATTGCCATCAATTAAAACACCATGATCTCCTCCAAGAGGCATAGCATGCTTAAGTGCGGTTTCAGATTTTTCTACAATAATTATATTCGCAGCACACATTGCTTTTAAACATTGGATGGCTATGTGACCCAAACCACCAGCACCTATTACAACACAGTTCTCACCTGGTAAAAGATGTCTTGTTGCTTTTTTTGCAACACGATATGCTGTTAAACCGGCATCAGAAAATGGTGCAACATCCTTAGGGGTTAATGTGTTAGGAATCTTGATGAGATTTCTTACACTTGTTTTTAATAATTCAGAGTATCCACCTTCTTTAACATTTAATCCTGGAAAAATTCCGTTCTCGGCGTGAGTGTCTAGACCTTTTCTACAACTTAAACAAGTACCATTGGTTCCAGAGATAATTGGATGGAGAATAACTGAGTCACCTTTTTTAAATCCCTCTACATCACTTCCAACTTCCTCAATCCATCCAGCGTTTTCGTGACCCATTACACATGGTAAAAGTTTATCATCAGGGTCCTGAATATGTCTCCACTCACCTTCGATGACATGTAAATCTGTTCTACAGACGCCTGCCGCTCCAATTTTAACAATGACGTCAGATGCCTTTTCAAGTTTTGGGTTTGGAACTTCCTCTTCCTTTACCCAAACGTCCTGTTTCATCTCAGGGTCATAGCTATGTAATACTTGTGCTTTCATCAATTCCTCCCAAAAATAACATTCATTAAACTATAAAAAGTCCACAGATCCAATGTTCAAAATTGATGCATACTCTTGTTTAAAAGAAAAAAATCAAAAAATTGTCCATTTTTTGAACAATCTTAGAAGTTGTAATAATTTTATGAAATTGCTAATTTTCAAAAATGCAATCTTACAGACAGTTAATTGAAAGAACTCGTCTTTTGGAAAAGGATAGAAACATATCTTTAGATTTTACAGATAAAAAAATTGTTGATAGTTGGATTAGATGTTTTGAAAATGGTTTAAGTCCTGAGAGAAATTCTATTGAAAGTGTAATAAGTGCATCAAAATTAAATGAACTCCAAGATGAGTATAACGATATCAGAGGTTTTATTTTACCAGAGTTGGAACTTCTTCATTCTCAAATTGCTGGAACAAACTTTATGGTTGCTTTTGCGGATAACGAGGGAGTTGTACTCGACACACTCTATGATAATGAATTTTATAATAGTAAAGCAAGAAAGGTTGTTATACCTGGCTCAGTTTGGAAAGAAGAGTATAGAGGAACGAATGGATTAGGATTAACACTTAAAACAAAGTCTGCATCAATAGTTGCTGGAGGTGAGCATTTTTTTAATGAACATTGTCAACTTTCCTGTTTTGCAAGTCCAATTTTTGATCATAACCAAAATATTGTTGGTATTATAGACGCTTCAACAGACACATCATCAAGACAAGATCATACTTTGGCTCTTGTAAAACTATCTGCAAAATCTGTAGAACAGAAATTATTTTTGAATTCATTTCAGCACACTAACATTTACTCTTTTCACCCAAGAAGCGAATACCTGAATACAAACAGTATAGGTTTAATTGCTGTTAATGATGATGGAGAAATAGAAGGAGTAAATTCTAACGCAAGAGTTATGCTAAGTGGTATTTTTAAAGATACAACAAATGATTTTTTTAATATCTTTACTACTCCATATCATAAAATTGCTTATGATTTAAATTTAGATAAAGTTTTAAAAGTAAAAGATTGGTTGGGCTCAAGTCTTTTTATTAAGCTATTTCAAAGACAAGTATCAAATCTTAATAGGGTAAATAATAATTTCAAACAACCATATAAGCCTTGTGTTAATTGCGAAGGATCTGCAATAAAAGAAAAGCAGTGTATTCTTATTCAAAAAACATATAAGCAAACTGGCGAAAAAGTTAGCAGAGTTTCAAGAACTTTAAATATCTCTAGAACGACTGTTTATAAGCATTTATCTTAGTTACTTTACGCCAAGTTTTTTTTGTAAGTCACTAGAAGAGGTAGTGTATCTAAACACATATTTCTTATCACTGTGACAGTATTCAAACATTTTTTTTGCTGCAAGAGCTGCTTCATGAAAGCCACTTAAAATTAACTTTAATTTACCAGGATAAATACAAATATCTCCGACAGCAAAAACTCTTGGAACAGAAGTTTCAAAATTCTCAGTATTTACTGAAATTAAATTTTTCTCTAAATTTAAGCCCCAGTCTGCTATTGGGCCTAATTCTATTTTTAATCCAAAAAAAGGAAAAATGGCGTCAATATCACTTAATGTATTTTCATCATTAAGTGTCACTGTGACTTTACCGTTATCATTTTTTTCAACTTTTTTTAAACTTCCCATGTTGAAGTTAACATAACCTTTATCAACTAAAGACATAACTTTATTTACAGAGTCTTGAACTCCTTTAAATTCTTTTCTTCTGTGGACTAAAGAAACATTTTTGGCTATTCCTTGAAATCCCATAACATAATCAAGCGCAGAGTCACCACCGCCAATTATTAAAATATTCTTATCTTTAAAATCAGATCTTTTTTTTACAGAGTAAAAAATATTTTTATTTTCTAGCTCCTGAGAGCCCTCTGCAGGAAGCTTTCTTGGAACAAAACTACCAGCGCCCGCTGCAATCACAAGAGACTTGCATTTAATGGATGTGCCCTTATCGGTTTCAACTAAAATATCGTTTTCATTTAGAGATATTTTAGAGGTTAATTGATTGAGATGATAAGAAGGATTGAAAGGCTCAGCTTGTTTTATTAAATCATCGGTTAGTTCTTGGCCAGTAATAGCAGGCCTACTTGGAATATCATATAAATTTTTATCAGGATATAATTCTGCGCACTGCCCTCCTATTTTATCAAGGTTGTCGATTAAATGAGCCTTCATGTCTAAAAGACCCAATTCAAAAACTTGAAACAGACCACATGGGCCAGCGCCGATAATTACAACGTCTGTTTCGTGGCTTCCACCTGATTTAATAATATTGGTCATGTCTTATTATTATAATAAATGTTACTTGAGTTAGATTATTTGTTTCTTTTGTAAATATCAAAAACCATTATTGCTAATGCTAAAACTGCGCCAAATATACCCAATAAAATCTAGGTTTTTAAAGTCATATTTATAAACTAACCAGTTAACTCTATTATGGTAATCAATGCATTTCTAGTTTAAAAAAAACTAGGAGAAATAAAGTGGGGGCAAAAAAGTCGGATTTTTTTGATTCAAGAGATAAATATTTATCATTTGTAAATTCTACCAACGAGAAAAGTCGAATAGCTTTTCAATTAGCGAAGTATTTAAAAAATTCTAAAATTACTAAAGATGCATTTAGAATTTTTGATGCTGGGACAGGAGATGGCTCAGTTATCTGCACATTGCTATCGGCTGTTCATGACAAATTTCCTGAAGATCCAATTATAGTTGTTGGAAAAGAAATTAGTATTGATGATATTAACAGTCTTCTAAATTATCTTGGTTATAGATTTTTTGAACATAAGAATTTAGTTTTCTGTATAACGAATGCGTCATACAGAGAAATTAATGATAATCGATTCACAGATTGTAAGTTAATTAAAAAAGAATTAGTTGGAAATTCAAGTTTTAGTTTCAATCAGCAACTCATGAATATGGGTGAGGTTATAAGAAAAAATTGGGATATAAAAGAAGATACTTCTTCAACCATATTGAGACCGAAGCAAAAGACACTAATGGTTATTTATAGAAAGGATCAAAAAATTGCATTAAAGCATTTGATACCAAGTAAGTTAGAGAGTATTCCAAAGTTTTATGACTATATAATTGCATCTCAAGCTTTCAGGCTAAGATCTCCTTACGAAAGAACACTTAAGCTTGTACTTATTCCATTATTAAAAATGTTAGATATAAAAGGTCAGCTATTTTTTATTTATTCATCTGGAAATGATTTTTCAAAAAAGCTTCTCAAATTATTCTTTCCAAAAATTAATCCCTATCAATTTAGTGATCCCAAAAAATTTGTAGAAAGCCTGAATAAGAATATACCTCATTTTAGAAAAAAATTTAAAGTATCCACATCTTCATTTTTATTTTCATTTATAAACCTATCATTATCCTCTAAGAAAAAATTTTCACCGATGAACTCTCTTGGATTATGGAATGCTATCACCTATGTTGGTCAAATATCCGAAAGTGAACAAAGAATTATAAAAATAAGTATTAATTTCCTTGATAAAATTAGCAATAGTGCAAAAAAACTTAAATTGCAATTTAGTGATCATCTTTTAAGATTTGAAAAGAATAATTTTAAAAGTCATTGGGATGAGTAATTTTACAAGTAAATTTGCTGACCGTAAAATTGGCCCAAAGTTTTTCGAAACAATTAACCAAAATTTTGAAAATCAAGTTTACAAACCTAGGCTCTACGAAGAAAAAATAGACTTCGACCGTTTACGTATGTACCGACTCAATAGAGTTTTAGAACAACTACGATTAAATAATGTTGGTGCTTGCATATTATTTGATCCGATCAATATAAGGTATGCAACTGACAGTAGAAATATGAGTTTATTTACAATGCATGAACTTGTGCGATTTGTATTTATTTCTGCAGAGGGAAAAGTAATACTATTTGATTATCCGAAGAGCGAGCATCTCTCAGAACATTTATGCACGATTGATGATATTCGAGCAGTTGATAGTTGGGATTTTTTTTCGGCAAATAATTTTGTTGATAAAAATGCAAAAAAATGGGCTGGCACTGTTCAAGATTTAATGAGAGAGCATTCACCTGATAATAATTGCCTTGCAATAGATGTTTCCGATCCAGTTGGAATACAGATGTTACTTAAACAGTTTAATGTTAAACTAGTGAACGCCCAAAAGTACATTGAGCTTGCAAGATCTATTAAATCTGATGATGAGTTAATTTGCATGAAGGCTTCTATTGAGACTGCTGAAAAAGGAATGTGGCTAATGAAAGATAAACTTCAAGCAGGTATGACAGAAGAGGAACTTTGGTCATACATGCATAAAGTCAATATTGAAAATGGTGGGGAATGGTTTGAGACTCGTCTTTTAGTATCTGGACCACGAACAAATCCTTGGCTTCAAGAATGCAGTAACAGAGTCATTGAGTCTGGAGATTTAGTTGCTTTTGATACAGATATGGTTGGACCGTACGGTTACTGTGCTGATATCTCTCGAACCTTTGTTGAGGGCAATCGTCTAAATGATGAACAAAAAAGGCTCTACTCAATGTCTTTAGAGCATATTAATCATAACAAATCCCTAATTAAAGCTGGTGTAAATTTTAGAGAATTTGCAGAAAAATCCTGGACATTGCCTGATAATTGTTACGATAATCATTATCCATGCATTATTCATGGTGTCGGTCTTTGTGATGAATGGCCACTTGTTGCTTACCCAAATAGAGATTTTAGCAATGCAGATTACTCAGCCAATTTTGAGGAAAATATGACTATCTGTGTAGAGAGTTATATTGGTGAAGTTGGCGGTAAAGAAGGAATTAAACTTGAGGATCAGTTCGTTGTAACCAAAGATGGCTTGAAGCAACTAAACTCATTTCCTTATGAGATAGATATCTAAATTGATTGGATATTTTTATTTAGCTGCAGCAGTCTTCTTCGGGATACTTTCAAATAATTTTGCAAAAATATCAAATGGATACGAGAAATTCATACCAACTTCACTAAGTGCTATTTCCATAGTAATCGCAGTCTTTTTTATTTCTAAGGTAATGAAGTTTTTACCAATGGGAATTGCCTATGCCTCTTATGCTGGTTTAGTGATTTTTGGAACGTTCATGTTAAGTATAATTAAGTTTGGTCAGAGTCCAAACTTATTTGGAATTCTTGGTTGCGGGCTAATTATACTTGGTATTGTTATGGTAAACGCTCTGGGTAAATAATTACTTCATTCCAGTCATAGTTATACCTTCAACAAATCTTTTTTGAGCAACTATGAAAGCCACAATTAGTGGAATGGTAACAGTAACAATTGACGCCATCATAGGTCCAAATTCATCACTATCAATTCCGCCTCTAAATTCTCTAATACCAAGTGGTGGTGTAAACAAATCACGATTACCTGTAATAACAATCCTAGGCCAAAAATAATCATTCCAGTGAGCAACAACTGAGAAAATAGCAAAAGCGAGTAACGCCGGTATGGCTACAGGAAGCATAACTTTCCAAACAATAGAATACTCTCCCATACCATCCATCCTTGCAGCATCAATAAGTTCATCTGGTACTGTCATAAAAAATTGCCGCATGAGAAAAATTCCAAACACAGATATCGTCCACGGTATTATCAAGGCTGCATAGGTATCCACTAGTCCAGCTTTTGCTAACATGACATACAATGGTAATGCGATAGCATGTACAGGAATTAATAAACAGAATAGAACCATGGAAAAGACAAATTCCCTTCCTTTAAACCTGAGTTTCGCTAGTGCATAAGAACATGGAAGTGCAATCAATACTTGTATTAAAAAGATTGAAATAGTCACGATCAAACCGTTCATTAAATACCTTGGAATTGGGGCTTTTTTGAACGCAAACCAGAAATTGTATTTATATGGCCGCATTGTACATACCTCTTCGGTGTATCCGTGCTTAGTACATACTGGGAATGTTTGAATCTCCTGCGCTCCGACTAATCCACCAGATATTGACTGAATTTCTTGTTGAGATTTAAGTGACATTGAAACCATCATGTAGAATGGGATCAACACAATTAATGCTCCAATAATGAGCAGTCCATGCTTCCATGACTCTCCAATATAATGTCTAGCTAACATTTTAGTAATGTACCCTTTTCTCAATCACATATCTTTGGAAGAATGTTAGCAAGATTATAAAAATTATAAACACAACAGTAATCGCTGCACCAATACTAGTAATATTTTGTTGAATTGCTTTTTCAAAAATTGCGTACATCATTACATAAGTTGTTTTTGCAGGGCCGCCTTTTGTAAGAATTTCAATTGTGTCAAATACTTGAAATGACCTTATTGTCGTTATGGTTACCACAAAAAGAGTTGTAGGACCTAACATTGGCCAAGTTACAAGTTTAAATTGTTCCCAAGTTGACTGAGCACCATCCATTTCTGCAGCATGATACAATTCTCTTGGTATGCTTGTTAAACCAGCTAAGTATAACACCATATTAAATCCAAAGGCTTGCCATACTCCTATAAAACAAATTGTCCAAATCGCTGTTTTTTTATCTTTGAGCCAATACGGGAAATCCATATTGTTAGCACAAGCAACACTGTACCAACTGTCCTCGGAACTAACCCACGGTAGCCAATGAAAACCTAAAATAAATTCTCTTATACCTCCACATCCATTGGCAAGAAAAGAATTTATTATTCCAAGAGTTGGATGAAGAGTAAATTCCCAAGCAATAGCCATTGCCAATAAAGTAGCCATTACCGGAAGAAAGAAAATTGTTTTATAAATATCAGCTCCAAATCGAAGAGAGTTGAGCATAATGGCTGCAACTAAACCTAATACCACTGAAACAGGGACAACGATTAACACGTAAGTTGCCGTTGATATAATCATTTTAATGTAAGTTTTTCTGGAGAACATTTTTTCATAATTCTCCATGCCTACCCATTCGAAACTAGAATTACCAAGATTGTAATTAGTAAATGAGATACCTCCGGCTAAAAAAATTGGAAGTATTAATATGACAATCATTAGTATGATTGCAGGCCAAACAAACCAAATATGTGCTTTAGAGTGGTGCATATTTATCGGATACGCTCACCAGATGTTTCAAAAAGCATAGCCTCTGCATGAGAGGGACTTATTCTAACTGTTTCCCCATTTGAGATCAGTCCAACTTGTGGTGAGCCTCTGACTATGATTTTAGAGTCAGATTGATCAACTTGAACATGGTAAAATATATCAGAACCAAGGTTTTCTCGGTATGAAACTGTAGCCTCAAATGCAGGTTTGTTTGAGTCTTTTGTAATTTCTAAATGTTCTGGTCTCACAGCAACTAAAGCTTTTTGACTATTAGTATTAAATTTTCTTTCAAGCTTAATACCCATAAATTCAACAGAACCATCAGAGCCAATCTGAGCAGCAAATGTGTTAATCTTTGGGCTGCCAACAAATTCTGCAACCCTTAAAGATGATGGATTATTATAAACCTCACTTGGAGTATCAAGTTGCAAAAGTTCCCCATCAATCATTACCGCCATTCGAGTTGACATTGTAAGTGCTTCAGCTTGATCATGCGTCACATAAATGAAAGTGGTCTTTAAAGAATTATGAAGCTCAGATAGTTCAGATCTCATATGAACTCTTAATGCAGCATCAAGATTTGATAAAGGTTCATCCATTAAGAATGCGACTGGTTCTCTTACCATCGCTCTTCCTAGTGCCGCTCTTTGTCTTTGACCACCAGATAGTTGACCTGGCTTCCTATCAAGTAGTTCTGTTATTTTTAAAGTTTCAGATGTTTTGAAAACAAGGTCATCAATTGATTTCTTTTTTTCTTTTCTACTTGGTACAAAATTACCAATAAGAGGCAACCTCTCTACAAAACTATAGTCTCTTAATTTCAAAGGTGTTTCTAAATTTTTTCTGACTGTCAGGTGCGGGTAAAGAGCGTAAGATTGAAAAACCATTGCTAAGTCTCTCTTGCTAGCTCTGGTGCTGTTAACATTCTTATCATCAATAATTACGTCACCACTATTTTGTTGCTCCAATCCGGCAATAATTTTTAACAAAGTGGATTTGCCGCAACCGGATGGACCCACTAATGTTAAAAATTCGCCATCTTGGATATCAAGGCTTAGTTGTTTAAGCACCTCAGTTGAGCCAAATGACTTATTGATGTTCTTTAAAGAAATTGTCCCCATCTATTTTTATTCCTCAAAACTAAAATAGTTCTGATTAAGACATTTTAAAAGTAAATTTGTAAAATTTATGTTAAAACTTTATGAACAAATTTTAAATAAATCGGAAGTTTGTTCTTTATAGTGGGCAATAGTAGTTATGAGTGATAAAATTGAAATAAACAAAAGACAATACAATAAATCACTTTCTTCAACTGTAGTAGTTATATGCCTTGATGGTAGTCAAAAAGAGTATATTGATATCGCCTCTTCAAAAGGATTGATACCAAATCTTGATAAAATACTGAAAAATGGCCAATATCTGATGGCTAACAGTGCTATTCCCAGTTTTACAAACCCTAACAACATTTCGATAGTCACAGGGCAACCTAGTGATGTTCATGGAATAAGTGGTAATTTCTTTTATACCCCATCAACCGGTGAAGAAGTGATGATGAATGATCCACAATATTTAAGAGCTCCAACTATTTTTGAGAAATATTATAATGAAGGTTATAAAATAGCAGTAATCACTGCAAAGGACAAATTAAGAACTCTTTTAGGTAATGGTTTAAGATTTAATGAAGGAAGAGCAATCTGTTTTTCATCAGAAAAATCAGATCAGGCCACACTCAGTGAAAATGGTATTGAAAATATTAATGACTGGATTGGAATGAAAGTACCTGAGGTATATTCTCAGGATCTATCAGAATTTGTTATGGCAGCTGGGGTAAAATTACTTGAGGAATTTAATCCTGACATTATGTATTTATCTACCACTGACTTTATTCAACACAAATATGCACCTGGAGATAAAGAAGCAAATGATTTTTATCAGATGTTTGATAAGTATGTCAGTAAAATTTGTAGTAATGGGAATTCAGTTGTCATCACTGCAGATCATGGAATGAAGTCTAAAGCAAATATTAATGGAGAACCTAATGCCATCTTCCTTCAAGATTATTTAGATGATCAAATGGGTAAAGATGAGGCTAAAGTAATACTTCCAATTACTGACCCTTATGTAGTTCATCATGGTTCACTGGGATCGTTTGCCACTATATATGTAAAAGATAAATCAAAAATTGATGAAACAATTAGCAAAATATCATCAATTAAAGAAATTGAAGTAGTTGTTAAACAAGAAGAAGCATGTAGAGAATATAGGCTACCTTCAGATAGAATAGGTGATATCGTATGCATGTCATCTGAAGATATGACAATTGGTACCTCAAAAGCTAATCATGATCTTTCAAAATTAAAGGAACCCCTTAGATCTCATGGAGGTCATCATGAAAGAGAAGTTCCTTTTATTTCTAATAAAAAACTAAACATTGCCAAAGATCAAAGTTTAAATAACTATGATGCATTTTTTTATGCTATTAATGGAGCTTAATCATGACTGATAAAATTATTAATGAGGGTATGAGGATTGGTGGAAAAACTGTTCACACCGATAACAAGATTGATGTTATCTATCCCTTCACAGGTAAAGTTATAGGCACAGTACCAGCTGGCACAGCAGAACATGCTCAAAAAGCCTTTGATATTGCCGCAAATTATAAACCTAATTTATCTAGATATGATCGTCAAAAAATACTTCAAAAGACTGCTGAAACACTTGTTGAGAGAAAAGAACAAATCTCTGATCTAATTTCACTTGAGTCTGGACTATCGAAACAAGATACGCTTTATGAAGTTGGTAGGGCCTTTGATGTATTTTCTCTTACTGCTCAGCTTTGTATCCAGGATGATGGAGAAATTTATTCTTGTGATTTAACACCTCATGGAAAACAAAGAAAAATATTTACAATTAGAGAACCGCTTAACACAATATCTGCAATCACTCCATTTAATCATCCTTTAAATATGGTTGCTCACAAAATTGCTCCATCAATAGCAACTAACAATTGTACTGTTTGTAAACAAACAGAATTGACCCCTTTAACAGCTATGCTACTTGCAGATATTTTATATGAATGTGGCCTTCCTCCAGAAATGTTTTCAATTTTAACAGGATGGCCTGAAGATATTGGGAATGAAGTAATTAAAAATAAAAATATAGATTTGATTACTTTTACAGGAAGCGTTGGTGTTGGAAAACTGATAGCTGAAAATGCAGGTTACAAAAGAACTGTTTTAGAGTTAGGTGGAAACGACCCTTTAATAGTTTTGAGTGACTTAGATGATGATGATTTAAATAAAGCAGCTGATCTTGCAATCATGGGAGCAACAAAAAACTCTGGCCAAAGATGCACTGCTGTAAAAAGAATATTAGTTCAAGAATCAGTAGCTGATAAATTTGTCGACCTTGCTTTGGAAAAAGCAAAAGCAATTAAATATGGTGATCCTATGGATGTTAACAATCAGTTGGGTACAGTAATTAATAAAGAGGCAGCAAGTATGTTCAATGACAGAGTAAATAAAGCTGAACAGGATGGTGCAAAAATTCTTTATAACCCTGGGGTTCAAGAAGCTCTTGTGCCACCAATTTTTTTAGACAACGTTAATTATAAATCAGAACTTGTTGTTGAAGAAACTTTTGGTCCAATTGTGCCTGTCATTAGAGTTCCCAATGATGATGAAAAAGTAATGGAAATTTCAAATTCAACTGCCTTTGGTTTGTCATCAGGTGTTTGTAGTAACGATTTTAGAAGAATTAAAAAATACATAAGCGGTCTTAATGTAGGCACGGTTAATATTTGGGAAGTGCCCGGTTACAGAATTGAGATGTCCCCATTTGGCGGAATAAAAGACTCAGGATTAGGCTATAAAGAGGGTGTAATAGAGGCTATGAAAAGTTACACAAATGTAAAAACCTTCTCATTACCTTGGTAATTAATAGCTTTAAAAAATTACTCACAGATTTTTTTTAACACATACTGAATATTTCTACTTTGCTTTAAAAATTTAACATATTCTTAACATTAAGGATTTAATAATTAATTATTTTTATTTTTAGGAGGGACTATGAAAAAAGTAATCTTAGGATTTTTTGCATCAGTTTTCGCATACAACGCTAATGCGGTAGAAATTGAATTTGCATATCCTTATTCAGGTTTGTTCGATGTGACATACCAGGCAATTATGCCAGAGTTTGAAAAAGCTCATCCTGACATTAAAGTTAAGTTCAGAGCAACTTATGAAAACTATGAAGATGCTACTGCTACTATACTAAGAGAGTCAACGTCAGGAAACTTACCTGATATCACCATGCAAGGTCTTAATAGACAAGCACCTTTAGTAGACAAAGGTATCGCTTTATCTTTAGAACCTTTCATTGCTAATGAGCCAGATTTTGCAAAAGACGGTTATCATGAAGCTATGTTGAGCTTATCTACCTTTGGAGGAGAGGTTTATGGCTTGCCATTTTCAGTATCAACTCCAGTTGGTTACTACAACATGGATCTTTTAGCAAGTGCTGGTGTTAGCAGCATTCCATCAAATTGGGATGAGGTCATTGACGCTTGTAATAAATTAGAAGCTGCAGGACACGGTACACTTTACTTTGGATGGAATATTACAGGTAACTGGTTCCATCAAGCTCTGATGCATAGCCAAAATGTTCCAATGGTTAAAGATGGAGCTGTTAATATGGGAGGAGATGCTGGTCTAAAAACTTTAGAGCAAATGAAAGATATCATGGGTGGCTGTAATATGCCCAACTATTCTATTGCTGACGGACAAGCTGCGTTTAATGCAGGTACTATTGGCATGATGTTTTGGAGTACTAGTAGTTTAGGATCTGTTGAAGCTGCAAAAGCTGACTTTGAACTAAAGACTGCGCCTTTCCCAGGAATACCTGGTGTTAATGGTGGAACTCCAGCTAGACTACCTGCCGGTGGTAACGCAGCGATGTTAGTTACTACTTCAGATGATCCTGAAAGAGTACAAGCGGCATGGACATTTTTAAAGTTTATCACATCAGGTGTAGGAGCAGCTGCTGTTGCAGAAACAACAGGTTACGTTCCTCCTAACAAAGCTGCAAATGACCTGTTAGGTGATTTTTATGATGCAAACCCCAACAAGTTAACTGCTGTTAATCAGCTGCCTTTGTTAGCTGATTGGTTCGCATATCCTGGAGAAAACGGTCTTGCTGTGACTCAGGTAATCTATGACTATACTGAGACCATTGCTACAGGTGACGCCGACGACATGGCCGATCTTCAGGAAGAAATGATGGAGGAAATTGAAGACTTAATGTAGGTCTTTTCAATTCCGTTTATCATTAGATTTTTAAACAGCAGCTAGTATACTGGCTGCTGTTTTTTTTTAAATGAGCATCAAAACTACAACTATTGGAGCTTATCCAAAGCCTAATTACACACCTATAAGAGATTGGTTTCTCCAAGATAAATCTGACGAAGAAAAAAAACAATCCAAGGGATTGTTATCAAATTGGGATCCCAAAAGTGAAGACCATAAAGTATATGAAGAGAAAGATGAGGAAAAAGAAAAACTATTCTTAAAAGCTATTGAAGAAGTAATTCTTGATCAGACAAGTAGCGGAATAGATATCCCCACAGATGGTGAAGTAAGGCGAGAAAACTATATTTTTTATCAATTGAGATTTTTTAATGGGGTAAGCTTTGAACACTTAACGACTAAATCAGTCAGGAAAGGAGCTTTTGAAGCAACACTCCCAACAATTATAAGTAAAGTTTCAAATAAATCATTACGATTAGTAGATGATTGGAAATCTGCACAACAGTTTACTAATAACCCAGTTAAAATAACTATACCTGGTCCTATGACAATAACTGACTCCATTGCTGATAACTATTATAATGATCCCAAAAAAATGGGTTATGATCTAGCATTATGTATTAGTAATGAAGTTAAGGCTCTATCCGAAGCTGGTTGTCAATACATTCAAATTGATGAACCAGTGTTTGCGAGAAAACCAGAAGAAACACACGATTATGGTATGGAAAACTTAGAAAGAGCAATGCATGGAATACTAAAAGAAACTCAAAGAGCTTGTCATATTTGTTGCGGTTATCCTAACTCGCTTGACTCAGAACACTACAAAAAAGCAGACCTAGATGCATATGATAAAATTGCTGACTTAGTTGAAGACTCTAGTATAGACGAAGTTTCTTTGGAAGACTCTCACCGACCTTTAGATTTAAAATTATTAGAAAAATTTAAAAAAACCAAAGTTATTATGGGTTTGATTGATGTAGCTAAAAGTCGTATGGAAAGTGTTGAAGAAATTCAAAAAAGGATCAGAGAAGTTCTTGAGCATATTGATGAGGAAAGATTAATTGCTGCTCCTGATTGTGGTCTAGGGTTTTTTGATAGAAATCAAGCAAAACAAAAAATGCAAATTCTCTCAAAAGCTGTTAAAAATCTCTAAATCTTATGTGGGAATATTATAATCCGGTAAATGTTATTTTTGGTTCAGAAAAATTTAGTGAAATTGAACATATAATAAGAAATCGAAAGTACATTCTTGTTACCCATCCTGATGATAACTTTGATACGTACAGAGAGTTTTTTAACAATTTATCAAATAAGCCTCTAGAAATCTTTGATGATGTTCAACCAAATCCAGACTATCAAGATTTAATTTCTGCAGGGGAAAAATTTTCAAAAATAGAAAGTCAAATTGATACAGTTGTTGCTCTTGGAGGTGGCTCTGTCATGGATACGGCCAAATTACTCGCGGCTTTTAAAGGTGAAAATAAATATTTAAATGATTTTGTAAGAAATAAAAAATCAGCTTACGTTCAAAATCCAAAAAAAATTATAGCTATACCTACTACTTCGGGCACATCGAGTGAACTTACGTGTTGGGCTACAGTCTGGGATAAAGAATATAAAAGTAAATTTTCATTAGCAGATAAATCTTTATATCCTGAAATATCAGTTATTGACCCTAAGTTAATGATCAACAAGCCAAAAAATCTGACTATTTCTACTGGTCTTGATGCATTGTCCCACTCCTTAGAAAGCATTTGGAATGTAAACTCAAATCCGATTTCAACATTTCATGGAATTGCAGGTGCTCAAACCGTGATCGATACGCTTCCAAAACTTGTAAATGATTTAAAAAACATAGAGTTGAGAACTTTAATGGCTAAAGCTTGTGTTCATGCAGGTCTAGCTTTTTCAAATACTAAAACTGCAATAGCACATAACATTTCATACCCGATAACAATTAATTTTAATGTTCCACATGGAATAGCTTGTTCTTTTACTTTGCCGACAATAATGAGGAGTCTGATTGGCCAAGATGAAAAAACAGAAAAATCCCTAGAAAAAATTTATAATGTTGATCTCATTGAGAGTTCAAAAAGACTATCTGAGACATTGAGAATTCTTGAAGCACCATTAAATTTAAATGAAATTGGAATACCAAAAATTGAATGGGATAAATATGTTGAAGATGCTTTTCAAGGTGAAAGGGGAAAAAATTTTATTGGAAATAAAATCTCATTTGATAAAGCGTGTTCTGAGATGAATTTCTTCTAAAGTTTACTGTTAATCCAACTTCTTAAGTCCGCTTCTGAGCCTAAGCCAATCTTTGCATCAGCCATTGATCCATCTTTAAAGAGGATCATTGTGGGTATACTCCTAATACTAAAGTTTGCTGGTGCTTGAGGATTTTCATCTATATTAATTTTTTTTATAGATATCTTATCGCCCATTTCAGAGGCTAAATTATCCAAAATAGGGGCAATAGCCTTACATGGACCACACCACTCAGCCCAAAAATCTACCAAAACAGGCTTATCTTTTGATCCTTCAAGAACTTTTTGATTAAATTCATCGTCATTTATTTGTTCTACTGTCATATATTTAATATGGTTATTATTATTTGTATTTCAAATACTCATCTTTAGTCCCAACATGAGCATTGATTATAGTAGTCTCATATCCATAGATTTTTTCGTTTAACGAACAATCTTTCCAAAAATCTTGAATGTTAAAAATTTCAGGGTAAGGACGCAAAGAGTTTTTTCTAATAATATGACAACCTTGAAATGAAGTATTGCACAATTTTGATGGAAAGTTAATGAGCCCTTCATTATTAACTTCAAGATCAAAATTATTATTTTTAGAATTTATAAGAAGGACGCTATCAAAACTTTTATTTTCATCAAAAAATTTGATTGACTTTTCTAATTCATTTTCAAAGGTCTGGTCCCATAAATTATCTGTATTTAGAATTACTGTATCGTTTCTTTGTATGTTTTTAATACCACCTCCTGTTCCTAAGATAGTTTCTTCATAAGAAATTGTAATATCAGGGTAATTTTCAGAGACAAATCTTTCTAACATATTATGTTTATAGTGGGTATTGATATAAATTTTATCAAACGACATATTTTTAATGAGATCGATTGCATAGCTAATAAGTGTTTTATTTTTTATTTTTAATAAGGGTTTAGGGATATCTTTGGTTAAGTTATCCATTCGCATTCCATAACCTGCAGCTAATATTAGAGCGTCCATTAACTTGTTTTGTTATATATCTCCATAAATATTTCTCTTAGATCCCATAGTCTTAAATATTCAACATGTTTAAATATTTGAGCCCATGTATTTTTTCTAAAGACTTTAAGATATTTTGGTTTTCCAGCATTATATAATTGCACCCAATTACCAAGAATTCTCAGATTACGTAAAAGACTAACCATATGAATGTCTGACCTAAACTCCTTGAGGTTAAGTTTCATTCTTCTTGCATAAAGCTTCAATAATTTATCTTCGACTTTGGTAGAATAAGATCTCCTAGCATCAAAAATCAATGAAGAAATATCTAATAATGGATGGTTGTAATGAGTATCTTGATGATCAATAACATAAACTTTTTGATTGTAATAAATTAAATTATCTAAAAAAAAATCACCGTGAGTTAAAGTTGGCTTAAATTTTCTATATTTTTCAGTACTTTTTTTCAGTGATACTTTCACAAGTTTATTGAGATAAAAACCAATTTGGATCTTGTGCTCATAGTGATCAATAAAAGTCTCAATACCGTTCAAAGCATCCTTGAGTAAATTATTTTGTGATTTTACCAGAACGCCTGAAAACTTTTTCTTAGGTTTTTGAAGATTTGTTAGTGCTCTCACAGCCAATGGAAGTATTTTTTTAATTTGTGGTTTTTGGAAATATTTTGATGCATTTGCAATAGGGAAATAATCCATGATTACAAACTTATATAAATTACTTTTGTCAATTATTTTTGGTGTATTAACATTTTGAGAAATTAAAATATCAGTTGCTCTAATATATTTTTTATAATCGCTAGGTTTATTTAAAAAAGAGAGGACAAGCAATGATTGATTTGCTGTTTTACATAATTTGAAAATTTTTTCTGATGCATCAGACTTAAAATTTAAAAAGCCCCCTATTTTAAAATTTTTATTTTGAAGGTGGTTTTTTATTTTGATTAGATTTATTTTATTTTGTGAAGCCATTTTTTATTACTTGATTTTATCTCTATATTTCTTTTCTCACCAGTAACCGAAATATTAATAGATAAGGCCATATAGTTATATCTTTTAATAAGATTTTCTAATGGCCACTCAATAAGAATACAATTATCATTAAAATACTCATCCAAATCTAGTTTGTTATTTTGAACTTGATAAAAATCAAAGTGAATAATATTAAACTTATTAAAATTGTAAATATGTTCTCTTTGATACGTGGGACTCCCTTGGAAGGAGAAAGTTTTTTTTTCTGACTTGCTAATTTCACTTAAGATATATCTAATTAAAGTTGTCTTACCAGAACCAGCCTCTCCCTCAAAAAAAATAATCTGGTTTTTAGAAATAGACCTAGATATTTTTCTAGCTAAAGGTTTTAACTCAATTTCGTTTGAGACAACAAATCTCAAACTCAATTAAGCTAGCGATTTGAAATCGGACACTAAATCTAGAGCTTCCCATGAAAAAGCTCCTGAAGAGCTGTCATGTGTTCTACCAAAATGACCGTAAGCTGCTGTTTGTTCGTAAATTGGCTTATTTAAATGTAATTTCTCTCTGATTCCTCTTGGAGAAAGATTCATGATGTCAGGTATCGCAGACTCAATTTTTGCTTCATCTATTTTATTAGTGCCTTGAGTATTCACATAAATTGACAATGGTTTGGCTACACCAATTGCATAAGACAACTGAATAATACACTGATCACATAAACCAGCAGCAACAATATTTTTTGCTAAGTATCGTGAAGCATAAGCAGCAGAGCGATCGACTTTTGTAGGATCTTTTCCTGAGAAAGCCCCTCCACCGTGAGGTGCTGCACCACCATAGGTGTCGACAATAATTTTTCTTCCTGTTAATCCCGTATCACCATCTGGTCCTCCGATTACAAAATTACCTGTTGGATTTACGTAGTATTCTTTATCATCTAAATTTTTTAATAACTCTTCAGGGATAGACTCTTTTAATGCTGGGTTTACTATTTCTTTAACATCAGCAGGAGACAATCCGTCAGCATGTTGTGTTGATATAACAACAGATGTAACTGCACTTGGTTTACCATCAACGTATTTAAGAGTTACTTGGCTTTTTGAGTCAGGCTCTAATCCTTTTAAGCTGCCGTCTTTTCTTCCCTTAGCCATTATCTCTAAGATTTTATGAGAATAAAAAATTGGTGCCGGCATCAGTTCAGGTGTTTCCGTACAAGCGTATCCAAACATAATTCCTTGGTCACCCGCCCCCTCGTCTTTGTCAGATGATGAGTCAACACCCATTGCAATATCTGCAGATTGTCCATGAAGTAAATATTGGATATCTGCGGTTTGCCAATGAAAACCATCTTGTTCATAGCCGATGTCTTTTATGCACTCCCTTACTTTTGAAATAATTTCATCTTTGTCTTCTTGTACTGGTCCTCTTACTTCACCAGATAAAACAACTTTGTTGGTTGTTGTTAATGTTTCACAAGCGACTCTAGCAAATGGGTCTTTGGAGATAAAATGATCGACAACTGCATCAGAAATTCTATCAGAAACTTTATCTGGGTGCCCCTCAGACACTGACTCAGATGTAAAAATATAATTTTTTCTCATTTTAGTACCTATATGTATCTTTCTTAAATGGACCTTGTTGCTCAACTCCTAAATAATCGCTTTGTTCCTTGGACATTTCAGTCAATTTAGCACCAACTTTTTGTAAATGAAACATTGCAACCATTTCATCTAGTTTTTTAGGAAGGACATAGACTTTATTTTCATAGTTTTTGTAATTCTCCCAAATTTCGATTTGAGCTAAAACCTGATTTGAGAATGATGCACTCATCACAAAACTAGGATGGCCAGTGGCATTACCTAGGTTCACTAACCTTCCCTTTGAAAGAATTATTAGCTTCTTACCATCCGGAAATGTTACTTGGTCAACTTGAGGTTTTATCTCTTCCCATTTATAGTTTTGCAAATCATCTATTTGAATTTCATTATCAAAGTGTCCGATATTACAGACAATTGCTCGGTCTTTCATTTCTCTCATATGGTCTTGGGTAATGATATCTTTGTTGCCTGTTGCAGTTACAAATATATCAGCATACTTACATGCATCATCCATAGTGACAACCTCATAGCCTTCCATTGCTGCTTGAAGTGCACAAATAGGATCAACTTCTGTTACTTGAACTCTAGCCCCGGCCCCTCTTAATGAAGCTGCGCTACCTTTTCCAACATCTCCAAACCCAGCAACAACTGCTACTTTACCAGCCATCATTACGTCAGTTCCTCTTCTAATTCCGTCTACTAAACTCTCCTTACAACCGTATAAATTATCAAATTTACTTTTTGTTACCGAGTCATTCACATTTATAGCAGGAACTTGAAGAGTTCCTTTGGATGCCATTTGCTCTAAACGAAGAACGCCTGTGGTAGTTTCTTCAGATAGTCCTCTAACATTTTTTAATAGCTCAGGATACTTCTCGTGCATTCGAAGTGTTAAGTCTCCGCCATCGTCTAGTATCATATTAGGCTCCCACCCATCTGCCTCAATTGTTTGATCAATACACCACCAAAATTCCTCTTCACTCATACCCTTCCAGGCAAAAACAGGTGTACCGCTTTGGGCAATCGCAGCAGCTGCATGATCTTGAGTAGAGTAAATGTTACAAGAACTCCATCGACATTTGGCGCCAAGTGCTACAAGTGTTTCAATTAAAACAGCAGTTTGTATGGTCATATGAAGGCAACCCATAATATTGGCTCCAGCTAACGGTTTTGACTCTCCATATTGTTCACGAATAGCCATTAATCCTGGCATTTCAGTTTCTGCTATTTCAATTTCTTGTCTCCCGTATTGATGTTGGGAAATATCTTTTACTTTGTAATCCACTTAACCCTCCTTTTAGATAGACTATTTAAAATAAGATATGATTTATTCTTCATTATCAAGATCTTTTTATCCTTGGTCCCAGCTGCTGAATAACTTCTTCAGCCTTTTTATTACCGTTTTTAAGTGCTTCATCGACAGGCTTTCCAGATAAATAAAAATCTAAAAATCCTGCAGCAAAATTATCTCCAGCACCTGTTGTGTCCAGAACATTTTCTATTTTTTGAGCAGATTGATGTTTTACATCGTCTTCAAAAAAATAATATGCACCCTCAGCACCAGAGGTCATAACAATTTTTTTTCCAAAATTTTTAAAAAAAGAACTCACATCTGCCATTGAATCAGATTGTGTAAACATCTTTGCTTCATCAAAATTACAAAAAACTAAATCTACATTATCAGTTATAAAATTTTTTAATTCATCTCTGTGTCGATCAACACAAAAGGGGTCTGACAATGAAAGAGATATTTCTATGTTTTTTGATTTTGCAATATCTGAAAATTTTTTGAGTGTTTTTTTTGTTAGTTCATGATCCCAAAGATATGACTCCATGTACACGTGATCAATTGAATTGAGTATATCTTCATTAACTTCGTCTGGATTTAATTGTGAACCTATTCCTATGTATGTAGCCATTGTTCTTTCACCATCGGGTGAAACTAAAATATTACAGCAGCCAGTTGGAAGATCTGTTTTATTGGAGACACCTTTAAACGAGATATTTTCTTTTTGTAAATCTTGAACAAAAGCATTTCCATACTCATCATCATTGACCTTGCCATAAAAACTTGCCTCATGAGAGCCAAAGTTTAATTCATGGATAGTATTACATACTGATCCACCCGAAGTAATTAATGGATTATCGAAATTTGACCTAATTTCCTTAATTTGAGACTCCTCAATCAATGTCATAGAGCCTTTAGTTAATTTCAAATTATTGATTACACTGTCCTCTACCTGGCATATGACATCAACCAAAGCAGTTCCTACCCCTAGAATTTTTTTCACCACATGAAAGTAAGGGATTTTAAACAGAGTTCTATTAAAAAATCCTGAATTTCTTATGAAAGTTGAACATAAATGTGAATTGTTTTTGATGTGCAAAATGCGAATCAGGTCAGAATTAGGGCTATTAAAAATGGACCTAAATAATATTTTTTAAGAAATATTCGTAGTTTTGGAAAATTTGATAAAAACCTGTGAATATTTTCAAATTACTTGTTAATTGAATCTTTAATTTCCAATTGAATTTATTGGCTTTTCAGAATTTAATACAAAATAAATTGACTAAGATTGTCTATAGATTGTATAGTCACTAGGCAATAAACACTACATCTAGTGATTATTCAAAAAAGTACACTTAAACTTGGTAGGAAGAATGGAAACAAATAACGCAGAATCACTTGAAAATTCAACAAAAAACACAGTTATAAATAAGCAAAACGAAGAAATAAACCTGCTAAGTCTCAGTGTTGTAAGGCGTGATGGATCGATAACACCTTTTAAATCTGACAAAATTGCAAATGCTATAAGAAAAGCATTTTTGGCACAAACTGATCTTCGTGATAGCAAACAAATTGACAAAAATGTTTCAGTGTTAACTGAAACAGTCACCGCAGCTCTAACTAGACGTATTGCAAACGGTGATATGATTCATATCGAGGATATCCAAGACCAAGTGGAATTAGCCCTCATGAGAGGTGAACATCATAAAGTAGCTCGCGCCTATGTACTCTACAGAGAACAAAGAGCTAACCAACGTTATAAGACTGCTCAACTGAATGAACAAATTGGTGCCAAAGTATCCACAATGGCTGTTACCAAAAGAGATGGCAACAAAGAGGATATCTCTTTAGAAAAAATTACAAATCGTATTTCTATTTTGTCAAACGGTTTAGAGATAGATCCTATTACGATTGCTCAAAAGGCAATTCAAGGTCTTTACGATGGTATCACAACAAATGAAATTGACACTTACTTAGCAGAAACAGCTGCTGCTCTGACAGTAGAACATCCCGATTACTCATATCTAGCTGGGAGGATTAAAGCTAATGCTCTACATAAAGAAACACCAGGTTTTATTATTGCAACAAAAAATCTTTACGAGGATGGTTTATTGCGCGATGAATATTATGAAAAAGTAAAAGCTAACGCTGAAGAGATTGAAAAAATTATTGACTACGATCGTGATTATTACTTTGATTATTTTGCATTGACTACTTTGTTCAGAGCTTATCTTTTACAATCAAACAATAAAACAGCAGAAAGACCTCAGGATTTATGGATGAGAGTCGCTTTATGTGTGTCCGGAGATAAGTTTGATTTTTATCAGGTTAAGAAAACTTATGACAGCCTATCTCAGGGTTTCTATACACACGCAACCCCCACTCTATTTAATAGTGGTTTGAAGATGCAACAATTGTCGTCCTGTTTTCTAATTGGAATGGAAGACGACTCTATCGAAGGAATTTTTAATACTGTAAAAGACTGCGCTTTAATTTCAAAAACCGCTGGTGGCATTGGTCTTCATGCTCATAACATTAGAGGTGGCGGTAGCCGTATTAAGTCAACCAATGGTAAGTCTAATGGATTGATACCTTTCCTTAAAATTTTTAATGAAACAGCAAGGTCTGTTGATCAGGGTGGAGGTAAAAGAAAGGGATCTTTTGCTGTCTATTTGGAGCCATGGCATGCAGATATTGAGGCTTTTTTAGAGCTTAGAAAAAATACTGGAGCTGAAGAATTTAGAGCCAGAGACTTATTCTATGCCTTATGGATCCCAGATTTATTTATGGAAAGAGTCGAAGAAGATGCCGATTGGACTCTAATGAGTGAACACGAATGCCCTGGTTTATCGGATACATATGGCAAGGAGTTTGTTGATCTTTATACAAAATATGAAAATGAAATGCCTGACTTAAAAAGAATAAAGGCAAGAACTTTAATGTCTAAAATAATCGAAGCCCAAATTGAAACTGGTCAGCCATACATGCTTTACAAAGATGCTGTTAATAATAAGTCTAACCAAAAAAATATTGGTGTTATTAAATCTTCTAATCTCTGTGCAGAGATAGTGGAGTATTCTGAAAAAGATGAAACTGCTGTTTGTAACCTTGCGTCAATTGCATTACCAAAATTTGTAACTGATGAAAGTAAATTTGATTATCAAAACTTATATCAAGTTGCAAAACTGGCGACTAAGAATTTAGATCAAGTTATTGATATAAATTTCTATCCTACTAATAAAACTGAAAACTCAAATAGTCGTCACCGCCCTATTGGTCTTGGTATACAGGGTTTAGCAGATGTTTATTTTAAAATGAATATTCCTTATGACTCTGTTCAAGCGCAAATAATTAATAAACAAATTTTTGAGACAATTTATTTTGGAGCTTTAGAAGCATCAATGGAACTTGCTACTGATAAGGGGCCTTACTCTACTTTTAAAGGATCCCCTCTATCTGAAGGAAAATTCCAATTTGATCTTTGGGGTGTTAAACCGTCAAGTATGTGGGACTGGAAGGGATTAATGGAGAAAATCCAAAAGTATGGTGTTCGAAACTCTTTGACCACTGCATGTATGCCGACAGCCTCCACTGGTATTATCCTAGGAAATACTGAAACGTTCCAAGTACAAACATCAAACATTTATAAAAGACAAACTCTCTCAGGTGAATTTTTATTAGTAAATCGTCACCTTGTTAAAGAACTTATGAAGAGAAACTTATGGAGCAAAGAATTACGTGATCAAATTATTTTAGAAAATGGTTCTGTACAAAATATTGAAGGATTTCCTGAAGACTTAAAAGATGTTTATAAAACTGTTTGGGAAACATCTCAAAAAACAGTTATAGATATGGCAGCTGATAGAGCACCATTTATTGACCAAACCCAATCCATGAACTTATGGTTGGCAACACCTACTTTTGGAAAAGTAAACTCCATGCACATGTATGCATGGAAAAAAGGCTTAAAAACAGGCATGTATTACCTGCGAAGCCGATCAGCCGTAGACGCAGTTAAAGTAACAGTGTCTTCTGAAAAAAAAGCAAAAGAGTCTTATGTCAAAGAGGCGCAATCTAATGAACCAGAAGATTGTGTAACATGTAGTGCGTAAGATTTTCAATCAATTTAATTTAAGGAGCAAGTCATGATATCTAAAGGATGCAAATCAATTTTCCCTATTCAACACCAAGAAATTTTCGATCGTTATAAGCAACACGTTCAAGCATTTTGGACACCTGAGGAGGTGTCTCTTCAAGATGATTTAAGAGATCTAAAAACACTAGGAGATGGAGAAATACATTTTATCAAACATGTACTTGCATTTTTTGCGAATTCAGAGGCAATGATAAATGAAAATCTAGCATCCAGATTTTATAATGAGATTTTAATTCCTGAGTCTCGATTGTTTATCACCATGCAAATGCTAAATGAATCAATTCATGCAGAGATGTATGGTTTACAAATTGAAGCTTATGTAGAGGATCCATCAGAAAAAGATAAGCTGTTTTCTGCTATTCAAAATGTTCCTTGTATTAATAAAAAGGCACAGTGGGTTTCAAAGTGGCTGAATGGAAATCAAAATTTGTTAACACGATTAATTGCCTTTGGTTTAGTTGAAGGATTATTTTTTGCTGGATCCTTTTGTGCCATTTATTACTTTAGAAAAAGAGGCTTACTTCCAGGCTTAGCCTTATCAAATGACTGGATAGCCAGAGATGAAGGAATGCACTTCAGTTTCTCAGCTTTGATGTTTAAAACATTAAGTGAAAAATTTAATAAAGGAACCTTGTCAGATGAGGATATTAAATCGATGGATTTAATACCTGGTCCTGTTGCACAGTCTGAGTTCGAAGAAATCGTTAGAGAAGCAGTGGAGTTTGAAAAAGAATTTGTTACTGATGCACTTCCTGTTGATCTGATTGGTATGAACAAGGAAATGATGTGTATGTATATTGAAGCTGTTTCAGATCGAATTGCTGATCTTTTTGGGTTTGAAAGGGTATTTAATACTGAAAACCCATTTGACTTCATGAGAGCTCTTGATGTTCAAAATGTGACTAATTTCTTCGAGAAAAGGGTATCTGAATACCAGCGTCCAACAGATCGTTCTTTGTCTTTTGACGAGTCTTTCTAAGTGGAAGTAAAAATTTATAGTAAAGATAACTGTATTTTTTGCACTAAAGCCAAGGCAGTTTTATCCTCACATAACCCCCAAGTATTAATGCTTGATGAGGATTATAGCCGTGATCAGTTTTTTGAGATATTTCCAACTGCTAAAACCTTCCCACAGATAATTATCAATGGTGAGAAAATTGGTGGTTACCATGAATTAGAACGCTGGATGGCCTTTAATAAGCCTGATGAAGATTTCTAATAATTAATGTAAGTTAAAATAGTTTCTCTAAATAATTTTTTATATTTTTACTTTTAGTTTCTTCTATTGAATAGCAATCGGTTAAGGTTACACCATGATAACCACCAAGTGAAATTTTTCCTTTACATGTAGATTTTGTCAAATTTATTTTTTCTATAGAGTCTATATTTTTAAACACATCATAATCTTTTGAAGAATTAAAATTATCTTTATCATGTGTCAGTATCAAAGCATTAAGATTATTAAAGTCCCCAAAACCATAATATCTAACGTCCGTCCACCATGGCCAATCTTTTCTATTTTGTACTGTTCCTCCAGCACCAGGATTTAATCCAATAACTCCAGTTACCAATTCAGGATACAAAGTTTTTAGTTTTAAAGACTGCCAACCTCCCGATGAATGGCCTGCAAGAATAATTTTATCAAAACCAAGCTCAATGAACTCATCAAGTTTTTTTTTGATAACTTTTAACTTTTGAATTCCTTTTTGTTTATCCATTAATTGAGTTCCATCGCTTGCCATAAGATTAAGATCTAATTTTCCTAATTTTTCATGGGCTCTCCACATTCTATCTTGTTCTTCATTAGTCCACCCTCTTACTCCAGAACATAATCTGTAAATTTTTATTACATAAGATTTTATTTTCATATTATGTAAATTTCTTATTACGGGTGGAACTTTTGCCCAACTACTCAAGCACTTATCTATTCTTTGATCTCCTTGGGCTCCATGACTGTAAATGACAATTATAGAATTACTTTTGTCTGTGATCTGATCTTGGGAGTATATTTTTCCTTCTTGATCTATAAAACCTGAGTCTTTTGAGACCCTCTCAAGATCTTTTTCAAATTGAGATATATTTACTTCAGTACTTTTACTGGGCTCTAAAATATTCCCTTTACTATCGATAACTGAACCATCGCTTTTAAAAGTTAAACCCAAAGCAAAGTTGGGTAATAAAAAAATTAATAATATTAACGTTCTAATGAGCTTCACCCCAATTTAATCCGCCACCAAAGTCTACTTTTATAGGTGTTTTAAATGACTTATATTTTTGATGTGATGTTTCCATCAATTTTGAGATTTCAGGAATAATATCTTTTTCTTTTTTATGAATTTCAAATAAAAGCTCATCATGAACTTGTGATGTCATTTTAGATTTACATTTATTTTTCTCCAAATAACTATGGATATCTAGCATTGCAATTTTAATTAACTCAGATGCTGTGCCTTGAATAGGTGCATTGATAGCTTGTCTTTCTGCGAAAGATCGGAGCATAAAATTTTTAGCATTGATATCTTTAATGTGAGATTTTCTTCCAAAAAGGTTCTCAACATAGCCTAGTTTTTTTGCTTTATCGGTAGTTTCTTTCATAAAGTTACTAATGTTTGGAAATTTTTGAAAATAGTTATCTATGAAAAGTTTTGCTTCGCCATTGCTTACGCCCAACTGTTTAGCTAAACCATATTGGCTAATACCATAGATTATTCCAAAATTAATAATCTTGGCCATTCTTCGATCATTTGCGTTAATTATTTTCTTGTTAAAAACAAATTGGCCTGTACTTTGATGAATATCTTGATCCTCTTGGAAAGCCTTCAATAAATTTGGGTCTTCACAAGCTTCACAAAGTACACGAAGCTCGATTTGGGAGTAATCGAAGCTATATAACTCATGATCTTTTTCTGCAATAAATGCTGTTCTAATTTTCTTTCCAATCTCAGTTCTAATAGGGATATTTTGTAAATTAGGTTCAGATGAACTTAATCTACCCGTGATAGTTGCTGCAATATTAAATGTACTGTGAACGCGGTCTTTATTGTCAGCATGTTCAGCTAAAGAAGATGTATAGGTCGACACGAGCTTGGAGTACTGACGCCATTGTAGAATATGCGAAGCAATCTCTACTCCCTCGGATTCTAATTGTTCTAAGACTTTGACATTAGTTTGAAAATCTCCTGCTTTTGTTTTTTTTGTTACCTTGACATCAAGTTTCTTGAAAATTTCAGTAAGTTGCTTTGGCGAACCAATATTAAATTTCTCACCAGCTATTTTAAAAATTTTCTCTTCAATTTTTTCAATTTCTTTATTTAGATCTTTTTCCAGTTTTGTTAAAAATTTAAGATCAATCTTACAACCATTGCTTTCAACCTGTTGAAGAACTAAACTTAATTTTTTATCGATATCAAAATATATCCAACTGTCTGGGGCATCTAATATTTGATCGTGTAATGTCTCATATAATTTATAAGTAGCATAGGCATCATGAGCAGCATAATTTGTTGCAGACTGTAAAGGCACTTCGGAAAAATCTTTATAATTTCTTTTGGACTCATTTTTTATAACATCTTTAAATTTTTCTTTTTCTTCTCCAAAATAATAATAATATAAATCCTCAAGATTATGTTTTGTTAAACCGTTATTGACAAAAAAAGACATCAATAAGGTGTCTTGAAAAGAAATAGTATTTACACTAAAACGTTTTAAAATCACACTATCGTATTTAGCATTATGAAAAATCTTTAAAATTGAAGGGTCTTCACACAATAAATTAAGCTCTTTTAGTATTTTTTTTTGATCTGTCTCAGATATTTCATTTTCAGGTGATTTAAATGGTAGGTAATAAGCCTGTTGAGAATTAGATAATGAAATACCAATGATATTTGCTTCATTGACGTCTAAACTATCTGTCTCTAGATCTATCGCTAAGATTTTTTCAGATTGAAGAGACTTTAGATATTCGATTATATCTTTTGTCTTAATAAGTGATTTAAATTCTAATTTTTTTTTGGCCGCATGCGGTTTTGTTTCATGAGCGCTGTTTCTAATTAATGATTTAAATTCATATTTTTTGAAAAAGTCATTAAGTTTTGGTGAGTCTTCAAAATCTTTTAACTTTTCGATTGTTATAGGTAGTTCAAGGTCATTTTTTAGAATTACTAGTTGGTGGCTTATTTTTGCTTTTTCCTCGTGGTCAAGTATAAGATTTTTAATTCTTTCATTTGATATTTTCTCTTTATTTGCCAGAAGGCCCTCAAAAGAACCAAATTCAATAATTAATTTAGAGGCTGTTTTTGGTCCGATGCCAGGTACGCCAGGAATATTATCAACACTATCACCAATTAGAGCTTGTACATCTGTAATCTTGTCAGAGCCAACACCAAATTTTTCCATTACCTTTGCTTCATCAATTTCAATATTTTTCATTGGATCTATGATGCGATTATTAGTTGATAGCAGTTGAAAAAGGTCTTTGTCTGAACTAAAAACTGTGGTGGGTATCTTATTGTCTTCACCATATTTAACGTAACTTGCTATAACATCATCGGCCTCAAAGTCTTTTTTTTCAATTACATCTAAACCAAACGCATTAATTGCTTCACGAATAATACTAAATTGAGGAATCAAATCTTCTGGTGCCTCACCACGATTTGCTTTGTATTCAGGAAATAAAGTATTTCGGAAAGTATTCCTTCCTGCATCAAGAATGATTAGTATTTTATCATTTGGATGCTCTTCTATAAGTCTAAGCATCATATTGCAAAACCCATAAACTGCGTTTGTGGGAATGCCCTTAGAATTATTCATTGGGGGTAAAGCGTAATAAGCTCGGAAAATATATCCAGAACCATCAACAAGTATTAGTCTTGTCTTAGACATTTAAGCAGAATAACAAAGATTGTAGTGAGTTACTATTCTTTAGGAGCGTGCTTATTCAAAATTCTTTGAAGAGTTCTTCGGTGCATTTTTAGTCTTCTAGCAGTTTCAGAAACATTACGGTTACACTGTGTAAAAACTCTTTGAATATGTTCCCATCTTATTCTATCAGCAGACATTGGGTTCTCAGGAGGTGGGGGTAAGGATGTAGAGGTAGCAGACATTAATGATTTTTCTATATCATCTATGTTTGCAGGTTTGGTTAAGTAATCATCAGCACCCAATTTAACAGAGGATACAGCTGTAGCTATGTTGCCATAACTTGTCAACATCACTGTTCTACATTCTGGATTTTGCTCTTTGATCACCTTAATAACATCAAGTCCTGAACCATCTCCTAAACGAAGATCGACTATTGCATAGTTAAAATTATTTCCAGCTAAAACATCTAAAGCCTCTTTTTTTGAAGCTGCTGCTGTTACTGTGAAATCTTTACGTTGAAATGAGGTGGTCAAACGCTCACGAAAGGGTTTATCATCCTCGATAATAAAAAGTGTTTTATCTTTGACTAATGTATTTTGCTCTAAATCCGCCATGTTAAATTTACTTCTGCTCCGTTATTACTTTGTACTAATATTTCACCATTTAGATTTTCAATCATTTGTTTTGTTATGAATAGGCCGAGGCCCATATTTACCCCTTTTTCAGGCCTACTAGAATAAAATGGTTTTCCAAAATTGGCTATAAACTTCTTATCAAAACCGGGACCATCATCTCTGATTTTAATGGAATAAGAATTTTTCGATGTCTCTGAGATTACTAATATTTGTCTATAAGCGAAACTTATGGCATTTTTAATAATATTATTCATCGCTATGTTCAGTTCAGGTGTGATTTTAATGTTAATATTTTTAGAATTTTCATCAGATCTATAATCTAATTTCACAGCTCGATAATTATTTGAAAATTGATCACATAAAGATTGCACATATGCATCTAGTGACATATTTGTAATTTCGGAAGAAAGTTCTTTTGACTCTGGATTTGTTGAGAGCTCTTTTAGTATTTCTTTACACCTATCTAACTCCAATAATAAAGTTTTAATATCTTTCCCATATTCATCTTTCAATTTTTGATCTTTTTTTAAATCATCTACTATCAAGTTTATAGTATTTAATGGTGTGCCTAATTCATGAACAGCTGCGGCTGCTAAACCTCCAACTTTTAAAAGTTCTTTTTCATTTTGAAGTTGTTTACTAGCTAACTCATATGCCTTTTGGGTGCTTTTGTAATTTAACGAAAAGTAATAAAGATAAAAAACTAAAAAAATACTACTTATAAATAAAGAAATCATAATAGCTAAACTGTATGTAAAATTAATATTAGGATGCACAGACAAAGGAAGATTAATATAAAAGTTAAATATCAAAGCAAAACAGACTAACGCTAAACTTAAAATAATTATTATTCTTTCTATCGTAAGATATGATGCTGCAATAGCAATAGGGGCTAAGATAATAAATATAAAAGGATTAGTGTGTCCACCATTTAAAGCAATCAAACTTGAAATTTGAATAATATCAAAACATAAAAATAAGAAGACTTGTTTTTCAGAAATAATTTTATCTCCTTTATTTAAATAAAATCCTAAGAGAATACTGGCCATTAATATAAAAGCTATTATCCAAGAGCTCATTGCTACTGTCTTAGAAATTTCGAAAAAATACTGTGTTATAAATAGAGTAGCGGCCTGACCTCCAAAAGCAATTGCACGTATGATTAAAAAATCTGAAGAATTAACAAAAAGAAAGTTTGTTTGATTATTCAACTAAATATCTAAATTTGCTACTTTGACTGAGTTATCTTGAATAAAGTTTTTTCTATCAGTCACGTCATCGCCCATCAGCATGATCAACTGTCTTTCAGCATTAATTTGGTCTTCGAGCTTAACTTGGAGCAACTTCCTATTAGTTCGATCTAATGTCGTTTCCCACAATTGGTCAGGGTTCATTTCACCTAAACCTTTATATCGGCTAATTGATTGGCCTTTTTTACTCATTTCAAAAAGATTGGTAAAAAATTCAACTAGTCCATTGCAATTAAAGTTTTCTTTTGAAGAAAGTTTAGAAATACCAAAATAAGTATCTGTAGATTTTGCAAAACCCATTTTATTATATAGAGATAAGTTTTCTACAGAAATGAACTCTCTTAAATGTAATAATTTATCTAAAGAAATCTTTATTATTTTATTATAACCTTCTTTTTCTTGTAAAAAAATTAATTCATTACTGATCATACTTTGAAATGTAAATTTAATATTTTCTGATTTATAAACTTGATTTAAATTAGATAAGAAAATTTTAAATTGTGACTTCTCTATCTTATTTGGATGAAAATCCTGGAAGAATAAGCCTGTATTTAAAATTTGGTCAAAAAACTGTGTATCTAAATATGTAAGATCTAAATTTTGGTAAGCAGAATTTGCACGAGAAGCTAAATCTATTAATTCGTTTAACTGCTCCTCTTTTAACTGAATTTTTTTCTTTTTACTGTAAATGTTGAAATCGAGATCATCCTTGTTATTTAACAATAAAAACTTTGTTAGTTCTCGATCATCTAACAAGTAGTTCTCAGTATTTCCTTTTTTTACTTTATATAGGGGTGGCTGAGCAATATATAAACGACCTGTGGTTATAATGTCTCTCATGAATTGATAGAAAAATGTGAGTAGCAGCGTTCTTATGTGACTTCCATCAACATCAGCGTCTGTCATTATAACAATTTTATGATATCGCATTGAGTCAGGATTGAAATAATCAGAAGGATTGTATTCTTTATCCTTTGGTGGATTGCCATATCCAGCACCGATCGCTGTTATGAGAGCAGAAATTTCATTATTTTCCAAAATTTTATGAGGATTTGCCTTAATTACATTTAATATTTTACCTCTCAATGGAAGAATAGCCTGAGTGACTCTATCACGGCCTTGCTTGGCTGAGCCTCCAGCTGAGTCTCCCTCAACTATAAATAATTCTGAATTTGATGGATCTTTTTCTTGGCAATCAGCTAATTTTCCCGGAAGCGATGATGTCTCTAATACATTTTTTCTTCTTGTAAGTTCTCTTGCTTTTCTTGCTGCCTCTCTGGCACTTGCTGCCTCAATAATTTTTGAAACTAACTTTTTTGCCTCTCCAGGAGTTTGCTCTAACCAAGCGCTTAATTGTTCAGATATTATTTTCTCAACAACTGGTCTTACCTCAGACGAAACTAGTTTATCTTTGGTTTGGGATGAAAACTTAGGGTCTGGAACCTTTACAGATAGTACACATGTCATGCCCTCTCTAGCATCATCTCCTGAAATGGTGATATTTCCTTTTTTAGCAACTGCAACTGTATTTGAGTATCCAACTAATGAGCGTGTTAGTGCTGATCGAAAACCCTGTAAATGTGTTCCTCCATCTCCTTGAGGGATGTTATTAGTAAAGCAAAGCATATTTTCATTGTATCCATCATTCCATTGTAAGGCACCTTCAACTTTAATTCCATTTGACTCGCCATTAAAAGGTATAATTTTATTTAAAGTTGATTTTCTTGAATTAAGAAATTGCACATATGCAGTTAAACCTCCTTGATAATAGAATT
Organism: uncultured Alphaproteobacteria bacterium; assembly: GCA_902527545.1. GTDB lineage: Bacteria > Pseudomonadota > Alphaproteobacteria > HIMB59 > HIMB59 > HIMB59. The sequence continues at coordinate 76,748 of CABZPR010000001.1, forward strand.
CAATAGGTTCTACTTTCGATGTGCGCATATCAGATAATGTGATGCGTACGTTAGAGTTTAAAAAAGCTAACTGGCGAACTCTATTTTCTAATGTTTTAAGAATAAGAGTTGTATTGGAAAAAATTTTTTTTGATGGCCAAAATTGGACAGTTGTACCAGTTCTCTCTGTCTTTTTCATTGAACCGATCTCTTTTAATTTTTTTGTTGTAACACCATCTTTAAATTCCATTGTATGAATTTTGCCATTTCTGCGAATTGTTAAAGATAGCCTTTCTGATAAAGCATTTACCACAGAAACACCAACCCCATGAAGACCTCCAGAAATTTTGTAACTATTTTGGTCAAATTTACCGCCTGCGTGTAGTTGGGTCATGATTACCTCAGCTGCTGGGACTTTTTCAGTTTTGTGCTTGTCAACTGGAATACCTCTACCATTGTCTGATATAGTAGCTGAACCATCTTTATTAATTATTAATTGAATACTGTCACAATACCCTCCTAAAGCCTCGTCAATAGAGTTATCAAGCACCTCGTAGACCATGTGATGCAAACCTGTGCCATCATCGGTATCACCAATGTACATACCTGGTCTTTTTCTGACTGCCTCTAACCCTTTTAAAACTTTTATTGAAGAGGCTGTATATTGATCTGTCATTAAGATATTTCTTTAATTTCTAAATTTTCTGTATTTCCTTGAAGTGTGAAGTTATCAGTGGTTGAGAAGAAAGTCTGAAATTTATTTTCTGCACAGTATTGAATAACTTTTTCGATGTTTATAATATCAAAGTTATCGAATATTTCATCAATTAAAAAAATAGTAATCTTTTTACGATTTAGAAATTTTGCACAACTAAGAAGAAGGCTTAAAATTAACATTTTAGATTGAGCAGAAGATAATTGAGAAATATTTTTTTGATTGTGTTTAATTTCAAAAACAGATTTTTGTGGGTCATGTTGTGATTGAAGTTTATGATCATTTGGCCATTGATTCTCATCGGAGAGGCCTTTTTGAAATTTTTCTAAGAAACTCTCGGTTTGTAAAAGTCCAAAACTTGGTACAATCTCAAAATGAAAGAAATGTTTATCATTGTCTTTTACAAAATTTTGAAATTCATTAAGAAACTTTTTTTTAATCTCAATAATATCTCTACCTATTGTAAATAGTTGTTTATCTAATGAAATTAGCCATGAAATATCTTGGGAGGATTGAAGTATTCTCCTTTTTTCTCTTCTTAATGTATTATATTTACTTAATAAACCAAATAACTTTGATATTGGGCATCCCTAATAAAATAAACTTTATCTATTTCAGTAAACCAAAATAATTGAAAAATATCTAAAAGTTTTTGCTGTATTATTTTTTTATCATTTAGAAAATATTGCTTGGTCCATCTTTCGTCTTTATTACTTAATATAATTGTTAAATGATTTTCTAAATCATCATGATTGAAATCAAAGGATATATGGGTTTTTAAATTTTCCTGTTCTTGAAAAATAAAATTTTGTAACACATCTTTCCTGAAACCCGTACCAGGACATAAAAAACTTATTGCTTCTAATAAATTGGTCTTGCCGACAGCATTACGCCCTTTAAACAAAGTATGAGCAGAGTTAAAAATTTCTTTTCTGTTAATAAAATTTCTATAGTTAAATAAATGTAAACCCTTAAGTGGTGGGGACAATTAGATTCTCATTGGCATTAAAATATATAAACTTCTTGTATCCTTAGGGTCCTTAACTATGACTGGTGAGGATTGATTGAGTAACTCAAGGATTATATTCTCACCCTCAATCACATCTTGGAGATCTAAGATATATTTTGAATTAAAAAGTATTTCTAGACCATCAGCAGTGTAGTTTGCCGCAACCTCTTCATCTCCTTTATTGCTGTCAGTGCTAGTAGCCATAATCTTAATACTGTTGTTTTCAAAATGTAATTTTACTGTAGGTGTTTTGTCTTGGTTTACTGTAGATACCCTATCAATTGCATTAAAAAATGGTTCTGCCTCAACTTGTAATAATTTATCATTAGATACAGGTATTACTTTTTCATAATCTGGAAAAGTACCGTCAATAAGCTTGCTGATTATGATGAAATTTTCTACTTCTAAGCTTACCTGTGTATCAGTGCAAATTATTTTTACTTTACCTTCAAAATCTCCTAAAATTCTGTCTAGTTGAAGTATAAATTTTCTTGGAATGATTATACCAGATATGTTTATAACATTAGTTAGATCTAGTTCTGTCTTTGCAAGTCTATGTCCATCAGTAGCAACACATCTTAAAGTTGACTTTGGTCCATTAGTAATAGTATGAAGGTATATTCCGTTTAGGTAGTATCTAGTCTCTTCCGCAGATATTGCAAACTTAGTTTTATTAAAAAGTCTTTTAATTTGGGGGATAGATAACTCAAATGTATTTGTAGGTTCTAATGGGATAAACTTTGGAAATTCATCTGCTGTTAATGCATTTAATTCAAAAACAGAATTGTCAGAATTTATTATCAATCTATTTCCATCTAATTTGCATTTTACAATAGAATTTTTTTTTGTTTTTCTAATTATGTCTGTAAGTATTCGTGAGTTAACTGTAGCTTCTCCGTCTTTTGAGGAGTCAGTTGAAACAAATTCCCGAATAGAAATATCCATATCCGTAGATCTTATTTCTATTTGGTTATTGTTACATTTTATATAAATGTTAGATAAAATTGGAATGGTTGATCTGCTATCAACTATTGAACTAACGTGAGTTAATACTCTTAGAAAGGCCTCACGGCTAACTCTAAAATCCATTTAAGAAGTTTGCAATATTCTAGTTAAAAGTTCAATATCTTCTGCTAAGTTTGGATCATTTACCATAATTTCTTCGATAGTTTTGATAGCATGAATAACAGTAGTATGATCTCTACCGCCAAATTTTCTACCAATTTCAGGTAAAGATCTTGTAGTGATTGACTTTGCTAAATACATTGCAACTTGTCTTGGACGCGCCACTGACCTTGATCTTCTCGGTGAATGCATATCTGATAGTTTGATATTATAATGTTCAACAACTTTCTTTTGAATTTCATCAATGGTAATTTTTCTTGAATTAGTTCTTAGTAAATCTTTTAAGACATCTTTTACGAGGTCAACAGATATTTCCGAGTCCTGGATTGAAGCGTGAACTGCTAATCTATTCAAGGCACCTTCCATTTCTCTAACATTATTAGTAATTTTATTTGCTAAAAATTCCATTACTTCTTGTTCTAGATTAAGTGATTTTTGCTCAGCTTTAGCCTGCAGAATACCTAATCGTAATTCATAAGTTAAGGGATGTATATCCGCTACTAATCCCCAGCCTAATCTGGACTTTAATCTGTCCTCTAATCCATCAAGATCAGCAGGTGATTTATCAGCTGAAATAATAATTTGTCTTTTTTTGTCAATTAAAGTATTGAAAGTATGAAAGAATTCTTCTTGTGTGTTATCTTTACCGATAATAAATTGGACATCATCTATCATTAGAACATCTACTGATCTAAATTGTTCTTTAAAACTCATAATATTTTTAAATCTAAGAGCTTTAATAAACTGATACATAAATTTTTCAGCTGTTAAATAAACAACATTTTTTTTGGGATTTCTTTTTTTAATATTCCATGCAACTGCATGCATTAAATGTGTTTTTCCTAATCCAACACCACCATACAAAAATAATGGGTTAAAGCTTACAACTTCCGATTGTGCTACACGTTGAGCTGCTGCATACGCTAACTCGTTGGGTTTACCAACGATAAAATTATCAAAAGTAAATTTTGGGTCTAATGGTGCAGAAATATCGTCATAATAAGTGTCTTCGTCGTCATCTTTATCTTCATAAATGACTTCTGTGCCAGGAATAATTCGATTATTATTCTCTTTGACGAGTATAGCTAATTTATCAATGCTATGACCTTGGTCCATATAGGTTTTTTTGATAACAGAAGCATAATTTTTGATTATCCAATCACGAAGAAATCTTGTTGGGACTGAGAGAGTAAGAGAAGTGTCAATTAAAGACTCAAAATAAATGGGTTTAATCCAGTTTTGAAAGGTATCTCTATCAAGTGATTTTTTTAATTCAGATGCGATCTTCGACCAAGACACATCTATGCCACCTTGATGCTTTTCGTCTTCCACTAACTTAATTCCTTCCTCTAAAAGATGTGCTATTTAAGCATGAAAAGTTAAAAAAGAAGAATAAAAAAAAATGTTTTTTTTAAAAAAAATTGCTTGAAAAAAAAAATTATTTTGAAATTGCGGTTATATTTTTTTGTAGTTTTGAGATAGTTCTAGATGCCTTATTAAGATGCATAATTTTCTTGTTAGTAGATTTATGCAATACAGACATAACCACTTTTAGTTTCGCCATTGATTCCTCTACCTTTTTATCTTTAATGAGTTTATCAATTGCCTTTAACTGGGTTGAAACATTAGATTTGACTGCTTTGTTAACTGTTTTTTTTCTATCAGACTGTCGAAGTCTTTTTTTTGCTGATTTATGTTGTGGCATATAAAAATATTATTAACAGGTTGTTCGTTTAAAAGCGTTTATAACTTATACACATTTTTTTATTTTTGTAAAGTAGGCGAAAAAAAAGTTGAACGCCCATTTTGGATGATTTTTTTTATCTTATAAGTCTTTTTTTTGTATATTACATGTTTCTTTTGATAAACCTTAAATAAACTCTGAAAACTTCCGAGAGTTCCATCTGGGGATTTATAGTCATTTATAGAAGAGCCGCCATTTTTTATAGATAGTTTCAATACAAATTTACAAGAGTTTAATAACTGAGATATTTCTGCTTTTTTAAGAGTGCAAGTTAGTCTTTCAGGATTTAACTTTGAGTGAAAAAGTGCTTCATTAGCGTATATATTTCCAATACCTACTATTAAACTTTGATCAAGTAAAGCTTGTTTCAAAGAGATTTTTTTTCTTATAAGTTTGTTATACATCTCGTTTAAATTAAACTTGTTAATTAGTAAATCAGTTCCATAGTTATTAAAAAAAAATTTAACTTCTTTTGAGTCTTTAAGCCTAAAAAACATACCAAACCTACGAGGATCATTATAAATAATTTTAAATTTGTTAAATTGTAGAATAACATGGTCGTGTTTTTCTTTTTTATAATTCTCGTTTAAATAAAACTTTAATCGACCACTCATTCCCAGATGAATAATTACATAATTATTATTTTCCAATTCCATGATTATGTATTTTGCAAAACGTTCAACAGACATGATTTTTTTCTGAGATATTTGCTCAAGATCTTTAAATTTTAAATTTTTCCTTAGTTTTTTTTGTGACTTTTTGATAGAAATAATTTTTTTTCCTTTAACTTTTGACTTTAAATATCTTATTGTTGTTTCTACTTCAGGTAGTTCAGGCATGATAACTAAAAATAATTCAAATTATTATAATATTACAGATATTTTTGAAAATGTATCTCATGCAAAATATGACTTAATGAACGATATTATGAGTCTTGGAATACATAGACTTTGGAAAAAATATTTTGTTGATCTTGTATTATTAAATCATACTGGCAATGAGAAAATTTTAGACATTGCAAGTGGTAGTGGGGATATTTTTAATTTGCTTCCTATTTCAAAAAATCTTTATGCTTTAGATCCTGTTTCTGAAATGCACAATATATCTAGAAAAAAAAATAGTTCTAAAAAAATTAATTACGAAGTTGGTTATGCGGAAAATTTGCCGTATAAAAAAAATTTTTTTCAAATTATAACATGTACCTATGGTGTAAGAAATTTTAAAAATCGAAAGAATGGTTTTTCTGAGATTTATAGATGTCTTAAAAAAAATGGTTATTTTTTTATTATGGAGTTTGGTATTCCAAAAAGAGATTTATTAAAAAGTTCATACAAAAACTTTTTAAAATATGTTTTACCTTTTACTGGAAGCATCATCTCCAATGATAGACATAGTTATAAATACTTAGCTGACAGTATTATTTCTTTTCCTAGTCAAAATAACCTTCTTGATGAACTTATAAATACAGGTTTTTCTCATATTAAAACTATTGATTTCATTTCTGGAGCTAACAGCATATATATAGTGCAAAAAAAATGAAAATTTTAATAATAATAACTGGAAGTGTTGGTTGTTATAAGTCTTTAGATCTAATTCGTGAGTGCCAAAAAAAAGCCATTGAATATGAAGTTATTGCAACAAAAAACACTTATGAGTTTATTTCTAAACTACTACTTGAGACAATTTCTAATAAGCCAGTGTATTCAGAGCTCTTCGATTTAAATATGGAAAAAAACATAGGGCACATAAAATTAGCGCGAGATAATACTCATATTATTGTTTACCCTGCGACAGCAAATATAATTTCAAAATTTGCAAAAGGTTTTTGTGACGACCTAGCACTGACATGTATGATTGCTGCAAACAAACCTATATATTTTGCACCTGCGATGAATAAAGAAATGTGGGCAAATAAAATTATTCAAGACAATGTGGGCTATTTAAAAAAAATTGGTCATCATTTTATTGGCCCAGATGATGGATCTTTAGCTTGTGGTGAGTATGGTAGTGGTCGATTAGTTGATCCTAGTGAAATAATTAGTCAACTTAAGTAATTGAAACACGCATTAATAACTATTGGGTGCACTCGAGAGTATTTAGATCCAGTAAGATATATATCAAATGAGTCATCAGGTCGGCAAGGCATAGCTTTAATAAAAAGCCTATTAAAATTTAATTATAAGGTTATTTGTTTACATGGATATCTTCAAACAAAACAAATAGTTTCAAAAAATGTTAAATTTATCTTCACTCCTACAGCAGATGAAATGTTAAAAGAAGCAAAAAAATATAAGTCTATCGACTTAGGAATTTTTAATGCTGCGGTTAGTGATTATAAAGCTAAAAAATATAACAAACTGAAAATTAAAAAAAAAAATGGAATGTCTTTAGAATTAATCAATAATCCTGATATTTTAAGATCAATGTCATTTGGAAAATATAAACCTAAGATTACAGTCGGATTTGCTTATGAAACAAATGATGTATTTCAAAATGCAAAAAAAAAATTGCTTTCCAAAAATTGTGATTATCTAGTTTTAAACTTTCCAACAGCGGAAAATAAAATTTTTAATTCAAAATACAATAATGGTATTTTAATTGGAAGATCAGGTGACTTTTTAAATTTAGGAAATGTAAGTAAATCAATTTTTGCAAATAAAATTGTTAAATACATTAGCAATAGAAAGAATTAAAGTGGTTTATATAAAAGTAAAAAAAATAAATGAAAATGTTACTCTTCCGACTTATGAAACATCATCAAGCGCAGGAATGGATATAAGAGCATTCTTGCCTAATGGAAAAGTTAGCATACTACCAAAAGAAACTAAACTAATTGGAACTGGATTATTTTTTGAAATTCCAAATGGATTAGAGGTTCAAATTAGACCTCGAAGTGGACTGGCTGTGAAAAACTTTATTACTGTTCTTAACAGCCCAGGAACTATAGATGCGGACTATCGAGGGGAAATAAAAGTGATTTTAATAAATCATGGATCAAAAACGTTTGAAATTGAAGATAAAATGAGGATTGCACAAATGGTTGTGTCAAAATATGAAAAGGTTAATTTTGAGCTAGTAAGTGATTTAAGTAAAAGCGAGAGAGGAAGTGGTGGTTTTGGATCAACAGGAACAAAGTGAAAAACTGATTGAAGAGTTTGGAAGACAAATTTTAGTTCCTGGGATAAATGAAGAGGGGCAACTAAATATCTCTAAGAAAAAAATTTGTATTATCGGCTTAGGCGCTTTGGGAACTGTTGCATCACAATATCTTGTTCGATCTGGAGTTGGTGAAATTCACCTTATTGATTATGATATAATAGAGAAGTCAAATTTACATCGTCAAATTAATTATGATAAAGATGATGTTGGTAAATCTAAATCAAACATTTCAAAACATAAACTCAAAAATATAAATGACTCAACAATAATAAAAGAGCATGCTTTAAATTTTGAGTCTTTCATAAAAAAAAATCCAAATAATAATTTTGATTTAATATTTGATTGCACGGACAATCATCAGAATAAAATTTTTTCTTCAAAATATTCTAAAACTAATAAAATCTCATTTGTATCCATATCAATTAACTCTTCAGAGGGTATATATTTTGCACAAAACAATGAAGAAGATAATCCATCATGTTTTGAGTGTCTTTTTCCCAAAGCTGATCAGAATCACCGTTGTCTTAACAGTGCAATGGTAGGTCCAGTTGCAGGGTTTGTTACTAGTTTTGCTTGTATGAAAATTATATTCGCCCTTGCAAAAGTAAAGACTAAATTGAAAAGTGAAATCAATTTGATAGACCTTTTGACTTCAGACATAAACAAACTACAATTAACTAATAAAGATTGTCCTCATTAAGATGAATACATTTACACCTCAATCAAGTTATAGTTACGAAGAAATAATTGAATGTGGTAGAGGAAATTTATTTGGAAAAGGAAATGCCCAACTACCAGCACCTCCTATGCTTATGTTTGATCGAATCACTAATGTCAATAAAGATGGTGGGGTACATGGGAGAGGAGAAATAACTGCTGAACTGGATATAAATGCAGATTTATGGTTCTTTAAATGTCATTTCTTAGGTGATCCAATTATGCCAGGATGTTTGGGCCTTGACGCTTTATGGCAAATGTTGGGTTTTTATCTAGGTTGGCTTGGATATCCAGGAAAAGGTCGTGCTTTAGGTGTTGGGGAGATAAAATTTGTTGAAGAAATAAAACCAGATAAAGAATTAATAAAATATAAAGTTAGTTTAAAAAAATCTTTAAATAAAAAAGGGTTATCAATAGGGTATGGAGATGGACAGATAATTCACAAAGAAAAAATAATTTACCATGCCAATGATTTAAGAGTGGGTTTATTCAATGAGTAATAAAAGAGTTGTCGTTACTGGATACGGTATTGTTTCTTGTATAGGAGATAATAAAAAAGAAGTTTTACAGAGCTTAAGAGATGTGAAATCTGGGATTAGTCATTGCAAGGAATATGAAGAACTTGGAATGAGAAGTCATGTTCATGGAAAACCTAAAATAAATATTGAAGAAAATGTTGATCGAAAAATTTTGCGTTTTATGGGGGAAGGCGCAGCATACAATTATATTGCAATGAAAGAGGCAATTGAACATTCAGGTCTTGATGAGGAACTTATATCTAATTTTAATACCGGGTTAGTGATGGGGTCAGGTGGGCCTTCAACGTATCAACTACAACAAGCATTTGATATAGCTAGAGAAAAAGGTGTTAAAAAAATTGGACCTTATATGGTTACTAGAACAATGGCATCAGGAAATTCTGCTACTTTAGCAACTCCTTTTAAAATTAAAGGTGTAAATTACTCCATTAGTTCAGCTTGTTCGACAAGTTTACACTGCATTGGCAATGCTTATGATCTCATTAGACATGGGCAACAAGAGATTGTATTTGCCGGTGGTGGCGAAGAAACACATTGGACAATGTCAATTTTATTTGATGCTATGGGTGCTTTATCAAGTAAATATAATGAAACACCTGAGGTTGCTTCTCGAGCTTACGACTCCTCAAGAGATGGGTTTGTCATTGGGGGAGGTGCAGGTGTTTTAGTAGTTGAGAGCCTTGATAGTGCAAAAGCAAGAGGGGCCAATATTGTTGCAGAAATTCAAGGTTTCGGTCAGACTTCAGATGGATATGACATGGTTCAACCCTCTGGAGAAGGAGCAGTAAGGTGTATGCAGATGGCAACACAGGGTAGACCTGTTGATTATATCAACGCTCATGGAACATCAACACCTGTCGGAGACATGATTGAGTTACAAGGTATTAAAGAGGTTTTTGGAGATAGCATTCCTCCAACCAGCTCTACAAAATCGCTAACGGGTCATTCATTAGGAGCAACTGGTGTGCAAGAGGCCGTTTACTCTCTTTTAATGATGGAAAATGATTTTATGGTTGAGTCGGCCAATATTACAAACTTAGATGAAAAGGCTGAAGGAATGAACATTCTCTTAGAGAATAAAAATGATATCAAAATCAATTCTATACTTTCAAATAGTTTTGGTTTTGGCGGAACGAATGCATCTATCTATCTAACCAGCTTTAATGAGTAAAATTTTAGAGGGCAAAAAAGGATTGGTTGTTGGTATAGCCAATGATCATTCTATTGCGTGGGGCATTGCAAAGTCCTTGAGTGATGAAGGTGCAAGTATGTATTTAACTTATCAGAATGACTCAATAAAAAAAAGAGTTGAGCCCCTATCTGAGAAAATTAACTGCTTAGGAATTATGCCTTGTGATGTATCTGACACATCTTCTCTTGAAAATGTTTGTAATGGAATTGAAGGTAATATTGATTTTTTTGTCCATGCCGTTGCCTATTCAGATAAAAATGAGTTATCAGGTAAATATTTAAATACCACAAAAGAAAATTTTCTTAAAACACTACATATTTCTGCATACTCTTTAACTGAAATGGTGAGGATGCTTTCGCCAAAAATGAATGATGGTGCATCAATCATGGCCCTTACTTATTATGGGTCCACAAGATATATGCAAAGTTATAATGTAATGGGTGTTGCAAAGGCTGCATTGGAAACCTCTATAAAGTATCTTGCTGTTGATATGGGTGACAGGGGAATTAGAGTTAATGCAATTTCAGCTGGGCCCATGAGAACTTTAGCAGGCGCAGTTATAAACAAATCAAGAAAGATTTATAATTATACAATTGAAAATTCTCCTATTAAAAAGCCATTATCATTAGAGGATATTGGTAAGTCATCTGTTTACTTAATGAGCGATCTGTCTAAAGGTGTTACAGGTGAAATACTTTATGTAGACAATGGCTACAACAATGTAGGAATGAGCATTCAAAATTTATAGATAAATATATTTTGAATGCTACTATTACTTATGAGAAAAATACTTTTAGTGCCCTTAGTCTTAATTTTATTTCAAAGTCCTTTATATGCTGAATTTTCATTCACTTTTAAATGGGGCGACATACCTAAGTGCACCACAGGTAATCCAAACAGAGTTAATAATCCCATATTTGAGCTAAAAGGACTTCCCGATGGAGTTACGAAACTTACCTTCAGAATGATAGATTAAAATGTACCATCATATAACCATGGTGGTGGTAAAATAAACAATTATGATGGTAGGTCAGTCATAGAACCAGGGGCATTTAAATACAAAAGTCCCTGCCCACCAAATGGTAAACATACATATGAATGGATTATAAAGGCTTATGAAGGTACTAAAAAAGTTGCAACTGCTAAATCTTCTCTCAAGTATCCTTAAATAATTTTTGAAAAAGTAGCACAAATATGTCTAGTATCTGCGCTACTGATTATTTTTTAAACTTCTTTCATACTGAGCTTTACTTTACCCGCACGATCAACGTCGAGCACTTTAACTTGAACTTCTTGTCCCTCGGATAAAACATCAGAGACATTCTCGACTCTTTTTTGTGAAATTTGTGAGACATGAAGTAATCCGTCTCTTGCACCCATAAAGTTTACAAAGGCTCCAAATTCAACAATTTTTACAACTTTACCTGTGTAGACTTTTCCAACTTCAGGTTCTGCTACAATGTCTTCCACCATTTGTTTAGCTTTATTAATTGACTCTTCATTACTAGATGCAATTTTTACAATTCCATCATCATTGACTTCTAGTTTTGCTCCAGAAACTTCGACTATGTTTTTAATTACTTTACCGCCTGAGCCAATAACATCTTTTATTTTAGCTTTATCAATAGTGATAGAGATTACTTGAGGAGCATGCTTAGAAAATTTTGTTCTAGCTTCTGGTAAGGCATCTGACATGACACCAATTATATGTTTTCTTCCACCTGATGCTTGATTTAAAGCAATTTCCATTATCTCTTTAGTAATACTTGTAATCTTAATATCCATTTGAAGAGAAGTAATACCATCCATAGTGCCAGCAACTTTGAAGTCCATATCGCCCAAGTGATCTTCATCTCCTAGGATATCACTAAGCACCACAAAGTCCTCACCCTCTTTGATTAGACCCATTGCAATACCACCAATATGTTTTTTAATTGGTACACCCGCTGCCATCAAAGCAAGAGATGATCCACATACTGTAGCCATAGAACTAGAACCATTAGACTCAGTTATCTCGGATACTAATCTTAGTGTGTAGGGGAAGTCCTCTTTTTTCGGTAACATTGGATGAACTGCACGCCATGCTAGTTTTCCATGACCAATTTCTCTTCTACCAGTTGCTCCTACTCTTCCTACTTCTCCTACAGAGTAAGGAGGAAAATTATAATGCAACATAAAGTGTTGTTTATGCATTGGATCAAGAGAGTCAATCATTTGCTCATCATCTCCCGTTCCTAAAGTGGTCACAACTAATGCTTGAGTTTCTCCACGAGTAAAGAGGCTTGAACCATGAGCTCGAGGAAGAATATCTAATTCACATGAAATTTGTCTTACTTCATCTAGTTTTCTTCCATCAATACGACTTTTATTTTTAATAATATCGCCTCGTACTACATCTTTTTCTATGTCTTTAATGATTGTTGTAGCGGCTAAAATCTGATCATCTTCGACATTATCAACAATAGAAGATCTAATCTCTGTCAGTTTTTGACTTCTATCTTGCTTGTCAACTAAACCGTATGCTTCACGAATAGGATCTGAAATTTTAGTTTCAATGTCTTTTTGTAGTCCTTCATAAAAATCAGGTAAGCTTGGGACTTCAAAAGTTTTAATTTCTGTTTTGCTTGCAAAGCTATGAACTTCTTTAATAAATGTTTGATAAAAATCATGTCCAAACATTACTGCCTCTAGCATAGTGTTCTCAGAGAGTTCTTGGGCTTCAGACTCAACCATTAGGACACCCTCTTCTGTTCCAGCTACAACAAGATCTAGTTCAGAGTTTTCCATATCTTGGATAGATGGATTTGCTACTAGCTGTCCGTCTATATATCCAACTCTAGCAGAACCCAAAGTACCTGCCACAGGAAGACCTGAAATCGCTAATGCTGCGCCAGTTGCGTACATAGCAATAATATCAGGATCGACAACGCTATCATATGATAGGACTGTTAATGTTACTTGAGTTTCATTTTTAAAGTTTTTGTGAAATAGAGGCCTAATAGGTCTATCAATTAAACGACTTGTTAATGTTTCTCTTTCAGTCGGTCTTGCCTCTCTTTTAAAAAAACCTCCCGGTATTTTTCCTGAGGCATAATATTTTTCCTGATAATTAACTGTTAATGGGAAAAAATCAATATCAGGTTTTTGTGTTTTTGCTGCACAAATATTGGCCATAACCATTGTTTCGCCGCAGGTTACAACCACAGACGCATCTGCTTGTTTTGCTATTCGATTTGTTTCTAGTGTAATTTGTTGGTTACCCAACTCAAATTTATGTTCTATTTTCATCTTCCTCTTTCTTTATAGCTAATTTAAAATTATTTTTTTCTTAGCTTTAGTTTATCTGCTACTTCTGTGTACTTTCCTACATTCCTCTTCTTTAAATACGCCATCAATCTATTTCTTTTACCAACCATCATCAGCAGACCTCTTCGAGAATGAAAATCTTTCTTATGGATTTTGATATGTTCTGTTAACAGATTAATTTTCTTTGTGAGAAAAAAAATTTGGGACTCTGGTGAACCAGTGTCATTATCAGCACGAGCTATATCGTTAATTTGTATTTCCGACATCAATACTCCTTTCAAAGTAAACATCATCTGACCAGGATGTCGCCCAGTTCAAATGGTAATCAGATTGGTATGTAAATCATTTATACTTGAGAAATCAAGGATTTTTTCATAGGGAATAGCTTGATTTATATCAAAAGTCGCTATTTTCAATCTTTTAATCATACTTGCATAAGCTATATCACCTAGGGAATGTGCAAATTCTTCTGCAAATGCCCTCACATAAAACCCTGAATGGCAATTCAACTCAACTCTCATTTTTGAACTATTAGAAGATAGAATTTTTAAACTTTGAACTGATACTTTTTTATAACGATCTTCTATAACTTTATTATCTCTAGCGAGTTCATAAAAATTTTTACCATTTAATTTATGCGCAGAATAGTCTGGTATTTTTTGTTGATATGTTCCTATGAACTTTTTTAAATGTGAAACTCTTTCATTTATATTATGCGAGGACGACTCCATTTTAAAGAATCTACCCTCTGAGTCTAAAGTATTTGTTGAAGCACCAAATCGTATCTCAACCTCATAACTTTTTTTTTCTTGATGTATATTTGGTATTTTCTTCGTAGCTTTATTAATACCTATTAATAATAAACCAGAAGCTAAAGGGTCCAGAGTTCCAGCAAAGCCAATTTTTTTAAATGAATAACGAAATTTTAATTTTCTAATAACTCCAAATGACTCTATGCCCTGTGGTTTATTTATTAATAACCATCCATCACTGTGAAAGTTTTCTTTTACCAAGATCTATATTTTATCTAGAAGTGATTGTACTTTTAAAGACTCTTGAAAAGATTCATCAAAAATTAAAGATATTTTTGGAGTATATTTACTTGTAAGAGTTCTTGCGATTAAACTTTGTATTTCTCTCAGATAAAGTTTATTAAATTCCTTAAAATCCTCCTCTGAAATATTATGAATAAGATAAATTTTTGCAAATCTTAGATCTTTGCTTACTCTTACTTCAGTTATTTCGAAACGAACAGATGGAAATTTTAAAAGATAATCTTTTTGGGTTACGAGATATTCAGAGACAAGCCTTTTAATTGAAAGTTCAACTTTTTTGGTTCGAAAACTTGGCTTATTGTCCACACTATAATTCTTTTTGAACTTCCTTAGTTACATAAAATTCAATTTCATCTTTTTCCAAAATATCTGAATAATCTTTGAATGAAATACCACACTCATAGTTTTCTCTAACCTCTTTGACATCATCTTTAAAACGTTTAAGGGTTCCAACTTCTCCTTCGTGTATAATTTTACCTTCTCTAACAAGCCTGATTTTAGCAGAATTTTGGACTATACCGTCAGTAACGAAGCAGCCTGCAATTGTTCCAAACTTTGAGGATTTGAAAGTATCACGAACCTCGGCATGACCAATAATTTCCTCTTTAGTGTCTGGGGTGAGGAGACCAGAGAGCATTTTTTTCATATCATCAATTAATTCATAAATAATTGAATAATATCGTATATCTACTTTATCACGTTTTGCGATTGTTCGGGCTTGTGGAATAGCTCTGATGTTAAAACCAATTACTAACCCTTGTGCAGAACTCGCTAAACTCACATCACTTTCATTAATTGCACCAATAGCGTTATGGATGACATTTATTTTAACTTCTTCATTACCGACTTTTTCTAGTGAGGAAACTATTGCTTCAAGAGATCCTTGAACATCTGCTTTGACGATGATTGGAAGTTTTTTCATATCTCCCTTTGATACATTAGCCATCATTTCTTCCAGTGATGATTTTTTAACTGCTTCTGTATTTTCTAATTTTTTTTGTTCTTTTACTTTTTCTGTAATATCTTTTGCGATATCCTCGTTTGGCATAACATAAACTGTATCACCTGCTTGTGGCACTGAGTCAAAACCTAATACTTCAATCGGCATTCCAGGACTAGCTGATTTAATCCTACTACCATTTTCATCGAGTAAAGCTCTAACTCTTCCATAAGATGAACCACATGTAAAATGATCACCTTCTTTAAAGGTTCCATTTTTTACTATCACAGTTGCAACAGGTCCTTTTCCCGTTTCAATTTTGGACTCAACTACAATTGCCTCAGCGAGTTTGTTATGTTCGACATTAAGATCTAGGATTTCTACTTGTAATAAAATGTTATCTAATAATTTTTCTAGATTTGTTTTTTTAATTGCAGATATTTCAGTTTCTAATACATCTCCGCTGTAGCTTTCTACAACTACCTCGTGAGTTAACAAATCATTTCTAACAATACTTGGGTCAACATCTGGTAAGTCCATTTTATTAATTGCGAGAACAATAGGAACTTTTGCTGCTTTAGCATGTGAAATCGCTTCAATTGTTTGAGGTTTAACACTATCGTTAGCAGCAACTACTAATACAACAAGATCTGTTAAATTGGCTCCCCTTGAGCGAATATTTGAGAAAGCTGCGTGACCAGGTGTATCCAAAAATGTTATAGGATTGTTTTTATGTTGAATTTGATACGCACCAATATGTTGAGTAATTCCACCAGATTCTTTTGAAGTTACATTTGTATTTCTTAGTGCATCCAACAAAGATGTTTTACCGTGATCAACATGGCCCATTACAGTTACAATTGGAGGCCTAGGTGAAATTTTAGATATTTTTGTTTTCTGGTGATTTGCGATTTCATCTTTTAAACTGATCGCCTCTTCTCTTTTCGGTGTATGTCCTAATTCTGTAACTATCAGCTCAGCTGTATCTCCATCTATATATTGATTAGCCGTAGCCATAAT
The DNA here is from genome assembly GCA_902527545.1 of uncultured Alphaproteobacteria bacterium. GTDB lineage: Bacteria > Pseudomonadota > Alphaproteobacteria > HIMB59 > HIMB59 > HIMB59. The sequence continues at coordinate 93,248 of CABZPR010000001.1, forward strand.
TCCACTTTTCATAAGAGCTTTTACAACATCACCTGTTTTTTCGGACATTCTACTTGCTAATTCCTGCACAGAAATTTTTACAGGTATGTCAACCTCACGAACAATTTTTTGAGAGCTAGTTAAATTTGGTTTAAATTTTGTTTTTTGTTTTTCTCTATTTCTTTTTGTTTTTGCAAGACTGGGCATTTTTTCATAGTCTGGTTCTTCATCTAAGAGATTATTAACAGAAATAGAGGAAAGTTTTTTTTGAAATGCTGTTGTATTGAGAGTTAGTTTTTTTCTGGGAGGAGTAGAAGTTGTAGAGGTAGGCGTAGAGGGCTTAGCCGAAGATGTATTTGTGTTCTTTGTCTCTTTTGTCATTCAAAATTAGCTATTAAGATAAATCTCCCTAGCATCCATTATAATTTTTTCTGCAGCAGCTTTTTCAACTCTTTTTTGTAGTATGCCATCCCTGCCCACTAATTCATCAGTTGCTAAATCTGCAAGGTCTTGACGTGAAAAGATATTGTTCTCAATCAATGTAGCTAAAATTTTATTATCAAACTCTGAAATCCCTTTGACATAATCGTCAAGTTTTGAAGATTGTATTAATTTCTCAAGTTCTGCCTTCTCGTTTTCCATATACTGCGTAGCACGCGCATATATCTCAGCAGCAAGCTCATTATCAAATCCTTCAATTTTTTCTATATCTTGGATTGAAGCGTTGGCAATTTTTTCAATACTTGTATATCCCTCAACCGCCAATAATTGTGCGATCATATCTTCGAGATCAAGTTTTTCAGCGAAAAGAGAGGTGATTTTTTTAAATTCCTCTTGTCTTCTTTCTGCATCTTCTTTTTCAGTTAGTATATCAATTTCAAGATTGGTAAGTATTGAAGCTAATTTTACATTTTGACCTCTTCTACCTATAGCAATACTTAACTGATCCTCAGGTAAGACTATCTCTACTCTATTTGAGTCTTCAAATTCATTAACCTTTGCAACTTGTGCGGGTGCGATGGCATTTTGAACATACATCGACTTTAATTCTGACCAATTTACGATATCGATTTTTTCACCTTGTAATTCATTAACAATAGCCTGAACTCTTGAACCTCTCATACCTACGCATGCTCCAACTGGATCGATGGACTTATCGTTCGCACGAACTGTAATCTTTCCTCTACTACCAGGGTCTCTTGCAACAGATAAAATTTCTATTTGACCTTCATATATTTCAGGTACTTCCTGTTCAAATAATTTTGCCATAAACTGAGGGTGAGTTCTTGAAAGAAAAATTTGATGTCCCTTGGCTTCTTCCTTTATATCAAAAAAGTAAGCTCTAATACGATCACCATTTTTAAAATTCTCTCTTGGAATGAGTTCATCTTTTCTCAAAAATCCCTCTGCTTTACCAAGATCAACAATAATATTTCCAAATTCAATTCTTTTTACAATACCCGACAAAACTTCTCCGACGCGATCTTTGAAATCATTAAACTGTCTTCTTTTTTCAGCTTCTCTAACTCTAGAGTAAATAACTTGTCTTGCCATATTCGCTGTAACTCTTCCAAAGTTTACGGATGGTAAAGGAATTGTTATTTGTTTTCCAATTTCAGTATCAGCATCATATTTTTTAGCATGATCTAATAAAATTTGATTTGCCTGCAAAACAGGATCAATTTTTTCAACCACATCTTTAATATGAGATAAACTTATATTTCCTGTCATACGGTCAATAGATGCTTTAATGTTATTGTCCATTCCGTATTTTGATTTTCCAATAATTTCAAAAGACTCCTCAAGAGCCTCCATTACTATATCCATTTCGATGCCCTTCTCTTGTGAGACGACTTCGGCAACTTTTAATATTTCTGTGTTATTTAGCATTATCTTTTCTAGTTAAAAAAAAAGGCGGGATAACCCACCTCCTCATCGTTGGTTAATAATTTTTAAGAACGCTAAAATAGAATAATTTATGATTTTTGTCTAAGGCTTTTTTCTCAAATTTAGTGTGCAAAGCGTTGGAATCACTATATTTCCAACATTTAGGGCTAATATCTGGCATGGTGTATTTGAACTTTTTCATCAAGGCTAAAGCTTCAATAAAATAGTCACCATGATCAGTTGCAAAACGAACAAATCCATTTTTTTTTAGTTTTTTAGTGAGATCTTTTACAAGGAGTTGGTTAACAGTTCTTCTTTTTTTATGCTTATTTTTGGGCCACGGATCTGGAAAGTATATTCTTATTTCCTGAAGATAATTGTTTGGTATGAATGGTAAAAGATCTTGAATGTTTAAATGGAATACTTGAAGATTTTTCAAATTATCATCAACAGAGTTTCTGATAGCTCTTAGAACTCCATCAGCAAAAATATCACAACCAATAAAGTTTATTTTTGAATATAGTTTTGCATCTTCACTTATTTTTTCTCCATCACCAATTCCAATTTCTAAAATTCTTGGTGTTTTGATTTTATTAAATAACCTTTTGTTTGGTTCTTTAAGAAATTTCGAGTATTGCTCGAGTCTTACAAATGACTTTCCTTTTTTTCTACCAAAGTATTTATTTTTTGATTCGAACATATAAAAAACTAACTAAAAACATTAAGAAAATCATAAGAGTAACTGGAAATAAAGTTGATGAACAATTTGATTTATATTTATTAATTGGATGTTGATAATAGAGGTAACCTTTTTTGTTTGTTGGAATAGTCTCAATAATTTTACCCGAATAATCAACAACAGATGTAATACCTGAAGGAGTTGATCTTATAAGAGGTTTTTGGAATTCAACACTTCTTAAAAGGGAATTAGCCAAGTGTTGATGTGGCCCGTACCATTTACCAAACCAAGAGTCATTTGAAATTTGTATCACCATATCTGCATTACAAACCTCAGTATTAATTGATTTGTAATTAAAAATAGACTCAAAACAAATCATTGGAACAGCGTTTATATTTTTAGGTAATTTTAAGATTTTTTGATTAATTCCAGGAGTATAGTTCATTCCTAAATTTAAAAACTTGCTTACAAAAGGTTTTACAAAGGGAATGTATTCTCCAAATAAAACCAACTTTTGTTTATCATAAAAATCAATAATCTTTCCTTGATGATCGATGATATATAGACGATTAAATAATTGGTTTTTCTCAATAGCGCTCGACCCAACTATTATTTTTTGATCCTCATTAATTAAAGAGGATAATCTACTAAGAAGTCCGTCCCTGTTATTTAAATCAATTGGCAATGAGCCTTCAGGCCAAATAATTAAATCTGCTTTTGGAGTATTTGTAAGAGCTTCTAGGGTTAATTTTTCATATATTTCAAGGTTTCTTAGAACGTCAAATTCTACTAATGACTCATAAAGATTAGGTTGGATTAAAAGAATGTTTAGAGTTTCATTGTTTGTTTTTCTCTCAGTATTATTTTCAAAAAAACCAAATACATAAATTAAAACAAGCACTGATGATAAACTAAAAGTTACAACTTTATTTTTGCAATAAAGAAAATAAATAATTAAACCCACAATCAAATGGATAACTAATCCCAAACCATAAACGCCTAAAAATGGTAGTGACTTTAAGATCCAAATATTTTTGTAATATATTATTGCACTAGGATTCCAAGGGAAGCCTCCAAAAATAAATTCCTTTAGTATTTCTACTATAGATAAACCTAGTGGTAATAAGAAAATCTGTAATAATTTTTTTTTAAATGTAACTAAGATGAGAATTGTTGCTGAATAATGTAGGAATGCAATAAATATAGAGAGTACACCAACTAAAATAATACCTAAGAATAAATACCCAAAGCCTCCTGAATAAAAGGACTGGGTAATCCAGCTTAATGTAATTATTTGAGTAAATAAGAAAAAATAAAATATATATTTTTTCAAAAAATTATCATTAGTTAGAATATTATAAAAAATGATTGAAAATGATATGTAAAAGAAAATAGATACTCCGAATGGAGGAAGAGAAAATACATAAACAATAGAAAAAATAATTATTAAGTTTATTGGCCTAGAGAGATAGGGCAGTAGATTATTGAGATTTGACACCACTAACCACAACTTCAAGAATTTTTCTTGTTGATACCTTGTGAATGGTGAAAGATAATTTTTTATTTATTGTAAATTTTTCTTTTTTCTTTGGTATACGACCAGCTATATTAAATATGATACCGCCTATAGTTCCTACATCCTCTTTTAAATCATCTGGGATATTGACATCAAATTCTCTTTCAAAATCATCAACAAGCATTGCGGCATCCATAATTATATTATTGTTTTTTTGTCGAAACATCGGTGCTTCATCCTTATCGTGTTCGTCTTCAATCTCACCTACTATTTCTTCCACTAAGTCTTCAATGGTAACCAAACCAGTAACACTATTAAATTCATCCATAACAATTGCTAAATGAATGTTTTGTTTTTTCATTTTTTGAAGAAGATTAAAAACAGGTGTAGCGGAGGGAATATAAATGACCTCTCTTAACAAACTCTTGATATTAAAAGACTTATTGTTGATTTTCTTGAACAAATCCTTGATATGAACCATTCCCAAGCAATGTTCTAAATCCTTTTTTACGACTGGCATTCTTGAGTGAGCTTCTTTATTGATAATTTTAATGATGTTTTCTTTATCGATATTTTGATCAATAAAAATTATTTCACCTCTTGGAACCATTACATCATCAACAGTTTTTTTGTGTACCTTTAAAAGATTATTAAAGATTTTCTTTTCTTCATTCTTGGCAATACCTGAACTATCTGAAGTCGCTGAGATAAGATCAATAATATCTTTTTTAAAATTCTCGTCTTGAATCAGTTCTTTGACTAACTTTATCGCTAAATTTTTTTTAATTTTCATGTACTTTTTTTAAACCTAATAGTTTCATCAGTGTGTTTTCTAAAAATCTCATATTACTTCTCGATTGTTTATCGTAATGATGATAACCAAATAAATGATGTAATCCATGACTCACTAGCATAAAGAAATTTTGTTCATTAATTTTTTTATTGCGATTTAAAATATAACTATCTGCAATAGCAATATCACCAGAAAAGTCTCCGTCAGGAAAAGATAACACATCAGTTATTTTATTTTTATTTTTAAATTTTTTATTCATGCTTTTGATTTCTTCATTAGAAACTATTTTTATTGTCAGTTGTGTTTGATGATCAGCTTGATGGATTGTTTGAAAATATTCTGACAACTTTTTTAACTTTTCTTTGGAGGATTTTAGAAATTGCTCTAAATTCTTGTCTCCAAATATCTCAATCACAAATTTTTTATTACTAATCCTCAAAATTACTTATCGTAAGCATTAATTATTTTTTCTACTAGTGTGTGTCTGCATACATCACTACTATTTAAATGAACAAACCCAATGTCTTTAACTTTTTCTAATTTTTCCATTGCATCCTGCATTCCACTTTTTGCATTATCGGGTAAATCTTTTTGACTTAAATCTCCCGTGATAACCATTTTTGAGTTTTGTCCTAACCTAGTTAAGAACATTTTCATCTGTGTCGATAGGGTGTTTTGTGCTTCATCTAAAATTATAAAAGATTTATTTAAAGTTCTTCCTCTCATAAAGGCAAGAGGAGCTATTTCTATTAGATTATTTACCATTTTTCGGTCAATTTCCTCACCTGGCATCATCTCATACAAGGCATCGTAAAGTGGTCGTAAATAGGGATCAATTTTCTCTTTCATATCTCCAGGTAAAAAACCTAATCGTTCACCCGCTTCAACTGCTGGTCTTGATAATATTAATCGATTAATTTTCCCCTCTACAAAAAGACTAACTGCATATGCAACAGCTAAATAAGTTTTTCCTGTTCCCGCTGGACCAACAGCAAAAACGACATCTTTTGATCTCATTTCTTTTAAAAAGAGCTCTTGATTTTTAGTCTTGGGATAAATTGTTTTTAATTTTGTATTGATTTGAAATTTCTGATCTTGTTCGATTTGTTCTTTGATATATGTAGGTTTTGCTAGATCAATATTGTTTTCTATTTCTTCTGCAGAAATATCGTTATTCTTCAATTTTTGATATAAGCCTTGAATAATAAAGTAGGCTTTTTCAACTGGATCTCTATTACCTTTTATAGATAGAAGGTTGCCTCTTGTGTATAGCTTTACTTTAAATTTATTCTCTAAGACCTTTAAATTTTTATCGTGGTAACCAAATAGGCTTGATAGAAATTGATTATCCTCAAACTCGAGTTGTTTTTGATGGGAAGAAATATTTACAGGACTCAACTAAATTTTTTCTCCCAATAATGAGTGTGTTAAGACCTCTTTGATTTGCACAGGAATTATTTGACCTATTATTTCTTTTTCTCCCTGTAGGGCTACACTTTGATTAAATTGTGACTTGCCTTTGATTTGTCCTATGTGTTTACCAGCACCATCAATTAATACTTGTACTGTCTTTTTTACGAACTGGTTGTTGTATTCAATTTGTTGTTCATTGAGTAAATCTTGTGTGATCTTTAAACGCTCATTGAGAATTGCTTCATCTATTTCTTCACGATCAGCCGCAGGTGTACCTGGTCTTGGGCTGTACTTAAAAGAATAAGAATTCATGTATTTAACCTTTTCAATTAGATCGATTGTGTCTTCAAAATCTTTGTCTGTTTCTCCAGGAAAACCAATAATAAAGTCCGAGGAAAGTGCTATATCGGGTTTTACTTTTCTAACCTTTTCGATAATTTCAAAATAATAATCCCTGGTATGTTTTCTATTCATTAATTTTAAAACTTTGTCGGAACCTGATTGAACAGGAAGGTGAAGATAGGGCATAAGTTTAGAGTTTTCACCATGAAGGGAAATTAGATCATCAGTCATATTCACAGGGTGACTTGTAGAATAAGTAATTCTTTCAACTCCATCTATTAAACTAATACTGTTAATAAGAGATGCTAGATTATTTGATTGACCTTGAGTGTCTAAACCGTGATAGGCATTAACATTTTGACCTAGAAGTGTGAATTCCACCACACCCTGATCAATTAAAGATTTAACCTCATCAGAGATTTCCTTAACTGTTCTTGAGTATTCTGACCCCCTTGTATAAGGAACAACACAGAAATGACAAAACTTATCACAGCCTTCTTGGATAGTCACAAATGCAGATTTATTCGATGTATTCGTTTTAATATGATTGAGCGTGTCAAATTTTTCAATTACATCAAATTCAGTGATAGATGTCTTAGGTAAGTTATTTTTATCTAAAAATTTATTTAATGACTGAATAGATTGTGGTCCGATCACTAAGTCCACGTAAGGTGCCCTTTTTTGAATTAATTCACCTTCAGCTTGAGCTACACAGCCGGCAACAATAACTTTTTGATCTTCTTTTCCTTTTTTATGAATTTTTCCTAAATCTGAAAATGTTTTTTCTGTTGCCTTTTCACGGATGTGGCAAGTATTTAAAACTACATAGTCTGCATTTTGAAAGTCATCGGTTTGATTAATATTATGCGATAGAAAAATATCTTTCATTTTATCAGAGTCATAAACATTCATCTGACAACCAAATGTTCTAATATAAAATTTCTTATTTGATAGCATTAAGGGATTTTGCAAACAAAATTGCGTCTTGCGTATTTGGAGCGTTTATAGACTTACTCCGATAATAGTTTTTTCTTTCATTGTAGGCTTTATAGCCTAATTTTTCATAAAGTTTAATAGCAAAATTATTAATAGCACTCGCTTCCAGAAAGATTTTAAAGGATTTTCCAGTACTTTTGAGTTGTTTTTCAAGCTCTTCTAAAATCATTCTTCCCAACCCTTGGTTTCTAAATTCAGGCAAAACAGCAATATGTAAAATTTCAAATTCACTGACCTTTTGATCTTGATATAAAAAATGTCCTATCAAAGCACCTTTGACGTTAGTTTGATCTAGAAGATAAATATTAAAACTTGTTTCTTTATTGAGGTGAAGCTCAATATCTTTTTCACTCCAATTAATCTCTAGTTGGTCTTTATGATTGATAATCCAATTTTTAGAATCAGATAGAGTATGTGTAAAGTTCAAGCCACAATATTATCATAAAAAACCTTGGAACACTCATACCAGTTAAATTTTTTTGTATATTCTTGACATTTTTTTCGATCGATAGTCAAACAATTCAAAACATTATCTTTTAAGTTATCACCAATAAAACCGTTGACCCCATTAACAATAATATCTTTAGGACCTGTTACATCATAAGCAGCGACTGGTGTGCCGGTTGCATTTGCCTCAGTTACCACATTTCCAAAGGTATCAGTCTTGCTAGGGAAAACCATTACATCTGAACTAGCATAGTAATTCACTAAATTCTGGCCAAACTGGTAACCAACAAATTTTATATCTGTATATTTTTTTTTTAGTTTATTTAACTGTGGTCCATCGCCAACGACAACTTTAGTACCTTCTAAATCTAAATCTAAAAAAGCTTGAATATTTTTTTCAGTAGCCACTCGACCGATATAAGAAAATATTGGTCCTGGGCCCAAGTCTAATTTTTGATAGTTGCCAAATTTTTGATGATCGACACCTCTTGACCAAACAACGGTATTTTTAAAATTCATATTTATTAATTCAGCCTGCATGGATGGGGTAGGAACAAGAACTTTTTTCGCTTTATTGTGAAAATGCTTTATGAAGAAATAAAAGAAACTTGCAGGTATTTTTATACGTTGTTGAATATACTCAGGGAAACGAGTATGAAATGAAGTTGTAAAAATAATTTTTTCTGAAAGACATATTTTTCTGGCCAAAAAACCTAGGGGGCCCTCTGTAGCAATGTGAATATGATCAGGATTGATCTGATCCATCATATTTTTCAATGTTTTTTTGCGAGTAATCACAACTTTAATCTCATTATACGAAGGAAGGCCAAAGCGAACTTTAAATAACTCAGGGTGTATTACCTCTACCTGCATACCCATTTTTTCCAATTCCGGTATGGTATTCAGATAAGAACGGACGACGCCGTTTACCTGAGGTTTCCATGCATCTGTTACTAATAATAATTTCAAGCTGCAGATACCTTATTAAGAGTTTGTTTTTCTAAAGACTGGATTTTTTTTTCATTCCAAAAGACTAACTCCAAGTTGCCTTTAAAGTCCTCAACCATCGCACTACAGCTATCTACCCAATCTCCTAGATTATGATATGTCTTATCACCAATTTTTTTTATTTGGGGATGGTGAATATGACCACAAACAATTCCATCACAATTATTTTTTTTTATTCTCTCAAGACATGCATTTTCAAAATTTTCAATATATCGTTGAGCATCTTTTACTCGTGTTTTTAAATATCCTGATAAAGACCAATACGAAAGACCAAGTTTTCTTCGACAGAAATTTAAAATATTATTAAACCAAACAGAGTAGTCATAAAGGACGGCACCTATCTTTGCTAACCATTTTGAATTTAGAACTATTCCATCAAATTCATGCCCATGCATTAAGAGAAGTCTTTTATTGTTCGCTGTTGTATGAATTCTATTTTTTCGAACTTTAATGTTTGCAAATGAAAAACCACAATAATCTGAAAAAACTTCATCATGGTTTCCAGGTATATAATAGACTTTGGTACCTGAGCGTGCTTTTCGTAAAACTTTTTGTATGAAAGTATTAAAATCAGGATTCCAAAACCAATTTTTTTTTAGACGCCATCCGTCTATAATATCTCCAAGTAAATAAAGATGATCACAATCATTATATTTTAAAAAGTGTAAGAGCTCCTTTACTTTTGAAGCACGTATGCCAATATGAATGTCTGAAATGAATATGGATCGATGTTTTTTGATTTGCATAGAATCTAAAAATAGATATATCTACGATTGATAGTATTGAGGATTGTTAAAGTTTTATTAAATGGGCTCTTCACAAAAGCTTTATATTAGAAAAAATTCTAAAATTCATGCATCTGGTCTTTTTGCAAAAGCTGATATCTGTGCTGGCACTAGAATCATTGAATATCGCGGGTTAAAGATAACTAAAGCTCAATCCGACAAGATTGCTGATGTTCACATAGAGGCAAACAAAAGGGCTAAAACAGTCGGGTCTGTTTACATTTTTACACTGAATCAAAAATACGACATCAATGGAAAAGTAACATGGAATTTAGCAAAATATATTAATCATTCCTGCAACCCTAATTGTGAAACTGATATCATCAAAGGAAAAATATGGATTAGCGCAATTAAAGATATTAAGAAAGGCGAGGAGCTGTCCTACGACTATGGATATGACATGTTTTGTTTCGAGGATCACCCGTGTCGATGTGGGTCTCAAAACTGTATTGGATATATTGTTCGAAGCAATCTTAGATGGAGAGTTAAAAAAAGGTTAATTGAAAATAAAAAGTCAAGATTTAACAAAAACTTCACATAAGTAGTTAAACTTCAGATATGGATTTTAAAAATAAAAATATAGTAGATGCTTTTTGGTGTTCAATTGAAGGCCTAAAAATTCTCCTTCAAGAAAAAGCAGCAAGAAGAGAGCTATTATTGTTTCCCTTGTCTGCTCTATACATCGTAATTTTTCAACCGGCTCTTTTGTTCATACTTTGGCTGATAATTTTACCTTTGCTCATACTTAGTATTGAGGCTCTAAACACTGCAATAGAATATACCTGTGATAAAATTACTATGGATAAGTCAAACAAAATAAAGAAAGCTAAAGATTTGGGCTCTGCTGCAATTTTTTTATCTCTAACAGCCTATGGAATAGTTTTAATCTTAGGTTTATTTAATTAATTTGGGAAGATTGACATGATTTTTCTACAAGTAGAGGAGGTCTAGGTTTCAATCACAGGGGAAATGCCAATCTTCCACCTAATAAAATAATCATTTATATTAAATTAAAGTTAAATTTAGATTAAATTTCCAATTTCTTTTATTTGATCGATATTTAATGAGTTGTTTTGCTTATAATTTTGAACTAGTGCAAGACATCTTTTTTTAAGAACATTGAATACTTTTAAAAATTCTATCTCAGCTTCCTCTTCAGTGCCTTTAAATTTTGCAGGATCAGCTACGCCCCAATGTGCCTTTAATGTATTTTTGAGATACAGGGGGCAAGTTTCTCCAGCTGCGTTATCACACACAGTAATAACCAAATCAAAATTAATATCTGAAAAATCATCCCATGATTGACTTTTAAAATTGTCTAGGAAAATTTTATTTTTTTCTAATGTTTTGATGCTTAATTGATGCACATATCCTGCAGGGTGGCTTCCTGCGCTATAAGCATTAAAAAAGTCTTTACCATAATGGTTTAAAAGCCCCTCTGTCATAATTGATCGACAAGAGTTACCTGTACAAAGTACAAGAATTTTAATCATTTTAATTTTCTGAGTCGATAGAGTAGCCAGCGGATCTAACTGTTCGAATGAAATCTTTTTCTCCTGTTAAATTCAGCTCTTTTCTGAGTCTTCTTATGTGAACATCAACTGTTCTGGGTTCAACGTAAGCGTCATTTAACCAAACATTATCCAATAGTTGCTGCCTAGAATAGACTCTACCTTTATTTTCAATAAAAAATTTTAAAAGATTAAATTCAGTCGGTCCTAAATTTAACTTTCTCTCACCCCTTGTTACCCTTCTGTTGGTAAGATTAATGTTAATATCATGAAACTTGAGTGAGTCGTTCTCTTCTCTTGATTTTGTTCTATTAAGTAATGATTTAATTCTAGCGAGAATCTCACTTGGAAGAAAAGGTTTGGTTACATAATCCTCTACACCTAATTCAAAACCTCTAATTTTATCATCCTCTTGACCTTTAGCTGTTAACATTATAATTGGAATTTTTTTTAAATTATCTTTTCTTTTAATTCTCTTTAAAACTTCAATGCCCGATATATTTGGCAGCATCCAATCTAATAAAATTAAGTCAGGCAGCCAATGTTCGATCTCTTGAATAGCAGACTCTCCATCATATGAAAATTTTATTTGGTAGTTTTTTTTTTCTAAATGAAATCCAATTAATTCAGAGATTGGTTTTTCATCTTCAACAATTAAAATTTTATCTGTCATTCAAAATCAGATTTTTTTAAATCAATATAATGACCTGTGATGTTAAAAATGACCTCTTCAGCTATGTTGGTGGCATGATCCCCTATTCTTTCTAAGGACTTTGCAATTAAAATTGGCCTAGTGCCCTCGTCAACAACACTTGTTTCCTTATTATGCATTCTTTCAATTAAATTTTTAAGTAAAGACTTATACTCTTTATCTATTTCTGCATCTTGATTCCATGATGTTTTAGCTTTTAATTCGTCTTTTTTAAAAAAACTATCTAGAACTTGATTTACCATGGACTGAACATTTCTACCCAAGCTGTACATTTGTTCTATTAATTCGTCATCGAAGGTAGAGGATATTGAAGTTGCTCTTTTTGCTAAATTTCTTGAGTGATCCCCCATCCTTTCTAGCTCTTTTGATACCTTTAATGCTGTAAAAACAAGTCTTAGATCACTTGCCACCGGTCTATGTAAGGTCATAATTTCAAAACTTAAATCTCTTACGTCCCTCTCGGCCACATCTACTTGTTCGTCAAGATTTTGGGTTAGTTGAGCATCTTGAGAATCTTTTGTTTTGATTACATTTACAGCAATTTCAATCTGTTTTTCAACTATCTCACTCATTTTGATAAGATCATCTTGCAATTGTTTAAGTTTTTGCTCAAAGTTTTTATCTGTATGTGTATTTTCCATTCTATCCAAACCTTCCTGTTATATAATCATTTGTTTGTTCTTTATCTGGTTTTGTAAAAATTTTACTTGTATCACCATGTTCAATTAACTTTCCTAAGTGAAAAAATGCAGTTCTTTGAGAGATACGAGAAGCTTGTGACATAGAGTGTGTAACAATAATAATAGTATATTTTTCTTTCAATTCATTGATTAATTCTTCTATTCTAGCAGTTGCAATTGGATCTAAAGCTGAGCATGGTTCATCCATCAAAATGATTTCAGGCCTAATGGCAATGGCTCGAGCGATACAAAGTCTTTGTTGCTGTCCTCCAGACAAACCTGTGGCTATGTCATCCATTCTATCTTTTACTTCTTCATATAAACCTGCTCGATTTAAGGACTCCATTACTATATCGTTCAACTCACTTTGGGTTGATGCCAGCCCATGAATTTTAGGTCCATAGGCGACATTTTCAAAAATTGATTTTGGAAAAGGGTTTGGTTTTTGAAAAACCATTCCGATCTTTTCTCTAAGCGTTTCAACTTGAATGCTATCTCCATAAATATCTGTAACTCCGTTTAATAGGAATTCACCTTGAACTTTACATGATTCAATAACGTCATTCATCCTGTTCAAGCACCTAAGAAAAGTGGATTTACCACAGCCTGAGGGACCAATTAGTGAGGTCACATCATTTTTAGTAAAATTTATAGTAACATCATCAATGGCCATTTTATTTCCATAATGAACGGAAACATTTTTTGTTTTTATTGCAAAGGAATTTACCTGCTCTACCATTTTACCTCTAATCTCCTTCTTATTACTACTGCAGCTGTATTCATTATAATCAAAAATAGAAGCAATAACATTATACCTGCAGATGTTTTCTCTAAAAATCCTCTTTCTGCACTCTCCGACCAGAGGTAAATTTGAGAGGGAAGTCCTGTAGCAGGATCGAGGGGTCCACCAGGTATTTCCATAACAAACGCAACCATCCCTATCATCAATAAAGGTGCTGTTTCACCCAATGCCTGTGCCATTCCAATAATAGTACCGGTGAGTGTTCCTGGTAATGATAATGGTATGACGTGATGAAAAACTGTTTGCATCTTAGTGGCCCCAACAGCCAAAGCTCCTTCTCTAATTGAAGGTGGTACCGATCGAAGTGATGCTCTTGAGGCAATAATTATTGTAGGTAAAGTCATAAATCCTAATACTAAACCACCAACTAATGGAACTTGATAAGGTAAACCAATTACTCCGATCAACATTCCTAAACCTAACAAGCCAAATACGATGGAAGGCACAGCGGCTAAGTTATTGATGTTTACTTCAATAATGTCAGTCACCTTTCCAGGTTTAACAAATTCCTCTAAGTAGACAGAGGCTAATAATCCTATTGGAAAAGCAAATGAAAAACAGATAATAAGAGCGTACAAAGATCCCATAACCGCTCCCCAAATACCTGCCGACTCTGGGTCTCTAGAGTCTCCCTTTGTAAAAAACCAAAAATTAAATACTGAGGAAACCTTTCCCTCTGAAGTAAGTTTATCTAAAACAGATAATTGATAATCATTTATTTTTCTTTGTGCCTCTGGCACATCCCTTGGATAATTTCCTTTTACAATTTGATCTAGGTCAGATGATGCCGTTATTTTCATTATTATCGATTGTCCAATTTTATCTGGGTTATCTAAAAGATAGTCTCTTAATTGGTAGTCAAATTTTCTTGTATACATTTCTCTTACTTTTATAAATTGTTCTTCATTTAATTTAGGGTGATTTTGTCTTACAACTTCATCGGCTAAAGCAACATAAGAGGCTCTGTATAATTCTTTTTCTAAAGAGTTTTGATTTACTTGGATAAAATCTGGATTAAAAAAAACATTTGCCTCAATTGTGGTTCTTACAAAAGCTCCACTTCCAGTAGAAAAAATTTTCCACATCAATATTAAAACAAAAAACATAGAAAGGGCTACTGCAAAAAGTCCATATGCTTGAAATCTTTTTTCGGCAGATAGTCTTTTATTTAAACTATTCATATTTCTCTCTGTACTTTTTAACTATAGTTATGGCTAGTATATTAAGAAGTAATGTCATTAAAAATAAAGTTAAACCTAAAGCAAATGCAACAAGTGTTTTTGGATTATCAAACTCTACGTCTCCAATAAGACTTGTTACTATTTGTGTAGTTATAGTCGTTGCAGGTTCTAAAGGGTTAAATGTTAAGTTTGCTCTTAAGCTTGCTGCCATTACAACAATCATTGTTTCTCCTATGGCTCTTGACACCGCCAATAGGAAAGAGCCCATAATTCCAGCTAATGCTGCAGGCAATATAACTTTTTTAATAGTTTCAGATCTAGTTGCTCCCAATGCATAAGAACCATCTCTTAATGATTGTGGAACCGCTTTAATCACATCATCGCTCAATGATGATACAAATGGAATAATCATAACACCCATAGCTAAGCCAGCAGCTAAGGCGCTTTCTGCTGAGACAGGTAAACCAACACTTTCACCAACATCTTTTATAAAAGGAGCTAAAGAGAGCGCAGCAAAAAAACCATAAACCACTGTTGGAATACCAGCTAAAATTTCAATAATAGGTTTAGCTATATCTCTTACTCTTTTAGAGGCGTATTCTGCAAGATAAATTGCTGACATTAAACCAAGTGGAATAGCAACAATCATAGCTACAGTTGCAATTAAAAGCGTTCCCGTAAGTAATGGTATAAACCCAAATGCGTTTTCGAGATCATCTTTATCAAAGCCCTCAGAAGCATCAACAACAAATGCTCGGTTAGGATTCCAACCGGTACTAAAGAAAAAATCAACAGGGTTTACGTAACGGAAAAAATTTATTGCCTCAAAGACTAGAGATAAGAAAATTCCAATAGTTATTAGTATCGCAATGTAGGAACTTCCTTTGATGATATAAGTAATTATTTTTTCAACAATTGGTTGTGCGTTTAATTTCCCAGAAATCGACCTTGTGGCAAGAAACCCTAAAATGATAGGAAGAATTATAAATAGAGTAAGGTTTGACCATCCATAAATTTTATCAAAGTTTGCTAAATTTTTAGCAGCAGTCAATTCGTTCTCACTTGCCATATTTAAAATTGATTTTTCACCATTGGTTAAATCGTCTAAAGGAAGGTTTACTATGACTGATAAATTATTAAGTTTATTAAGTATTAGGCCTAGCTTTCCATCGCTCCAGGTAGAAATATCTGGAAAGAGAATGGGCGACATGACAAACATTTCTTGAAAATTTCCTTTAAATAACAGGAGCCCAAACCACATTAATAGTGCAGGAATCAATGCCATTAAGACTACATAGTACCCAAAATAATCAGGTTGAGAGGAAAGTTTAATGTTGCCGTTAAATTTTAAATTGAGAGCTCTTTTTTTGCCGATAAAGTAAAATAAATAAGAAATGATTACTAAGATTAAAAGAGCAAAGTAAATCATTAACTTAATTTATCGAGGGTTTTTATAAGGGCAAGTGTATACTTGCCCTTAAATAAATAGTATGTGAATAATTACTTGCAGAGTTTACCTGAGAAAGCGTAGCCGGCATCTTTCAAAGGATGTTTCTTGTCGGCACAGGCAACTACATCAAATGCAGCTAATGTATCTACATCTGATCTCGTTCTTGATAATAATTCAGAAACCATGGGAGCAGCACCAATTTTTGTAAGGTAACCGTTAGAGCCAATTGCTTCATCGGAAACCATCATTTGTGCAAATTCTTGAATACCTGGAACAACTCCAATGTGATCTTTCTTTAAGTAAATAAATAAGGGTCTCGCAACTGGATACTCATAAGCAGCAATTGATTCTTCACTAGGATCAACTCCCTCTAAAGATGCAGGTTGTAATTTATCACCATTATCTTTTAAATAAGAATATCCAAAGTAGCCAAAACGCTCTTTGTCCTCTACGAGTTTTTGGACGATAAGAGTATCATTCTCACCCATCTCAATAATCCTTCCGTCTTCTCTGTAATCTGTACATCCATCATCTCCACCTGTGATATCTTCATATCCCATCGCAGCACAGCCTTTTTCCATTACATTACCGTCAAAAGCGTCCCTTGTACCAGATGTTGGGGGGGCTACCAGTACTTCTATTTTATATGCTGGTAAGCTTGGATTAATTTCATTCCATTTTGTGTAAGGATTTTCTACGACCTCGCCATCTACAACTACTTTAGCCGCCATAGCAGTCCAAATCTCAGCTCTTGTTAGATCCATTTTTTCAGCAGCGTTTGAGTGAGAAAACGTAATACCATCATTAGCCCACATTACCTCAACAACATTTGTTACACCATTTTCGACACAAAGTTTCGCTTCCTTAGATTTCATAGGTCTTGACGCACCAGTAATGTCTGGGTGTTCTACGCCTACACCAGCACAGAATAATTTCATTCCTCCACCAGTCCCTGTTGGGTTATAAGTTGGCGTTTTAAAACCTGACTCTCCAAGTCTTTGTGCGTTCACAGTTCCATATGGGTATACAGTTGAAGAACCAACAATATTGATTTGATCCCTTGCAAAAGTTTCAGCAGAGAAAAGAACGCTTACTGCTAAAGCAAGAAAGGTTAAAATTGATTTTTTCATAGTTAATATCCTTTTTAAATTTTAGTTATTATTTAAAAATACTGCGTGAAAATAAATCTAATGTTACATATATGTTAAAGTTTTGTTACGTGTACTTTGGAATTGTTATCAAAAATTCTGAACCTTTTCCAACTTCACTTTTTATGTCAATAAATCCCATGTTTTTAGTCAAAATATGTTTCACAATTGAAAGACCTAATCCAGTACCACCAACCTCTTTAGATCGTGCACTGTCTACTCTATAAAATCTCTCAGTAAGCCTTGAGATGTGCTCTTCTGCAATGCCTATGCCACTATCTTTGAAAGAAATTTCGACATATTCAGTCAAAGTGCTACTATTCATTTTTTCACGAGCTTTAATTAAAATTTTAGCACCATCTTTTGAATATTTAACAGCGTTGTTAACGATATTGACAACCACTTGAATAAATTCTTCATGAGGGCATCCAACTAAAAGAGATTGGTCTAAATTAATATCAACATTTATGTTTTTCTTTAAAATTTTCGATTCCAAAGAGTTTATTCCAATTTTAACGGTATTTAATAAATTACAAAATTGGTCATTCTCATTAGTTTTTTTATTCTCGATGGAACTTAAACTTAATAGATCATCAATCAAAGAGTTCATTCGATTTGACTGATCTTGAATAATTGAAATAAATTTTTTTCTATTTTTTTCATCGTCAACAGTTAAAAGTGTTTCTAAATATCCTATTATTGAAGAGAGTGGAGTTTTTAATTCGTGACTTACATTAGCTACGAAGTCAGTTCTTACCATCTCAAGATTTTTAATTGCAGTAATGTCTTTAAAAGCAACGCAAAAAAAATCGTTAATTGGAAATCCTATAACGTCGTAATATCGGTCATTTGGTATTAATCTATTCCACTCAAAATTCTTTTTTGATTTACTTTTAAGTGCGCTACTTAGATTTTCAGACAAAGATAAATCTCTTAAACCTATTTTAAGGTTATCTGCATTTTCTAAATTAAATGTCTCTTTGAAAATATTGTTAACGAATATGATATTATAATCATAATCTATAATAACTATTGAGAGATCTAAGGAGTTAAGAATATCTTGATACTCCAAACTTTGTTTGTCACCGACTTCGATGCGTCTTTCTTTGTCTAAAAGAGTCTCTTCTAAAATATTTCGGACTTTTGTAAATAACATATTGTCAGATTTTCTTAGGTTAAAAGTTTTTTTTTCAAGATAGTTCTCAAAGAAATAATAAGAAATGAAATAAACTAAACTCTGAGAAATAATTGATATTAAAAAAATATTAATTGAAGTACTAAAAAACAAAAATAAGTTTAATGAGAGAACAGCAATAGAAAATACAAATAACATTTTATTGTTTTTCTATTTTTTTATAGACCTTTTTGGCAGCAGTGCCTCTCCCTGAGAGACTAGGGTTGGTCATAAAATATTTATGTGAGTCTATTTTTAGTTTAGAGATTATTTTTTGATAATTTCCATCTGAGTCGAGTATCCAAGTATTTTGATTGTCATTAATTGCCATGTACATAATTTGATATAAAATTTGTTCGTGAACAGTTTTGTTATCGATAGGAACTAATGTTTCTACGCGCCTGTCAAAATTTCTAGTCATCCAGTCAGCAGATGAAATATAAATTTTTGCTTTTTTACTGGGTAGTTTATTGCCTTTTCCGAAACAAACTACACGTGAATGCTCTAAAAATCTTCCTACAATACTTTTAACTTCTATGTTTTCTGACATTCCTTTAACACCAGGAACTAAGCAGCAGATACCTCTAATTAAACAAGTAATTTTCACTCCTGCTTTAGATGCTTCGTAAAGTTTGTTAATTATTTCTTGATCAACTAAATTATTCATCTTAATCCATATGTTAGCTGGCTTTTTAATTTTTGATAAACCTATTTCGTAGTCAATATGTTCGTATAGTTTTTGTCTTAAGTTATATGGAGAGAAAGATATTCGTTTAAAATCTTTTGCCATGTTGTAACTACTCATATAATGAAATAATTTTATAGCATCAGATGCTAGATCTTTATTACAAGTAAAAAATGATAGATCTGTATAAACCTTTGCTGTTTGAGGATGATAATTACCAGTACCATAGTGAACGTAATGGACTAAATTTTTTTTTTCTCTTCTAGTAACTAAGGAAACTTTTGCATGAATTTTTAGATTTAAAAAACCATACACTACTTGAACTCCAGCTTTTTCCAAATTTGATGCCCACTGTAGATTTTTTTCTTCATCAAACCTTGCTTTTAACTCAACAACTGCTGTTACAGATTTACCAGTATCAGCAGCACGAATGAGTGCATCAATGATTGGCGATTGATCGCTAGTACGATACAAAGTTTGCTTAATTGCCACAACGTTTTTGTCGTTTGATGCTTGATCTAAAAAACTAACAACAACATTAAAAGACTCAAAAGGGTGGTGTACAACTAAATCCTTTTTTTTGATTGCTGCAAAACAATCACCGCCAAAATCATTTATTCGCTGTGGGAAACGAGGTTTAAATTTTTTATAATTTAAATTCTTGTTTTTTATATTTCCAAAGACTTCTGATAATTGGTCGAACCCCAGTAGATCTTCGTATTCAAAAATTTCATTTTCAGATACATTCAACTCGTTAATGATGAATGATTTAAAATTATTATTAAGACTTTTTTGAACATCTAATCTGATTACCTGTCCTCTTTTTCTTTCCCTGACAAGTTTTTTAAACTCTCTGATAAGATCGTCTGCCTCCTCCAAAACCTCTAAATCACTGTCCCTTATTACGCGAAATAGATTTGTATCAATAACATCAAAATCATGGAATACATCCCCAACATAATTGTTAATTATTGACTCTACGGGATAAAAATAAATACCCTGTTTATCAATAATTTTAAGAAAGCGTTGTTTTAAATCTGATACTCTCATAACTGAGATAAATTCTTTTTTTGATTTTTTATTTTTAATTTTAGCGATAAGACACAAACTTAAATTTGGTATAAAGGGCAAAGGGTGTGTGCTATCAACTGTAATTGGTGTCAGAATCGAAATAATTTCATTCAAATAATAATTTTTTATGTGGGACAAATGTTTTTTTAAAAACTTATCTCTTAAAATATAGATTTTATTTTTTTTTAATTCTTTTTCAATTTGACCATACGATTCATTTTGCCTTTTAATCAAACCTCTTGTTAATGAGTCAACAATTTTAATTTGATCCTCAATCTTCATTCCATCAAAACTTTTTTTATTAGGAGTGAGTTTTAACTGTTCAATTAATCCAGCCACTCTTACTGAAAAAAATTCATCTAAGTTTGATGCAGCAATACTTATAAAATTTAGTCGTTCTAAAATTGGGACGTTTTTATCATAGGATAATTCATTTACTCTCTCATTAAATTTTAGCCAGGATATTTCTCTATTAAAATACTTATTCATTATTGTAATTATAACTTTTAAGTCTTTTTACTAATTGTAGTTCTTTAATTTCACCAGTATTTTTTTTTATCTCACTCCAGGAATTAATATATAGATTAATCTCGCAAAATGCACATGTTGGAAATTTTATTATTTTATCTTTTGCAATATAGTTAATTAAATCAATCAAGGCTGGATTATGACCTACTATCATTAAATTTTTGTTAATTTTAATTTTTTTTATCCATTTAATTAAATCGTTAAAGTTGAAAGTATATAGTTCACTTTCAAAATTAACTTTAATTGAGTCTTTAAATATTTTTTTGCAAGTCTCTTGTGTTCTTTTTGAATTCGATGAAAAAATTGAGATATCTTTAAAATTTAGTTTTTTAAAAATATGCGTTGCCATTACTTTGCAACTAAAAATCCCCCTCTCAGATAATGGTCTCTCATGATCGTCTAATTCTAAATTTTTCCAAGAGGATTTAGCGTGACGTAATAAAAATAGTTTTTTTTCAATCATCTGTTAAATATATGCAATATAATATGCTTAATAAAAAAGATTCTATTGCAGTAATAGATATAGGGTCAAATTCAGTAAGATTGTGTGTATTTAGGGGCAATATGAGAAGCCCTGATGTGCTCTATAATAAAAAATTTTTTTGTGGGTTAGGTGAATACCTTCCAAAAACAAAATTGATCAGCAAAGAAGCTGAAAAAAAATGTATCAACTCAATAATTTTTTTTAACTCAATAATTGAAGAAATAAAACCTAACCACTCTGTCGCTTTGTGTACTGCAGCAATTCGAAATGCTTCCAACAAAAAACAAATTACAAATAAGATACAAAAAGTTTTTAAGGGAAAAGTTTTAACTTTATCTGGAAGACAAGAGGCCTCCTATGCCACACTAGGCGTTCGTTCTGCAATACCTAGGGCCAATGGGACCATTATTGATATGGGAGGTGGTAGTCTTGAATTAGCACAAATAACACCACATAAAATTAAAAATATATCTTCTTTTCCTTTGGGTATATTAAACTTCACTAAAGAACATAAAGAGCATAAAAAAATTAACAAAGAAATAAATTCAAAACATAAAAATCAAAAAATCTTCTATTTAATTGGTGGGGCATTTAGGACAATTGCAAGATGTTATATTTATTTTAATAAATTGCCCTTTAATGAAATACATAACTTGAGTATCTCTCGGAAAAATTTTTATGAATTAAAATCAGAATTACAAAAAATTGAGATTGATGATCTACAAAAAATTCCGAAAATTTCTGTCGACAGAATAAAACATATTCATATTGCAATAGAAGTATTGGACAAGGTGTTAAAATTATCAAACTGCGAGCAGTTTATTTATCCAAGGTACGGGATTAGAGAGGGTTTCATTTACGAAAATCTTCCCAAAAAGCAAAGGCTTTTAGATCCAACTGAAATTTCTTTAGAATTAATAGCTAAAAGTAGATGTCGTTTTTTAATATTTAATAAAAAGACTTTTGCTTGGATTAAAAATGTTTATTTAAAATTTATAAATTTAAAAATGTCCCCTAACCAGCTGAGAGTAATAAAACTCTCATGTATTATTTCAGATTTGGGATGGGAGCAAACAGCCAAAATTAGAGCTTCTTATGCATTCAACCTAATATTAAATAGTCCTCTAGTAGGAATAGAACAATCAGAAAAAGTATTTATTGCATATTTAGTGTATTTAAGGCACACGAAAAATATCTTAGACCAGAGGGTTATTGAAAAAGAATTAAGTAGCTATTTATCTTATTTATCAAGTGATGAAAAAAAGTTAGCTTATCAGATTGGGTGTGTATTAAATTTTTTATACTCTATAACTAAGGGTTCTTCTTTTTTATTAAAACAGCTTGATCTTAAATCTTTAACATTGGCGGAGCAAAAAAAGGTTTCGTCTATTCAAAAAGTACCAAAATCAGGCAAAACTGAACAACTTTATAGCTTGATTAGGAATTTTTAATATAAAATTTATAAATGCGAGATGTTCTCAAATTAAAAAAAAAATATCAGTCTAGTAGAATTGATTTATTCAAAAAATTAGCATCAACTAATGATGGCTTCTATTTTAATAAAAATCATACAGATCTTGTTGATACAGTTGTAAAAGAAATAGTTAAAGGAATTTATAATATTTATCCAATAGAAGATTTCTCTTTGATCGCTGTAGGTGGGTACGGCAGACATGACTTGTCACCAAAAAGTGATGTTGACTTACTATTTATTTATAAAAAATCTAATAAAAATATAAGAGATTTTATTACTCAATTAAATAATACACTGTGGGATATTGGATTAGAAGTTGGAATATCTTTCTTAACAATTAAACAGGCATTAATCGATTCTAAGAAAGATACAAAGACAATTACAAAATTTGTTGAGACTCGTTTTATTATTGGTGATGAAATTCAATATGGTGAGTTTGTTCGGTCCATTAAGATTTTAATTGGAAAACAAAATCCCCTAAAGCTCAGCGAATTAAAGCTTATAGAGTTGGTTGAAAGACATGACTATCGAATAGGAATTAAAAGTAATTTAGAGCCGAATATCAAAGAGGGTATTGGGGGTCTTAGAGATATTCATACCATACTGTGGGTATCGATCTTTATGTTTAACATTTATAAATTAGAAGACCTAACGTCTATTAATATCTATACCAAAGAGGAAATTAAAGAATTAAAGAATGCTTGGAAATTTCTCTTAACCATTCGAGCATTTATTCATTTATTTAACGAAAGTAAAGGCGATGTTTTATCTATTGAAAATCAATTAAAAATTTCAAAAAAACTCTCTTACAAAGATAAAAAGAAGGAAAAAGGAGTGGAGATTTTTATGAAAGATTTGTTTGTGAATGTTGCAAAGATTAATTCTCTCTTAAGAACCTTTTATTCAAAGCTTCCAGAGGATTTAATAATCAAAACAATTTATAAAAGAAAACCCACTAAAACTAAATCATTAGAAAAAGAATTTATAATTGAAAAAGGTTTTCTGAATTTAAAAAATAATACTGCTAAAAACCTTCAACTAAAATGGGCAAACGTCTTTGAAAAATCCTTGGAACATAATTTACTCATTCATCCTCGCTTTTTAAAGACCGTCGAGGAAAAAAGAAAAGTTTTAAAAAAAACCACAGATAAACAGCACCTCCAATCATTTTTAAATATTGTTGTCTCCAAAAAAAATCCTATACAAGCCCTTCATGATTTTAATGATACCCAGCTATTTAGCGAAATATTTCCTGAGTTTGGCAGAGTTTGGGGACAAGTGCAGTTTGATATTTATCATCACTACACCACCGACGAACACTTATTATTAACACTGCACAACCTAAATGAGCTAAGACAAAAATCCTTTTATAATGAAATATATAGCAGGCTATCCTCAAGAGAAGCCCTTCACATCGCTTTACTATTTCATGACATTGGAAAGAAGGGGCCAAAAAATCATTCTGTTTATGGAACAGAGTTGACCAAAAAGGTCCTAAAAAGACTTCCTGTATCAGAAGAAGTAAAAGAATTGACATTGTGGTTAGTTGAAAATCATTTAGCAATGAGCGATACAGCTTTTAAAAATGACACTCAAAGTCCTGAGGCAATTGCTAAATTTACTTCTATTGCAAACACAGAAGAAAAAATAAACTCATTGTTTCTTTTTACTTTATGTGACATTGCCTCTGTCGGACCAAACGTTCTAAACGAATGGAGAATAAGCCTGCTTAGAAGTTTATTTTATAATGCAAGAGATTTTCTGCAAAGAGGTCTAGATACAAAAACTTATTCTACTTCTGTTCAAGAATCTTTAAAGAAATCAGTATTACAAAAATCTGATGCTAATTTAAAAAAGTTTATAAAAAATTCGATAAATGAATTTCCAAATCAATTCTGGGAAGCCTTTTCATCAAGAATGATCATCGATATCTTTAAAATTTACCAAAGAAATAAAAAAGCAAAGGTTATTAACTCTGTAAATTTTCTTAATTATGAAAATAAAGAATATAGTGCTGTTGTTGTCACAAGTAAAAATAGACCAGGGATTTTAAAAGATATTGTTTCGGGGTTTACACACTCTCAATCGAATATTCTTAGTTCTAGAATAATATCTTTAAATAACAATCAAGTAATTGATGTGTTTTGGGTAACCAATTTTTTGAATAAAGGTGTTTTAGATTTAAACGAACAAAAAAGAGCAGCTAAACATGTAATGAGTGCTCTTGATCAAAAAGATTTTAAACCCTTACGGTCATTTATCAAAGGTCTGCAAAAACTTGCTGTAAATCCTCAAATTACAATTGATAACGATATGAGTAAGCAAGTCACTACTTTTCAAATATTATCTGGCGATAGGCCTGGATTATTAATGGATATTTTAGGAGTATTTCATGACAAACAAATAAGTGTCCAATCAGCAAAAATTTCCACATACGGGGAAAAGGTTTTCGATATTTTTCAATTAACGAATAGCAATAACCAAAAAATCAAAGATGAAAAATTACTCAAATCAATTGAAAAGGATTTGATGTCTATTTTTTAGGTTTTTTATGTTGGTCAATTTTAGTCCCTCGATATTATTAAATAATTCTGATATCAATTTTAATAGTATTTGAATATGAGCAGTTTCCAAAAAAGAGTTTTTTCTGGTGTTCAACCAACAGGAACCCTGCATTTAGGTAACTATCTTGGTGCGATAAAAAACTTTGTAGAGCTTCAAAAAGAATTTGAATGTATTTATTGTGTTGTAGACCAACACGCAATCACCGTTGAGCAGAATCCAAATGAGCTTCGCTCGAACACTCTAGAAGTATTAGCATCGTTTATTGCAGCAGGAGTGGACTATAAAAAACAAATTATTTTTCAACAATCAAGTGTAGCAGAACACTCTCAGCTTGCTTGGGTATTTAATTGTGTCAGTCGAATTGGTTGGCTTAATAGAATGACACAATTCAAAGATAAAGCTGGGAAGAATAAAGAAAACGTAAGTGTTGGCTTAATGGTTTACCCAAACTTAATGGCTGCAGATATTCTTGCTTACCTTGCAACGCATGTTCCCGTAGGTGATGATCAAAAACAACATTTAGAACTGTCAAGAGACATTGCACAAAAATTTAATAATGATTTTAAAGTAGACTTCTTTCCACTGCCAGAACCACTTATTTATGGAAATGCGACAAGAGTAATGAGCCTTCGAGATGGAACTAAAAAAATGTCAAAATCTGATGCATCTGAATTTTCTAGAATTTTATTAACTGATAGTGATGATGATATAAGTTCTAAAATAAAAAAGGCAAAGTCTGACTCAGACCTTATTCCTGATGACAAGGATCAATTACAAAATAAACCTGAATGCTTAAATTTAATCAATATTTTGTCCGCTTGTTCAGATGAAAGTATCGAAAAAACTCTGGTAAGTTATGCTGGCAAAGAATACTCAAAACTAAAAAATGACCTTGCAGACAAATTAATTCAAGTCATAGGACCAATTAGAACCGAGATATTAAATCTTCTCAATAATAAGGATGAATTAAATAAAGTCCTAGATATGGGCAGCGAAAAAGCATCCACAATTGCAGGCCCTATTCTCAAAGAAGTCTATAAGATAGTCGGTTTTAGATAGACACTTTGGCTTGAAATTTCCAATTTTATAGACATATTATTAGCAATGTTCGTACAAACTGAACCAACGCCTAACCCTGCAACCTTAAAGTTTTTGCCAGGAAAAGAGGTCATGAAAGATGGAACTATGTTCTATCAAAACCAAGAGTCTGCCTCAAATTCACCTTTGGCAATGAACTTGTTTAATATTAAAGGTGTTGAGGGTGTTTTTTTTGGGTCTGACTTTATCACTATAACCAAAGGCAAAGATAATGATTGGACGCTTATGAAACCTGCAATTTTGGGTTGTATCATTGAGCACTTTACAATGAACAAACCTATTATCTCAGAGCAATCTGCATCAACTGGACATACAATTGATGAGAACGATAGTGATGTTGTAAAAAAGATCAAAGAACTTCTAGATAGTAAAGTAAGACCAGCTGTTGCTATGGACGGTGGAGATATCATATTTGACAAATATAATGAGGGAGTTGTATTTTTACAAATGCAAGGGGCCTGTCAGGGATGTCCAAGTTCAACGGCAACTTTAAAAATGGGAATTGAAAATATGCTAAAGCATTATATTCCTGAAGTCCGTGAAGTACGACCCGTTGAAGTCTAGTCTTTTAGTTTTTTTTTTTGGAATTTTATTAAATTCATCTCTTAACGCTGGAGAATTTCATAATTGGGTTGATTTAAATAAATATTATAAAAAAAATAATTTTATTCCTGAAATTTTAACGCAAGAAAATATTGGTCATCTTCCTGTAATATCAGAATTACCTGATGATTTTTCAGAAATACAAGATGTTCCAACAAAGAAAAAACTATTTTACCTCGTAACACTTCCTTTGATTTACAATTCGAATAACTCAATTATGCAAGAACGAAGAATGGTAATCAATATAGAAAAAAAATTTGCCAGAAAAGAATTAAACAAAAACGAAACTGACGAGATTATTAGGTTATCAAAAAAATATAAATTAGATTATAGCGAAATTAACACAAAACTTTTTAGAAAACTTAAACAACGTATTAATATTATTCCAGTGTCACTAGCTCTTGGACAAGCAATTATTGAAAGTGGTTGGGGACAGTCTAGATTTGCAACTGAGGGTAATGCTCTTTATGGTCAGTGGACTACAAGTGAAGACAAAGGAATCATTCCTCAAGATAGGGATGAGGATAAATCTCACGCAGTTTTAAAATTTAAAAATTTATCAGAGAGTGTTGAAGCGTATATGTTTAACATCAATACTCATCAAGCTTATTATAATTTTCGTGTCATTAGACGAATTGATGAGCGCATAAAATACACAGACCCTATTAGTATGAAAGTGAAATATTTAGCAGCCTATGCTGAAATCGGCGATAAATATGTCGATAAATTAGAGCTGATCATTGCTTCAAATAATCTTCAAGAATTTGATCGATTTAAATTTAATTAACTAAGTATTGATAGCCAAACCAGAAAATACCATTATTAACTTTTGTGCAATTGAACCTAAGTCTACCTTTTACAGGTAAACGATTAAGCTCAACTAATAATTTATTATTAAGATTTGTAATTGTTGGATTAAATGATCCTTGAAAATCACTTATAAAACAATTTATGTTCGAAGAGTCCTCGTTAAAATCTAAAGCATATCTACTGATAGGCTCACTTTGATAAGGGTTGCTTGGTTCAATAAGCACATTATTGAAAGGTAAAACACTTGATGCGTCTTTTATTCGATTAATTGATCCGTAATTCTCATTTAGGGGGAATCTTGGAATAAAATATTTTTGATTAATTGAAAAGGCACCTGAATGTTGTCCAAATGCTGCATCAAAATACTGAGAAACTACTTTTTGTGCTATAGTGCTATTTTCACCAAAAGGATATGCAAATAAATTTGGAGTAATACCTAAATTTTCAAAAATAAGATCCTGTGATTTTTCTATTTCTTTCACAATTTCAATTTCGCTAAGACTAGATAAACTTGAATGAGAGTGTGTGTGATTTTGAATATCTACACCACGACTTAGTACACTTTTAAGCTGAGTCCAATTCATATAATTTTGTCCACCAACGTTTTCTGTATTTAAAAAAAGAGTGACTGGTATCTCATACTTTTCAAAAATAGGTAATCCCACCTCAAAAAATGATAAATATGCATCATCTACAGTTATTGAAATAGTTTTTTTTTGTAATTTATCTTCAAACAAAAGATCTCTAGCAAAAATAAAATTAAAACCCTGATCTTTTAAATACTCTAGGTGGCTTACTAGTTGCTCTTCGCGTATATTTGTTGAGGGATACTTATTTTCACCAAATCGATGATACATTAGAATATTATTTGGAATTGTATCATTCACACTTGTTGCATAGGATGTACTGATTGGAAAAGTAAAATTTGAAGCAAAAATGATCAGTAGTGTAAAAAATTTTGAAATAGGCATCGATAGCTCTTTATCATACTGTTCAATTACTTTATTTAAAAATGAAAAAATCATTTGGGATAAAACTGTAAAAAGTGAGTATGGACATGAAAAAATATTATCGGAATTACTTCAAAACTTAGTAACTAAAACAAAAATAAAGGCTGATCATATCAAAAAATTGCATCTAAATTATGGACCAGCACGCTTCACAGCAATAAGAAATTGTCACTCACTTATGAAAGGATTTTTTATAGATCATAAAGTAGAAATTGTGGGTTATTCTATCTTTGAGCATTTCTTTTTAGGTATTAACAAAAAACTTACTAAAGATGTCTTGTGTGTGATTGACACAAATAGAAAAGATTTAGCTATTCAAAAGATTGATACTTCAGGGAGATTAGTTGGAAAGACAAAAACTTTAAAAATTGACTCAGACCTTGAGGATATATTGAGTCAAAACTATTTTTTAATAGGAAACGGAATAGAAAAACTAAAAAAAATTTCTGAATTTGCCTTTATTAAAAATAAAATTATTTCGCCAACAAAATTGAAATCAAATTATTTTATTAAAAAGCATTATAAGAAAAAATCTAATTATAAGTTCCCAAAAATAATTTATCCCTACTCTCCGATTTAAAAATTAAAAATTTAAAAAAGAATATTTTTTTTCCATATACTTTTGATGATAGTCCTCTGCAGGACAGTAATTCTTAACGGGTTCTATAATAGTAGTAATTTTTTGATTAAATTGGCTTTCGTTCAATTTGTCTGTGATCTGCTTTGCTATTTCACATTGAGCTTCGTCATAATAGCCTATCAATGATCGGTATTGAGATCCTCGATCTGGGCCTTGTTGATTTAAAGTTGTCGGATCATGAATTTGATAAAAAAACTCCACAAGGTTGGTATATGAAACGAGATTTTCATCAAATTTTAAGAAAACGACTTCAGCATGGTTTGTATTACCCTTGCAAACTTCTTCGTAAGAAGTTTTATCAGTTAAGCCTTGAGAGTAGCCTACTTGGGTTTCAATCACACCTTTGATCTCAGAAAATTTTTTTTCAGGCCCCCAAAAACATCCTGCACCAAATAATGCTTTAGACATAATCTTTTCCTTTTAGTTGTGTCTTTTGGGCACTTCTTTGGTGAATTCTCTTTCTCCAAATTTCATAGCTTTTTTGTTTAATATTTTTTTTCATAATTTTTTTAACATCACCCTCATCAATTTCATAAACTTTTTTGATATGACTAAAATCTGTTTGATCGTCCCATGCCATTTGAATTATTTCGCTAATCTGAGATTGATTAAATTTCATACTTAATGATACAAATCGGGGATATTTTCAGATCTATAACAATTTGAAGCATAACCTTGTTCTTGGGTAACAAACTTAAACAGTTTTCCTGCATGCGGTTGTCTTTCTGCTTCAATGTCGTTGAGACCAACAGATGCAGTTGTAATAAAAAGCTCATTGAGATTTTTCCCACCAAAAGTGCAACTTGTTACTTTTGAAACAGGAAGTTGTAAAATTAATTTAAGTGAACCTTTTTTATCAAAACAACAAACTTTGCCACTTCCCCACATTGCTACCCATAAGTTACCATTTTTATCAACTGTCATTCCATCTGGGTTTCCATCGATTTTGTTCATGGAAAGAAAAACTTTTTTATTTATTCCATTGTCTGACAAATCATTGATAGAAAAAATATAAATAATTCTTTTTATAGAGTCAGTTACATAACCTACATTTCTCTCGTAGTCAAAAACTGGTCCATTTGAAATAATATAGGAGTTATCTGAGTATATTGGTTTTAAATTGGAGTCATGACATATAACTTTTCCAGTCTGAGACTTTTGTTGAATATCCATTGTTGATATCCAAATTTGTCCATTTAAATCTATGTCTGCATCGTTAATCCTGTTATTTGGACTATCAAAATAGATCTTTGTTAGAAGCTTTTTTTTAGATATTGAGGGATGAATTGAATAAAGAGAGTCGTATGAACTCATGATATAATTTTCATTATCTTGTAAAAGAATATTGGTGACACCGTCTTGTACTGAATATTGACGTTCTTCGTTATTATCTTGATCAGTTTCAATTATTTTATTTTCATAAATATCCACCCATAACAGCTTATCGTGCCTCCAATCCCAAATTGGTCTTTGACCTAGAACACTTTTGTATGATTGATGGCAAACAGACGGTTGCTCGTATTTAATTCTCACAAAGATGATTATAAACTAAATATTTAGATGAAAAAAGTATGTTGGAGATTTGTTTTGATTGTCTTATCGTGTTTTTAATATAGAAATTGCATGAGCAATTTGTGTTCTTATTGATTTAAGAGTTTGATGAATTTAGTTAAATTATCTAAACATTTTATTTTTATTTCTTTTCTGATTATAGCAACAGGCTGTGAAACAACTGATGTAGAAGAGAAAGTAATAAAACCAGAGCCTGTACCTAAAATTATATATACCCCTGAAGTAGAGGAAACTGTTGAGGAAAATGATGAAATTGTTGAGCATTTCAAAGGTGTAGAACTATTTTTAAATAAATCGGTAAATAATTTAATTTTAAAATATGGAAAAGTTGATTTTTCAAAAATTGAGAGTGTTTATGAATTCCACAGATATAACACTGATAATTGTAGAATCTTCATACAAAACAGATCTGTAGATAAAACAATAATAAACATTACGATTTACAACTATAAAAAGAATTTGTTTATTGAAACATACTCAAAAGATTTGTGTACTGATATTTAAAATAGATAATAGTTTAATAACAAATAATATAATTCTTAATTATGAAATTTAAGTATGGGATATTTATTTTATTTTTCTCAATAAATTGTTTTGCTCATCATCCAGGAAATCAGATAGATGCTGATAAGCCTTACCCTTCAATTAATTTAACAGTTATCAAAGATAAAATTGATGGTTACAATATTTTTATAGATTTAAAAAATTTTAACCTAAACCCTTCAGAAATTGGAGGTGAAAATATTTCAAACTCTGGATATTTACAGCTTTTTATAAATGATATTAGGATTACAAGAATTTATTCTGACTGGGTACACGTACCTCAACGTTTTTTTAATCTGAAAGAAAACTTTATCAAAATTACAATTCATTCCTATCTCCATGATCAGTTTACTATTAAGGGAAAACCAATAGAACACAAAGTAAAAGTTAAAAATAATTAGATTTACATTAAAAGAATTTCAAAAAAAATTACTCTATGTAAAAAGTTAAATGAATTTCGGATTTTCTAAAAATAAATAGTTACTCAAGCTTTATAAGGAAGCGAAGAGTGATGCAAAACTATTTTTAATATCCCATTTTCGGTTTTTTTATATCCCCAGCTCTTATCAACTTTAACTGCGGTTCCTTCTTTGTTAATCAACGTTACCCAGCCCATCCACATTGCTACATTTTGATCTATAAACACTGATGATGTTACTGATTTGACTTCGAGCCAATCTTTAATTCCAAACCCACTGTCTTTAGGGTACTTTGGGTTATTTCCAACAAAGTATGAAAGCGCCCCCTCTTTGTCTAATCGAAATGTTTGATTACCGCCACTCAAAGTTGGTTTAAATAATACTGCTCCTAACTCAAACCCATAAAGATTATCTAAAATTTCGTTTGCAACTAAAGTAGCTTGATCAATACCTTTTTTTTCATAAGCTTGTGAAATTGCAATCATGCCCTCTCCCCAAGCAGTTCGAGCATTCGTTAAATCATTTTCATTTATTGTCATTGGCTATGTGTTATTTCATATTTATAAAAATGATTATTCATCTAATACGGTTAACGATAAAATTAACAAGACTCGACATATATAGCAAGGGTTCCCTCTTTTTATTAAAGAAATTTTGCATTGCTTTGTAATTTCTATTTTGAATCAGTTTTAAATACTTAATACATTCAATACGATTAAGTTTATAAGCAATATTTGCTTTTTGAGAGTCTTTTTTAATTTTCTTTCCAACTTTTTTCTCATTTCCCCATCTATCAAGCATATCATCAGTAACTTGAAAAATTTTTCCAATTGTATCTCCAATTTTTTTTAGCTCTCTCTTTTTATTTTCATTTAATTTTTTTACGTTTAGAAGAAGATTGAAGCATAAGCTAAATAATGCACCAGTTTTTAAATGATGCATTTTCTCAATATCCTTTATGGTAGAATTTTTTTTCATGTAAATATCCATGGATTGTCCAGCTATTAAACCCTGCATACCGTTAGCTTTTGAAAGCATCTGTATTGATTTGATTTTCTGATTATCAGAGAGATTTTTTGACTCTACTAACGTTTTTACTGACAAAACTTGAAACATATCTCCAGTTAAAACAGCAGTGGCCTCATCAAATTTTTTATGCACAGTTAATTTACCCCTTCTATAGTCATCGTTATCCATAGACGGTAAATCATCGTGGATTAATGAGTGCAGGTGAACACATTCTATCGAAAGGGCAAAGTCATCTAATATTTTTTGCCTAATATTTAAATATAAACCCATTCGGTAAAGCAAGAACGGTCTAATCCTCTTTCCACCAGTTTTGGCAAAATAAATCATTGCCTTTTTAATTCGTTTATCGGGTGACTTTAATTTTTGTATGTGTTTAATTAACTTTTTATCAAAATTCGAAGAAAATGATTTAATTTGCTTTTTCTCAAAGTTTTCACTTATTTTCATTTAATTACAAGTTATCCAAGTAATGAGAGGTGTGATTATCGAAAATGAATATAATTACACCTATAAAAACAAGGTAAACAAAGAAATTAATGATTTTCTTAGTTTTTTTGTTATTTATGTAGTTTTTATTGAATTTCAGTATTATCCATAGCAATAGTGTGGATAAAAAGAATAAAAACCCATTAAACAGTACACTATCTTGAAAAATAGCCATTTTTTTACCCACTATACTCCCAAAATATATTAATAAAAGTCATATTAGGTATTTTTTTTTTGCAATTTATACCTATAATCCCCTGAAATTAACAAATCCTTAGATTTAGGATTCTGTTATAAGTTTTAGAACTTAAGAAAAGGAGTACTCAATGATTAAGTTTTTAAAATCTATGGCTATCCCAACAGCTGCTCTAGTAGCACTGCCAGGAATAGCTTCTGCAAGCGTTGGCTTAGCGCCAGACGACTTTGTTGGGATATCTTTTTGGGTTATCTCAATGTGTATGGTTGCCGCTACTGCATTCTTTTTTCTAGAAACTAACAACGTATCAGGTAAGTGGAAGACATCTCTTGCACTTGGTGGTCTTGTTTGTCTAGTTGCCGCAGTACACTACTTCTATATGAGAGAAGTATGGGTAACAACAGGTGATACACCTACTGTTTATAGATATGTTGACTGGTTAATCACTGTTCCATTACAGATGATTGAATTCTACATTATCCTTGCTGCAGTTGCTGCAGTGTCAGCTGGTATTTTCTGGAGACTGTTAATCGGTACTTTAGTGATGCTTGTTGCTGGTTATGCTGGTGAAGCTGGCTTCATCAACGCATGGGCAGGATTCATTGTAGGTCTAGCTGGTTGGGCATACATTTTATATGAAATTTTTGCTGGTGAAGCTGGTAAAGCTGCTGCTGACAAATGTCCTGCAGCTGTTCAAACAGCTTTCAACACAATGAGATGGATCGTTACAGTTGGTTGGGCAATTTATCCATTAGGATATTTCTTCGGTTACTTAACTGGAGGAGCTGATGCTGTAACTCTAAACGTTATCTATAACGTTGCTGACGTTGTGAATAAGATTGCTTTTGTCGCAGTTATTTGGGCTGCTGCTGTAGCATCTTCAGGCAAAAAAGCTTAATAAAGCTTTATAACCTATTTAAACCAGGCAAGACTAACTTGCCTGGTTTTTTTTTGTCTAAATTTCATATACTTTAACTATCTTGAGTAAGAGAGTTGTAGTTATTGGTGGGGGTTTTGGAGGACTAGCTGCTGCCTTAAGGTGCAGAAAACTTGGTTTTGATGTCACGCTGCTTGAAAGACTTAACATGCTTGGCGGAAGAGCAAGAGTTTTCGAAAAAGACGGTTATAGACACGATGCTGGACCAACTGTTATAACAGCTCCCTTTTTATTTGAAGAACTTTTTGAATTATTTGGTGAAAACTTAAAAGATTACTTAAATTTTAAATCCTTAGATCCTTGGTACAGATTTTACTTTCACAATGGAAAAACTTTTGATTATCGACCATCTATCGAAGATACAAATAATGAAATAAGAAAGTTTGATGAAAATGATGTTGATGGGTATGACAAATTATTAAAAACTTCAAAAGATATTTTTGAGATAGGTTTCGAAAAGTTATCGGATAAGCCATTTATTTCCTTTTGGGAAATGGCAAAGCAAATACCGTCGTTAATAAAACTCAGAAGTTATTTAACAGTCAGTCAATTGGTAAATAGCAAATTAAAAAATAAGTATTTGCGGAAGGCATTTTCGATACATCCTTTATTAGTTGGAGGCAATCCGTTCACTACAACATCTATATATGCATTAATACACTATCTTGAAAGAAAGTGGGGGGTGTACTTTTGCATGGGAGGCACAGGTAAAATTGTGAAAGAGTTAGAAAATTTAATGTTAAGACAGGGTATTACTATTAATAAAGAAACCGATGTAGAGCAAATATCCATTATAAATGGTAAAGCAGAAAACGTAGTGCTTAATAACGGAAAAAAAATACCTGCGGATCTTGTGATTTGTAATGCAGATCCCCCTACAGTTTACAGTGAAATGTTACCATCAGAATACTCCAGAGATAGCCTTCTCAAACCTAAGAAATTTACACATTACTCCATGGGCCTTTATGTTCTTTTTTTTGGATCGAAGAAAAAATTCACTGATGTCGCTCACCACACTATTTGGATGTCTGAAAGATATAAAGAGCTTCTTCACGATATTTTTGAGAAAAAGATTTTGACTGAGGATTTTTCACTTTATCTTCATCGTCCAACCGCAACAGATGATACTTTTGCACCAGAAGGATGCGATAGTTTTTATGTGTTATGCCCTGTTCCTAATCTTCAAGGAAATGTTCAATGGAATTCAGAGGGTCCGAAACTTAAGGATAGAATAGTTGAAGCACTGGATAAAACTATTATGCCGGGACTAAAAGAAAACATTGAGGCAGAATTCTGGATGACACCTGAGGATTTTAAAAATGATTATAGATCAAAATACGGAGCTGGATTTTCCGTGGCACCAATTTTTTCTCAATCGGCATGGTTTCGCTATCACAACAAAGATAAGAAAATACCAAATTTATATTTTTCAGCTGCGGGATCACATCCAGGTGCCGGAATACCTGGAGTATTGTGCTCTGCTAAGGTAATAGAAAAACTTATAATTAAGGATTTCAAAGTTAGTCATTAAGGTGACATCATTTAAAACAAATACCTATAGCATTAAATCGGAAGGTAAAAGTTTTTATTGGGCAAGTTTTTTTTTACCCAAAAAAAATAGAATTGCAGCTTCAAGGCTCTATAGCATATGTCGATATCTAGATGATGTGGCAGATAATTCGAAGTTAGATACCTCTTCTCAAATAAAAAATATATTTAATCAAATAAAAGAAAATGAAAGTTCTGAGATAAATATCTTTTTTAAAAAAAATAATATTAACCTTGGTATTTTAAAGGATCTAATAGATGGTTTGATCAGCGATCAGCAGAACGTCAGAGTTACAGATGAGAAAGAATTAATAGATTACTCATACAAGGTTGCTGGAACAGTGGGATTGATGATGTTACCAATAATTAATACCAAAGATGCTAAAGCAAGAAAGCATGCTATTGATTTAGGAATTGCTATGCAACTAACAAATATTGCAAGAGATGTTTACGAGGACGCAAAAATGAATAGGTTATATCTACCAAAAGAATGGTTAGGACAAGTCTCAGTAAGTGACCTGATAGATAATAAATTAGATGATCAAAAAAAAAGATTAATTGAATTATCTATTAAAAATTTAATAGAACTCTCTGATAAATTCTATGCGAACGGTTTTTCTGGTATGAAATTTATTCCTCTTAGAACTAGACTAGCAATATTTTTTGCAGCAAAAATTTACAAAGGGATTGGGGAAAAGATTAAAAGTGGTGGTTATGTTTACAAGCTTGAAAGAATTTATTTAAACAAATTAGAAAAATTATGGATTACAATAACTTCTATACCTGAATTTTTATTTTTAAAAAATATTTTTAAATCCTACAAACCAATTAGGGGCTCTTTTAAAAATGAAAATATATGATGTAGCATTTTTAGGCATGGGTGCCAGTGCCCTTGCTACTGCAAAATTAAAGTATAACGGAACAAGTATTAGTATAATTGGCATTGATAAAAATTATAATAGCAAAAGAAATAATTTTTTTGCATTTTGGCTAACAGATTGGATGAAAGATTTTGATAATCTTGCACAAAAAAAATGGTTTTGCTGGAACTTTTACTTAACAAATAATCATATAAAACATGAAACTAAGGATTTACCCTATTGCACTATAAGATACCAAGATTGGAAAAATTATTGCTTAAAAGGTTTAGAAAACTTATCAATTAAAGAGTTCAATGTTCAAAGTATTAAGAATTTAAAAAAATACTATGAAATCAAGCTAGAGAATGGTGAGGAAATTTTTGCTAAGAAAATTTATGATTCTCGTACACCGAAATTAGAAAATGAAAAAGTAAAACAGCATTTTTTTGGATACCTAATAGAAACTAAGCAAATGATAAATAGTAATAGTGTGACCTTAATGGATTTTCGCGTTGAACAAAAAATGGGATTACATTTTATGTATTGTTTACCAATAGATGAAAATAGAATGTTAGTTGAGTCAACAGTTTTTTCTTCAGAAATCCAAGAGGATGCTTGGTATCAAAAACAGATATTAGAATACATTGAGACAAAATTAAATTTATCTGAATATAAAATAGTTGATGAAGAAAAAGGGGCGTTACCAATGTATGATATTGAAAACAAATCAAGTGAAAATTATATTAATATCGGTTCAAGAGGTGGTGCCACCAAAATATCAACAGGGTATGCTTTTTCCTTTTTTCTAAAAAACATAATGTTAAATTTTGAAAATATTAATAAAGCTCATCACTCATATTTTGATAAATGGATGGATAAGGTATTTGTGAATTATCTGAAAAATAATAGTGGAGCAGAGAAGGTTTTCATTAATATGGCTTACTCTTTAAATGGCAATGAGTTTGCATCCTTTATGATGGGTGTAGCAGATTTTCCGACAAAATTAAAGGTCATTATGTCAATGCCAAAAATTAAATTTATAAAAAGTGCATTAAGCACCATTCGTAATTAAATGTATGAATTAAGCTTTATATCTTTACTTGCTCTTTGCATGGTTTCATTCATAGGTGTGCCGCATGGTTCATTTGACGGAGCTGTAGCTGCACTGTTAGGGTATAAGACGAGAAAAGATTTTTTTATATTTATATTCTTATATTTAATTATTTCTGCCGCAGTGATTATATTTTGGATTTACTTTTCTGTAATTGCTTTAATTTTATTTATTTTAATGA
Organism: uncultured Alphaproteobacteria bacterium; assembly: GCA_902527545.1. Classification (GTDB taxonomy): domain Bacteria; phylum Pseudomonadota; class Alphaproteobacteria; order HIMB59; family HIMB59; genus HIMB59. The sequence goes on from CABZPR010000001.1 coordinate 131,601, forward strand.
GTATCGTTCATTTTGGATTATGTGACTGGTCCTATCTAGGCTTGAAGAAATATAAATGGTCTGTTTCTTTAACGCATGGTTTAAATATTGTATTTGGGATTATTTTTTTTCACACTAACGAAACATTTGAGATATTTACTTTTTTATCAAATCTATCTTTTAATCAACTTCAAGAATATCTATATATTGTTTACATTTTTTACTTTTTTCTTTTGATTAGATATGCATATTTGGCAATTAAATTTACAAAATTAAAATGGGGAATTTTAGAAATGTCTATTATTTTATTGGTAATATTTTTAACAGAACCGCTCGTGGCATTTTCTATCTATTTTTGTTTCATTCATACATTTAAACATGTTAAATCAATATTAAAAGATACATCAAAATATCTATCAAATAACAAATTTATAACTATAACTACAATCTCTTTTACTATCTTAACATGGGTCGGCGGCAGCTTAGCAATTATCTATCTTCATAAGAGTTTTTCTTTTGATGAGTCTTTTATAAAGACATTGTTTATTGGATTAGCGGCATTAACTCTTCCCCATATGACTTTAGTAGATATCTTTTATAGAAGAAAATTTAATTGAGAAAATTAGGTATTTTAAAGGTGATATTTTCGTCCTCTTTAAAATTTAAAACTTCGATTGCATAAATTTTTTTTATCTGATCAATGAATAAATTTAATTGTTCTTCAGGAGCAGATGCACTAGCTGTCAAACCTATTGTATTAAATTCTGATAAATTTGAATAATCAAAGTCATTTATATTTTCAACTAGTTCACTATGTTTACAACCAAATCTTTTAGCAGTTTCGACTAACCTTATTGAATTAGAACTATTGTGGGCACCAATCACATAAAAAGCATCAACATTTCTAGACATTTCTTGTACAGATAATTGTCTATTTGAAGTTGCATAGCAAATATCGGATTTTTTAGGAGCTAAAATTGAAGGAAATTTTTTTTCTAAAGCATCAACAATACTTTGTGTATCAAAAACCGATAAGGTTGTTTGTGTAATGTAGGCAAGTTTTTGATTTGATGGGAAATACAATTTCTCAACATCTTCAATATTTTGAACTAAAGTTAAATTGCTAATATCCTTTAGTTGTCCAGCTGTCCCGTCAACTTCAGGGTGATGTTCATGGCCGATCATAATTATCTTATATTTGTTTTTTTCTAATTGAATTATTTCTTTATGAATCTTACTGACTAATGGGCAGATGGCATCATAAAATAATAGATTATACTCTTTGGCTTTGTTAATTACTCTTTGTGCAACACCGTGCGCAGAAAAGATTACTGGTTGTTTTGTATTTTTAGGAATTTCTTCTAACGAGTCTACAAATACAACACCTTTTTCTCTCAAATTATTGACAACAAACTTATTATGAACAATCTCATGACGGACGTAAACTGGAGCTCCGTATTTTAAGAGGCTTTTCTCGACCATTTCAACAGCCCTCTCAACTCCAGCACAAAAACCTCTGTGTTTGGCAGTTATAATCTTTTTAACCACGGTAAATTGTTATCATATTATTAAGAGAAAAATTATTTTATAATTAATAAAAGTTGCTGAGCCTCAATATTTTCGCCAGCTTTTACGCAAAGTCTCTCAACTATCCCAGGTTGGTCTGCGTAAATAACCGTTTCCATTTTCATGGCTTCAATAGTGCATAATTTAGCACCCTTTGGCACTTTTATTCCCTCAGTAACAGCAACGTCTACAAGTAAACCAGGTATTGGAGCCGCAACATGATCTTTGTTGCTGGGGTCAGCAATTTCTTTAGCTAAATCGTCAACTGCAATGGAATTATCTTTAATGTCAACTGATCTAGCCTGGCCATTCAATTCAAAATATACTGTCCTGTAACCTTTTTCGTTTGGCTCACTTAAAGTGAAATATCTTATTATAAGTGTTTTACCAGGTTCTATAGAAACATATATCTCTTCCCCTGTATTCATCCCAAAGAAATAGTTTGATGTTGGTATAACACTAGTATTACCAAATTTCTTTTTGTGTTTTATATACTCATCAAAAACCTCAGGGAAAAATATTTGTGAAATTGTATCTTTCTCTGAAATAGTCTCACTATACTTCTTTTCCAATTCCTTCGTTCTATTTTTAATTTTTAATGAGGGCAGCTTTGATCCAAATCTATAATTAATTGGTTTTTTTCCTTTTAAAATTTTCTTTTGGAGTGCTTTTGGAAAACCTTTATATGGTTGACCTAATCGGCCACTAAAGAATTCGATGACTGATGCAGGAAAGCCAACATCCTTTTTAGGATCTAAAACATCTTGAATTTGGATATTATTTGCCAACATATAAATTGCCATATCACCAACAACCTTTGATATAGGTGTAACTTTAATTACATCACCAAATATTTTATTCACTTCGGCATACATTGATGCAAGTTCTGGCCATCTCTCGTCTGTAATACCCATTGACCTTGCTTGCTCTCTTAAATTAGTGTACTGGCCACCAGGCATCTGATGTAAATATACCTCTGACATACTAGTGCGAGTTTTGCTTTCGAAAGGTTGATATTGTTTTCTAACACCTTCCCAATAATTTGCAGCAGTTCTGACAACAGCAGAAGAAATTTTTGGATCTCTTTTATTGCCATCAAGAGACTCTAAAACTGCACCGAAACTAGGTTGCGATGTGAAGCCAGACCAAGAGTCAATTGCTACATCAACAATATCTACCCCTGCTTCCGAGGCATTAAGCAATGTTGCAACACCATTTCCACTTGTATCATGAGTATGGAAATGAATTGGAATTTTTATGCTTTTTTTTAATTCTTTGAATAAAATTTTTGCTGCCTTGGGTTTACACAAACCTGCCATATCTTTGATTGCAAGAAAGTGAACTCCCATTTTCTCAAGCTTTTGCGCCATTTTTAAGTAGTAATCAAGTGTATATTTTTTCTCTGCTGGAGACGATAAATCGCCAGAGTAACAAATAGAAGCTTCACAGATTTTTCCAGACTTTAATACTTCGTCAATAGAGACTCTCATATTTTCAATCCAGTTTAGTGCATCAAATATTCTAAAAACATCAATCCCAGACTGAGCGGAAAGTTGTATAAACCTTCTTAAAACATTATCAGGATAGTTTGTATATCCAAGAGCATTCGATCCTCTGAATAACATTTGTAATAGGGCTGAGGGCATTTGTTCACGTAACTTTTCTAGACGTTCCCATGGATCCTCTTTTAAAAATCTTAATGCAACATCAAAAGTTGCACCACCCCAACACTCAACTGAGAATAAATTTTTAAGTCTTTCTTCATATAGGTCAGTTATGCCTAACATATCTTGTGTTCTCATTCGAGTTGCAATCAAAGATTGATGAGCGTCTCTAAAAGTAGTATCTGTAATCAATAATTGTTTTTCTTTTAACACAGTCTCAGCAACAGCAGATGGACCATTAGTATCTAAAATTTGTTTATATGTTTTATTGACAGTTTCTTGAGCTTTTTTTGATCTAGATATTCCATAGTCTGAGAGTTTTGCTGGTGTTGTCTCTCTTAATTTTGGTCTATTAGCAACTTCTGGGTTGCCGTTGACAATAACTTCAGATAAGAAGTTTAATGTTTTGGTTGCCCTATCTTTTCGACCAGAAAATTGAAACAAACTTTTTTCACTATCTATAAATTTTGTATGGTATTTGAAAACATCGAAACCTTTGTGGTTAATTAACTTTAATAAAAAAGGAATGTTTGTTTTTACACCTCTGACGCGAAATTCACTCAATGCTCTATTCATTCGTCTCTTTGCTTCAATAGGGGTTTGGCCTTTTGCAGTTACTTTAACTAAAAGAGAGTCATAATAAGGAGTAATAACCGTACCAGTAGATGCGGTTCCAGCATCTAGTCTTATTCCCAAGCCACTTGCAGATCTATAGACATTAATTTTACCGTAATCTGGAGCAAAATCATTAGCGGCATCTTCTGTTGTAACCCTTGATTGGATAGCATGTCCTTTCATATGAATGTCTTTTTGAGTTGGCACACCACATATATCATCTCCAATTTTAGCACCAGCTGCTAAGAGGAACTGAGCTTTTACTATATCAATACCAGTAATTTCTTCTGTTACAGTGTGTTCAACTTGAACTCTTGGATTAACTTCAATGAAGAAGAAATCTCTAGATTTAGCATCCATTAAGAACTCTACAGTTCCCGCACAGGAATAATTAACTTGTTGTCCTATTCTAACACCTGCGTTACAAATCTCATTTCTCTCTTTGTCAGATAGGTAGGCAGCAGGAGCTCTTTCTACTACCTTTTGATGTCGTCTTTGAAGAGAACAATCTCTTTCAAAAAGGTGAACTATATTTCCATGCGTATCTCCAATTATCTGAACTTCAACATGAAAAGCTTTTTCGATTAACTTTTCAAAAAACACATCATCTTTTCCAAAAGCACTTTTAGCTTCTCTCCTAGCAGTGTTGATTTGATTTTCTAATTCTGTTTCTTTTCTGATCACTCGCATTCCACGACCGCCGCCACCCCAGGATGCTTTGAGCATAATTGGATAACCAATTTTTTTTGCAAGATCTTTGCATTTTTTTAAATCTTTTGGCAAGGGTCCTGTGGAAGGTATGGTTGGTACTTTAGCTTTGCCTGCAGTTTTTTTAGCTTCTACTTTATTTCCAAGTGATCGCATAATCTTTGGAGAGGGTCCAACAAAAATAATATTATGTTTTGCACATTCATCAGCAAATTCTGGGTTTTCAGATAAGAAACCGTATCCTGGATGGATGGCATCACATCCTGAATTAACAGCAATTTGTACGATACCTTTGTAATCTAGGTAAGCCTGAATAGGACCTAATCCTGATCCAACAAGATAGCTTTCGTCTGTTTTGAAGCGGTGCAATGCAAAACGATCCTCGTACGAGTAAATGGATACAGTCCTAAAGCCCAATTCAGTTGCTGCACGAGATATTCTAATTGCAATTTCACTTCTGTTAGCAATTAATATTTTCTTAATTTGTTTCATAATGCTAAATAAGTTTATTTTTATACATTATTCTGTTTTTTTTCATAGACAATCTATAGAAAATTAGGGTTTTTTTACTTTTATAGCCTTTCTTCTGTTTGGATAACAGTCTGTGCAAATTTTACATTCAACACCAAAGCAGCTTCTAGCTTTGCAATATTCTCTTCCATAAAAAATCATTTGTAAATGAAGTCTGTTCCAAGTTGCCTTAGGAAATAATTTTTTAATATCTAATTCAGTTTGGACTACATTTTTACCATTTGTCAGACCCCACCTTTGTGCTAGACGATGAATATGTGTATCTACAGGGAATGCAGGGTGACCAAAACCTTGGGACATTACTACACTCGCTGTCTTATGACCAACTCCCGGTAAATTTTCTAAATCTTCAAAAGTCTCTGGGACCCTACCATTGTATTTTTTAATTAATATTTTTGAGAGTTTAGAAATAGCTTTTGATTTTTTAGGTGCAAGTCCACATGGTTTAATGATTTTATAAATTTTATTAACAGGCACCTTTGCCATATCGTGGGGATTATTTGCCGTTTTAAATAGTAAAGGTGTAATCTTATTCACACGTTCGTCTGTGCATTGAGCACTTAATAAAACTGCTATTAAAAGCTCATATACATTTTCATGTTTAAGAGGGATTGGGATATTTGGATAAAATTGGTTTAAATTATCCAATACTACGTTTGCTCTTTCTTGTTTTTTCATATTATTATTGGTGTGCTATTAAATCTATTATAAATATAAATATAATTTTATAAACTTATAGAAATGGCAAGAAAGCTTCATATCAAACCAAATAGGAGTCTGACAAATCTTCAAATTCTATTTTTTTTATTCATTACAGGTTTCTTGATCATTTTTATTGGTGGAAGATTTTTATTGGTCGGTGCTTGGCCGATAATCATATTTGGTACTGTTGAATTTTCTATTTTGGTCGTATGTACTTATTTTTTTGTAAAGAGTTTAAAAAAAACAGAAAAAATTTCATTAGAACCAAAATCTATGCAATTAGAGCGGCTTGATGGAGATGAGGTTATTGAACAAAACAGTTATAATTTAAATTGGTTGAAGATAAAGAATGAAAAAAATTCATTAAGCGTAAATTATGCTGGAAAGAAAAAATTCTTCGCTAGTTTTTTGAGTGAGGATAGAAGGAAAAAATTAAAAAGAATTATTGAGAAGTATAGCTCCTCGTCTATCTAATCATATCTTTGAAGGTGTAAAAGCCTTTTCCCTTCGAAGATAGCCATGCTGCTGCTTGAATAGCGCCATCAGAAAAAATTTTTCTGTTGTGGGCCTTGTGTGTTAATTCTACAGACTCATTGTCACCGTGAAATATGACCGTATGTTCACCTGGTATATTTCCGCCTCTAATAGAGGAGAAACCAATTTCATTTTCTTTTCTTTGGCCTTCTTGATCCTGGCGTTTAATATTAAAATTTGATTTGGATAACCCAAGCTCTGCTACAATCTCTTCTCCAAGCTTTAAAGCTGTTCCACTAGGTGCATCCTTTTTGTGTCGGTGGTGTGTTTCAATTATTTCTATATCGAAATCTTTTAAATGTTTTGCAGCTTTTCTTGCTATTTCAAAAAATGTATTAACTCCATAACTCATATTTGGTGCGTAAAATACTTTTGTTGAATTACTTGTTTGCTTTAAAAGGTTAAAATGACTTTCATCTAGTCCGGTCGTTCCAATAACTAAACCAGTATTATTAGAAACGGCAGCTTCGGTGAAATTAAATAAGGCCTTAGGTGTTGTAAAATCTATAACTATATCTGCTTTTTCAAATGATTCTTCCCTAGTGGTAAAAACATTTTCTTGAATTTGATTTTTATTAATAAAGCTAGGGTCAATATCTTTAACATCAAATACTCCAACGAGTTCAACGTTATTATTCGATAGAGCAGCATTTATGAGATTATTTCCCATTCTTCCTAATGCCCCTGCGATAGCTATTTTTGTTCTAGACATGATTAAGACTTGTTATACATAAATTAGCAGATATGGAATAGCAAAATTATTAAATTTTATGCTAAAATTAACTTATGATTAGACTTGCACTTATTCTTCTTATTTTATTACTAGCTAGTTTATTAATATTTAATAAGAAATTTAGGGAGGCTTTTACAATATCAGTGATACCTCTTATCTTACTAGTTGTAGGACTTATCGGATATATGATTTACTATATGTTCAGTACCAACTATTTTTCTTAGAGGTTTTAGAATTATGAACTATATACCTTGCTCGGTTTTAAAACCTAAATTAATCCAATCAATTAAACCTTTGTCCATTTCATAAATAATACCCTGATAACCTTCAGAAACTAAATTATCTGCAACTTTTTTTGAGGTAATACCTGCAGTACAGTGAATAATAATATCCTTATTATCGGGGTTTATGGAGTTGATTTTTTCAACAGTTATTTCTTTAAAAGGAATATTGTGTGAGTTCTCAATTCGAATCATATTATGTTCTTTTGGATATCTAACATCGATCACAATTGCACCCTCTTGAATTCTTTTAAACGACTCTTCGGTATCTATAGGTGTGTATTTCATTGTATTACTCTGAGCAAATAATAAATTAGTTAACAGAAAAAAAAATAGAAAAAAAATTTTTAGTAAATTCATTTTTATTAATTTTTAAAGCGAGAATGGCAACTCTTACAGCTTCCAAAAAGATTTTGGTGGAATTGCATAACATTTTCAAATTCTCCTTCTTGAGCAGAAAGTTTGGCAAGCGCTGCACTGTTCTCAGTCTCTTTTGCAATTTGATTAAATAATTCCCTATTGTCAATTATGTCAGTACTAGCTTTTGACTTACCACCAAAAGAGTCATCTGGAAATAAAGTCGGATATACTCTCATAATCTCTTCGATTTCTTCATAAATTGATGCTAGGTCATCATTTATTTCATTTTCTCTGATTAAGTTATTTGCTGCCCTCATCAGTTTGTTATAATCTCTCATTAATTCTTGTCTATCAGATATTGGGTTTGCATAGAGTAATGACTGTGCAAGAAGAAAAAAAATAAAAATTAATTTAAACATAACTTATTAACGTAACATAAAAAATTATAGACTTATTTTTTTGTAAATTTTTTAATAGTGTCATTAAATATTATCTTTCCTGAGTCCAAGATTACTAAATAATCTGCAAAATCTTTTATATAGGTTAAATTATGTAACGTTAATACGATAGTTTTATTTTTCATTTTAGACAAAGATGAAAAAAAAGATTTTTCACTCTCAAGGTCTAGATTTTGATTAGGTTCGTCAAGTATAATTAAATCTTGTTCGAAACTCATAAATCTAGATATAAACACTTTCTGCTTTTCCCCTTCCGATAAATTTTGAAACTTACGTTTTTTTAATTTATTTAAATTGAAAAGATTAAAATAAGACTTATTTACCTTGGATTTCTTAATATTGCTTAATAATAAAAAATTATCCTCTAGACTTTTATTTAAAGAAATAGGTTTTTGAAAAAGCATCGGAATAGGTTCAGAGTAGTCAGATTTAATTGATCCTTTACTAGGAAAAATAATTTTATTTATAATTTTTATTAAGGAACTTTTACCAGAACCATTTTTTCCAGTGATTACTGTAATTTTGTTCCTTCTAATATTTAGATTAATATTTGAAAGTATATTTTTTCCATTAATTGCATATGAAATATTATTAATTTTAATCATTTTTTATTTAAAAAGTTCAGAGATATTGAAATTAAAAGTGTCAGAGAGATAAGAATAACTCCTAAAATAATACCTAGTGAGACATTGCCTTTAGATGTTTCTAATGCAATTGTAGCTGTCATATTTCTTGTGAAGTGATCAATTGAACCTCCTACTATTGCAGCCGCACCGTACTCACTAATAGCTCGGCCAAAACCTAATAAAAGAACTGTTATGTAGATATTTGTTTTATTTGAAAAGAGTATGAAAATTATATCTTTTTTGGACGCTCCATAAGACATTAATTCATCTCTATAAATTGGGTAATCCTCTTCAATGTTTTTAATTATTAAAGTAATCATAATTGGGAAGATAATTACGATCTGGGCAATGATCATTGCTATAGGTGAGTATAAAATTTCCATCCAACCTAAGGGGCCAGATCTACTGATGAGTATATAGACTAATAGCCCTGCGCATACGGGAGGGATAGAGGTAAGAGAGCTTAAGAAAATTACAATTGGTTTTTTTAATTGGAATTTATAAATAGCAATTAAATAGCCAAAAATCATTGATAAAAAAAATGCAATTAATGTTGAAAAAATACTTACATAAATTGTAATAAAAACTGCGGATTGTATTTTTTCAAAAGTTAGCATTTAGATAATATTAATTGGTATGAAACAACTTTTCACCGTTATATGTAAACCTATTAATAACATCTTTGCCCTCACCTGCAATCAACCATTCAATGAACTTCTGAGATTTATTATACTCAACATGAGGAAATTTTTCAGGATTGACTGCAATAATTCCATAAGGATTATGTAATTCATCACCACCCTCAAAAAGAATTTTTAAATTATTTTTATTTTTAAAAGATAGCCAGGTACCTTTGTCACTTATCGTATAGGCATCAATTTCAGAGGCAATATTTAATGTATTGGCCATGCTTGTCCCAGTTTTTATATATTTATCAGAGTCAAATTTTTTGATATTTGCCAAACTCCATAATTCTTGTTCTTTTTTATGAGTTCCAGAATTATCATCTCTTGAAATAAATTTGTATTCTGAGTTATATATTTTTTTTAATGCGGATAAAATATCTTCCTCTTGTGATATTTTCAGTGGGTCAGATTTTGGACCAACTAAAATAAACTTATTGTACATAACCTCATATCTTTGAACACCGTAGCCCTCATCTATAAATTCTAATTCATCTTTTTTTGAATGAACAAATAACAAATCTCCATCGCCCCTTTTTGCGTTTGCAATAGCATTGCCGGTTCCAACTGCAATAGGTCTTATACTTATTCCAGTTTTATTTTTAAATTCTGATGCTAAAAGATCAAGCAAACCCGTATTAGCAATGCTTGTTGTAGACTGAATGATTATAAAATCTTTAGAGTAAACACTTATGGAAAAAAATAAAAATAACGATAAAAATAAATTTTTTAATTTCATTTATAATCAACAATATTAACATACATAATTGAAGATAATGAAGTTAGCAAACAGCGCAGATAATTACGGTTTAATTAGCAAGTTATTTCATTGGATTATGGCCGCTCTTATAATTGCAACATACTTACTAGGCAAAAATTTAGAGAATAATTTCGAGTATTACTATGAGATATTGATGATACACAACACACTAGGCCTTTCAATTCTTGTCCTAGCCATTTTTAGATTAAGTTGGAAATTTATCAATATTAGGCCCAAGCCAATCTTAAAAAATAAAATATTAATTTATGTTGCGAAAACTAACTATTTTTTATTTTACTCAATATTTTTTTTACAACCAATATCTGGATATATCCTTACAAACTTGCAAGGTGACACGGTGATGTTTTTAAATTTTGAATTAATAAATTTATTAGATCACAACAGTGATTTAAGGTACTTGTTTAAAAGTTTCCATGAATATTCTAGTAATGTTTTAATAGTTTTATTTTTTATACATTCAGGAGCCGCACTTATGCACCATTTTGTATTTAAAGATAGAACTTTAAAAAGAATGACTTTTGATAGTGATTAATATTTTAAAGCCACTCGGGTACGGGAAGTTTTTTTGATATCAGATATTCTTTGTTATATAACTTACTAAAATACTTGTTAGCATCATCACACAGAATTGTAACAATATTTTTACCTGGTCCCATTTCTTTAGCCATTTCGATAGCCCCTGCTACGTTTACTCCAGAACTAGAGCCAAGAAATAAGCCTTCTGTTTTGACCATTTTATATAAAAGTTCAAACGCTTCATAATCAGTAATATGGTATGAGAAATCAATAAGGGAAGGTTCAACATTTTTTGTCACTCTATACTGGCCTATTCCCTCTGTTTCTGATGGATCGCCTTTAACTTCCAATTTAGAATATTTAAAATAATTATACATTTGAGCACCTTGTGGATCTGTGCAAGCTATTTTTATATTTGAATTTAATTCTTTGAGCCCAATAGATGTACCTGCTAATGTTCCACCCGACCCAATTGCACAAGTAAAACCATCTACTTTTCCTTCAAGCTGATTGAATATTTCTTTAGCTGTGGTTTTTGCGTGAAATTTGTAATTTGCTGTGTTGTCAAATTGGTTTGCCCACATAACTGAAGTCTCTCCTTTTGATTGTAGATCTTCAACTAACCTCTTTGATACATGCTGATAATTACCCGGATCAGAATAAGGCTTAGTTGGCACAACTTTAAGCTTTGCCCCCATATTCCTTAAAATGCTTTGCTTCTCCTCTGATGCACCGTCAGGCATTACAATTATAGTTTTGTATCCTCTAGCATTGTTAATCATTGTTAAAGCAATACCTGTGTTTCCAAAGGTACCCTCAACGACAGTGCCGCCTGGTTCAATTAAATTATTCTCTTCAGCATCAAGGATTATACCCAATGCCGTTCTATCTTTGATAGAACCAGCTGGATTCATAAATTCTGCTTTACCATAAATATTACAACCCGTAATTTCAGATGGATATTTGAGTTTAATAAGTGGCGTATTGCCAATAAAATCAACTATGTCTCTCATTTTAAATCTTTGATAGGGCTTGGTCTAAATCTGAGATCAAATCATCTACATCTTCAATACCCACAGATATTCTTAGTAATGTTTCTGATATGCCTAATTTTTCTCTAATTGATGGATCTATAGAAGCATGGGTCATGATGGCTGGATGCTCGATCAAACTTTCGACTCCTCCTAGGCTTTCCGCGAGTGTAAATAAATTTAAATTTTTTAGAAAAGTTTTTACCCCATCAATATCTGAGTCAATTACAAAAGACATCATTCCACCAAAACCATCCATTTGTTTTTCTGCAATTTCCTTGTGCCTTTTATCAGTACCCGGAAAAAAAACTTTTTCTATCTTAGGATGATTGGATAAATAATTAGACACAGCAATAGCATTTTCATTATGTTGCTTCATTCTTACAGAGAGTGTTTTGATGCTTCTTGTTAATAAATAACAATCAAAGGGAGAGGGGACAGCCCCAACTGCATTTTGAATAAAAGAAATTTTTTCAGCGTACTCCTTATTTTCTTTAATAACAATAGACCCGCCAACAATATCTGAGTGGCCTCCTAAATATTTTGTTGAAGAACTCACCACCATATCTGCACCTAATTCAAGTGGTCTCTGATTATATGGAGAGGCAAATGTGTTGTCACAAATCACAGGTAATTTAAACTCACTTGCAATATTAACAGTGTTTTTAATATCAATAATTTTCATTAAAGGATTTGAAGGTGTTTCAATCCATATAAATTTTGTGTTTTCTTTTATTTCATCATTCCAGTTTATATTTTTATCAAAGTCGATGTAAGTTACGTCAATGTTTGATTTAACTTTATCGAATAACCTACGAGTACCCCCATATACATCATCAGAACAAACTATATGGTAGTTTGTGCCAAATAGGTCACAAACTGTATTTATTGCTGACATGCCAGATGCAAATGCAAAAGCTTTATCTCCAGACTCAATTTGTGCCAGTAATTTTTCTAATATATCTCTAGAAGGATTTTTGGTTCTAGCATATTCATACTCAAAATTTCCGGGTTCCATTTGTTTGAAGGTTGATGAAAGGTGTATTGGTGGCATAACGGCTCCCGTTTCTTTATCTGGGCCATGCCCAGAATGAATTACTTTTGTGTTAAATTTTTTTTTCACAGCTCAATTTATAACTAATTAATTTTTAAATAACATCTATAACGATATTTTTCTTATTTGATAGGCTTTTTAAATTATAAGAAATCTGTTTCATATCAACCAAAATTCGAATATTATACTCGTCCCCTAGCCGCTTGGGTTGAGACATTGTCGAGGAGGAAGGTGGCAAGGGGCAATAAATTTCATTATTTCGTTAATTTATTTTCTTAACAAATTGATTAATTTAAGTTTCCTTTGACACCATTTGATTAAGATTTTCAATTTTCATATCAACAGACAAATCATTTGGCATTAACTTTTTCATTTCTTGATAAACCTTAAGTGCTCCATCATAATTTTTGTAACTTATAAGAATTCTACTCAAACCATCTAATGCACCAAAATGTCTTGGTTCAAGATACAATGTAGCTTCAATATCTCTCATAGAGTTTTCATAGTCTCCCATCATAAAATAAAAAGTTGCCCTTTTGTTGTATGCCTCCGCGTAATTTGGCTCTAACTCAATAGCAAGAGTCAAAGCTGATATCGCAGATTGGTAGTTTTTAGACTCAAAAAAATCTGAAATATTATCCATTACTATTTTTACATCTGGATTTTCAATTTTCATCCATTCTCCCCATATTTTTGATATAATTAGACTTTGTTCTTTTGAGTCCTTTTCCTCAGAGAGCTGACTGAATAATTCATCAAGTTTTGGACTATTTTGATCTGCGTAACTATAGGATATGTTCAAAAATAAGGCGAATATAATTAAAATGATTTTCATCTATATTATTTAATTACGCATATAAATATTATGCAGTTTAAAAAATTAATTTACACCAGTTTATGCCTTTTACTTTTTAACACTATATCGATTGCAGAAACTATTGATAAAATTGAGTTTAGTGAGACACAAGCTGTGATTGAAAGTCAACTAAAGGCCTTCATTAACAAAGATGCTGAAGGGGCTTTCTTCCATGCCTCACCTTACATCAAAATGAGGTTCAATAATCCTCAAGATTTTATGAGTATGGTGAAAAACTACTATGAACCCGTTTATAACCCTAAAAATTACTATTTTATGGAGTCAAAATTTTTTGAAGGAGCAGTATATCATCAACTACAAATCGTCTCGCAAGATAATGTTTCTTATTTAGCAATGTACTCACTCATTAAAGACAAGGGAGAGTGGAAAATTTCAGGTTGCTCCATTTACCCAATGGAAAAACAATCAATTTAGCTTTTTTAATTTAGAATAAACAAGATATCCAGAAATTATTATTAAAATAGCACCGCATAATTCTATAATTGAGGGGTAGTGATTGAAAACAACAATACTAATTACTATTCCAAAAATGATCTGTGAATAATGTGTGATGCTAAAAAATGAAGCTTCTATTCTCCTAAGAGAATAAATTAAGATCATCATGGCCACACCATCAATAAGCCCTGCGCCTACCATTATTAAAAAATCGTACAAAGCGATATCTTTGTAATGGTTAATTGAAAATACTGTGAAAATTATGCCAGCAATTCCCATACTATAAAAAGTCAAGGCCATAGTTCTTTCAGATTTCCCATAAACTCGCACTGTAAAATCTAGACACGCCAATGAAATTACTCCTAATATGAGAAATATTACTCCCAAAGCATTAAAACCTGCGTTTAAACTAAAACCTGAGACCATAAAAACAGCAATCATAGCTAGTATTAAAGAAATTATTTTGGATAGGTAAATCGACTCCTTTAAAATTACTATTCCCATAATTGAGAGTAACACAGGAGCTGACAAAATTATTGGATAAGCAATAGATAAAGGTAATAAAATGATACCTTTTACAACAAAATAATAGGTCAAAGTCATTAAAATACCTCTTATAAAATGAAGTTTATAATTGCTTGTTTTTATTTCTTCTAAGCTCTTTCTGTACAATAAATAAAAGAGCACTGGGATTATTGCGGAGAAACTCGCTATGGAAAATATAACTGTGTCTTTATATAAATCTCCAATTAACTTTATAATAGTGTCTGCAATTGAAAATAAGAAAAAGGCAACAGTGCCTAGTATGTAAATTACGTGTTTTTTACTCTCTAATTGAGACATTGAATTTACTTCTATATCTCATTACTAAGATTAATACGAACAATTTAATGGTAAGCGGTATAAAAAAATAAAATATCATAATATTTGGAATATTTGGGTGAATTGTATAATTTATTGATTGTAAGTAACCATATCCCGTTAGTGCTATACCAGCAGCAATTCCTATAGCAGCTTTTCTTATAATTGAAAAAAATGAGGTAAAAAACTGTGATAAACGATTTTCATTATTCACATCTAATATATCAGCTAACTCAATCTGGGGTATTATAAGATCAATTCCAATTCCAATTCCTGTAATTAGTATGACAAATATATATATTTGCCAATAGTCACTGCTAGTGAAAATAACAAATAAAAAGCCAAAAATAGTTATACTGGTTCCAATCTGTAATAAAAACATATTTGAAAATTTTTTTCCAAAAAAATACCAAAATGGTGTGGAAATTAATGTTATAAGAAAATACAAAATTAATAAATGGCCTGCATAATCACTAAGACCCAAATATTCAGATACAAATATAATAAATAAATTGGCAGTAAAATTATTGGCAAGTAAATTAAAAAATGTAATGTAAGAAAAAGGTAAGATTTTTTTATTTTTTTTAATGAAAGTTTTCAATTTTATCCAAGAAATTTCATTTGGCTTGTAATTCAGTTCATCATCATAGAAAAAATAAAAAATTAATCCCCCTATAATTGCAAAAGAAATAAAAATAAAACCACTTGTTTTTATAACGTCTGGGTTTAATAGCTCAACATTATTTAAATTTGAAATAGTCGTTGGAATAATAAGAGCTGCAAGAACTCCTAAAATTGCAAATACTTCTTTGACTGCTGCCAAACGAAATCTTTTTTTTAAAATTTTTTTTTGATCGATAACTATAGAGTCGTAAGGAATGATTGCAATTGAGTAACTTATCAATGCTAAATTATAAAAAAAAATAAAATAATAAATATTAGAAGATTGGAAAACGTAAAGGCCAAATAAGGAGAAAATAAATATTATTATTCCTAAAAGAATTTGATTTTTTCTTGATCGACCTGAAATAATTCTTTTTTCTGTTAAATAACCAATTAAAAAGTCTGAGAAGACATCAAAAAATCTAGATATCAGTATTACTAGACCGATAACACTTAAAGAGATACCAATTGATAAATTGTAAAATGTGGGCAAAAAAACAAATAATAATAAAAAACTCCCAGCAAGGTAAAATGACTGAAAACTATAGGATAAAATCGATTTTAAATTCATTTTTGGATATTTAATACTTGAACAACTTTGACTATATCAAAATATTTATTAGTGTTCAGTTAGCATTCATGCGGGGGCTGATTCGGTATCTCACTTTCCTCCTCTATATGTCGAGTCAGCCATTCCTCTACCCTCTATATCTAGTATTTTTCTCTTAATTTTATCACCCCACATATATCTTCCGAAATCTCCATTTTTTTTTACTACTCTGTGACAAGGAACCAATAATCCAACAGGATTTTTACCAACCGCTGAAGCTACGGCTCTTACTGCATCTGGTCTCTTTATTTTTTTAGCAAGCTCGCTGTAGGAAATTGTTTGACCATAAGAAATTTTAGTAATTTCTGTCCAAACTTTTTTTTGTAGTGTAGTTCCATCGAGGAGTTTTATTTGTATATTTTTTTGTTTAGAAATTTTACCTTTCAATAAATTGTTTATTAATATTTTTGCTTTTTTTAATTTTAAACCTTGAGTTGGGTTATATAAATTAAGTATGTTTTTAATTCTTTTATCATTATGTTTTATAAGAAAGTGAACTCCCTCTGAACTATCAAGGACAAAAAGTTTAATTATTGGTGTTTCGATAAAATCAAAACAATAATTCATTAATTAAACATTTTTTTTACTTTATCAAAAAACCCTTCCGTCATTTTAGAGTTTTTCTTAGTAAGGGTTTCATTGAATTGATTTAAAAGTTTCTCTTGATCTGAAGATAAGTTTACTGGTGTTTCAGCATGTACTTTAACAATCATATCACCTCTTGTGTTTGTTCTCAGAATACTCATTCCCTTGCCTTTGATTCTGAGTTTATGACCTGACTGCATTCCTTTTGGTATGGAAACATTAACCATTTTTTTTTCTATAGTAGGAACTTCTATATTTCCGCCCAAAGTTGCTGTAGTAAAAGGTATAGCAACATCACAAATAATGTTATCTCGTTCTCTCTGAAAAAGTTTGTGGTTATTTATATTTATAAAAACGTAAAGGTCTCCATAGGAGCCGCCTCTTTCTCCGGCCTCTCCTTCTCCGCTCATTCTAATCCTGTTTCCTGTTTCAACTCCAGCAGGTATTTTGATTTGAATTTTTTTATTTTTTTTAATTCGTCCAGTATTACTGCATTTTGAGCATCTACCCTTCATTTCTTGCCCAGTTCCACCACATCTACCACAGGTCCTCTCCATAGAAAAAAACCCGCTCTGAGTCCTAACTTTTCCGTAACCTTGGCAAGTAGAACAACTTTTATAACTATGCTGTTCAGGGCAATTAATCATTTTGGGTATCGTTACTTCTAGTGATTTTCCAGTAAAAGCCTCCTCTAGGTCAATAGTAACATCGTAGCGCAAATCATCCCCTCTACTTTCGCGCTGACCGCCCTCACCAAATGCACCAAAAATATCTTCAAAAATATCTGAAAAACCGCCAAAGCCTTGTTGGCCAAATCCACCGGCTCCACCACCGCCTTGTTCAAAAGCAGCATGGCCAAACTGATCATAAGTTTGTCTTTTTTTTGGATCTTTTAAAATTTCATATGCTTGACTCACATCCTTAAATTTTTGTTCAGCAGCAGAGTCACCCTGGTTTCGATCAGGATGATATTTCATTGCTAATTTACGGTATGCACTTTTTATTTCAGAGTCACTAGCTTCACGGGATATACCAAGAGTGTCATAAAAATCCTCAGCCATAATATTTTAAACCAAGCTAAGAGTTACTGTCCGCTTGCTTTTTTATCGTCGTCTACTTCTTCGTAGTCTGCGTCTATAACATCATCATCGCTTTTAGTTTCACTAGTGTTATCTTCTTGCTTAGGTTGTTCTGCGCCAGGAGCCTCAGATGATTGTTGATCTTTGTACATAGCTTCGCCCATTTTCATAGATGATTGAGTTAGGTCTTGTGTTTTTTGTTTTATGGTCTCAATCTCATTTTTTTCGAGCGCTTCTTTTAAATCTTTTAAGTCTGCTTCTATTTTAGACTTATCTTCGGGACTAATTTTATCGCCATGCTCTTTTATATTTTTTTCCACTTGGAAGACAAGACTATCGGCTTGATTCTTAACATCAACCTCTTCTCTTTTCTTTTTATCTGTTTCAGCATTGGCTTCAGCATCTTTAACCATTTTGTCAATCTCTTCATCTGATAGACCACCAGATGCTTGGATTTTAATTTGTTGCTCTTTTCCTGTAGATTTATCTTTTGCAGATACATTGACAATACCATTAGCGTCAATATCGAATGTTACCTCGATTTGTGGTGTTCCTCTTGGAGCAGGAGGTATGCCAACTAGATCGAATTGACCTAAAAGCTTGTTATCAGCAGCCATTTCTCTTTCTCCCTGAAAGACCCTGATAGTAACGGCATTTTGATTGTCCTCTGCTGTTGAGAATACTTGGCTTTTTTTTGTAGGAACAGTCGTATTTCTTTCAATTAACTTTGTAAATACTCCGCCCAGTGTTTCAATACCCAAAGAAAGTGGTGTTACGTCTAAAAGTAAGACATCTTTTACATCACCTTGTAAAACACCTGCCTGAATCGCTGCTCCCATAGCCACAACTTCATCAGGGTTAACGCCTTTACTGGGGTCTTTTCCAAAAAAGTTTTTAACAATTTCTGTTACTTTTGGCATTCTTGTCATTCCACCAACTAAAATGACATCGTTTATGTCGCTTGCTGAAAGGCCAGCGTCACTAAGAGCTTTTTTACAAGGTTCAATTGTATTTTGAAGCAAGTCGTCAACCAACTCTTCAAGCTTAGCTCTGGTAAGTTTTACATTTAAGTGTTTAGGCCCAGATTGATCAGCTGTAATAAAAGGTAAATTTACATCAGTTTGAGTTGAACTTGACAGTTCTATTTTTGCTTTTTCAGCAGCCTCTTTTAAACGTTGTAATGCTAATTTGTCATTTTTTAAATCTATACCTTGCTCTTTTTTAAATTCGCTAGCTAAAAAATCAATAATTCTTAAATCAAAGTCTTCGCCACCCAAGTGTGTGTCACCATTTGTTGACTTAACTTCGAACACTCCATCGCCAACTTCTAAAATTGATACATCAAATGTACCACCGCCTAGATCGTAAACAACTACAGTGCCTGATTGTTTTTTATCTAGTCCATATGCTAATGAAGCAGCGGTTGGTTCATTAATAATTCTTAAAACTTCTAAGCCAGCAATTTTGCCAGCATCTTTAGTTGCTTGCCTTTGTGCATCATTGAAATAAGCAGGAACAGTTATCACTGCTTGTGTAATAGTTTCTCCTGTATAAGACTCGGCTGTCTCTTTCATTTTTTGAAGAATAAAAGCAGAGATTTGACTAGGGCTATATTTTTCACCCTGAGCTTCAACCCATGCATCACCATTATTACCTTTGATAATTTTAAATGGAGATAAGCCTACATCCTTTTGGACAGTGTCGTCTTCAAAACTTCTACCAATAAATCTTTTTACAGCATAAAGTGTATTTTCAGGATTGGTGACGGCTTGTCTTTTTGCAGATTGACCAATTAGTTTTTCGCTTTCAGTAAAAGCTACAACAGAAGGTGTTGTTCTAGCACCTTCAGAATTCTCTATTACCTTTGGATTCTTTCCATCCATTATTGCCACACAAGAGTTTGTGGTACCTAAATCAATTCCAATTACTTTAGCCATTTTGTTTTTCCTACTTTAAAAATTAAATAATCTTATATTTATATGGGTTGATACTTATTTAATTCAAGAGCATTAAAACTATTGAATTTTCTTACTTTTCGGATTTCTCTTCTTCTTTGATGGCTTTATCGTCTTGATTTTCTTGAGATTTTTTTGATACCCCAACCATTGCTGGTCTTAGTAATCTATCATGCAATGTGTAGCCTGGTATTAGTTCTTGAACAATAGTTCCGGGCTCGCAGTCATTTTTTTCAATTTCCATCATGGCTTGGTGTAAATTATGGTCAAATTTTTGGTTTATACTTTCAATTTTTTTGATGCCAATTTTTTCGAAAGTGGACATAGTCGATTGTGCAATTAGATCTAAACCATCAACAACAGACTTTATGCTTTCATTAGATCTCACTTCTTCTGAAATACTTGATTTTGCTCTCTCTATATTGTCACCGATATTAATTATTTCTTTTGCAAAATTAGCTATACCGTATTTCAATGCATCTGATTGATCTTTTTCTGCCCTTTTTCTAAAGTTTTCTAGTTCAGCAACAGCTCTTAACCTTTGGTCTTTTAAACTCTCAATTTCCTCTTTGAGTTTTTGGATTTCATCATCATTTGTATCTGAATTTTCTTCTACATCAGTCTCAGTAGTTTCTTGTTTTTCTTTAACATCTTCTTGTTGTTGTTCAGCTTGATCTTCGTATTTTTTTTCTTCTTCCATAATTATTCCTTTATTTTTTTGATATTGTTTCAGACATATAGCTCACAATAGGAACAATTCGCTGATAATCAATTCTTTTTGGACCTATGACACCAATAGCACCAGTGAGTCCATTTTTAGTTTTATAATTTGATAAAATCATAGATAAGTTTGTATTTTTAAAAAAATTTGTGTTACTTCCAATAAATATTTGCACTCCTTTTGATTTTTTCAAGGCCTTAATCATTTTGTTTGCCATTTTACCTGTTTCAATATCACTCAAAAGCTCGTTTATGCTGTCTAAGTCTGTTTCTAAATTATTCTTAATTAAATTTGGCAGGCCTCTAACAAAAAAGGTTTCTGTATTTTGAGATTTTTCAATTTTTATTCCTTTCAGCAATAGTTTTTTTGAGGTGTTGGTTATTTGATTTTTTGCAGATTTTATAAAAATTTTTATATTATTTTGAATTTCTGTAGGTGACATAGATTTTGAAAACTTATTTATAAAGTTGCCAATACTATTTAAATCTTCTGTTTGAATATTTTCATCAATTTCTACTATTCTATTTGATGTATAACCATCCTCATGCTCGATGATGAATATTACTTTATGATTATCGATTTTGTGAAAGTCAATTTTTCTAATTTTTGATATTTTTTCATTATTAATAACAAGACTAGCTTGTTTCGATAGGCCATTTAAAGTGTTAGTAATTATTTCTTGTTCATTTAAAAGATTATTCATTTTAGATGACTTCTCAATAATCTCTTTTTCACTTTTACTAATTGATCCTGGCTCTAAAAGTGCATGAGTATAAAATTGTAAACCTAAATCAGTTGGTATACTGCCTGCAGAGAAATGACCTTTTTGTATGAGTCCGTGAAAATTTATTTCATTTAAAACATTTCTTATTGTGGCTGGTGAGAGTTTATAAGAAATTTTTGAACTAAGTGCTTTGGAGCCCATAGGCTCGCCTGTTTTCAAGTAACTTTCGACAAGTGACTTGAATATAATTTTTGATCGTGCTCCAATATCTGTAATTTTTTTATTCATTAATCTTAATTAATCTTATAATTTAAAATAATTAAACATAAATGTCTGGATATACAAGAAATGATAGAAAACTCTCTGAAATTAGAAGTTTAGAAATAATTTCAGGCTTTCAACCAAATAATCAATCATCATGTTTAGTTAAGTTAGGAAATACTCATGTCTGTTGCTCAGCTATTATTGAAGATAGAGTTCCTGGGTTTTTAAGAAATTCTGGGAAAGGTTGGTTAACTGCAGAATATGGTATGTTACCTTCATCTACATCTGAAAGAATGGACAGAGAGGCAGCCAAAGGTAGGCAGTCTGGAAGAACACAAGAAATTCAGAGACTTATTGGAAGAAGTTTAAGGTGTGCTGTTAATTTAGATATACTTGGCGAAAAAACTATAAAGATTGATTGTGATGTGATTAGTGCTGATGGAGGAACAAGAACAGCATCTATCATTGGCGGATACGTTAGTCTTGTTCGATCAATTAATGAGTTCAAAAATAAATTTAATTTATCAAAGGCAATTATAGTTAATCAAGTTGCAGCAATATCGGTTGGTGTTGTTAAAGGAACATCATGCATAGATTTAAATTATATTGAAGACTCGAGCGCTGAGGTAGATTGCAATGTGGTAATGGCAAATGATGGTCAATTTATTGAGTTTCAATCTACTGGTGAAGAGGCTAAATTTAGCAAGAAAACTATTATGAGTTTTATAGAACTAGTTGAGGGATCGATGCCTGAAATTTTCAATATTCAAAACTTGGCAATTGAAAAATAATTTATTACTTGGCACTTATAATACTGGAAAATTAAAAGAATTTATTTTTTATATCAAGCACTTCAATCTATTTAGTGAATATGAAGTTTTAAATCTAAATGAATTTAACAATATTGGTGAACCTACTGAAGATGGTGAAACTTTTGAAGAAAATTGTGAAATTAAATCGAAATATTTTTTAGATAAAACAAATACACTCGTACTATGTGATGATAGTGGATTTGTTGTAAATAAATTAAATAACTATCCAGGAATAAAAACAGCAAGAGAGGCAAAAAAATTAGGTGGGGAGCAAAAGGTTATAGATTTTATTTTTAACAAATTTGAGAACTTAAATTATATTGATGCGACTTTTTTTTGTTCTATTTGTGTTTTAGGAAAAAAACAAAAATATATGGTATCAGGGTCAATACCAGGTTTAATAATAAAACATAAAAGAGGCAATGGTGGTTTTGGTTATGATCCATATTTTATTCCTACAGATAACATTAAGACATTCGCTGAAATGAATGAGAAGCAAAAATTATTAAACTCTCACAGGTATGAAGCTTTTAAAAAATTATCTAATCAAATATTACAGGATAATTAATCATCATATTTTCTAACGGCAATCTTCCAAAATCATCATAATCAATAGCGCTAGGTAAAAAATTGTTTTTTAGAATTTGATTAGCAATAGTAAGTGATATCTTTACCGAGATTCTGAAGAGGAACTCCCGATGCGGTTCATCCATGGTAGTAAAATCGATATTTTTCAAGAAAGTCCTATTAATAGGCTTATAATAATTTTCTAAATTCTTTCTTTGCTCTAAAAAATTGTCAATTAAGAATGTTCTCTCAAGAGGATAAGTTCCGTCCTCTGTTGCTAAATATCCCACTAAATCTTTATAGCTAAAAGTATCATCAAAAATAATTATGTTGTCATATGTATTTAAGTCTCCCATCAACTTTACTGATAATTCCAGATCTACTGCGCTGTCTCCAAATGGAGATGATTTAATATATTTTAATGGGTAGGTATCTTTGAAATATTCAAATAATTTTAATCCATATTCGTTTTGTTTGTATAATACACCAAGTGAGTTTGATGCATTGATATAATCCCCAAGTATTTCAACGTGTTGGTAAGGGCTGCTAAATACGAAAATGATTTCATTATCTGCATACTTATCCATTACAGATAAGTCATTTGATAAAGAAATTGTAAATGTATTTTCACCAAGTTTATTTGGCAATTCGAACAAATCTTTTGAATTGGTGGGACCTATAATGAGAGAATTGTTGATTGAGTTTTGTATTTCATCAATTGAATAGATAAATTCTATTTTTTTGATATCAGGAAAGTTATCAATTTCTTTTATAAAAACATCATAAAACAAGGATGTTAGAATTTCATCGTTTGATAAAAAAACAATTATTTTATCGATATTATTAAAATCAATTATTTTATCACCGGGTTTTGATGGCTTCTTTTTTATCGTATCAACATTCTCTATTCCCTCCTCTTTCTCTTCAACAATTTCTATATCTTCAACTTTTTCTGGTGCTTTTTTAATCGGCTTTTTTTTCTCGATTGTTGTTGGGGCACAACTAAAAAATGATATTAATGTGAGTAATATAATTATATTTTTAAATAAACTCATAATGAACCCAGGTCTCTATTTAGTTTCAACTCCCATAGGAAATTTAGATGATATCACATTAAGAGCTATAAATGTTTTAAAAAATTCTAATTTAATTTTGTGTGAGAACACCACAAACAGTAAAAAGCTTTTGAAAAGATATGATATCAAAACATCATTATCTAAGTACACTGATCACGACTTTAACAAAAAGAAAGATTACATATATAATTTATTAAAATCTAATCAAGTAATATCATTGATATCAGACTCTGGTTCTCCACTTATATCCGATCCTGGAAACCAACTAATAAATTTTTTGTTTGAAAATCAGGTAAATGTATATTCAATACCTGGTGCAAGCGCCTTAATCTCAGGCATTCAACTGAGTGGTTTTTTAAATAAAAAGAAATTTACCTTTGTTGGTTTTCTCCCCAAAAAAAAAGAACATAAAGAAAAAACTCTCTTTGAGAATAAAATTAATAATTTAATTATTTACTCAACTAAACAACAATTACGTAAGGACGTTTATGCTATTGCCTCAATTTCTGAAACATTTGAAATTGTAATACTTAAAGAACTGACAAAACTATATGAGGAAAGATTACATATAGATTACAAAAATTATGAAAATTTTAATTACTCTGGGATTAAAGGTGAGTTAGTTTTAGCTGTTAGCATTGAAAAAGAGACTGACAAGATTAAAGATTTCGATTTTAAAGAGATTAAGGAGATAATTAGAGAAGTAGGTGTAAAAAAGGCTTATCAACAGCTTAAAAGTAAGTATAAAATATCAAGAAATGATTTTTATAAATTATCAATCGATTTAAAAGATGACTAAGCATTTTATAATTCTACTATCAGTATTTTTTATTGGATGTGGTCCGTCACTTGTATCTACAGGCGCAAAAACTGTCATTAAGGAAAACGAAGATGAAAAAACATTTAGTGAAAGTTGGGACGATGCCACAATTAAACTTGGTATTAAAGAGAAATACTTTTCATATGATGCAACCCTATTTACAAGGATTGATGTTGAAGTTGAATTAGGTAAGGTACTTTTAACAGGCGTAGTTCCCTACGGCGATATGCGCTTAGAGGCAGTAAGACTAGCTTGGCAACAAGATGGTGTAAATGAAGTTTTAAATGAAATTTCGATTGATACTGGATACGGACTTGATGATATAGCCAAAGACAAATTCATAAGCACGCAACTTTTTACAAAGATTTTCACGGACTCGAATATAAAGAAGTTTAAATACGACTTTGAGGTACAAAAACAAATTGTATATCTGTTTGGTGTTTCAAGTGATCAAAAAGAAATAGATATGGTTATTGAACATGCTAAAAACATAAAGGGTGTGTTAGATATAATTAATTATATTCAAGCCAGATAGCCTAAACATCTGACAACAAATGTAAGTGAAAATGAAATACCTCTTGACCACCGTCTTTGCCTTTATGTGTTTTAATTTGAAAACCTTTATCTCTTAAACCTAAAATATCTATAATTTCATCGACAGATTTCCAAAAATTGGTTTGATATAAGCTGTCTGCATTTTGTAAAAAATCAGAAATATCAAGAACAGGTTTCTTAGGTATAATTAAGATATGCGTTTTTGCTTTTGGACTAATATCTTTGAATGAAAGCACATGCTCATTTTCAAAAACCTTATCACAAGGAATTTCACCTTTTAAAATCTTTGCGAAAATATTTTCTTTGTCATAACTCATAATCTGACAGGGACGCCTTTGCTATTAAGATATTTTTTTACAGTCTTAATTTTATATTTTCTAGAGTGAAATACGCTCGCAGCTAACAAACCAGTGGACTTTGTCAAATGACCTAAATAAAAATGCTCAAGACTTCCAACACCGCCACTGGCAATTACAGGAATTCTAACGTTACTCGTCACTTTTTTTAGCATATTGCTATCGAAACCATTTTGAACACCATCTGTATCCATTGAGGTCATTAATATTTCTCCAGCACCAAGAGATTGTACTTGTTTTGCCCAAGTAATAAGTTCATTTTTAGTAATCTCTCTTCCACCTTTGATGACAACTTTCATTTTATTTTTATACCTTTTTCCATCAATTGCTACGACTATGCATTGAGAGCCATGTCTCAATGAGGCTTGTCTTATTAATTTTGGATTTTTTACTGCTGCGGAATTAATTGATACTTTATCCGCTCCTGCATTAAGCAAATCTGTTATATCGCTCAAATCTGAAACTCCTCCACCTACAGTTAAAGGGATATTTATAACCTTAGCTATTGACTCAACAGTTTTAATAAATGTTTTTCTATTTTGATATGATGCATTTATATCAAGCATACAAAGCTCATCAGCCCCTGATAAAGAGTAATATTTTGCCATTTCAACTGCGTTACCCATGACTCTTATGTTTTTAAAATTAACACCCTTAACAACTTTATTTTTAATAACATCAAGGCATGGGATTATTCTTGTCTTAAGCATTAAACCTGACCAAACTATTTATAGATATTTTATTTTCGTATATGGCTTTACCTACAACTAAGTTATTGAAACCGTTTGATCTACTCAATTCAATATCGTTAAGGTCCTTAACCCCTCCTCCGATAGTAATATGCTTGTCAGTTAATTTCTTTATAGAATTAAACGTTTCCATATTTAAGCCAGAGAGCATTCCATCATTAGCAACATCTGTGACAAAGTAGGAATGAATGGGCCGTTTGTTATATTTATCTATAATATGCTTTAAAGATTGATTGGTTGTTTCTTGCCAGCCATGAGAAGCAATTTGATTATCTTTTATATCCAAAGCAATGGACAGTTTTTCAATTAAAGAGTCGTCAAAATTTAAAACGTCATCAATATTCTTTATTGCAAAGGTTCCAATTACAATTGTATTAAACCCTTCATTAATTTTATCAATAATAGCATCTTTACTTCTTATACCGCCAGCAACTTCAATATTAATATCAATATTTCTTCTAATCTGACTCAGAACCTGATTGTTATTGCCTTTGCCTAAAGTAGCATCTAAGTCGACAACGTGGATAGTATTGAAACCTGCATCTTGATATGTTTTAGCCATATCAAGAGGAGAATACTTATAAATTGTTTTATCATCGGCGATACCTTTTGTTAGTCTCACACATTTTCCATTTATTATGTCAATTGCTGGGAATATATTCATGATTTCAAAATATAATTTTTTATCAAATTTAGCCCGTGTTTGTGGCTTTTTTCAGGATGAAATTGCACTCCGTAAATATTGCCTTTCTTTACAATAGAAGGGAATTTTTGATCATAAAGAGTGAAGGCTAAAACATCTGATTTTTTTATGTTTTGGAAAATGTAACTATGAACAAAATAAAAATCCTTCATGTCAAAACTATTTGTAATAACAGTGTCATCTTTGTTTAAATTAATAGTATTCCAACCCATATGAGGAATAATAAGTTTTTTATTTCTAAATTTTTTAATATCCCCACTGATAATTCCTAATCCTCTTGTAGTCTTATCTTCATAGCCCCAATCAGATAAAATTTGCATACCGACACATATACCTAAGTATGAAGAGTTATTTTCCAAGTATTTTTTTAATGGTTGAATAATTTTTAATTTTTTCAAATTTGACATAAGAGTGGCATAAGCACCTTGTCCAGGCAAAATAATTTTATCAAATGAAGTATAATTGAAATGACTTTTAATAATCTTTAATTGATATGGCTTTCCTTTAATAATATCTTTGATCGCCTTATTAATCGATCCAATATTTCCAGATTGCCCGTCAATAAGTCCTATGACTTTTTTTTTCAAAGTTTCCCTTTAGAACTCGGAATATTTGTTTTTCTTGGATCAATAGATATTGCTTTTTTCAGGGATAGTGCAAATGATTTAAAACAGCTTTCAATAATATGGTGATTATTTTTTCCATATAATGTTTCGATATGACAATTCATTCTTGACTCAGTAACTATAGATTTAAAAAATTCTGAAAATAATTCTTGGTCCATGTCACCGACTTTTTCTAAAGATGTTTTTACATTCCAAATAAAATAGGGACGGTTACACAAATCTAAAACTGATCTTGTTAATGTTTCATCAAAAGAAACATAAGAGTATGCAAATCGTGTTATGCCTTTTTTATCACCAAGTGCGTTTTTTATACTCTCACCTAAAGCAATGCCAACATCTTCAACAGTATGGTGCATATCAACTTTTAGGTCGCCATCACATTTTAACTCTATATCAATCAAACTGTGGGTACTTATTTGTTGAAGCATATGGTCAAAAAAAGCAATACCAGTGTCAATTTTATTTACTCCAGAACCATCAAGGTTAACTTTTAATGATATTTGTGTTTCTTTTGTGTCTCTATTAAATGTAAATTCACGCATTTGTAATTAGCTATTTAGTACCTATATTTATAGGAATAATGGATAAAAATAAAACAATAATACGCTCGACAACTGTTGTTTGCGTTCGTGATAATGAGAGTGTTGTTATAGCATCCGACGGACAAGTAACTTTGGGTACATCTGTAATTAAGTCAAACGCTAATAAGATTAGAACATTTCATAATGATCAAATTATTGTTGGTTTTGCTGGATCAACCGCTGATG
This sequence comes from uncultured Alphaproteobacteria bacterium, assembly GCA_902527545.1. Taxonomy (GTDB): domain Bacteria; phylum Pseudomonadota; class Alphaproteobacteria; order HIMB59; family HIMB59; genus HIMB59. Next base: position 160,228 of record CABZPR010000001.1, read on the forward strand.
CACTGACTCTTTTTGATAGACTAGAGAAAAAATGCGAAGAATTTTCATATAATCTAAAAAGAGCTTGTGTAGAACTAGCTAAAGATTGGAGAACCGATAGGTATCTTAGAAGATTAGAGTCAATGATTATTGCAGCTGATAAAAGTGAAACATATCTTATTAGTGGAACAGGAGACGTTCTGGAACCTCAAGAAGGTATAGTTGCAATTGGATCAGGTGGTAACTTTGCCCTGAGCGCAGCAAGGGCTCTAAAAAGAAAATCTAATTTGTCTGCAAAAGAAATTGCAACAGAGTCACTTAAAGTTGCAGCAGAGCTTTGTATTTATACAAATGATACTCTAAACATCTCAGAGATTAAAATTTAATGGATAGTCAATCCCTCACACCAAAAGTTATTAAGGAAGAGCTTGACCGTTATGTGATTGGTCAAGATGATGCAAAAAAAGCGGTCGCTATTGCTCTTCGAAATCGGTGGAGAAGGTTAAATGTTAAAGATGAAACTTTAAGAGATGATATCATACCAAAAAATATATTAATGATTGGCCCAACAGGTTGTGGTAAAACTGAAATCGCAAGAAAATTAGCTAAGCTTACGCAGTCGCCGTTTATAAAAGTGGAGGCTACTAAATTCACAGAAATTGGGTACGTAGGAAGAGACGTTGAACAAATAATTAGAGATTTAATTGAAGTTGCAATTAATTTAGAAAAGAAAAAGATAAGAGATCGTTTCATAGATGAAGCCAAAACAAATGCAGAAGAAATTGTTTTAAAAGCACTGCTTGGTGACAATCCAAGTGAAGAAACTAAGGAAAAATTTCGGTTAATGCTAAGAGATAACCAGCTTAATGATAAAGAGATCGAAATTGCATTAGATCAAAAATCCAATCCTTTTCAATCATTGGACATACCAGGAATGCCTGGTGCTCAAATGGGAATGATTAATATGAACGATATATTTGGTAAAGGTCTAAAAAATAAAAAGAAGACAAAACTAAAGATAGGTGAAGCTTATGAACCACTCATTCAAGAAGAAATTGAGAAAATCGCTGAAAAACAAAATGTTGTTCAAAATGCTATTAAAAGTGTTCAGGAAAGTGGAATAGTTTTTATAGATGAAATTGACAAAATTGCACCTAATAGTGAAAGACGAGGTGGGGACGTTTCAAGAGAAGGTGTGCAAAGAGATTTACTTCCACTTATTGAAGGCACAGTTGTAAGCACAAAATATGGAACAATCGAAACAAATCATATTTTATTTATTGCGTCTGGTGCTTTTCATCAATCCAAACCAAGTGATTTACTCCCAGAACTTCAAGGAAGACTACCTGTAAGAGTAAGATTAAATGCTCTTAAGAAAGATGATTTTATTAGAATTTTAAAAGAAACTGATAATAGCTTAACCAAACAGTATAAGTCACTATTTGCAACAGAAAACATTGAATTAAAGTTTGAAGATGAGGCTTTGGAAGAAATAGCAACTCTTACTGAACAAATAAATACTGAGGTAGAAAACATTGGAGCACGACGATTACAAACAATGTTTGAAAAAATTCTTGAGAGAATTAGTTTTGATGCAAACCTAAGTCATCAAAAAACTGAAGTAGTAAATAAAGCCTGGGTTACAGATGCTGTAAAGTCAGAGATAAAACCTACCGACGAAAAGAAATTTATTCTTTAGATTTTAGCTTAATATAAAAAGCACCCAAACCACCATGTTGTATTTTACAAGGAGAATACGATTTTATCATAAATTGAAATTTCTCAGTATCTAACCAAGAAGGAAATTGCCTTCTTATTTTTCCTGTAAAAAATTCTTCACCATTAGTTTTATTGCCAAGACCTGTTACTACAATATGAAATAAGTTTTTCTTCTTGTAATTAATTGAAAAATATTCAATTAATTTTTGGTGTGCTTGGTCAACTGTTAGGCCATGTAAATCGATTTTGCTAAAATGATGATTTTTAAACTGTTTATAAAGATTATTATCTAAAAAAACTGATTTAACAAAATTTTTTTTAGCATGAGTATTTTTTTTACCTATGTTTTCATTCTTATTTTTGATCTCACTAGAACCACCGATTGAAATAATAATTTTTTCATTAGGTTGTTCTTCTAGTGTTTTTTTATTTCGTTGCTTATTTAAATTAAAATTAATTTTATGAGACAAGTTTGATTGAAAAAAGCTTCCAATTAGGATCTGAGGATTTTTTATCTTTTTCAAAGCCCCATTCTTCGACAACTTTCAGAATTTCGTTATTCGCAACATTGTAATGTTCAGTTTCAAACTTAACAGTCTTAACTAATCTTAAGTCATCAGATTTATCATCTAAAATAGAACTATTTTTTACTTCTGAAAATTTTATTTCTTTGGGTGCTTTTGCTTGTTCCATCGCTTGCATTGCTTCAGGTGTGAGCAAATCTTTCACTTTTTCAATACTGTTACTCTGATAGGCTTGAACAATCATTTCATATGCTTTGTTAGCGCCTTCTAAAAACTCGTTATTATCATTTTTAGGAACTATTTTAGGTTTAAACTTCGATTGAGGATTTTTCTTGGTTCTAATATTTACAATTTTTCCGTCAGAGGATCCAAGAATGCTCCTTAGGCGATACACTAAAAATATCGCGATTGCTCCAAAAAGCACGATATCTATAAATTCACTACTCATAATTTTTCAACATTTTAGCCCAATTTGAATTAGGTAATTTATTTCTTATAAACTCTTTATGGGCGTCTGTCTCTTCTTTTGTTAATACGATGGATGTGTAATTCGGCTCACTAGCTAAGTTAATTTTATCTGATTTTGCCTCGCTAAATTCCAATCCAATTTGGTTTATGCCTTGTAATTCCAAATACACATCAGTAAGGAGTTTAGCGTCTTTTAAAGCACCGTGTTGATCTCTATTAATAAGTGTATTAATTTTTAATTTCTTTATAAGTGCGTCTAATGATACTTGCTGACCTGGAAACCGTTCTCTTGCAATTTTTATTGTGTCTATAACTCTCTCCTTAGATATTATTGGTTTAGATATTCTCTCAAGTTCAAAGTTTAAAAAGCCTATATCAAAAGATGCATTATGAGCGACAATGTAACTATCATGGATGAAATCTAGGAAACTGTCAGCGATTTCTTCAAAAATTGGTTTATCTGTCAAATATTCATTAGTTATTCCGTGTATTTTAATATTATCCTCAGTAAGAGTTTTAGAAGGGTTCACATATTCGTGATAGTGTAACCCGACTTCTTTTTTGTTAAGTTCAATACAGCCAATTTCAATAATTCGATGTCCCTCTTTAAATTCTAAGCCTGTAGTTTCAATATCAAGTATAATTTCTCTCATAATTTATTTAATAATTTAATTATATTTAAACGTAAGTTCAAGATTGAACCATTATTGTTTACTGTAAAAGTTGATTTATTCTTTTTTATATTCTCTTTAATCTGCTTATTATTCATTAATTTAAAATAATTCTCTGAGACACCTCTGTTTAAAACCCTTTGTTTTCTCTTAGTAGCATCAGAGTTTACGAATATGGTGACATTAAAATTACTAGATAAATTTTCTTCGTAAAGTAATGGAATTTCATAAAATACTGGCTGATAAGACTGATGTTTCTGAGATACTAATTTTTTTTTGGAATATAAAAGGGGGTATATTGCTCTCTTAAGTCTCCTGTTGAACTCTTCATTCAGTAACATTTTAATTATTTCTTGTTTATAATTATGATCATTAAGTTTTAATTTTTCTAAAATTATTTTTCTAGTACGGTCATCTTTGTATAATTTTGAAATTATAGCATCAGACGATATACAAGAAAAACCCAGCTTTGAGATAAATTTAATAAATTCAGTTTTACCTGATCCTATATTTCCTGTAACTGCAACTTTAATCATATTTTATTTATGAGCATTTGATAAATTTCTTTGTCTATTCCTATTTTATTACCTGACCAAATTTCGTAAGATGGTTTTGCTTGTTCTACAAGCATCTTCAATCCACCTGAGTATTTTATGTCATGTTTTTTTGCTATTTTTAACAGATCTGTATCAATTGGGTTGTAAACAATGTCAATTACTCCTCTAGCGTTCTTAACTAAATTCAAAATATTTCTGTTGATTTTATTTTTTTTAGTCATCCCTGCACTAGATGCATTGATAATTAAATCATATCTCTTCCTGAGACGAGTTGATTTAATCAGGAAACGATTAAATTTAAATTTTTTTTTAAGATTTTCTTCCCTTCTCATCGATGTTGCAAAAATATCAATATTTTTAATACTTTTTTTATTTAGAAAATATAAAATAGCTCTTGCAGCGCCCCCTGCGCCAACTAATAGTACAGATTTTGTATTTTTAATTTTTAAGGAATTAAAAGTCTTGCTGAAACCAATAACATCTGTGTTATCTCCAAAAATTGTTTTATTTTTTTTATAAATTAAATTTATAGAACCGATTTTATTTGCTTTTGTTGTGACTTTATCACAAAAATTAATAAAAATTTCTTTATATGGTATAGTAATATTAAACCCAATAAATTGTTTATCTCTTCTATAATTATTGAAAAATTTATCTATTTTTTTTTCCTGTACCTCGTATTTTCTATAAATAAATTTATTATTTTTTTTTTTTGCCCAATGATTATGTATGAATGGGGATAATGAATGATTTAGTTTTTTTGCTACAATGCCTATTTTTTTTTTATTCATTTAGATACTTCTTAGTGTCTTTAAAAAATTAATAACATCCATTCCAATAATATTGAAATAACTGCCGTATATATCCTTAAAGAAAAAATTTCCCTTCCCTTCTATGTTATAACAACCTACGGCCTTCGATACTTGTTTAAAGTTCTTATCAACGTAATTATTGATATCTTTTACTCTAGTATTTTTAAAAGTTATTTTTGTTTTCGTTAGAGTGCTTTTTATTAGATTGTTATTTATCATAAAAATCATGGCTGTGTAAAGATCATGAGATTTATCATTAAATTCTTTAAGGGTTCTTTTACAGCACTCGGGACTGGCACATTTATAAATAGTTTTTTTTTTAAATAAGATTGTTGTATCAAAAGTCACAATAATTTTATTTCTATATTTTTTAGAAAGATGTTCAGCTTTAGCTTTTGCAATTTTTAATGCATCATATTTATCATTATTTAAATCTTTTACCTTTTTTTCATTTATGTTGGGCGATCTGTGCTGAAATTTTAGGTTCATTAATTTAAAAATTTTTCTCCTAGATTGGCTTTTTGTGCCAATAATAACCTGTTTAGTTAATTGTGGATTAAGTGACTTATTCATAAAATTTGTGAGTTTTATACAACGAAATAACCATTAATTTATAAATATTAAGTTATCAACATTTGTTATTAAATAACTAAAAAAGTACTTAAATATAGGTTTTTTTAAATAAGAAGGTGTTAATCCCCATCATTCGACATACAACAACATACCTATATATAAATATATATATTTTCTCTTTATTTTTTGTTATATACCTAATTAATATATCTAACTATCTAAGTAATTCCCAATATGCATCTAAACGAACTAAAAGATAAAAAACCTCAAGAACTATTAGACTATGCTGAATCTTTAGGGATAGAAAATGCCTCTGGTTTAAAGAAGCAAGACATATATTTTTCTGTTTTAAAAAAATTCGCTGAAAAAAATGAAGAAATAACAGGCGAAGGTGTATTAGAAACAATGCAAGATGGTTTTGGATTTTTAAGATCAGCAAACTCTAATTATCTTCCAGGACCAGATGATATATATGTCAGCCCAAATCAAATAAAGAAGTATGGACTTAGAAAAGGTGATACACTTGAGGGACCTATCCGACCTCCTAAAGATGGTGAAAGATATTTTGCACTAGTGGAAACCAATAAAGTAAATTTTATTGAAATAGATAAAAATAATAAATTTAAAACAAATTTCGATAATTTAACCCCTCTTTATCCAGAGAAAAAATTTAATCTAGAGACAGAAAAACCAGACACAGATTTATCATCAAGAATTATAGATATTATTGCACCAGTTGGTGCTGGTCAAAGATCTTTAATTGTTGCACCACCAAGATCAGGTAAAACAGTAATTTTACAAAAAATAGCGAAGTCAATTGCTGAAAATTTTCCTGATGTTTATCTAATGGTCCTTTTAATAGATGAAAGACCAGAGGAAGTTACAGATATGCAACGATCTGTCAAAGGTGAAGTAATTAGTTCAACATTTGATGAACCAGCTGCAAGACACGTCCAAGTTGCAGAAATGGTAATTGAAAAAGCCAAAAGACTAGCTGAGAATAAATATGATGTTGTAATTCTTTTAGACTCCATTACTAGATTAGGAAGAGCATATAACACTGTTGTACCTTCAAGTGGTAAAGTTTTAACAGGTGGTGTAGATGCTAATGCACTTCAAAGACCAAAAAGATTTTTTGGTGCTGCAAGAAATATCGAAGAAGGTGGTTCATTAACAATTATTGCAACTGCGCTAATAGAAACAGGTAGTAGAATGGATGAAGTAATTTTTGAAGAATTTAAAGGTACCGGTAATTCTGAAATCGTCCTTGATAGAAAATTATCAGATAAAAGAACATATCCTGCAATAGATGTTCAAAAGTCAGGTACAAGAAAAGAAGACTTGTTATTAGATGCAGGTGACCTTCAAAAAGTCTTTATTTTAAGGAAAATTTTATCATCAATGGGTACCGTGGATGCTATGGAGTTCCTTCTAGATAAGATGAAAGACTGCAAAACTAACGAAGAGTTCTTCAGCAGCATGAATCAATAGTTTAAAATCCAAATAATAGACTAAAACCAATTTATACCTTCATCCTCGCAAAGTTTTTTTAACCTCAGAGGATAATCAGTTATTATTCCATCAACACCGTATTCGATCATTTTGAACATTTCATATTTTTCATTAACGGTCCAAACATTCACAGCAAGTCCTTCCTCATGAGAAATTCTAACCATATCTTTGTTTATATCTTTACTTTTAGAATGCCATGCTTTTCCACCTAATGCCTTGATAAGTCTTGGTAGTTCTCTGCTATCGCTATCTTTTAAGGGTATGAAGTCTAACCAAGGTGATTTATTATTGACTATTCCTTTAAGATCAGATGTTAAATAAGCTCTTGAGATCTTGGGATCAATATTTTTTATTTCTTTTAAAACTCTCCAATCAAAAGACGAGTAGATTACTTTATCTTTCAATTCTGTTTTATTAACTTCATCAACTATTAATCTTGCCATTACATTTGGAGGGGGTGTTAAGTTGTTTTCAACAGGTGTTGATTTAATTTCTAAATTAATTATTAAATTATCTGAAATATTATTTGATGTTAATTCAAGTAGATCAGACAATTTTGGAATATTTTTTTCACCTAAAATTTTCTGATTTTTAAATCTCTTTCCGTATTTAGATTTTTTATCAATTGATCCAATTTTAAATCTAAAAAGCTCTTCATAAGTTAAATTGAAAATTCTGATATCGTCATTTTCAATCCAATCTCCTTTGCTATTTTTTGTAAGCGCCGGGTTTAATCTAAAATCATGATTTACGGTTGGCACTAAGTCTTTAGTAAGTAAAGTGTCAGTTTCGTATGCTGTAATTTTATTCTCAAATAAAAACTCAAAACTATCAAGAGTGTTTTCTGGTAAATCGCCCCTCGCCCCCCTGTGCCCATAAATTTTAATATGATTTGATTTTGTTAATATCATTTGACTGTTCTTTTTATTTTTTTCATTGGTAGACTAGAATTATTATAAACTTATAATAATCAAGTTTTGTTTAAGTCTGGAACAATATATTCAAACTTTACTCCTTTAGTGAAGGCCCCAGTTATTGGTTATAGAATTTCTGGAGATGACGTTTTGAATATCTTAAAGAAAATCACCAGAAAGAATTTTTCTAAAGATCACTCATTAATCCGAATAGTTAAAATTTATCAAAAAGATAAGTCCATATTGGATGAGTGTAGTGTGGTATATTTTAAATCTCCAAAATCCTTTACTGGAGAGGATGTCTGTGAAATTTTTTTACACGGCTCACCACTTATAGCAAGTCAGTTTGAACAATTATTAAAGGATCTAAAACTCCCAGGCTTACGGTTGGCAAAAAATGGAGAGTTCTCTTACAGGTCTGTTCTAAATAGCAAGAATTCTCTTAAACAAGCTAAGGCTATTAATGGAATAATTTCCAATGAAAGCTTTTCAGGCTTAGAGTATAACAAAAGACTACTTTTTGAGGGAGATATTGTTAGCGGCCTTGTTCCTTTAAGAGAGGAGGTAATAGATTTATTCTCAGAAATAACTGCATCGATTGACTTTGTTGACGACGAGGACTTTAATTTTAATCAAATAAAGAAAAAGATAAGAAAATTTTTCACTAATTGTAATAATTTATTACATAAAAATAGAACAAAAATAGAACAAAAAAATATATGTAGAATTATGTTGGTAGGTCAAGTAAATGTAGGCAAGTCGACTCTATTTAACAAAATTATTGATAAAGATAGAGCAATCGTAACAAATATCAAAGGTACTACAAGGGATATTCTCTCAAATGAATTTATAATTAATAGTAATCGGTTTGAAATCTTCGATACCGCAGGGCAAAGATCTAAACAAGGTAAAATAGAAAAATATGGCTATAAAAAAGCACAGAAAATATCGATGGAAATTGACCATTTTTTTGTTCTAATCGATCAAAATACTAAAAAGTCTGATATATCAACACTTCTCAAGGATTTCATGATACATAAGAATTACAGTTTAATTGAGACAAAATCTGATATATATAAATATAAAACAGATAATATCAAAATAAACCATAATCTAGACAGGGATAAAATATACCAGAAATTAAAATTATCTTCGATTCATCAAAGATATGTAAAAAATAATAATAAAATTACTGATCTTAATTTAGAAGAAATCGACTTTTTGGCAAGAGTGTTAGAATATGAACACGATATTGCTAAGGAAAAGGATATTTTGATCATAGCCCAGGTAATGAGAAATATATTAGATGATTTTTCCTATGAATTTGGTTATATTAACAACGAAGATGTTTACGATAGAGTTTTTAGCAAATTTTGCATAGGGAAGTAGATTGTTTCACGTGGAACATTATGATGTTGTAGTTATTGGTGCTGGTCATGCTGGAATAGAAGCAGCTAATATATCTGACAAATATGGCCTAAAAACAGCACTTATAACAAAAAATTACTCAGATTTGGGCAAATTATCATGCAATCCCAGTATTGGAGGAGTTGGTAAGACACATATAGCAAGTGAAGTAGACATTTTAGGAGGTGTAATTTGTAAAATTGGTGACAAATCAGCAATACATTACAGAGTATTAAATCTTTCTAAAGGGCCAGCAGTATGGGGCGTAAGAGCACAAATTGATAGAGATTTATACTCTCAAAACATGAAAAAATTTATTAAATCCTCTAAAATTGATCTTATTGAAGACGAAGCTATTAATATATTAGAAAAAAATAATAAAATTCTAGGTGTTGAACTGTCAAATATTGGAAAAATAAAATCAAATGCAGTTATTCTCACAACAGGAACCTTTCTCAATGGAAAGATTTATTTCGGTAATGAGTCGCAAGAAGCAGGGAGAATAGGAAACAGCTCTTCAAAATTTCTTGCAAAGTTTATTAACAATAACTTTAAAACAATGAGGCTGAAAACAGGAACACCTCCCAGAATATATGCTCAATCTATCAATTATGATGTTTTAGAACCTCAGATATCTGAAAACAATGGTATTTTTTTATCATATTTTACAAAACAAAATACGAACAAAAAAATTAATTGTTTCATTACCAAAACTAATAACAAGACCCATAAAATAATTAGAGATAATCTTGATAGGTCTGCGATGTACTCAGGTATAATTAAATCTCAAGGTGTGAGGTACTGCCCTTCAATTGAAGATAAAATAACAAAGTTTGGAGATAGAAACGGTCACAACATTTTTTTAGAACCAGAGGGCTTAAACTCTGATCTTGTTTATCCAAATGGTATATCAAATTCTTTAGATAAAAAAACCCAACTAAAATTTTTAAGGTCAATAAAAGGTTTAGAAAAATGTGAGGTAGATCAATTTGGATATGCAGTTGAGTATGACTCTGTTGACCCTAGGGAATTAAAAAATAATTTTGAAACAAAAAAAATAGAAAACTTTTTTTTAGCAGGACAAATAAATGGAACAACAGGATATGAAGAAGCAGCAGGTCAGGGTGTCTATGCCGCTATTCATGCTGCAATTAAAATAAAAAAAATAAAATTCAACACAAAGGTTTTTGAGAGAGATAACAGTTATATTGGTGTCCTAGTTGATGACTTAACAAAGCTTGGAGTGACAGAGCCATATCGAATGTTTACATCAAGAGCAGAAAATAGGTTAAAGCTTAGAACTGATAATTCTTATGAACGATTTTCAACAATCATCACCTCTAAAGCTTTTAACAAAACTGAATATTCTTTAATTTCAAAAAATATAATTAATGAAAAAAAAATATTAGACCAATTAAAAAAACTAAAATATTCACCAAATGATTTAATGAAAAAAAATATTAAAGTCAAAAAAGATGGCAAAGTAAGAAATGGGTTCGAAGTTCTAAAATTCTTAGATCTCTCCCCAGAAAATTTTAAACAATTCTTTAATATTAATATAAGTCAAAAATTATTAACTAAAATTCATTTTGATTCTAAATATGATGTTTTTTACGAGAGAGAAAAAAAGTCATTTGATCAACTGAGTAAGAATAAAAATATGAAATTAACGAATATTGATTTTAATAAGATCCCTTCTTTATCTAAAGAAATTCTTGAAAAATTGAATAAACACAAACCGGAAAATTTATATGATGCTGGTAAAATTTCAGGCATCACACCGAGTGCACTATTTCAAATAGTTAAACACAAAAAAGTTAAGGGGAATAAAGTTGCTTAATGATAAGTTAGTAAAGTTTTGTGATGATAATTTTAATGATGGAAAATTAATTTTAACCAAATTAACTGAATATAAAAAAATATTACTTAAGGAAAATGAGTCCATGAACTTAATCAGTAAAAGCACAATAATTGATTTAGACGAAAGACATTTCTTAGATTGTATACAAATAGTTAAGCATCTCCCTCACCATGAAAAACCTTTAATGGATATTGGAACAGGCGCCGGACTTCCAGGTATAATATTATCAATTATTGGTTTTAAAAACCTTCATTTAGTAGAAAAATCACCAAAAAAATCTCTTTTTCTTGAAAATTGCAAACTACGATTGGGGTTAAATTATCAAGTTCATAATAAATCTATAACAGAAATAACAAACCTTAATGTTGATTATATAACAGCACGAGCTTTTGCTTCAATTGAAAAAATAATATCTGTTACCAAGAGCATGATAAACAAACAAACAAAGTTCATATTATTAAAAGGAAGATCTTATCTAACAGAGTTAGAAAAAATAAATCCACAAAAGTATTTTTGGGAGACACATCCTAGCATTACTTCAAATGAATCTAAAATAATAGTCATGTGTGCAAAATGATAATAACTATTGCTAATCAAAAAGGAGGAGTGGGCAAAACTACCACTGTTGTTAATTTAGCAACAGCCCTAGCATCAATTGATAAAAAAGTTTTGGTTATAGACATGGATCCTCAATACAACTCATCAATGTCGTTTAACTCATATGAACCTAAACTATCTATCTATAGGGTCTTTAGTAATGAAATAAAAATTGAAGATACAATACAAGAATCTCAGATACCTAATTTAAATATTATTTCTGCTTGTGAGGACCTTGCAGCTGCAGAATATGAATTAGCTGATGATGAAAATAGAAATTTTCTTTTAAAAAATTATATCAATAATATAAAAAATGATTATGAATATATCTTTATTGACACACCACCTACCCTAGGTCTATTGACAGTTAGTTCTTTGACAGCTAGTGGTGAAGTTTTAATACCAGTACAATGTGAATTTTTTGCTCTAGAAGGATTATCTAAATTAATTAAAACAATAGAACTTGTAAAAAAAAATTTAAACATAAGTCTTAAACTCAATGGAATAATATTAACAATGTATGATAAAAGAAACTCATTATCATCATTGATCGAGAAAGAGGCTAGAGAATATTTTGATACAAATGTATATAAGTTCAATGTTCCAAGAAATGTAACTCTTTCTGAAGCACCTAGTCATGGTCTTCCCGCGATTATTTATGATTTAAAGTGTAGCGGATCACAAGCATACATTGCCTTAGCAAAAGAATTTTTAGAAAGGAGTAACCTAAATGGCAGTAAATAAAAAATTGGGAAAAGGTTTATCGTCTTTGTTAGGTGATAAAAATATTACACAAGATAAATCTTCTGAAGATAAAGGTTTATTACTAATACCAATTGAGAAAATATTTAGGGATGAAACTCAGCCAAGAAAGGAATTTGATAAAGATAGAATAGGTGAATTAGCACAATCAATTAAAAAAAATGGACTTATTCAGCCATTAATTTTAAGACAAAAAAGTCTAGATAGTTACCTCATAGTGGCAGGAGAAAGAAGGTGGAGAGCAGCACAAAATACCGACCTAAAAGTACTGCCTGCTCTTTTACTTCCTGAGGATCTAGACAAAGATGAAATTTCGTTAATTGAGAATATACAAAGAGAGAACTTGAAAGCATCAGAAGAGGCAAAAGCCTATCAACGTTTAATCGAAAAAAATAAATATACGCATGAAACACTTTCCAAAGTTGTTGGTAAAAGTAGGTCGCACATCACAAATCTATTAAGAATACTAGATTTAGACGATTTTTTTCTAGATTTATTAAACAGCGGGAAAATATCCATGGGGCATGCAAGGGCATTAATTGGCAAAAAACCCAATGATTTTGATGATCAAGCCTTAAACCAAATAGTATCTGGAAAAGTTTCTGTGCGATATTTAGAAAAAAATAAAAGAAAACAAAGCATACAAGAACCAAATTTAATTCAAGAGGAGACTAATTTGAGTAATACCCTAGGGTTTAAAACAAAAATTACTTATAGTAAAAATGGAAAGGGAAACATTAAAATTTACTATGATAATTTAGAGCAATATAATTTTTTAATTAGTAAGTTAAAAAACTAAATTTTTTATATTTAACTTCTTCTTTAAGTTTGTGATACAGTTCTTTAATTTTAGTTTGATTATTTTTAATTTTAAAAACATCTTTTCTAATCTTTAATATAAAGTTAAATGAATCATTTTCTATTTTATCAATAGAGTATTCACTTTTATTTATGTTGTATTTAGAAAGTTCGGAAAAAATAAAATATGGCTGTAATATGCAATAGTTGATTAGTTTTTCATCTAAAACATTGTTGCTTTTTAAAAAATAACGTATGTCTTCAGCATAATTATATCCATTAATAGATATATAATCTTTTTGTATTCTTTTGAAACTTTTATAATCTGTAAATATAATTTTCTTGAAACTTTGTTTGCATATTTCTTTGATTTTTCTCATATCAGTTATTGAAAATAAATATATTTCTCTTACTTTAAACAGATTATCTGAACTGCTTGTGGCAGTATATTTATCATCATAAATAATTTTAATATCCAACTCTTTTGAAAACTCTCGAATAACCAAATCATAAAAACTTTTTATCTCATCATTAACTTGGTTAACTATTACAGTATTTTGTTCATCAGATATTAAAACTTCTTTAAATTTTTCGAGGTTATTTTTCATCAATATAATTTTTCAGTTTTTTTAATCTAAGTTCATAAGGAGCAAGTTCACAAGAGAAATCAGCAACATTTAAATGAGTAATAAATTTTTTTACAAAATACTCTGTGTTTTCAATTTTAATTGACTCCGAAGCTACTTTGTTACTTAAAAATTTATCACTTGCTGCTAAAACATAAAATTGTGAAGTGGTATCATTGAAATTATAAACTAAACAATCCATCTTCTTATCAAAAATACTTATATTTATTGAGCTATTAACTCTTTCTCGATCTGACGTATTGTCGATATTGGTAATAAACACACTACCCGAGTGAGAAATATTCGCTCTCACTTCATATATAGAGTCATTGTCTAACATGTTTAAATTATTTAAGTAACTTTTTAATTGGTTAGACAATAACAAGCCTTCATAGCTGCCACTAATATACCCAATTGATAACTTTATATCATTATCCCTTTGATAATTAGTACAAGAAATGACGTTTAAACTAATTAAGAATAATATTAATAATTTTATTTTGGACATTAATAATCTTTGTAACTTCCTTATTTCCTATCTTATTTCTTATCTTATCTAATTTATAAATATTTTTTAAAATTTCGTCTTCAGAGTAACCTTTTTTAGTTTCAACTACAGTTATTAACTTTCCTTGAATTTGAATTGGTAATTTAATTTTGCTCTCAAATAATAGATCCTCATTGATAGTTGGCCAGTTTTTAAAACTATTTTTTTTAAATAGTGATTTATTCAAAGAAGAAGATAGTTTCGGAAGAATTGGAAATAAACAAGTTAGTATTTTCTCACTTAATTTATCATCATAAAGATAAATATCTCTTTTCTCTAAATAATTAAAAATTGTATAAATATCTGCAACACATTTGTTTAATGAAAAACTTAATATATTTTTCTCAATTTCAAAAACAAACTTCTCAACTTTTTTTTCAACTTCATCGTCAGCCTCATTTAGTTTCTTTGAAAAATATCGTTCAATTCTATTCGTTAAATTTTTAGAACTTTGAATTCCCTCGTCAGTCCATTCAAGTTCCCTTTCTGGAGGAGAGTCAGAGATCATAAAAATTCTAGTAGCATCAATACCATAATTATCTAAGATTTCATCAGGCTCAACGACATTTTTCTTAGATTTTGACATTTTCTCACTCGGTCCCTCTTCAATAACTTCTCCAGTTTTTAATCTAGAAAACTGCTTATTTTTGATAACTACCTCTTTTGGCATTACCCATTCATTTTTTGATGTTTTATAGGTTTTATGTGTAATCATTCCTTGAGTAAATAATTGTTTGAAAGGCTCATCAACTTTCAAGCCATATATGTCTCTTAGTGCTTTCATAAAAAAACGTGAGTATAAAAGATGAAGAATTGCATGTTCAATACCACCAATATATTTATCTACTGGCAGAAGTTTATTAACTTGTTTTGGATCAAATGGTTTTTCTAACTTATTATCAAGGAAACGTATATAGTACCATGATGAGTCGACAAAAGTATCAAGTGTGTCTGTCTCTCTAAATGCAATTTTTTTCGTTTTGGGGCATAAAGTCTCTCTCCAACTATCTTTATTAAGCAAAGCATTTCCTTTGCTTTCTAGACTAACGTCATATGGCAGTAGGACTGGCAACTCAGATTTATCAAGAACTCTATAGCTTCCATCCTCATAATAAATTACTGGTATGGGGCAACCCCAATACCTTTGTCTTGATACCCCCCAATCTCTTATCTTATAATTTATTTTCTCTTTTCCCTTACCATTTTCATTAAAATGATTAATAATTTTTTTTATAGCATCGTCTTTTTTTAATCCATTTAGTAAAGGTGAGTTAATAACTTTACCATCTCCAGCATATGGTAAATCTTTATCATCACATTCTATTACTTTTATTACAGGTAACGAGTATTTTTTTGCAAACTCAAAATCTCTTTCATCATGCCCTGGGCAACCAAATATTGCACCCTCTCCGTAGTTATCTAAAACAAAATTTGCAATATAAATTGGTATATTTTTGTCTAATAGTGGGTGTTTGCAGGTAATATTGAGTTTTATTCCAATTTTGTCTTTATCATCACCAACTTGATCAAATTCCTGTTTAATTTTTTTAATAGATTTTTCATTCAAAAATTCACTTACAATTTTGTGATTAATAGAAACCGCAATAAATGTAGCACCATATATTGTGTCGGGTCTTGTGGTAAAAATATTTAAAAAGCCCATATTATTGCTAATTTCAAATTTAATTTCAGCACCTGTTGATTTTCCTATCCAGTTTTTTTGCATTGTCTTTACTTTTTCTGGCCATAGTTCTAATTTATCCAAGTCTGTTAAAAGTTCTTCAGCATAGTTTGTTATTTTAAAAAACCACTGAGATAAAATCTTCTTTTCTACTTTCGCACCTGTTCTCCATCCTTTTCCATCAATCACTTGTTCATTAGCAAGAACAGTTTGATCAACAGGATCCCAGTTAACTAAAGCATCCTTTTTGTATGCCAAACCTGCATTAAAAAGATCAATGAATAGTTCTTGTTGATAGCGGTAATAATTCTCATTACAAGTTGCAATTTCTCTATCCCAATCGAGATCTAAATTTAATTTTTGAAGTTGTTTCTTCATATTTTCAATATTAGACAATGTCCAATCTTGAGGGTGTGTTTTATATTGTATGGCAGCATTTTCTGCTGGTAGACCAAATGCATCCCATCCCATTGGATGAATAACATCATCACCTTTTAATTTATGATATCGGGCACATACATCGCCAATGACGTAATTTCTAACATGGCCCATATGAATATTTCCTGAGGGATACGGAAACATTTCTAAAATATATTTTTTAGGGGACAAGTTTATACTTATAAAGATTTGCTGGCTAGGTTGCCTGCAATCTCTAAAATTTTTAAAGTGATTTGCTTTTCTTCTTCAATATAATCATAATTTTCTATTATCCATGTCTCCCCTTCTTTTTTTTCACATAAAAAATTACTAGATACACCTGTAGTTATAAGTTCGGGCGATTTTATATGTATTTTAATTAAACATCTTTGATTTATATTATTGTTTTCATAGATCCAATCTGTTTCAATTAAACCACCTTGGTTATCGGCAATTTTTAGCGGATATTTTTCAGTAACTTCTAGGCTTGCATTCCACAAGTAAGGGTTAACAGAACTTTTATAAACCACATTTCCTTCTCCTTTTCCTAAAAGACCGTCAAAGCTATCAGCGAGATCGAACATAGTTTCTCCACCAGCTCTCTGTTTTGCTAGACAAGCCCTATATTTGCTTTTACTAAGGTTTTTATGAGGGCTATCACATCCATAAACTTCGTCTAATTCAGCCATATTTTTTTCATAAGTACCAGTACAACTATAAATAAAAAATAGCCCTAGTAATATTGGAAATATCTTTAACATTATTCGTTAAATTAGATCAATTTTATGAAATTTAAACAAAAAAAAACCAGGGGTAAAGTACCCCTGGTTAATTTATCTATTATAGAAATTGACTGGTTTAGAAGCTTACGCTTGTTCCAAGTGCAATAACTGTTGCATCAGCTGTTGATGAGTTTGCAGCAATATCTCCAGATACTGTTGTGTACTCAGCAAAGATTGATGCACCTCCACCTAGAGAACTAGATGCAGTTACGTCAGTTTGGTTTGATTGCTGATTGTTAGCATCGTGTGATGTGTAACCAATAGCAACTGAAGCACCACCAAGTGATGTTGAGAATGCAGCTGATACAGCTTCACCTTCTTTAGCAGCAGTGTCACCGTCTGTACCTGTGAAACCTAATGAAAGAGTTCCACCAGCAGCTGACATTACATAAGAAGCACCAAACTCAGTGTTGTTTGTTCCATTTCTATCTTCGTCTGCAGTTGCAAGTGTTAATGTACCAGAACCAACAGCCATTGATAAAGATGCACCTGCAGCTGTATTAGCAGCACCGTCAACGTTACCGCCTCCAGCACCGTCATATACATATGCAGCAGTTAAGCTCATGTCTCCAATTGAAGTAGAAACTGACACACCATCACCTTCGTCTTCTGTAAGACCTACAACAGCAGTTTTAGCAACTTGGTTATCATCTGCGTATGCAACTAATTCACCAACTTTACCAACACCATCAGGTGTACCTACGTCTTGCCCAACAGTAATTGAACCGTTAGCAAAACCAAAAGTAAGAGCTGTTACACCGGATGATCCTGATGCACTTCCTACTGAGTCAGAGTCGTTACTGATTCCTGCTGATGCAGAGATGCTAACACCTCCGTCAGTAGTACCAGACATTGCGAATGACACGCCACCACCCATGGTGCTTGAAGCGTTACCACCAGCATCAGTATATGCAGCAGATGCACTACCGCTTACTGAGATATCTGCAGATGCACTTGTTGCAAATAATGCAGCAGGTATTGCAGATAATAAGTATTTGATTTTATTCATTTAATAATCCTTTCGAGATTAATATTAATCGAGGTCTATACTCACGATATTTTAACAATATTCATCATAAAAACTTTAATTTAAGGTATTTTTCAGACTCTGTTGCATTTATGCAACACTAAAAAAGTCATATCTTTCAATACTAATATAATGAATATCCAAAAAATTTATTATCTATGGGAAGAATATTTTTTTTACCCCAATATTCTCTTTGCATAAGTAGAGCATCCATAAATTCTGATTTATGCTGTAAAAAATCCTTTTTTTCTATAGACCTCCTATGCACACCCTCTTTGACTTGACGAGTACTAGCGGTTTGTGAAAAAAAATCACTTCTTCTCTTTTCATCGTAATTAGAATTAACTTCCAGGAATTTATAAATTTTTTTCTGATGAAAGGTATATTCTGAAACAAGATCTTCATATTTTATATCAAGAATATTAGACTTATTTTGGATATGATTGTTCCAGAACAAATTTATAGCCTCAAAATTTGCAAGAAAGACCCCAATATTAAAGAAACTTACGCTGTATGGTATATTAAGAACATAACGTTGTTTATAAAGAGAAATTGCTGTATCCCAAGGATTTCTGAAAACCCTAATTATTTTTGCTTTGGGCAATAATTTTTGAATCATACCTAAATATAAAAAATTTTCTGGCATTTTATCAACTATGTATTCATAACTCCCTCTTAAATAGGAAGTTCTTCTTAGATATTTAGATATAAATTTGTGATTCAAATCATTAAAACTTTGCTCATTAGATAAAATATTTTTCTCGATGATGTATTTGCCACTTTTTAGTTCTCCTCCTGAAAATACTTTATCGTTAGCAGTAACGATAGACTCTACCAAAGTAGTTCCAGATCTAGGAGAACCCATTATAAAAAAGTTTTTTTTCCCATGGTCTCTATCGCTTTCGTCAAAAGATTTATATTTCTTTACATAAAGATTCATTGTTTTTACAATTCTTTCTTGATATTGGTGAGAATTGTATCTAGTAGAGTTAAAAATTTCTTTGTTCCCACTATCAAAATATTTTTCTGATTTCTCTTTATCTTTTGATTCATAATACATCGCTAAACCAAAATACAAGGGGGTAACAAAATTAAATCTTTCAATTTTATTTTTGTAATTATTTTCATTTGTTAATAAGTTTTTCTCTGCTATTTCAATAATTTTTTTCTCTATTGAATTTGGATTAATATTTGCAAGAAGAAAAAAAATATTTTCATTAAATTCATTTTGTAAAATTTGATTAAATAAACTTATTGTTTCTTCATCTTTATTTAGAGCGCTATTTATTTCTGAGATTAAAAGAAATATATTGGCATATTTGTTGAAAGATTTTGTGCCAATTTTTTTTATATCCTCTAATGCTGATAATATTATTTCTCCAGCTTTAACAAAATCTCTTTGTTTTAAAAAAACTTCAGCTAAACAAGTTTTTACGCTTGGACTATTTTTAAATTCCTGGGCTCTTTTTAAATATGATATGGCTTCATCATATTCCTCAATTTGAGATAAGGCATAACCCATATTATTATAGTAATCAAAGTCCTTAAGATCTTTTTTCTTGTTATATCCTTCTTCAAGAACTTTTATAACTTGATCAAAATTCCCAAGTTGTATATATGAGTAAGCTAGAAGTTTAATCGCATCTATATTTTTTTGATCTTTTTTATAAAATAATTTTGCACCATCCAAAGCCTTAAAGGTTTCACCATTTTCAATAAGTTTTAGTATATTTGAAATTTCATTTTTCATCTGATCAATATAATATGTTCAACGTAATTATGTCAGTTTTAACTAATATTAAATATCAATACAATTTAAGAATACTTGAGGATTTTATCACTAAAAATAACTACTACGGTTTTTTTGACCATATAGAAAAACTAAAGAGCAATAAGATACTTTATATCAAGCTTTTATCAACATTAGGTAGTTCAGCAATTCTAAATAATAAAAATGATATTTTTAAATCAAAAATTATTTGGTTAAGTTCTTATTTGCAAGAAGATACATCTTATATTTCGAATTTCTTAGATTTTTACAACAGAAACGCAGAAACTAGTGTTGGAGATATTGAACAATATGAAGACAAATTAATTTCAATCCTAAACAATATAACTAAAATTGAAAATCTAAAATTTTCTGACTTTGTTGAACAATCATATTTTTATCAATATTTAATCTTGTATGAAAACACAAATCCAATAAAATTTATCAGAAATAAATTGCCGTTTTTTTCGTCCAAAAATAATTTTAATTTTACAAAAAATACACTTACAAATTCTTATATTTATGTAATTGATAATCCTTATAACATCTATCAAAAAATAAAAAATAACTATAATGGTGAAAAAAGTATCGCGCAAAATATTTTTTTAAATTTAGATAATCAAAGTTCATTTACAAAAATTAATAATGTCGAAGTTGAAATTAATAAACAAGGTTGGCATACACATACATTGAGTTGGATAGACTCAAATGTAATAAATTCATTAAATGGAAAAGTAATCCTTAAAAAAGATCTTTATGAAAATACCTTTGAAATATTAAGTTCAATCATACTTCATTTTATTCAATCGGGGGCAAATATAAAATTGGATTATAATTTAATTAAAAGTTTTATAGATCAAAATCCAATAGAGAATATTTCAACAGACATTAAGATCTCTCAGAAAGAAAAAAAGTTTATTGATAACTATATTAGTAATATTTTTTCAAAATTTAATTTTGATGGATAAGTAAAATTGGAAATCAATTACTTAGAACTTAGAAGGATTATTGCTAATCTGAAAAAATACCCTAAAGCATCTCTTCTTTTGGTTACAAAAAATAGGCCATTATATTTAATTAAATTATTGATAGAAAATGGCCACACATTGTTTGGTGAAAATAGAGTTCAGGAGGCTATTGAAAAATTTTCCAAATTAAATTTAGACAATCTAGATCTTCATTTAATTGGTCCTCTTCAAACAAATAAAGTCAAATTGGCACTATCTATATTCGACACAATACAAAGCGTCGACAGGCAAAAATTAGTAAAAGAAATATCAAAGCAAATTAATTCAAATAATAAGGTAAAGACAAAGAATTTTTTCATTCAAGTCAATATTGGAGAGGAACCTCAAAAAGCAGGTATTTCTATAAACGAAACCATAGACTTGTATAAGTATGCGGTATCTGAAAATCTAAAGATATCTGGTTTAATGTGTATCCCACCTCTTGACAAAAGTCCTGATAATTATTTTAAAAAAATGATTGAATTAAGGGATTTTATTAATCCTAAGTTAATGCTAAGTATGGGAATGAGCAATGACTATGAGGTAGCATTATCTTTTCAATCTGATTTAATTAGAGTTGGTTCAAGAATTTTTAAGTGAAAAAAATACTTCTTATTTTCTTTTTGCAAATAAATGCTGCATTTGGTATTGAAGTTTCCTGCAATTTTGAAGAAGTTTATGGTAATGGTGAAGTTCAGCAAGGTTTTTTTTTCATAAAAAATCAAAGTCTTAGATACGAATACTTTGATAAAAATTTATTTACCATCATTGCAAAAGATGGGAATTTTTTTTTGATTAACCAAGCACATAAAAACAATGTTTCAAGAATTAACAATAATACAGAAATTTTAGAAATGATTATGAATATAGCAGCTGAGTACCCTAACTTAAAAAATAAATATAATTACAACAATACAAATATTATTGTTGAAAAAAGTAGTAATAGTTTTATTAAAAGAGTCTCAATTAATTCAGAAAATTTAAATGTAAGTATCAACGTAATTAATTGTAAGTTTGAGACAATTCATAATAAGTATTTCAACCATTTTAATTTTGAAAAAGTTAGTAGGTAAATTTGATAAAAATTACGTGCAACGATAAGCTTCTACTCTCAGCCATTAACAAAATATTAGTCCAAAAGAATCTGATTAACGATATAAAACTAGATAATTATTATGCAGATATAAAAATATATATTAAAGATAACAATCTATATTTAGATTGCAACGGCACAAAAAAAAACCTGTCTTTGCCAATTGATATTAATTTTTTCTTCGGTCAAGTATTAAAAATTATTTCTGATATTAAGATTTCAAAAGATGAATATGATTATTTCCCTTATCAAAGGGTCTTGCTAAAAAACTCTAGAAGATCTTTATTAAGTGATATTCAGAATATAATATTTTCAAATTTAATTATCTCAAAAAAAGGTATTAACAAAGATAAACTGTACAGTTTAATTTGGAAAAAAGATAAAGATATTTCCATAAATAAATTAGATACACACCTTACGAATTTAAAAAATCAACTAAAAAAAGACCTAGGTATAAATGCTATTTTTCAATCTCAAGATAAGAATCTTAAATTAATGATTAATTAAAATATCCCTTTTACCAGCATGGTTAGGAGGAGATACCACTCCTCGTTGTTCAAGTGCTTCCATAATTCGTGCTGCTTTGTTATATCCTACTTGAAAATTTCTTTGTAAATAGCTAGTAGAGGCTTTATTGCTTGATTTAATAAGATCTATAGATTTACTAATTAACGCCTCGTCCTCATCACTTAATGTGTCAAAATGTTCATCATTATTTTTTATTATTTCATCTAGCTCTTCAAGATATTGGACTTTCTGACTTTTTTTTATCTCTTTAATTAACTTATTTACCTCGTTATCAGATATAAATGCAGATTGGTATCGAATTATATTTCCACCATTTTTAGACATAAGCATATCACCGTTACCAAGCAATTGTTCCGCGCCAATTTCACCAAGTACAGTCCTGCTGTCATATTTACTAGCTACTTGAAAGCTAATTCTTGATGGAAAATTAGCTTTTATACTACCGGTAATTATATCTACACTGGGTCTTTGCGTAGCCATAACTAAATGTATTCCACATGCTCTTGCCATTTGAGCTAGTCTTTGAACATAATGCTCAACCTCTTTACCAGCAGTCATCATTAAATCAGCCATTTCGTCAATAAATACAACTATATAGGGAAGTTTTTCAATAGATTTTTGGTTATAACCTTCCAAGCTTCTAGTGTTTTCCTCATTCATAAGTGAGTATCTTCTCTCCATCTCTTTGCAAACCCATTTGAGTGCTAAAATTGCTTTTTTTGGTTCTGTGACAACTGGTGTTAATAAATGAGCAATATCATTGTACACACTAAGTTCTAACATTTTTGGATCAATTAGTATCAAACGTAAATCTTCAGGAGAAAATTTATATAAAATACTTGCAAGTAAAGTATTTATGAATACTGATTTGCCTGAGCCAGTGGTGCCAGCCACTAATAAATGAGGAGTCTTACTTAAGTCAATAACCTCAATATTTCCAGATATATCTTTACCAATACAAATTGGTATCTTTGAGGTAGTATTTTTAAAATTATTGTCACTTAGAAGTTCTTTAATCGTAACCGTTTCGCGCTTTTCATTAGGAACTTCTACTCCCAAATATTGAGTTCCATAAATTTGTGCTATTCTAACTGCACCCACACCCATACTTCTTGAAATATCATCTGCTAAATTAATAATTGTATTTATTTTTATTCCAGCGGCTGGCAAAATTTCAAACAATGTCACCACAGGTCCCAGTTTTACATTAACTACCTTAATATCAATATTAAAATCTTGAAAAACCCTTTCAAGTAGATCTGAATTTTCTTTTATATTTTCTTTATCAAGACTTTTTTTGGACAGGGAATTATCTGCTTCTAATATTTCAAGAGATGGTGAAAAATATTTTGATTTTTGATTAGGTCTATCATTTTCATCGTAAATTTTACTATAACTATCATTTGCAAAATTATCTTCAGGTATATTATTTATAATTGGTTCTTTTTTAATTTGACCATCAACTACATTATTTTGGTTATACGTTTTGAAAATGTTATTAACTTTGATTCTAGGAATTTTGAACAAAATAAAAATATTCTGTGAAAATAAGTAGATGCAAATACCCACAAAAGTTAAAAAATAACTTAAATAATTTAATGCATACAAATCATATAACTGATTGGCAAAAATGCCCCATGTCTCAATTGAGTCAATAAATAATAATTCTACATTTAAATCAATTAGTGTCTGGGGAATTAATACTAGGCTTATAAAAAAAAATAGTAATCTAATAAACAGGTACTCAGGACTCTTTTTAAAAAACACTAATAATGAGTAAACTAAAAAGAAAATGATAATTAAGTAAGCAAAAATCCCAAATGTGTAAAAAAGAAAGCTAGCATAATATGAACCTAAATCTCCTAATAAATTCTCAGAGTTTTTACTTGTGCTTGTTAAAAAAGAATTATCATTGATACTAAATGTTATTAGTGCAAGAGCAGACAAAATAGACACTAAAAAAAGAAAGAAACCGTATAAGAAGCCTATAGTTTTTGAGATTTTTTCTTTTAAGATTTCAGGAATATAGTTATTCTTCATTACTCTAAATAAATATATGCGTCTAAATGAAAAATAAAATACATAAATATGATTTTTTAATAGTAGGCGCTGGACTTATCGGGGCCATTGCTGCATTGGCTTTGATTAAAAAAAAATTTAAAGTCTTAGTAATAGACAAAAAAGATAGCGTATTTAGAGACGCTAGAACACTAGCAGTAAACGCGAACTCAATTGATTTTCTCAGGCAATTGGGAATTTGGAATAAACTTAAATCCAAACCACAACCAATTGAAAAAATCATTATTAAAGATTACGTCAATATCAAACCACTAATATTTGAGAGTAACAATGAACACATGGGAGAAGTTATTTATAATAAAGAAGTATACAAATTGGCAAGACAAAAACTAAAAAGTTATAAAGTTTTAAAAACTAATATTAATATAAAAAATAGTGAACTTTTGCCGAACAAAGAACTTTTTATAAGTAATAAGAATTATATTTTTAAAAAAATTATTATCAGTATAGGAAAAAATGTTATTTCTAGTAGAGAACATAAAAGTATAATTTTTGATCAACAACATCACTCTTACGTTGGTTTCTTTAAACACAATAAAGACCATAGAAATACAGCATACGAGTATTTTACTGACAGAGGACCTTTAGCTATTTTACCTGCGCCAGGCGACTCTCAAAAAAAATCTACATTTATTTATTCAACTAAAGACAAAATTACTAATACACAATTAAAAAAATTAATTAAAGGTAAAATTATAAAAACCTATGGTAAATTAATTTTTAATCAATCTATATTTAAATTTCCTATCAATCCTCATCTTATAAAAAGCAATAAAAATTTTATTTATATCGGTGATAGTTTAAAATCAATACACCCAGTTGCTGGGCAAGGATGGAACCTAGGAGTAAAGGATATTCAAACATTGTGCAAATTGTTAGAACAATATTCACTAGAAACAGAAAATTTTAATTCACTATATTATGCGAGGAGAATAACAGAAAGTACAATTTATTTTACTTTTACTACTTTTCTTAATTTTTTATATGAAAACAAGAATTCATTTAATAATGCAATTATTAAAACAGGTTTTAACACACTAAAAAATATAAAATTTGCAAGAGACCTTTTTATAAAACAAGCTATGGGTAGAGTTAATTTAATTGATTAGGATTTTTTTTTCCAACTACTTGAAAAGTATTTAGATCAAGAATTGAATTTATAGTATTGAACCTTGAAGCAATATTCGGCGATTCAAGTATTGCTTGTTTATCTATCTTGTTAAATGGGGCTAGCATAGCTAGTGTCGATAAAAGTTGTAAATTTGACGTTTCAGCGAGGACATCCTTATCAATAGCTAATTTTTTCATCTTAAAAAAATTATTGTACTTTTGAATTAAACCTGATCTGTCAATGCTGGGTTCCATATTGTTCAAATCATCCAGGTAATCTTGACAATCAATATTTGCTTGATAATAACCTTTTGGAGTAAGATTTCTGTCATGCAAGACAAATCTGCAAATACCCTCAAGGTTTAAAACTAATCTGTAGTCGGGTGTTTCAATGTACGAGGTTATTTTCCCAATACAACCCATTTGAAACAATTCATTATTATTATTCTTAGGTTGAATAATACCAATCATTCTGTGACTTTTAAGACTATCTAATGTCATTTCAATATATCTTTCTTCAAATATATTTAGAGGTAGTTTTCCAAAAGGAAGTAGTAAAACGTTATCCAAAGGGAATATGGGTATAGAATTTGGAATCTTTTTTGAGTCGATTTCAAAAAGTTTTTTTATAGAATCTTCCATTATTTAAACATCATACTCGATAACTTCTTACGAGTTTCCATTACATTTGTATCATTAAAACCTAGTAGATCAAAATATTCCAAAAGTTTTTTTTTTGCAGCCTCTTCATTCCATTTTGGATTTTGGTCAAATATTAACAAAAGTTGATCAAAACCTTTTTTGGTTTCGCTTGATGAAAGATAGTAATTCGCTAGTTTAAATCTGTGTTCCATATTTTTTGGATCTGCATTGATCTCTTTCAATAAGTCTTTTTCAGATACATCTAAATTACTTTGACTAGTTGTTTCTAAGAGCTTTTTAATTTTTAAAATATCTTCATCTTTCAAAATACTTTCATCAAATGATTCGAACATTTCATTTGCATCCTCAAATCTTTTGAGTTGCAATAAACATCTTAGCATTCCAGCAATAATTTTGGGGTTTCCTGGATCCATTCCAATAAGTCCCTCAAATAGTTTTAAAGCATCCTCAAATTTCTGTTCACCAAATAATTTATCAGCTTGTTCAATAAGTTTTGGAACTTCATTTCCTGGAGTGGCTTCAATCATTTTATTCACCATTATTTCAATTTTACTCTCAGGCTGTGCACCTTGGAAGGCGTCAACAGGTTTTCCATTTACAAACCCGTATACTGTAGGAATTGATTGAACATTCAATTGAGATGCAATTCCTTGGTTTTCGTCTACATTTATTTTTACAAGATATACTTTACCATTTTTCTTAGTGACGACTTTTTCTAATATTGGAGTTAATTGTTTACAAGGTCCACACCAAGGAGCCCAAAAATCAACTAGCACTGGAGTAGTCTTTGATTTTTCAACTACTTCTTCTAAAAATTGATCTTGAAGTATATCTTTTATAAATGTCATAAATTATAAATAGTGTTAAAAATAAAATTTACAATGAGTGTATTATCTTATCGTTAAGTATAATATCCTATTAAAATGAAAATTCCTCGTATTAATAATTTATTTAATAAAGAAAAAAAACATAGAGTTTTTGACGGAAAGTTAGTCTACGGATTAGAAAAAAACAATATAAACTATTTTATTGATGTTGGTGCTAACTTCGGTCAAACAGCTTTAGAAATTATTAAGTGGGGCTATGAAGGAGAAATAGTTTCAATCGAACCTGTGTTAGAATGCCATAACTATATTTCTAGTCTCTCCAAGAATTACAAGAATTGGACCATTCTTGATAGAATGGCTGTTGGAGATTTTAATGGTTCTACAAACATAAATGTTTCTGAGGCATCTGATCTCAGTAGTATTCTTAACCCAACTGAATTATTGAACAACTCATACTCTAATGTAAAAAAGAAGCACACGGAGAATGTTGATATTTTTAAAATTGACTCTATAAAAATTTTTGATGAAATTCAGGACAAAAATATTTTTCTTAAAATTGATGCTCAAGGTTATGATTATAAAGTCCTTAAAGGTGCAAAAAAACTCATTAAACGTTTATCTGGTATAATGATTGAGGCCTCTCTAGAGCCATTGTATGATAATCAAGAAACCTATTTTGAAATCATAAAATTTCTTCATGATCTTGGTATGAAACCTCACATGATTTCCGAAAGATCATTTAGTAGGAGGAGCAAACAACAATTACAAGTAGATTTAGTATATTTTAGAAAATAATTGTGTGATGCAACTAATCTTTTACTTGATACCGTAAAGGTCTACGTTTATAAATATCAATTCCAATAAAAAATTAATAAGGCTTATGCATTAAACATATGCATAAATACAAAAAGATAATTAACGCTTAGCGGGCGTAGCTCAGGGGTAGAGCGCAACCTTGCCAAGGTTGAAGTCGAGGGTTCGAATCCCTTCGCCCGCTCCAAAACGCAATCGTTTTCAACTCTCTTGTCGGTTTTATTTTCTCCAAGACTGTAACATATTTCCAAATGATTGTGACAGGATTGTGACAGCTTTTTTTTCATACACATAATAATCTTAACCCCACCCCTGATAAATCTAAAAACCTAATAACATCCATAAGTGTGAAGTGAATTTTCTTGATAGCAGTATACATAAGGTATTAAATAAAAATTTATAAATGGAAGAAATTCTTTCGTATGTTTTCGGATTTATTGCTGTATGGGGCTTAATGCCTTTGTTTACTCAAGAGGGTGGAAGTATATCTAGATATTGTATAGGAGCAGTCTGTGCTTATACTGCGATTAAAGCATACGGAGATGCAGGATATCGTTAGTAGGATATAATTATTTAAATAAATGCAAAAAAAATTATTAATTGTCTTATTATTTATACCAAGTTTACTTATGGCAGACTACAAAGTTACTGGTCCCATTAAAGGTAATGTTTGTTCATTTGGTTTGATATGTTCTTTTGAAGAACTACATGCTGTAAAAAAAGATGGAAAATATTATTCAATACAAAAAAGTTATTCTCGAGTATCTGATTATAGAGATGGTCGATGTTGGATTAACATCAAGTCTAAAGATTGGGGGGTTTTCTCACATGGTATTAACTTGTTTAAAGGGGCTTTTTATCAAAAACAATCAAATGGTAACTTCAAAAAATTTAAACCTGAATATATAACTTTTCCATGTAGAAAATATTAAATGAGTAAAGCAATAGACAATATTTACAGGATGTTTGATTATTTTACGGGTCGTTTTGAACCTGAAGATAGAGAGGAATACCTCGATGCGTTAAGTAGTTGTTTTAATCTCCAGTTACCATGGAGAATTGACGAGGATTTCAAAAAAAACAAAGAGCTCGACCAAGAGACACCCATGAAGTTTAAGAAGTGGCTCTGTGAGAAGCTTATTGAAGAGGATGGAGAGGTACAAATAGGAAAAAAATTTTACGGCAATACCGAACCATTTAAAAACTTACCTGAAAAATATTTCTATGACGATTCCTCCTTCATGGATGCTATTAAAAAAATTGCCGAAGCCCAGGCAAAAGATAAATTAAATTAAATTTTTAATACTTAATTCTTTTGGACTTTATGGTTCTTACAGATTTCGTAGCTTCCCTTGACCTTATAAGTAAATCTTTCAGAGTATATGATGTCATCTACCCTTATTTTTAATACATTTGTACTAGATGGTTCAATATTTACTCCACTTCCAGCTTGAATGAAGTCTTTATCATCGGTTGAACCAGGTTTTGCATAATAAAATTTTACCCATGCTCTGTGTGTGCTTTTGTTAGTTACAGGGACAATTACATTTTGAATGTAATTATCGTCCCACACTAAATCTCCCATATCGAGATTTGCATTATACGTTGTACAAATCTCTTTATAATAATATTGCGTTTCATTACTTTTTTTTTCATTTTTTTTGTGCTTGTTATAGCAGGCTCTTGCAATAGCATTTGCAGCAGAGTCACTAGTTACACCTTTCATGTTTTTTATAATGCAATCATCATATGCATCCGAATATAAAGGATGAGAAATCAAAGATATTATTAATAAAAAAATCCCAAAAAAATATTTCATCAATTATATGTTTCTCTTAAAAAATTGTTCTTCGTAGTCCTTTATCGTTGCCATTGGGTCTCCATGATAAAATGTAGCTTTGGTTTTGAAATAGCCGAACATACTTATCTCTACTATATTGTGGTAGTTGCAACCAGCTTTACTAAATACAAACTTACCAAACCTCATTTGTCTTAGAACGTATGTTGCAATTGGGGAGTAACTTACATTTCTCAGCTCGGGTCCATCTTTCCAAAAAAATTCATGCTTCTCTCCACAGCCACACTTGTATCTATGTCCGTCAAAATTGGATATATCCATTTGAGGAGGCTTACCACCTTTTGTAGCTAAAAAAAAATCTTCTAAAGTTTCTATAATTTTCATAAAACAAAGCTTCTCATAAGATAAAATTATAAGATATCTTACTAAAATTTGAACCCGATTAATTAAAAATCCTAACTAATTTGATGGCAGTTTGATAGCAGCTGTAAATATTTTTAATTGGTGCTTTTCTTTACATCGCCCCAACAATCAGTAACCTTAAAGTTCGATTCCCAGCAGAGGGAAGACGCTATCTTGGTTAGGCGGCACCAAGACAGCCCGAAGGGGCGTCAAATCACTAACATACTCTGGGTTATCACTCCCATTGAGAAAGTCCTTTGTTAATTATTTATTTTGTTAAGTTCTCTGCTGCTTAACGGAGACAGACAATGGCAACCCATTACTTCGACCCCCTAAAGAAAATTCAATCCCTAGATACTATAATTTTAAGAGACTTAACTGATAGAGCTTACAGAGTTTTTAGTTTTTTAGTTTTCAGATACAACAGTCACAGTGAGCAGTGTAATCCCAGTGTTAACTACATGGCAGCTCAAATGAATAAATCACCAAGTTATGTGAAGAGAGGGCTCAAAGAATTAAGAGATAAGCAAATAATTAGTAACACAAGAGGCTCAATTACAACGGGGTCAAATATGTACCGCTTGAGTGGAACACTGAGAGGCATCACATATTATCAGGGCTCAGATATGTCAGAACAGGAGGTCAAATCTGTATCTTTAATGGGGTCAGATGTGACCCGTAAAACTATTAAGGAATACATTAAAGAAGATAATAACACTGAAAATCCTGTTGAACCTGAGCTAACTAAGGGCTCTGGTTCAAAGGTCATTGAAGAAAAAGAATGGGAAAAAGCTGGCAAAATTATTTCTCAAATCATTAAGGGTAAAGTGCTAAAGTAAATATAAGGAAATGGCAGATAAATATACATCAGACAATCTCTATGTAGATGAAATCATAAACTTTGAATATGTAGTTAATCCAGATAAAGATGATGACTTGGATTTGTATGAATATGCAAAAGAACTAAGAAATACAAAATTTAAGCAAGTGTTAATACCTTTTAAATTTAATATGGGGCAAGAGGGAGGTATTGACGACTACTTTGTTTTCACAAAGGAATACGATAATGAAAATCAGATGAATTTACATCCTCATAAGAAACACTACCTCTATTTAACAAATTTAGAAAAAGATTACGCTTTAATGGTTTGGAAATTGCATTATGGAGAAAAGTATAAAACCGTTGCATATGAGGACTTTATAAACTCAACTAGATTTGACCTAACAGTTGAAACGATGAAGCTCAAAAAAGATAACCAGCCTTTTGATTACAGATATGTGGGCATAGTAAGCATGGTATATGATACTCCCTCTTCAATGAGTGTAATCCTTGGGTGTATTAGGGGTCTCTCATGCGAAACATTGTGGACGCACTTTAATAAGTTTTTGTTAAATGAAAGCACTTTAGACTCAGATATTAAAGAAGCATATGACAAGGATTTAAAAAATATAGATTATGAAATAGAGTACATGAAAAGAAGTGATTGCGTATTTCCATTTTAGTAAAGTGTTAAAGGCTGTGTCATGAGCTTAGAAGAAGTAAAACTTAAAGAAAATCTCCACGAAACTTTATTTAACACTTTTGCGCCAATTAAAGTTCTTATTAGTTCTAAGGAGCTTCCCAAAAGTCTTTGGGAGGACGATTTTCTCTTTGGCTTTTTTTTTACATTTATATCTGACCACATAAGAATTGGATATTCCACTATAGGAAAATTTAGTGACTTTAATGAGATTCAAACTGAGCTCATGCAAAAGATTGACCCAATTAATTATGGATACATATTATCCAAAGCCCAGTATTTTGCCTTTAACAGTAGTTCAGAGATGACTAGAGGAGGAGATATCAGCGAAAAACTCCTGTATTTATATTTCAACAAAAATAATCAGCTATTTCCAAATGTAAAAGATGATGATGAGTTAATTTTAAATGCCGAAAAAAAAGTAAATGTTACTAGGGATTTATTTAACAAAGCTGAAGTTAACCAAGGTGATATTACCTCTTTAAATGACAATGTGATAGCGTCGTATGCACTGTTTGAGTCGGAAATCATCTCCTATGTAAGACAAAAATATAATGTGTAATGGTTAGAATTCTCCTAGCTCTATTATTATTAATCCCTAATTTGAGTTTGGGGGAGCACAACCCTGTTGCTGTGGAATTGAGAGCAAAAATAGAAAAAGAATTTAGAGAGGCAGGTTACTACATCAGAACTAAATTTGAAGAGCATATGTATCAATCGGAATTAAAAAAAATTGAAACTCAAAAAAGCCTTAATAGCCCTCTTACTGAGGTAAGTGAGCAAATGTTTAAGGAAAAAGAGGAATATAGAATATTTAATATTACTAAGAAAATCTTAGAAAATAATTATTTTAAAATTAAAGATGAATTAGCAAATACTAATGATTTAGAAAATAAAAAATTATTGGAAGAAAAATTAAAAGAAGCAAAAAAAATATTTACGCTTTATGCTTTCGGAGATGAATATGAATTGGCTGAATGTTGGGAAAATCGCAATTGTAAACCTACCACAGGAGTTTCATCTAATTTGAAACTAAAATTACCAGATAATCATATTTTTGTAGAACCGCCAAATGTAGATATATTTATTAATGTTCAACCGAGCTTAGACAGATATATTATTGATTAAATGAAAACCCTCTTAGCCCTATTGTTATTAATCCCTAGTTTGAGTTGGGGAAACAATATGAAGTACTTGCTTTGTTATAATAACTTGTATGAATTACAAAGTATTGGTTTGAAACTCAACACAAATACTAAATTGTTTACTTCTTATCATATTAAACAGGCTGATGGAGAGTATTTCTTAAATAGTTATACTAGCTCAGATAATAGATACTTTGAGTCAGCTGATTATCTCAGATTCAAAATAAAAAGTTTTTTTGGTTTTAGAACTTGGGGTGTGGACAGAAAAGACTTATCTTGGGGCGAAATATTCAGCGGTTCAATTAGACCAAATGGGCTGGGTAAATGTAAAATAATTGATACTGAACAAAATTTAATTAGCAGTCTGGAAACAATGATAGAGGACAATTTAAAAAGAAATAAAATATAAAAATATGATTAATTTTTTAAAAGAGGTTTCCGCAGTATTAATAATTGGTGGAAGTCTTTTATCAGCTATATTCCTTTGGGTTTTTTTTCCTGATTATGCTTGGATACCGTTATCATTTTTGGGTGTCTTAATATTTATGGGTTGGTATCGAAGTGAACCTGGTTCAGGTCAATTTCTTGCAATCTCTTTCTTATGGATGTGTGCCTGTGTTTGCTCTTTTTATATTTTAAGATATTTAGTAGAAGAACATTTATTTCTATATCTATCTTATGAAACAGAAAGTACTTTAATTTTTCTTGGAACTGCAGCTATGGGTACATTTGTAACTTGGTATGCTTATACTTCAGTGTGGAATGAAGCAAGAGAAAGATATGAGGAAAAGAGGAAATATTGGGACCCAAAGACAGAATATTGGGATGAAGTAGCGAATAGAGCATATAAAAAACCTAAAAATGTTATTAAGAAAAAGAAAATTGCAAAGAAAAAAGTGGTAAAAAAGAAAACTACAAAAAAAAGAAGATGACCAAAATAATTCAATTTAAACAACCAGAACCAAAGAAAAAGAAACCAAGAAAACACAGCCCTTCTAACTTGAACTTGCCATTTGTTGTTTCTTCTTCTGAATGTTGCCATTTCATCTCTCCTTGTGACACAGTTGTGACAGAGAGAGTTAAACGTGCTAGAAGTGGCTTACTGCGGGCGTAGCTCAGGGGTAGAGCGCAACCTTGCCAAGGTTGAAGTCGAGGGTTCGAATCCCTTCGCCCGCTCCAAAAACATTGTAATCACTTAATTTTCTGAAAATCTTTTCAATACAGTTCAATACAGTTTTGTATTATTATGATATATATGAAAATTCTTCTTACAATTCTTTTTTTAATAATTCCCAATTATATTTTTGCCAAAGACTATATTTGTACTGAAGAAAAAAATACCGGTTTTGATCCATCAAATAATTTTAAAATTACGTCAGTTAAAAATATTAGTTTTCCATTAGTAATTAATTTTGAAGACTATGATATGTATTCTGCGGAAATTTTTATGATGTCTAATGTAAAATGCATTTATGAAGAATTTAATGGAACTCTTTACTGTTTAAGTAACTATGGAACTTCTTTAGCATTTTTTCCAGAAGAAAATTATTTTGCAATGAGTAATCTCTTTATAGACACTAACTATGAAGACTCTATATTAGTTTCATATGGTTACTGCAGAGAAAAATGATCGTTGGTAGGATATAATTATTATAATAAAATAAAAAATTAGGAAATAATCATGAGTATACAAGAGTTAGTTGAAAAGGTTAAAGATGAATGGGAAGGAATATTTATTGAACAAGAAGATAATATTAGAAATATTTTTTTGAGTAATTTAGAAGTATCAATATCTATGGGCATTAGCTTAGAAGTTATATCTATTGAAGAAACAAACTATCTAGCAGGAAAATTAAACCTTATATGTGAAGGAGAAGATGAAAAACCTATTGGGTGGTCTGACGTAGGTATTAATGAAAATATGTTTGAAGGTATGGCTGATTTTTTATCTGAAGCATTTACTGAATGGGCTGAGAAAGGCGCTGACAACGGCTCACTTAATTTCCCAGAGGAGATATCTAAAATAATTAAACAAGAGGGAGAAATAGAATTTTACGGAGTAAATGTATTTTGGAATAATGAGTCAGTGCATTAATAAGTGAGTAAAGCATTAAAATTTTTTTGCTAGGTAAAGATTACATTACTATTTTAATCAACAAATTTTAGATCAGGGTTAACGTTGATATCTACATCTTCAATAGAATTGCCCCTTCTCACCTCATCATAATATACAATTTGAGTTGGTGTTTCTCCTTTAAATGATGTGTAGTTACTAATAAATGACTGATATATACCGTGTTTAAAGTAAATTGACTCTGGCTCAAAAAATATTGGCGATTTTAAAATTTTAACAACATTATTCCCATCAACCCAGGCATCTATTCTCTTTTTTTCAAAATCTAAGCATAAAGAGATATCTGTCCAAACCCCTCTCATGCTTTTTAATGTTTTTAATTTATAATATTTAGATTCATCCTTAACATTGTCTCTTGATCCACTTAGTTTATGCCAATTTAAATATAAATTTCCTTTTCTAGCATCAATTTGAATCAATGGTGGGTAGGAAGATAAACTATTTGCTTTTCCAGATGGACCGCCCTTTTGGTGTATCTGACCTAATGTTGTGCTAACTCCCCTAATATCAGTAAAACTATTAGATAGTTTTATACTGTAACCATAACACTGTCTCCCAGATATTGGTTGATTTGGTTCTGATGAAAGTTCAATCCTTTGTCTATCATTATCACAATCATTCCAATTTTCATCACCAAAACAATCGCCATATCTAAGTTCAAACTTTTGATAATAATTTCCACTCCGTGATTTTAAATTGTTCTCTATATAACTAAAATTATGTTTATTTTGGCTCATATAATTTTTATGAAACTTAAAACCGCTATTTGATGTTTCGATATATAATTTATTATTTTTATCAACAAGGTAATTGTTAGCCAAAATATTAAATTTGAATATTAATAAAAAAAATATTACGTTAAAAATTCTACTGATTGATAATTTAAGCATTTTCTATTAAATGATCGTAAAATAAATTTTAATTACCACTATAATAAATTACCCTTTATTGCTTTTATGAATTCATAATCTTTTTTATAAATGTATCTTAATTCATTACTAAATTTTGATACTTCTTCTATTGAAATTGGGTTTTCCCCATGATTAGTTTGTAATTTTTTTATTTTAAAATTTTTTCCAAAAAACTGATTTATAAAATCTACTAATCCATCAATAGATGGCATTTTAGTTAAATAATTAAAATAATTTGGATCATTGCCGAGAA
The DNA here is from genome assembly GCA_902527545.1 of uncultured Alphaproteobacteria bacterium. Lineage (GTDB taxonomy): Bacteria > Pseudomonadota > Alphaproteobacteria > HIMB59 > HIMB59 > HIMB59. The sequence continues at coordinate 196,513 of CABZPR010000001.1, forward strand.
AAAAGGTTTGAGGCAAAAAATGTTGATTATCAAAACTTTTCCTTTTGAGTTTCTCTATGACATCTTTAATCGACAAATTATTAAAATTAATATCTTTGTGCCAAATCACTCTGTTATTATAAGCAGATAAAAATCTTTCTATGGGATCCCTGACAACAGCTATTTTTATTGCATTAAGAGAAGAGGGCATAACGGTAAACTTTGGTTTTGGAGGTAAAAATGACCAAAGCCATAAATTTTTATTTGAATTTGATTTGTACTCTTCCTTTTGATACATAGGTATTTCATCATCTAAAAATAAATAATCTTTTTCAATTGAGAGAAGTTCAACAAAGAGTTTTTTAAAAGAGGAATTCGCATTTTTTGGGACAGGATAAAATACTAAATTTTTACCATCAGATCTTTGAAAAATTCTATAAGCAGAAATAACAGTTTTATTATCCTGACCAAGAAATTTTATAACTCTTGACTCAACTTTATACATACTTAATAGTCAGAAAAATTATTCTTTGATAGAAAATTTACTATTAAATTTAAACTAGTCAACTTATAGAAAAATCATCTATAATTATAAAATCAAAAATGAGGGTTTTATTCGAGTCCGCTTTTAGCATTAATAGAAATATAAATAAACTGGTAAACCAAGAGGCGATTAACAGTTTTGGAAAGACTTTATATCAAGGTGACAATGCAAATTATTGTATATCGTTATTTCAAAATTATTTAATTGAGCCAAATGAAAAAGTTAAAATATTTTTACAACATTTGGGACGAGCCCTTATAAATTGGGCAAAAAATAATATCGATAATGGTTACTTTGGAATGGTTGATGTTCATCACGGCACAGAACTATTTCTTGGTTTTTTACCTAGATATATAGATATTTTTCCAGATGATCAAAATGCAAAAAATTTAATTTTAGACGTTGCCGAGCATATAGGTAATTGGAGCAACAATACTAATGACTGGTTTGATTATAGTAATAATAATTTTAAAAGTTGGTATTTTGGCACGAATGGGATACATCAAAATGCCTCTTATAATTATAACACAGCTGATCATTTAAGATTTGTACATATAGCATTAATAGCTTGGGAAATTAGTTCAGATAAAAAATTTTTAGAGTGGGCGCATGAATATTCTAGTGAATTTGCTAAGAGAATTGTACTAGCCGAAAAAAATATACCTGTAGCATGGAATAGAGAATGGAAAGAATTTTTCCATGAAGACATGACTTCAAAAGAGGAGAGATTTCTTTCTGCTAATCATCATCATTTGTCTGAAAATCCTATTTCAGGAATAGAGAATTTATTAGCATCAGGTGCAATTTACATATTTGGATATCTTTACAATAAAAATAAGGACAAAATATTTAAAGATGCAGCTAAAGTAATTCTAAATAATCTTATGCCATATTTGACTAATCCTTACTCTGATACAATAGGTGTGGTTTTAAATTATTATAGATTTACTTTTAATGATTATTCTTACGACCAAACAATATTAGATTATCTTCAAAAAATACCACCAGAGAATAATAATGAAATAATGCTGGGCTTTCCAGAAAACGAAAATGTAAGACTAAAGGGTATTGGAAACAGAAAAGATATGATTTATTGGTACTATTTGGAAAAATTAGAAGCAAAGCACACAGATGAACCGCCCACTTCTTTTTTCACGTTAGCATACAACATTACAGGCAAAATTGAATTTGCAGAAAGAGCGTTAAAAACAGCATCAAGAAAAATAAAAATAGCATCGTCAATTTTAAGAAGTGGACACGAACATTCAGACTCAGGAAAACTTTATAGTTCAGTTATTTCAGGGCATGGTAGAAATTGGGGTGTTGGCTCTATAACAGGGTGCTATCCAAGTTTATTTATTGGCAGTGACGAAAACCTTGGTATCTTCAATTACAAATTTAAGTTCTTATCAAAAACACTATCAAGTGGATGTTTACCAGTGGTTCGAAGTCTTTTAGATTATAAAACTGAACTCTTGTTTTATAATTTTTCAAATACCAAACAAAATATTAAATTTATTCATAAAAACAATTCGGAGCAAGTAAATCTAGAATTGAAGCCTAACTCTTTTATTAAGAAGATTTTTAATTAATAAATAGAAGTTCTAAGAAGTTAATTTTTTAAATTCATCATTTCAAATAAATTTTTTTTCCATATGTCATGATAATCACAAAAACGATATTCTGGAAACCAGGGCCCACCTTCTGTATAATGAATAGCTTTAGGGTGTCCATCTTTAGGTTCATCGTACCATCCAACTAACCAATTCCATTCATGACTTATCTTCCCTATTTCGTTATCTTTTAGCCAACTAAATCTATGAAGGTATTTACCAGTAGTCTCAGGATCATTAATTAATTTAGTTGTGATATTTTTATTTGACGGATGCTCACAATTCCACAAAACAACTGAACTCCAATTTTTTCTTGGATAAATGGATTGCAACCTCCCATCCATTTTTGTATTTCCTTTAGGGTTGTAATCATGTTGCGCGCACATGACAGCATATTTATCATCAATTAGAGAAAATAATTCTTCAATCGGGTTTAAAAATAATAGATCACAATCACAAAATAATGCCCAACCCTTGTATTCGTTAAGTATTGGAACTAAAAACCTTGAAAATGTAAATTCAGTTGAGCCAAGTTTATCCTCTCCTCGTGTATAGTAACCTTTTTCTTTCAAGTCATTAAGCTTCAAAGGATGAATATTTGCAGAGCCTGATTTTGATTTAATGCTATGGCTACAGACTTGATATGCTAAATCTTCTCTACTATCGTAACCAATATAAATATCCATTAAACAAACCTAGTGATGTTAGTCTTATTTACAAGTAATTTTCAAATTCCTTATACAGCTTTTCTAAACAACTGTTCCAGTTATTCGAACTTTCTTGCCTAATAGGTAATATAGATGGATACCAAACAATATCTTTGTCATTATTTAATCCCCAATACCAAAGTTTACCGTCATTAAATGGGAGTAGCAAAAATGTTTTCACGCCTAACTTTCCTGATATATGGGCATTTGAGTTACTAACTGTAACTACAAAATCACAAGACTTTATTAAACTTGCAACCCCATCGATATCATTAAAACAATCTATTTGATGTTCTGTAAAAATTTTTTTATTAAGATTTTTTTCTATTTGGTTTATTTCTTTGGTTTCATCAGAATATTGGAGATTTATAAACTCTATATTTTCATTTGATAAAATGTTTTTAAGACTCTCTAGCTCAATGGATTTCTTGTTCCCAAAGATTTTATTTGTACTTTTCCAAGATATGCCACATCGGAATTTTTTTATTTTACTAGGGATTTTCGAGTCTAAAGAATATGAGATTTTTTTTTGTAAGTTATTTTGATTGATATTTTTTTGAAAATATAATCCCATTGACCCCATAGGTAAATGATAATCATATTCAACATACTCAAAAATACTTTTATAATTAATGATTTTAGTGTCTGGGTAAATTTTTTTAAAAAAAGGAATTAATTTCTCTGTTACAGCAATAGTTGAATTTACAAATTGGTCTTTTATCGTCTCAAAAAATTGAGAATATATTATTTGCTCACCAATCCCTTGTTCACCATAAAACAGAACATTTTTTTTGGGTCTACCTAAATCCCATTTAGGCTTTTCAAAACTATCATTGATTTGTTTCAACAAAACTAAATTTTGTAAATCGTATCTTGACTCATGGAAAATCCAAGCTTTGTCATATTCTTTCGTAAATAGATAACATTGTGAGATATTATAAGATGCATCGATGTTTTTTGGATCTTTTTCCAAAATATCTTGATTAATTTTTATTGCCTTTTCAAATTCTCCTTTTGATTTTAAAATATTTCCAATCATTATTTTTGCAGATATCAAAATTTGATCATTATTATTAGATTTTATTATTTCATCTAACAATTTTGATGCTTGATCATAATTACCATTGTCTATTTCCAAATTTGCAATAGATAGTTTCGATTGGGTAAACTCTTTATTTACGCTTATAGATTTTTCAAAAGATTTTCTAGCTTCTTCCAATTGACCATTTTCTCTATATACATTACCTAAAACATAAAGAGATTTTGCATTGAGAGAAATTTCTAGAGCCTTATTTAAATATATTATCGAGTCCTCGTATTCCCTCAGTTGTCTATAGCAGACTCCTATCTGATGATAGGGTTCAAATTTATTTACGTCTATTTTCGAGCAATTTTTATAAGATTCTATAGCTTTATCAAAAATCAAAAGACCTTGATAACATCCGGCCATATTAAAATTTGAGTCATAATGGTTTCGGTCGGATAATAAAACTCTCTCAAAAAAAGGTATTGCCTCTTTATATCTTCTATCGTTGGCTAAAATGAGACCATAATAAAATTTATAAGTTAAATTTTCTCTTTCTGACTTTAAAAGATTTTCTATTAATTCTTTTGCTTTAATAAATTTATTGTTTTTCAATAAATTTAATATTTCTTGCTCGCTCATTATGTTAAATCAAAACTTCCACAAGTAGGAACGCTGATATTAAAATTAACAAATAACCAACAATAATTTGTATGATCCCTGATTTTTTTTTAATTTGATCTAGAATAACCTTTGAGGTAACTAAGTTCACTAAAAGTATGTACCATAAGGAGTCAACTGTTCCTGCAATCAGTACTAACGCCACATTCAAAAACATATCATTATCATAAGACATAAATTGCGAATAAATTGCTAAAAACCAAATAAAAATCTTTGGATTTAATATTGATATTAAAAAACCTTGGGAAAACGATTTTGTAACACTTAAATTCTGGTTTCCACCAAACTCGATTTTATTTCTACTTCTGATTGTTTGAATTCCTAAATAAAGTAAAAAGAATATTGATAATAATTTCAGTAAATTAAAAACAAATATATTTGTTTGTAAAATTAAACCAATTCCAATAACTGCACAAAGAGCGTAGATGCTAATTCCAATACCATGGCCAATTGCAGTTAATATGCCACTAAACTTACTTTTGAAAATTGCATTATTCACTACCACAACCATGCTAGGGCCTGGGGACATGGCCCCTAATAAACAAACTATAAAAATTTGAGAAAATAATAAAATTGTCATAATTAATTAAATTTTTCTTTTACTTCGAATTTATCTAATTCAGACATATCTATAATTTTTTTTAAATCATTTGATACATTTGTATAAATAATTCTTTTGGTATGTTTCCAAATTGGCAAATCTTGATTGCTATTTCCTAAATAGTCAAAACTGAAAATTTTTAACTCATCATTTATAAACTTAACTTTATTTATACCTACCATATTAAAGTTTTTTTTTGTACCAAATGACTCGAAGAAAATTTTTAAATGCTGATCTATTTGATCTACTAATAACTGATGACTTCCAGATATTAGATATACCACTCTATGATGATTCTTAACTTGTTTTATGTATTCAAGACATGCTTGGTTAAATTTCAATTTCTTAATTGGCACCTCAAAACCTGTTGATATTTTTTCTTTAAGAAAAGATTTTCCTTTGAACAAAAAAATGAACAAATAAAAGAAAAGCAAAATAGGTTTTTTCTTTAAAAAATCAATAAAAGCTAAATTTGATAAGTCTTCTTTGATTAAAGTTCCATCTAGATCAACAAATAAAATTCTATTATCATTCATTTTTTCTGAAAAAGGACACTGTAATCATAATTTTTTCTTTTGATACATTTTCTTTTATTGAACCAATACAGTCTGCTTTTATTGCGATAGCTTTTTGAAAAATCTCCTCATATATCAAGGCCTTTACATTTTGAACTTCTTTTTTTTTAAAATTCTTCCTTCCTCTTTTTTCTTCAGGATATTCTTTAAAAAAATCATAAACAATATCCAAACTATACTTCTTTATAAACGTCTTATTTTGATATCTTTTAAGTATTTTATAATCTCTTTTGGGAGGTTTATTTTTGAATATATCTATCAATGTTTAAAATGACGGTCACTCAACTTAAAGAATTTTAATTTATGCTTCTTTACATAATTACAAATTTTTGAGTCATTCTTGGATCCCATTGGCGCATAAATATCAATGTTAATTCTTTGCCTTTTAATTATTGATAGTGAGTCTGTGAATGGAAAAAATGCATCTGAAAATAAAAATAAGTTTTTATTTTTGTTTGCGTCATTTTGATATTTAAACTTTCTGAGACAGATCTCTAATGCATCAACCCTAGAAGTTTGGCCCCCTGTTTGGGATAATAGGCTATCTTGATCAAACAAAGCAATAGCATTAGATTTTATATTTTTTAAGACATTTACAAAAAACCCTAATTTTTCTTTATCTAATTTATTTTTTCCATTTATTGTCTCCACTGAAGAGTTTTTAGTATTTACATCTTGTATCAAAGTCCCTCCAAAAAAAGATTTTTTTTCGACATTTTTTAAACCTTTTTTCACTTTAATAACCCTTAAATTTTTCTTCTCTCTAAGCAATTTAAGTGCTCCTTTTTCAAATTCGGGCGCAGTTACTACTTCGTAGAAATTATTTATCAATAGTTTAGCAGTCTGTTTTTTTAATATTTGATTAAAAGCAACGACCCCACCAAAAGAACTTAGAGGATCACCTGCTAGTGCTTTAAGGTAACTTTCGGCTTGATTTTTTTTTAATGATGCACCGCAAGGATTGCCATGTTTTATTATTGTGCAAATATTACCTTTTGTTTTAAAACCATACGTTAGTTGTACCCCCGCATCTATATCTAAAAGATTATTGTAACTAAGTTTTTTATCACCACTGATTTGAGAAAATTTATTGTTATCAATTATAGCAGATGCTTTTTGTTGAGGATTCTCACCATATCTCAACGGATATATAGTTGATGACTTACCTTTGAACCAATTTGAAATTTCTAAATCATATTTTGTAATATGATCAATTGCTTTTATTGCAAATTTTTTCTTTAATATGGGTTTTAAGGGAAAATTTTTTATAAAATAATCATAATCTCTTGGGTTAATAAGGGGTATGGTTCTCTTATAGTTTTTAACGGCAGCTCTAATTAAACTATGGCCACCAATATCAATCATTTCTATGATTTTTGACTTAGTTTTTGTATTTTTAACTGTTTCTTCGAACGGATACAAATTTACTACCAATAGATCAAATTCGACAATCTTCTGCTTTTTCAGATCATCTTTATGATCTTTGGCATTCGTCCCTAAAAGGCCTCCAAAGATTTTTGGATGAAGGGTTTTAACACGTCCGCCCAGTATTTCTTTTTGCTTTGTATATTTAGTAATTTCTTTATGTGGGATATTTATTTTTTTTAGAAAATTTGAAGTACCTCCTGTTGAATAAATTGTATATTTTTTTGTAACTAGAAATTTTGCTATGACATCTAAATTAGATTTATCATAAACAGAAATAATTACATTCTTACCCATTAATTTAATGCATCAAAAAGAGAGTTAGTGGCTTTTACAAGATCTGCTTGTTTGAATAAAAATGAACCAGCTACTAAGATATCTGCTCCAACTTCTATGCAGGTTTTGCCAGTCTCATAATTTATCCCACCATCAATTTCTATTTTAACATCCAAATTTTCAGATTTAATGTATTCAGATATATTTTTTATCTTATTAATTTGATCGTTCAAAAAGAGTTGCCCTCCAAATCCGGGCTCTACTGTCATTACAATAACTTGATCAATATCATTTAAGTAAGGTTGAATTTTATTCCATGGGGTTAAGGGTTTAATAGCAATCCCACATTTAATATTGTTTTTTTTAATTCTAGATATGAGACTTTCTATATCTTCCTCGATTTCAATATGAAAAGAAATTATATCTGATCCAGCTTCGATATAATTATCAATAAATCTTTCAACTCTATTTATCATTAGATGAACATCAAATACTTTGTTAGAGTATGATCTCAAATTAGATATAAACTGTGGACCAAATGTTAAATTAGGTACAAAATCTCCATCCATAACATCGAAGTGAATGTATTCAGCTTTAGAGTCGTTGATTTCTAAAATAGTTTTTTCCATATTAGAGAATGAACCACCTAAAATTGATGGGGAAATAATTATTGCCATTATTTTTTCTCTAAAACTGATACGAAAAAAACATCAGAACCCCCAGTATTCTTAAACTTTAATGGATTAATAAAATATCCATTTTTTCTTTTTATCATTTTTTCAGAGTTAATACTGTGTATTTTAATATTGTTATGTTTTTGTGAAATTTTATCAATGACATCGATTGTCTCAAAAGGATGAAATGAGCATACTACATATATCAAAAACCCATTTTTTTTCAATATTTTCAATGATTTTTCAAGTATTTCTATTTGAGTTTTTTGATGTTTCTTAATTTGAGCTTGATCGACTTTTGTAGTTACATCAGGGTTCCTTTTAAAAGTTCCCAGAGCACTGCAGGGAGCATCCAAAAGTATTGAGTTGTATTTATCTAAAAATTTTTCTTTTAAAAAATCAATTTTTTTAATATTTATTTTAAGGTTTAATCGTCTTAAATTCTCATAAAATTTATTTATTTGAATTTGTGACTTATCAATTGCACTTACTTTAAACCCATAAGATTGCAACAATATACTTTTTCCACCAGGGGCTGCACATATATCTAATATATCTGAATCATGATAAAAAGATTTCGTTGATCTAATAATCTCAAAATTCCCTATGTCTTGAACAAAACAGTTTGACTTTAATTTTTTTTTTAATAAGAAAACTCTTTTTTCGTAGATAGCATCTTCTTTATCTACAAGACTTACTTGGTAATTAATAGGTTTTTCAAAAAGGGTTTGATAAATATATTCTCTAATAGATTTGCTAGAAAAAATTTTATCAAGTACTTTTTTAAATTCAGGGTAAATATATTTTCCAAATTTTATATTATCTTTGTCTTGTAATACCTTTCTTAATACTGCATTTACTAATGCGCCTTTCTTAAATTCTTTGCTAGCTTCAACTGCATCATTAACAATAGCATAATAGGGTTTATTTGAAAAAAAAATAAGCACCAAACTAATTTTTAAAAGTGTTAAAGTTTTTTTTGGTGTTCTATTATGTGTATATTTTAAAAGTATTTGATTTAAATTTTCATAGTTTCTGTAATACTCTTGGATTATAAAAAAAAGGAAATTTCTCTTTAACCTAGGGTAACTATTTAAAACATTATCGATGCTACTCCCTTGATCAATTCTTTTGATTGAGTTAAATAAATTTGTGATATCTGATAAGTTAGATATTTTTAGATCCGTCTATTAAAGATTGTACTACATTTGGGTCAGCCAATGTTGATGTATCACCAAGTTGATCTTCTTCTTTTGAGGCAATCTTTCTCAAAATTCTTCTCATTATTTTACCAGACCTAGTTTTTGGAAGTCCGGCAGAAAATTGTAATTTATCAGGAGTTGCTATGGGGCCTATTTTTTTTCTTATCCATTGAATTAACTCTTTTTTCAAGTCATCACTAACTTCGACACCTGTATTGGTAGTAACATAAGCGTATATTCCTTGCCCTTTAATGTCGTGCGGATATCCTACTACAGCGGCTTCAGAAACAAGTTCATGTTCAACGAAAGCACTTTCAATTTCTGCTGTCCCAAGCAGATGACCTGATACATTAATACAATCATCAACCCTTCCAGTAATCCAATAGAATCCATCTTTGTCTCTTCGACATCCGTCGCCTGTAAAATATTTTCCTTTATATTGGCTAAAATAAGTATCAATAAAACGCTTGTGATCACCGTAAACAGTTCTCATCTGCCCTGGCCAACTATCTAATATACAAAGTTTGCCTTCACACTCACCTTCTAAAATATTTCCACTATCATCTACTATTGCAGCTTCAATTCCAAAATATGGTTTAGTTGCACTACCAGGTTTGAGTTTTGACACCCCAGGTATTGGAGATATTAAATGTCCCCCTGTTTCTGTTTGCCACCACGTATCTATAACAGGACATTTATCCTTACCTACTACTGTTGAATACCAACTCCAAGCCTCAGGATTAATTGGCTCACCAACAGTCCCCAAAATTCTTAAAGAACTTAAATCACATTTTTCAATATATGAATTACCCTCTTTCATCAAAGATCTTAAAACAGTAGGTGCTGTGTAAAAAATATTAACTTTGTATTTATCACAAACCTCCCAAAAGCGAGAAAAGTCTGGATAGTTAGGAACGCCTTCGAACAATAATGTTTTACCACCGTTTGCGAGCGGGCCATAAACGGAATAAGAGTGTCCTGTAATCCATCCAGCATCAGCGGTGCACCAATAAACATCACCTGGATGATAGTCAAAAGAATACTTATGCGTAAATGAGGCATAAACTAAATATCCTCCTGTAGTATGAAGAACACCTTTTGGCTTACCAGTAGAACCAGATGTATATAAAATGAAAAGAGGGTCTTCCGCATTCATTGATACACATTCACATTGATCATCTACTTCTTTAATTAATTCATCATAATAAAAATTATTATCTTTATGTAATTCGCCTTGAGTATTCGTATATCGAATAACAAGAGTTTTTATGGAACTATCACAACTTTCCAAAGCTGTATTAATATATTTTTTTAGTGGAATTATTTTTCCACCTCGAACACCTTCGTCAGCAGTAATTACAAATTGAGATTTACAATCTTTAATTCGTCCTGCTATTGACTCTGGTGCAAAGCCTCCAAATATTACTGAATGTATGGCGCCTATTCTTGCACAAGCCAACATAGCAAATGCAACTTCAGGAATCATAGTTAAATAAATTGTTACTACATCACCTTTTCGTACACCAAGTTTTTTAAGTACATTTGCAAATTTACTTACTTCTGACTTTAGTTCTTTATAAGTGTAGGTTTTATTTTTACTAGTGTCATCTCCCTCCCAAATAACTGCTATTTCATTTGGTTGTGTTTCAGCATGTCTATCTACGCAGTTATAACAAACGTTCAATTCACCATCCTCAAACCATTTGATTGATACGTCACCGTCGTAGTTGGTATTTTTAACTTTAGTGAAATCTTTAGACCACGTTAGTTGAGATTTTGCCACTTTAGACCAGAATTGCTCTTTGTCATTAAAAGACTCTGTATACATCTCTTCATATTGTTCTTTTGATAACAGTGGATTAGATAATTTAAATTCTCTCATTTTTTTCACTCATATTAATTAATTTCTTCCATTGCTTCAATGTTACAGGCATTACACTTAATCTGGCTTGTTTTACTAGCGGAAAATCTTGGAAAAATGGGTCTGCTTTTATCTCTGATAAGTAAACTTCATTTAAATCTTTGACATAGGTTACGTCAACCATTCCAAATATTCCTTTTTTATCTGTGTGATCTGGATAATATTCTTTAGAAACCCTCACTATTCCTTTAATAGCTTTTTCTGTTACTGAGTGATAAAATAGACACTCATCCCCTTTTTTCATCTTTTTCATATTATTTGCTGCCTGATAATTTCTAACACCATCCCAATGTTCAGTTTTTTTATTTTTTTGTTGATCCCATGACCAAGAACTAGGCTCTGATTTTAGGAGCCAATAATTTTTAGAAGTGTTCATGAATTAGTATATTAGGTGTTGGTCTAACATTGTAATTATTATTTCTAATTTTTCTACTTTTCATAATTTCAATAGCATTCCAACCAATCATTGCAGCATTATCAGTACATAAAGATAAAGGCACCTGATGATAATTGAGTTTCTTTGTTGAAATAAGTTTTTGAAGTTCAGTATTTAAATATTTATTTGCCGCTACTCCACCACAGATAGAAAAATCATTAATCTTTATATTTTTTTTTTGTAAGAGTGTAATACTGTTTATTATTTTAATTTCCAACACTTTAAAAACAGTATGTTGAAATGAAGCCGAAAAGTCTTTCATAAATACTCTCGTTTTTTTATTATTTTTGATGGTATTTAACGCTGCTGTTTTTAAGCCTGAAAAGGAAAATTCACAATTATTTTTCTTTGTTAAAGGCATTGGGAGTTTAAACTTCTCAATATTACCACCTAAAGCTAGACGTTCTATTTCTGGTCCACCAGGGTACTTTAACCCTAATCCTTTAGCCACTTTATCAAAACACTCACCTGCTGAGTCATCAATTGTTGATCCAAGTGTGATAAAACTTTTTGAATTTTTAACCAATACCAATGCTGTATTTCCTCCAGAGACTAGTAAGCATAAATATGGAAATTTAATTTCAGATACAAGTCGAGGTGATAACAAATGTGCTTGCAAATGATTAATGGGAATAAGTTTGATATTTTTAGATATTGACAAACCTTTTGCAAATGATGAACCCACAATTAACCCACCGATGAGACCAGGTCCAAATGTTGCAGCAATTGCTGCAATCTCTGAAAAGTTTATTCTCTTGATAGATTTACTTAATAGATCCAAGATTTCCAAATGTTGTCTTGCTGCCATTTCTGGTATCACACCACCATGATCTTTATGAAATTTTCTGTGATTAATAGTTTCAAGAAACTCAACGTTTTTATTAGAATTTACGACGGATAGTGATGTATCATCACAAGAACTTTCTATTGCTAAAACTTTCATTATTATAAAAAAATATAGATTCTTATTGAATGTCTGAAAATCAAAAAAATGATAGTAAAAAAAATTTTCTTCAACGAAATCTTTTCCCAATAGCAATATTTTTAATTATTATTACCATTGCAGGAGGTTACCTGTACCGAAACAACGGTTTAATATTTGATGAAGTTAAATACATTAAATCAGACCAAGAAATTCAAACACCAACTCTTAAAAATGAGGCAACCCCTGTCAATAACTTAAAAAATAAAGAACTTGAAGACAAAGTAGATCGACTCGAGTCTTTAATATTAGAGTTGTCAAAAAATATTCAAGAAATACCCCAGGCTACTGTTGTTCAGTCTGAGCCAGAGATACAACAAATTACTTTATCTAATGATGAGGCATACGAATTAATTTTGTCGATAAATCAGATAATAGTTAATATTGATCAACAACAAATACGAAACAAAAATATTCAAAAACTTCAAAATCAATATTTGTTTTTTAATAAAGAAAAATTTCAAGAATTGCTCACAATACCAGATTACACATATTTAGTGCAGCAAATACAAATCAATGAAAATACATATGTACAAAAAGAGTTTATGAAACAGAATAATTTTCAATGGCTAAAAAGAATTATTGAAAATATATTCGAAATTCAAATAACAAAAAATTCTTCAGAACCTTTACCATTGTTTATTAATGCGATGTACAATCGTCAATATGCAAAAGCAATTATTGAATACGACAAATTAAATTCCAACCAAAAAATATTTTTTAAATCTTCTTATGATCTTGCTAAAATTTACAATGATAATCAAAATTTTCTAGAGAATATGATATAATGATAAGGCTACTGATAATTTTAATTATTTTTGTAGGTGGCTATGGCGCTCTCTTTTATTTATTTAATAATGCCGGTAATTTGTCACTCGTATTAGGTATTTGGCAATTAAGTATTCCTATTGTCCAATTTCTTTTTATTTTGATTACATTTTTAATTCTTTTAATTTTATTTTCCTATGCTTTTACAAAACTCTTTATTTATCCACGTGCTGCTTATATGCGCTACAAATCCTCAAATGAGCAAAAAGGCCTTGAGCACTTAAGAGATGCTTTAGTCGCAATAACTGAAGGCAATACAGATGAAGCTACTAAAAGCCAGAAAAAATTTAAAAAATACCTAGGAAAAGATCCTTTAAACAAAATATTACAAACGCAAATTAAAAAGACAAAAGACTTAAAAATTGTGAATGTTGAGAAAGGTTCGGATTAACTTAAAAAAATAATCCCCGCCCCAAAACAAGTTAATGTAGCGCCTATTGCTGCTAAATGCCCTGCATAATTTTTAGTAACAATCCACAATATAGGAATTATCATAATTGGCATTGTGCTAGATAAAGTTGAAATAATTCCCGGATCACCAGTTTTAAGAGCAATTATTAACATAGTCATACCAACACCCATTCCCATAAAACCAAGAAAAATACTATAAAAAGTTTTTTTAAAATCTTTCATTCTTTCTAAAAGATTATTATTTTTCAAAAATCCTAAGCTGAAAAACATCAATATTGCTGCGATGAAAACTCTTAAATAGGATACGATAATAGGATCTGTTACCTCAAGCGCAGGCTTCATAAGAATAATCCCGATAGCCTGACACAGTGCTAAACCTACACCAGCAATAAGTCCAATATATTTGTTTCCTTGAATATTTTCCAAGTCATCATCAGGAATTGTTCTATTAAATTGTATTGCAACTATGATGCCAAAAAAAATCAAAAAGCATCCAAAAAGTTCGAACATAGAGGGAAGAGTTTGTAAAAATATTTTTGCTAAAATAATTGTAAATGGTATTTGTAAAGAGAATAATAAAGCTTGCCTTCTAGGTCCAAGTCTTTTGAGACAAACAAATAAAAACGTATCTCCTATTATAATGCCAATTACAGAAGATAAAAATATTGATATGAATATTGATTTATTAAAATAAACTGGATCCCAGTTAACTACAACGTAAGGTAAGAAAAGTACTATTATTCCTATTAGCCTTAAAATGTTATAATTATAACTTCCAAAATATCTGACAATTCTAGTTGCTGATAAAGCAACCATAGACCAAATAGCTGCAGCGCCAATTGCTAAGATGTATCCAATCACGCGAGGATATTAATGACTAATTAAAAAGATTGATATGTTAATTTAAAAAAAAAGGGGCCAATAATGACCCCTTATAATTTAATTTGAAATTTATTTATCTTCTTTGACCAAATAATTGCATCAACATTATGAATAGGTTTATAAAGTCTAAGTATAATGTAAGTGCACCCATGATCGCAGCTTTTCCTGCAAAAGCAGTTCCAGCAACTTGATAATAAGTTGATTTAATTCTTTGAGTATCGTAAGCAGTTAAACCCACAAACACTAAAACACCCACACAAGAAATGACAAAGTGCATTGCTGAACTTTGCATGAAGATGTTTACGATACTTGCAAGAATAATACCGATTAAACCCATGATTAAAAAAGAGCCAAACTTTGTTAAGTCCCTTTTAGTGGTATAACCATAGATGCTCATCGCTGCAAAGGTACTACATGTAATTAAAAACACTCTTGCAACACTTAAACCTGTAAAAGCGTATAAAATTGAAGATAATGATATTCCCATCACAGCCGCAAATGCCCAAAAAGTCATCTGAGCTGCCGACAGGGACATTTTCTGTAATCTTGCGCCTAAGAAGAAAATAAATCCAAGAGGTGCAAGCATAACAATCCATTGTAAGCCCGATCCGAAAACGGCTTGCATTAAAGTATCAGAGCTTGCGAATGCCCATGCCACTAAAC
Source organism: uncultured Alphaproteobacteria bacterium (assembly GCA_902527545.1). Classification (GTDB taxonomy): domain Bacteria; phylum Pseudomonadota; class Alphaproteobacteria; order HIMB59; family HIMB59; genus HIMB59. Next base: position 211,937 of record CABZPR010000001.1, read on the forward strand.
CACTGATCGCTAGACCAGATGTCATGTAGTTATAGACTTTCATCATATACTCTCTTAAACCCGCATCGATGGCCGTCGATTGCGACTGAGTATATGCATTTTGTTTTAATTCAACCATTGTTTCTCCTTGTATTATATTAATATGGCGATGAACTTGATTTTTTTCAAGTAAAACCGTATGAATCTTTTATGAAATTCAAACCCTTAGGAAATACTGACTTAAAAGTAAGCCTTATTTGCCTTGGTACAATGACTTGGGGTGAGCAAAATACAGAAAATGAGGCGTTTGAGCAAATGGATTATTCTTTGGAAAAAGGGGTCAATTTCTTTGATACTGCGGAATATTATTCAGTTAAAGGGAAAGAAAAAACATATGGTGCCACTGAAAAAATAATTGGTAATTGGTTTAAACAGAAAAATAATAGAGAGAGAGTAATATTAGCATCAAAAGTCGCAGGCCCTGATGTAAGATGGATTAGAGGAGGTGGCCTACAATTTAATGAGAAACATTTCACCGAAGCATTAGAGGGAAGTCTAAAAAGATTACAAACAGATTACATTGATCTTTATCAACTACATTGGCCAGAGAGAAAAACAAATTTTTTTGGAAGGCTAGGATATAAAAATTATAAAGAAGAAAAAGAATGGACTCCCTTTGAAGAAATTTTAGAGACAGCAAAAAAATTTATCGATCAAGGTAAGATTAGATATCTAGGCTTGTCTAATGAAACTCCTTATGGCTTGTCTAATTACATCAACTTATCCAAATATAAAAATCTACCAAGAGTCATGTCTGTTCAAAATCCATATAGTTTATTAAACAGAACTTATGAAGTAGGCATGTCTGAAATATCCATTAGAGATCAGGTGGGTTTATTAGCTTATTCTCCTTTAGCTTGTGGTGTGTTAACTGGAAAATACAGAAACTCAAAAAAACCCGATGGTGCTCGATTAACAATTTGGGAGGATTGGACAAGGTACACCAATGAGAGATCAGTTGTTGCAACAGAGCAATACTGTAAAATTGCAGAGGATAATGGACTAACCCCTACCGAATTGTCTCTTGCATTTGTTAATCAACAAGACTTTGTTACAAGTAATATTATTGGTGCAACAAAAATGGATCAGTTGAAAGAAAATATAAATTCAGTAGATATAGAATTATCAAAAGAAATTATTGATAAAATTAATGATATTCATGAAAATAATCCATCACCCGCACCTTAAGATATGACTGAATGGCCAAGAGATAATGAGGGTAGATTAAAAAAAACTTTCGAATTTAAAAATTACAGAAAAAGCTTTGCTTTTACTAGCCAAGTGGCGATGTTGTCTGAAAAAAAAAATCATCATCCCCAAATTACTTTAGATTATGGAACTGTTACCATATCTATTATTTCTCACGATGTTCAGAAAGTTACACAAAGAGATCTAGATTTAGCAGAGCAAATCGATAAACTTTATCAAGAATGATTTACCTTATAGGTATTCCTGGTTTAATTCCTTTTTATCTTTGTTTTTACAATATTGACTTAATATTTCTTGATTTTAATAAAGATATGTTTGTTTATTACTCCGCAGTAATAATGTCATTTTTAGGTGCCGTTTATTGGGGTGTTTACCTTCAATCAAAAAATAATATTGCAATTTTATTTAGTGTTTGCCCAGCTGTTTATGCATTTCTGGTTTTAGCATTTGATTTAAAATTTGATGAAACTATTGGATTTTTTATAGCAGGCTATTTCATAGTTTTATGCTTTGATTTCTTTTTTTATTTTAAAGAAAAAATAATTCAAACCGATTATTTTATTCTAAGGTTGATGCTAACTGCAGGGATTGCTCCCGCCCATATCCTATATATTTTATAATAAAAATTAGTTAGCTATTAAATTTAATAACTTACCAAACTTACCAGAGAATTTGATTTTGCCATGAGTGTAAGCTAATCCGATACAACCAGTTTGAGCATGACCAACTGGAGTATGATTATGGTTGTCACTTCTTACTTGAACAGAGCCTTGGTTATAATTTCCATACTCATCACTATAAGAACCGTGCAAAACTAAAAAACTTTCATTGCCCTCGTGCGTGTGTTGAGGAATTTTTGCACCAGGCATTACATGGATGAGTTCTAATTTTTCATTATTATCTTTAGGAAGTATAGAAGCAACTTTAACGTCTTTAAAAGATTTCCATTTTATATTTTTATTTCTTAAGTGGGATCTCAAAGTAAGTGGCAATTGACTTAACAAAGGATCATGCTCTTCATTAATTTGTGGCGCTGATTTTTCATTATTAGTTTGATCTAAAACTCTATTCCATAGGTCTTTAGATAAAGGAGATGTCTCAGCCTTATCTAAAAAATATCCACCCACCTCGTTGATAGCAGAGTTAAGAGATTTATTATCAGGATCAACTTCAACTAAGCACTGTTGGAAAAGAAGACTTGCTGGAGAATTTACAGGTGTACTTAAAATTTCATATGTCATCAGTTAACCATACTTCCGCTGTCATTATTTAGATTAACCATATTTCCGTCTTGTTCCAATTTGCCGCGGATCTTCTCCAATGCTAAACGAATTCTTGATTTTACCGTGCCTAAAGGGATTTTGGTTATCTCGGCAATTTCTCCATGAGATTTCTCCTCAAAGAAATTCATTTTTAACAGATCTAGTTGATCCTTTGGAAGATTATCTAAATATTTTGCCACCATTTCAAATTTTTGGTCATGTTCAATATTTTCGTCTGCTTTAGACTCAACGGGAGGTAAAATAGCAGTCTCTATGTCCTCCAAGACCGCTTTTCTGGTTTTTCTTAAAATATCAATTTTCTTGTTACGAGCGATAGTATAAATCCAAGTGCTTGGTGAAGCCACAGACGAGTCATAATAATCAGCTTTGGTCCAAATAATAGTCATGGTTTCTTGAATGATTTCCTCTGCAACAGCCTCGTCCGCACCTGACTTCATTAAAAAAGACTTTAGCCTAGGACCAAAATAATCAAAAATTTTTTTAAAACTTCCAATATCCTGCCTCTCAGCAATATTCTGAAGTGCTTCTACAAAGGGATTTTTAACTTTTACCATCAATTCCTCCAAGTACATCTTTCCATTTATTATTTTAAAAATCAATCTTAATTGGTATATTCTCTGACATCAAATCACCATGTTTAAAAAAAAATTATCACTGCTAAGTTTGTTTTTATGTTTTTTAATGAGCAGTTTGTTTGCTAGTCACTCTATTGACTTTGAGCATGGCAAGTGGTCTTTCAAAAAAATAAACAATAAAACATGTTCAATTTTTCAAGTGCCTACACAAGAAAAAGGTGACTACACAAATAGAGGAGCGGTAATTTTTTATGTATTTAAGGAAGGTGCGGCTGAATACGTAAGAATTGATGCTGGCTATCCATATGACTCACAAAAATATGTTAAAGTTTCTATTGACTCAAAAAATTATCAATTTTTTGGAGAAGACGACTCTGCTTGGTCAATGGCAGATGACACTGTCATCATTAAAGCGTTAAAAGCTGGAAAAAAAATGACAGTTGTTGGATATTCTAAAAGAGGTACAGAAACAACGGATACGTATACGTTAATAGGTTTTACTAACGCATATAATTCTCTTCAACAAGACTGCTAAGAATATGAAAAATAAAATTGTTTTAGCCTACTCAGGCGGATTGGACACAAGTGTCATATTAAAATGGCTGCAAACAGAATATAACGCAGATGTCATTGCCTACGCAGCAGATCTTGGTCAAGGTGCAGAATTAACTGAAGCGAAAATCAAAGCAAAAAAACTTGGTGCAAAGAAAATATACGTTGAAAATTTAAAAGAGGAATTTGTTCGTGATTATGTTTTTCCTATGTTTCGTTGTAATACAATATATGAGGGTGAGTATCTTTTAGGCACATCAATTGCTAGACCATTAATTGCAAAGAGACAAATTGAAATTGCAAAAAAAGAAAAAGCAAATGCTGTTTCGCATGGAGCAACAGGTAAAGGAAACGATCAAGTACGATTTGAATTTTCTTATTATGCTTTAGAGCCTAAAATAAAAGTAATTGCACCTTGGAGAGAGTGGGACTTGTCATCAAGAACTAAACTTTTGGAATTTGCAGCTAAAAATAAAATTCCTATCATGAAACATAATAAAAAAGACTCTCCTTACAGCGTAGATGCAAATGTTCTTCATCGATCTGCAGAGGGAAAAATTCTTGAAGATCCATGGAAAAGACCTCCTGAAAATGTATTTGGAATTTCTAAAAGCCCGCAGTCGGCCCCAAATAAAGAGATAGTTATTACTATCCAATTTAAAAATGGTGACCCGATTGCTATCAATGGAAAAAAAATGTCCCCATTTAATTTATTAGAAAAGTTGAATAAATTAGGAGCATCTAATGGAATTGGAAGAGTGGATATTGTAGAAAACAGATATGTAGGAATTAAATCTCGCGGCGTCTATGAAACACCGGGTGGTACAATTCTTCTCAAAGCACATCGTGCAATGGAAAGCATAACTCTTGATAGAGAAGAGGTTTTTACGAAAGACGAGATCATGCCAAAGTATGCAAGATTAGTTTATAATGGATATTGGTTTGCTCCAGAAAGAGTGATGATGCAAAAAGCTATTGATGCCACTCAGAAAAGAGTAAATGGCCAAGTAAAACTTGCACTCTATAAAGGCAATGTGATTGTAATTGGAAGGCAGTCACCTAATAGCCTGTATGACGAAGATCTTGCAACGTTTGAAAGTTCTAATTACGATCAACGTGATGCAGAGGGTTTTATAAAACTTAATGCTTTGAGATTAAAAAAAAATAAACTTAAATTTTAGGGCCCACATTGCCTTCTGCTAGGTGAAGTGTATCGATGCGATCTTCAACTTTAAAAATTTTTCCATTTTCATTATAGTGAGCAATTTGTATATCCCAAATATTTGTAATTGTTGAAGAATTACCTCTTGAAATAATAATTAAAATTCTTTTTTCCTTATCATGATAAACCTCATCAATGGTTTCTTTCCAGTTTGGAAAAGATTTAGCAAGGTGTTCAAAAAGATCGTTGATGCTTTTTTTATCATAAACACCTGCTGCTACATGTTTTGGGTGCAATATAAATTTTATATCGTCAGTACAATATTCTAAAAATTTATCTAAATTATGATCTTTTAGAAGTAAATCAAAAATCTCTCTTGCTTTAATCTCATTCAATTTTTATTTATCCTTGTGTCAAAAAATAATCTGATATGCCCAACTCCATAATATCTGCTATAACATTTATAATTTGATCTTTATGTTCTGGGCCAACTAAAATTCTATACATTACAGGGTCAGACACCATCGTAGGTCTAACTTCAACACGCGTTCCAATTTTTTTTGATATGTCGTCAGCTACAATTTGAGAGACTTTTTCTTTTTTAAAAGCACCAACTTGAATAAATGCTGATTGATTAGGGTTATAGGATGTCATTGACTCAATTTGATCTCCAAGACTATCGTTAAGTGCAGCAATCAATACATTTTTATTTGGTTTAGGCTTAGATTTAATTTTAAAACTTGAGTCGAGGATAATATCTAGGTCCTCTAAATCTTTATCCTCTTTAAAACTGATTGCAGCAATTAGTGAATCTAACATCTCTTCATTTACTTCTTCTTTAGTTGTAATAACTTCTTCTATCTTTTTTTCCAAAGCTTTGTTGAGTGCATTTAATTGCTCCTCATTAACAGTTTCTTCTTCAATTGTTTTTAGTTCAGGAACCGTTTTAGGATTTTGATTATTAATATCCCAAGATAACGTAAATGTATCTGATATATTTGTTATATCATTGCTTGCTTCTATTGTTAGATTCAATGAGCCAGTAGCAAATGGTGGGTTGCCGACAAATGTATATTGCGATGGAAGGAAGACTAACCATGATGGTAAGGCGTCCCCATTAGCCATCTTTACATTGTATCTAGTTTTTCCACTACCCTCCAAATAAAAGGATTTTTCATCAAACTTAAATATAAAATCAACGAAATTATAATTTGATAAATTAACATTATCTTCAACGATTTTGGTTGTTTGAACGAGCACAGGGTTTTGATCATTTAATGGAATTGCAACAAATGAATTATATTTTTTTGTCCAACGATTTAAGTTTTCTTTTAGGGCTAATGCAAGTTCGCTATCACCAATCTGTGATAAATTTTCTGGTGTAAAGTTCATACCTACAGATGAATACAATGTGCCCAGACTATATTGTAATTCAGCGTAGGCTATGTCGTTTCTTAAACGAGAAACAAGTAGACTTGCTTCTTCTCTAATCATTTCTAATTCTCCAAAACGAGAAATTTTTTGAGCATTAGATATTAAATCGTTAATTCTTTGGGCAACATTCAGATAATGTTTGGCGTTACTGTATTCTCTTAAACTTTGTGCATAGTTGATATTAGCAATGTGGACTTGAGATAAAACAGCCATTGAAACTGCCAATCTTTGTTCTTCGATGAGTTTTTCATTAATTTTATTAATATCATTAATATTACCAGCTTGGAAAATATTCAATAAATTAGCGCCGAAAACAGCACCGTACTCTACATTATCTTTATTTAACAAATACTTATTAGAGTCATAAGTCCATGTAGCGTTAAACTGAAGGGAAGGAAATAATGAAAGCATTGATGCTTTTGCTTCTTGTGCAGAAACTTTTTCTTGGTATCTAACTTCTAGTAATTCAGGTCTTGAAAATAATGCTGCTTCTTCTTGCTCTTCTAGAGACATATTTAACTCCGTTAGAGGCTGTTCTGTTTTTACTAAAATGTATTCCTGATCCGGCAAAAGTCCCATTAATTTAGATAACTGCGCGCGCGAGTCCATTAAAGCTCGACGCTGTGTATTTAAAATTTGCAAAACATCAAGTAATTCTTTTTGGTATAATAAAGCATCCATAGGCGAACTAATTAAAAGTTCTTCAATATATTCATAGTCATCTAATGCAGCATTAACTCTGTCCATTAAAGGATTTATTTGACTTAATAACTCATCAGCAGAAAGTGTCTTCCAATAAGCATAAATAACTTCTTTTGTTAAATTATGAATGGCCTTTCGCTCTAACTCTTTTGAAATTAAATATTTGTTAGCTTGCTGACCTGCTCTAACATAAGACAGACCAAAGTCTAATGCATTCCAAGTGAAACCTATATCATACGAATTTGACGGTGTTTGTTGTGAAAGTGTATAAGTAGGGCTATCAGCTATAGCTTCTGCCGCTACATTTTCTTCTCCATCAGTAATATCAGTAGTCATATTTACGCTAGTTGATGCTGGATGCTTTTCTAAAACTTTGTAACCAGCATTCACAGATAATTTTGGTAACATATCAAACTTAACCACATCTATTTGACCCTGACTTAATGCGGAGTCCATAAGGTTCAATCGTAAATCACGGTTATTCTTAATTGCGATCGCAATAGCCTGGTAAAGATCAATTTCTAAAGGTGCATTTTCAGATGTTTGTTTGAGATACTCTAAATCCTCTTGGGATGAAAGTTGGACTTCTTCTTTTACAATTGGCATGGGTGTCTTAGAACACCCCCAAATGAATATTGATGCAATTAATACAACAAAAACCTTATAATTAGCCATTCTTTCCCCGTCAAAAATAACAGCATAAAATCTCATAGTTGTGGATAAAAAACAACTACGAAATGTCTATATATTTTTACAAATTAAATGAAAATCCATTGAATCTATTGTATATTTCTGGGCTGGAGAGATAAGAGGAGAGTAAATAAGTGGCTGATAAACAGAAAACTTATCCACATTTTAGCATTCAAATGCTGGAACCGAGAATCATGTTTGATGGTGCTGCTGTTTATGCTGCTAGTGAAGCCATTGAAGCTGTAGAAGACCAAATTCAAAACAACTCTCTTAGCGAAAGCGATCTTTCAACTAATTTAAAAGCGATTACACACAACAATGACTCGAGAAAAGAAATTGTCTTCATAGACAAGGGTGTTGATGATTATCAAACAATCATAAACTCCATCGATGACACAAAATCTATCTATTTAATTGACTCTAATGAAAACGGCTTTGCAAAAATGCAAAGTATTTTGCAAGATCAAAGTGACATCGATGCAGTACATATTATAGGACACGCAAGTACTGGTCAGGTAGTACTTGGAAATTCAATATTAAATTCGGAAACGATCAATTCTTTTAGCACTGCACTTCAATCAATTGGTGCCTCGTTAACTCAAGATGGTGACTTATTATTTTATGGTTGTAATTTGGCACAAGGTGAACAAGGAAAATTACTTATTCAACAAATTGGAAATATTTCTCAAGCAGATATCGCAGCCTCTGATGATATTACAGGTAAGGGTGGTGACTGGGACTTAGAAAAAAAATACGGTATTGTTGAAACTAATGGAATTAGTGTTGTTGATTACAAACACTCTCTTCTTCAAAATGGAATTTCATCATTAGATGGTTTTGTAGAAAATACGGGAACAAATTTAAAAGCGGGTAATAATGATGCTGGAACTGCTGCCTCTGCCTCTAATCACACTGATGGCAACAAACCCTTTGTTATTACCTTAGAGAGAGAAGATATAAACACAGGCTCATTTGCTTTTTATAAGACTACAAATTTAGGCACTGGATATGAAGAAAATAATAGCGGTGTCCGAACTAGAGGTCCTGACATAACATCAGGCACTACTACTGTTGATGCTTCATCAACGCCTATGAATTCATATTACGTTTATGCTACAGAAAACTCAGGAAGAAATGATGTGCGGTCAGTAGTTTTTGAAAATGAAATACTAGGTGTTTGGTTCAATATGAATAATATCATTGCATATTCGGGAGTTGATAAAAGTGGAGCGACTTATCACACAATAAACCAACACGGTAGTGGCGGCAATAATGCTTTTAGTACAGAGAAATTAAAGTGGACTTGGAGCACAAGTGTTACAGACTCTAGTAAACCTTCAGGCCATAAAAGTGACTGGTTTGGTGTCGATACTGACTCAAATACACTTTATGTGGGATTTAATAATGGTGCACAGCATGGTGACATCATAAGAGTTTTTACAAAAGCAGGTAATCAAGCACCTGATGCAGTAAATGATACTGACAGCGTTAATGAGGATGCTACGGTTACCAAAACAGGATCTCAAAATGATGTGCTTAACGACGACAGTGACGCTGATGGAGATACAATCACTGTAACAAAAATTAATTTTGACAGCGGCACAGACTCTAATGTCTCCTCAGGAAGTACATATAATAGTAGCGGCACATCAGTCACTGGAACATACGGAACTTTAACCATTGGAGCTGACGGTTCTTATACTTACGTCGCTGATCAAGATGCAGCAGATGATCTGGATGCGGGTGATCAAGTAACAGATGTTTTCGTTTACACTATTTCAGATGGTGCACTAACAGATACTGCCAACTTAACTATTACAGTTACAGGTATTAATGATGCCCCTGTTGCTGTTGATGATACAGATACAGTTGCGGAAGATGCTACCGTTACAAAGACAGCTTCGCAAGACGATGTAATGAATGACGACTCTGATCCAGATGATAGTGCGAGCCTAAGCGTATCAAATATAGCGCATACAAATGGTAATTCTGGATCTGTTTCTTCAGGCTCGACTTATGAAAGTAGCGGTACACAAATAGTTGGTACTTATGGTACTTTGACAATTGGCGCAGATGGCTCTTATACATACACAGCTGATCAAACAGCTGCTGATGCTTTAGACGTTGGAGACAGCATAGATGATGTCTTTACTTACACATTGTCAGATGGTACGGACACTGACACTGCAACTTTAACAATAACTGTAACGGGAGTGAACGATACACCGAGTGCCCAGAATGATGTGGGTGTGATTGATGAGGGTGAAACATTGACAGTTACAAATGGGGCAAATGCCAACGAAACCAATGACTCTGGTAGCACATTTAATGCAACAGGAGAACATTCAGGTGACATAATTAATACCAGTTCAAGCTCTCATGTTGACAGTGACCCTGACGCATCTCCTACATTAAGAATTTCAGCAATTCAACCTAGTGGTGGTTCATCTTCATCTGTTACTAATAATACCTCCTATGACAGCAATGGTACTTCAGTAACAGGAACTTATGGTACTCTTACCATTGGATCAGACGGTTCATATAAATATGTTGCTAGAGACAGCATATCAGGATTTAGTGCTAGTAGCTCTAACCTAACTGACACCTTTACTTATACTCTATCAGATGAACACGACGCAACAGATACCGCAACTCTGACGATTACACTTATTGGTAAAGACAATGAGAACCCAAGTGCAACCGATAACACTAATGCAGTAGATGAAGATGACTCAGTGACTGTTACTGATGGAACGACTGGCGTCACAGGAGATGTTCTTATAAATGACACTGATCCTGAAGGAGATACTCTTAGTGTTTCAAAAATAAAAAAGAACGGAGGAGATTTCTCTAATGTTACATCAAGCAGTACACATTTAAGTAATTTTACAACAGTTACCGGAACTTACGGTACTTTAAAAATTGGTGCTGACGGATCTTATATATATACAGCAGACCAAAGTTTGGCCGACGACTTGGATGCAGGCGATGTAGTTACAGATGTTTTTGTCTATGAAGTCTCTGATGGTAATACCGGATCAGATACTGCAAATATAACAATTACTGTCACAGGTATAAACGACCCGGTTGTTGCTACCGATGACACTGATGCCGTTAACGAGGACGCTTCAGTGACAAAAACTGGAGCACAAGATGATGTATTAAATGACGATACAGATGCGGATGACTCAGCAACTTTAAGTGTGTCGAAAATCAAACATAGCACTGATAGCGGATACACTTCTGTTACATCAAGCAGTACACATTTAAGTAATTTTACAACAGTTACCGGAACTTACGGTACTTTAAAAATTGGTGCTGACGGTTCTTATATATACACAGCTGATCAAACAGCAGCTGATGCTTTAGACGCAGGTGATACAGAAACCGATGAGTTTACATATGAAGCCACTGACGGCTCACTTACAGCTACCGCAACTTTAACAATAACTGTAACGGGAGTGAACGATGCTCCTGTTGCACAAAATGATACAGGGACCATTAATGAAGATGGAACTTTGACTGTTATCAATAGCAGTAATGATAATACTGTAACACCCGCATCTCTTGATACTGGTTCTCCATATGCAACTACAGATACAACTCGTTCTGTAGCATTTAATCATGATGGGACTAAAATGTTTGTTCTTCATCATAGCAATTCACCAGATATCTCTGTACATACTTTAACAACTGCTTTTGATATAAATACTGCTACTCAAAGTAGTACAACAGACATTTCTTCTCACGCAGGTAATCCACGTGGTATAAGATTTAATAATGATGGTACGAAGCTGTATATAAGCAATGGCTCAGGAGCTAATAAAAAGATTCATGAATTTGCTTTATCTACAGCCTATGATATTTCCTCATTACCAACACCTACTTCAACTGTTATAAGCGGTCAAGACGGCAACCCTAGAGGTTTTACTTTTAATACTGATGGAACTAAAATGTTTTTACTGGGAGATATTAATGATGCTGTTTATGAATATTCTCTATCAACCGCTTTTGATTCCTCAACAATTTCATACACAAGTAGAAGTTTAGATTTTAGTGCAAAAGAAGGTACACCAAGGGGAATTTCATTTAACGCAACAGGCACAAAATTGTTTATCACAGGTCAGGCAAATAAGGATATTTTAGAATATGATCTTAGTACCGGTTTTAACTTATCTACAGCAACATTTAATGGTGCATTTGATGTGAGTAGCTATGCAGATAACCCAACTGATATTATATTTAATAATGATGGATCCAAAGCATTTTTAGCTCGAGCATCAAGTAACGGAATCCAATCTTTTTCACTTTCAAGTCCATATAGTTTTGTAGACATCACCGGCGAATATACCGGTGATGTAATAGATACAACCTCAAGTTCAAACAAGGACTCTGATCTTGACGCTAGTGCTTCTTTGAGAGTTTCAGCAATTCAACATAGCTCAGCAGGCTCTTCCACAGCTGTAAGCAATAATACTACTTACGGTGCTTCTGGAACTACCGCGGGCACAACTGTTAGCGGAACTTATGGTCAACTAACCATTGGTTCAGACGGCTCATATAAATACGTTGCTAATGACTCTGATGCGGACGCTCTTGATGCAGGCGATATAGTTACAGACGTATTTACTTACACATTGACTGACGGGACTGCAACAGACACCGCAACAATTACTATCACAGTTATTGGTATAAACGATACTCCTACCGCACAAGACGATGAAGGTGCAATAACAGAAGATCTCACTTTGACTGTTACAAACGGATCAAATTCCAACATTTCTGGTTCTCTTGACACAACAGGAGAAAATTCAGGTGATGTTTTAGACACCTCCTCAAGCTCTCATAAAGATACTGATTTAGATACATCAGCTTCTTTAAGCGTAAAGCTCATTAGAAAAAATCTTGGCACAGATTCTTCTGTTCAACCAGGAAGTTCTTATAATAGTAGCGGTACCTCCGTAACAGGAACTTATGGTACTTTAACAATTGGTGCAGACGGATCGTATAGTTATGCTGCTGATCAGGCAGCTGCAGACTCCATTGCAGCTGGAGAGAGTCAGAATGATGTGTTTGTTTACACCATAACGGATGGCACGCAAGATAACACAGCAAATATTACTATTAAAGTATTAGGGGCAAACGATAACCCATCAGCACAAAATGATGTCGGCGTCGTGAATGAAGGGTCTACACTAACTGTTCAAAATAGTGCAAATGCAAATGTTGACGGCAGTTTTGATGCAAACGGTGAACACTCAGGTGATGTCATCCATACGACTTCAAGTTCACATAAAGACAGTGATCTTGACACAAACGATACTCTCAGAATTACTCAGATTAAAAAAAGTGGTGGTGATAATTCTAGTGTTTCTTCAGGGAGCTCCTATAACAGTAGTGGTACATCTGTAACGGGCTCTTATGGTACTTTGACAATTGGCGCAGATGGTTCTTACACATATGTAGCAAGTTCTGATATTTCAGGATTAAGCGATGGTGCTACAGTATCTGATACCTTTACATACACTTTATTCGATGGAACAGCAACAACCACGGCAGATCTCGTACTGACTGTCATTGGAGGTGCAGCAGGCAATGAAAGCCCAGACGCTGTTAACGATACAGATAGTGTGAATGAAAATGCATCTGTAACTAAAACTGGTGCTCAAAATGATGTCTTAAATGATGATAGTGATCCAGATGGAGATACAATTAGAGTTGATCAAATTCAACATAGCAGTGCAGCCTCAGGCACATCAGTGAGTAATAACACAACTTACGGTGCAAGTGGAACCACCACGGGCACAACTGTTACTGGAACTTATGGTCAACTAACTATTGGTTCAGACGGCTCATATGTATACTCAGCAAATCAAACAGCTGCTGAAGCACTTGCTGCAGGGGCTCAAGAGGATGATGTTTTTACCTATAGAATTACTGATGGTTCTGCAACCGACACAGCAACACTAACAATTACAGTTACAGGCGTGAATGACGCCCCTGTAGCTGTTGATGACACTGATAGTGTAAACGAAAATGAAACTGTTACTAAAACAGGTTCTCAAAATGATGTTTTAAATGACGATACAGACACTGATACAGGCGCTTCTCTTTCAGTATCAAATATAGCGCATACAAATGGTAATTCTGGATCAGTCTCTTCAAGTTCAACTTATAATAGCAGTGGTACACAAATAGTTGGTACCTACGGTACTTTGACAATTGGTGCAGATGGCTCTTATACATACACAGCTGATCAAACAGCAGCTGATGCCTTAGACGTTGGAGATAGTGATGATGATGTATTTACTTACACATTGACGGATGGCACAGACACTGATACTGCAACACTAACAATTACAGTTTCAGGAAAGAACGATACACCTGCGGGTGTAGACGACACCGATAGTGTAAATGAAGATGCTACTGTTACTAAAACAGGATCTGAGGACGATGTATTAAATGACGATACAGATGCTGATACAGATGCTTCGCTAACAGTTACTAATATATCACATACAAACGGTAACTCTGGAACTGTTTCTTCGGGTTCGACTTATAGCAGTAGTGGTACACAAATAGTTGGCACATATGGTACCTTAACAATCGGAGCCGATGGATCTTACACTTATACAGCTGATCAAACTGCAGCTGATGATTTAGATGCTAATGATCCTGCAACTGATGTTTTTACTTATACGCTAACCGATGAAAATTCTGCAACTGCAACAGCAACATTGACAATTACTGTTACTGGTGTAAATGACGCCCCAGTAGCTGTTAACGATACAGATAGTGTTAATGAAGATGCAACTGTCTCTAAAACTGCAGTGCAAGATGATGTTTTAAATGATGATACAGATGCAGATGACTCAGCATCTCTTACAGTCTCAGCAATTAGAACTGGAGCTGAAGACGGTACAGGAAATAGTGGCACTGTTGGATCAGCTTTAACAGGTACTTATGGAACACTAACTCTTAATTCAAATGGATCTTATACTTATACAGCTGATCAAAGTGCAGCTGATGATTTAGACGCAGGTGATACGGCAAACGACGTCTTCACCTATACAGTTTCTGATGGAACAGCAACTGATACAGCAACATTGACAATCACTGTAACAGGTGTCAATGACACCCCTGTAGCTGTTGATGACACCGATAGTGTTGATGAGGACTCGAGCGTCACTAAGTTGGCTATTCAAGATGATGTTTTAAATGATGATACAGATGCTGACGACTCCGCTGATTTAACCGTTACAAAAATTCAACCTGGCTCTGGATCAGAGTCAAATGTTTCATCTAGTACCACACATCTTAACGGCACATCTGTGACTGGCACTTATGGTACGTTGGTGATTGGATCTAATGGAGCATATAAATACACGGCAGATCAAACAGCAACTGATGCCTTAGATGCTGGTGATACAGAAACTGACGTCTTCACCTATACAGTTTCTGATGGAACAGCAACTGATACAGCAACATTGACAATTACAGTAACTGGTATTAACGATGATCCAGTCGGTGTAAATGATACGGACTCTGTGCTTGAGGACAAAACTATTACAAAAACTGCAGCTCAGGATGATTTATTAAATGATGATACTGACGCTGATGATTCATCTTCACTGACATTAACTAATATATCTCACTCAAATGGCAATTCAGGTACTGTTGCCTCAAGCTCAACTTATCAAAGTAATGGTACTCAAATAGTTGGTACTTATGGAACATTAACTGTTGGTGCAGATGGATCTTACACTTACACTGCTGATCAAGCTGCAGCTGATAATATAGCCGATGGCTCCACTGAGACAGATGTGTTTACTTATACTGTATCCGACGGAACAGCATCTGATACTGCAACAATTACCATTACAGTTACCGGTCAAGATAATGAAGTTGTTGGAAATAACGATGCCGGAAGTGTTACAGATGGTAATACTCTGAGTGTTGGAAATAAAGCTTCAGGGTTATTATCAAATGATACAAACGCAGGTAATGATGCAGATGAGACCGCTGATGCTGTTGTTTCTGCTGTAAGAACTGGAAGAGAGGCTGGCTCTGGCACTAGTGGCACTGTGGGATCTTCTTTAAAAGGTACTTACGGAACACTAACACTCAACTCAGACGGTACTTATTCATATGTTGCAGACCAAGATGGCGCAGACATTCTTACTCCAGATACAACTGCAATAGATTATTTTACATATACTATTTCTAATGGATCCAGTACTGATACAGCACAATTAGCTGTCACAGTTACTGGTATCAACGATGCTCCTACTTCCACAAAAGCACCTACATTTAGAGGTGCTGAAAATAATAGAATTGTCATTCAATCAAAACTTTTCTTTGATGATCCAGATCCAGGCACCAGCACATACGGACAACTAACATATAGTTATGGTGGTTTACCATCAGGTCTGACTGTTAACGATGCAGGAAGAATTAGAGGTCGTCTACCTGAGGGTACATATACTTTTACAGTAACGGCTACAGACGGAGGTAACCTATCTACACAACAAACATTTACAATAATTATTGGAAAGCCTGGAAAGCCTGGTGATGCACCACCACCACCACTAATTGTTAAGCAAAAAACATTAGAAGCGGCGATTGCTGATAAGACAGTGACATTTGAAACACCTAAAGTTAACGACCAAATAGCCGATCTTGCGGTGAGAGGAAATTTAGGCTCCTTAGTCAAGGAATATACATTCAATGGCGGTATGAAGGTAATCGATGTTGCTGTTGAGGATTTAAATATTGATCAAAGTGGAAGACCTGGAATAAATGAAAATACTTTATTGGGATTTGCTATTGGAGATGATTATAGACTTAATGTAAAACAGTATACAGGAACTTTAGAGGATGGTTCTTCTCTTCCAAGCTGGATACGTGTTGATCCATCAACAGGTCAAACGATCGTTCAATTTCCTCAAAATATTTACTCAATCGATGTCAAGGTGATTGCAATCGACAATGATAATAGCACAAGAGAAATTAATGTTACTCTGAATAGAAACTCTGTTAGCCAGGACAAAGCCTTAAAACGTGACCTCGAGCCTTTCATAGACCGAAGTGCAGCTTTAAAAACCGAAGTTACTGTTGATGAAAAAGGACAAATGTTACTTAATACAAAAAATGATTTAGAAGATGGGTCTAATATAAATAATAATCTTAACCCGAATGACTCAGACAATAATGAAAACCAAACACCAAACACAGACGATCAGTCAAGTCTTATTGATATACCAACTATACCAGGAGAAATTGATGAGGCAATTCCTGAAGATGCTATTGTTTTGAATACACAAAATTTTGAAACAGATGAAAAACTTATTAAATTTGCAACTCTTCAAGAGCAATTAGACTTACAGTATGAGGGTCATGAAAATTACGGAGATAAACTTGTTAAAGTTTCTGGTTAAAATAATAATTTTATCTCTCCTATTTACTGTTTCCTCTAAAGCAGAAGTTAGGGAGTCAAGAGCTTTGGTGGTTGCATCTCAAGAAGCTGTTCTTTCCAGTGAATTGGCCGCTCGTATTACTAGTATTTCTGTTAAAGAAATGGAAAGATTTAAAAAAGGAGATTTACTCATTCAATTCGATTGTAGTTTGTATGAAGCACAAAAAGATGTAGTTAGAGCCAATGAAAATAGCGCATTGATCAAACTAAAAAGTGATGAACAGATGTTACAGATGAGATCTATTGGAAAATATGAACTTGAACTCTCTATATCAGAGTATGAGAAGGCAAAATCAGAATTACGTATTGCTGAACTAAATGTAGAGAGATGTGAAATTAGAGCGCCTTTTGATGGTGCAGTTGAGGAAGTTGTTGTAAACGCATTTGAGTCGATACAGCCCCAAGTTGAATTAATGAAGATTATAAAAACTGATGTTCTTGAATTAGAAATGGTAGTATCTAGTGAATGGGTTTCTTGGTTAACAATAGGCCACCCAATCACTGTTTATATTGATGAAATACAAGAAGAATTCAATGCTTCTATAAGTGGAATTGGTGCAAATGTTGATGCTGTTAGCCAAACAATCCAACTAAAAGGTACAATTACAAACGCTAGCTCTGCCCTTTTGCCTGGAATGAGTGGGCGAGTTGTATTTTGAGCCAAGACCAATTAAATCGTTTAGCAAGGATTTTCACGTTTGAAAAAAAATTACGTGAAGCAAAATCTTTTGTAGAAATCAGATATACAGTTACGAACGAACTAAGAAACATAACCCCTTTTGTCTTTGCTTTTTTTGGAGAATGGGCAAACCCAAATAAATTTAAGATTGATGCTATTTCTGATATAGCAGTTGTAGAACAAACTTCTTCGACAACTATATTAGCTCAGAAAATAATAAGAGAAAAATTAAAAGAAGGATCACCTGAGACCCACCCATTTACAATCGAAAAAGACTCGTTAATCCCTGCTAAAGGTGAAAATCCAATTCCAGATAAACTTTTATGGGTTCCTTGTTTTTCAAATCAAAAAGGCCCTCAAGCAGCATTGCTTCTTGCAAGAGATGAAAATTGGGCAGAGCAAGATATCGAATACATTAGGCACCTGAGTTCATCTATTGGACACGCGATGGGATCACTCAAAGAAAATAATTTTTTTGAAAGCTCAATTAAAGTTTTTAAAAATACATGGTTTCAATTTTTAATTATAGCAGGACTTATTGCTAGTATGTTCATTCCAATTTCTCTTTCAACAGTTGGCAAATCAGAAATTGTTCCAAAAGACCCCTATGTTATAAATGCTCCTATTGAAGGCGTCATACAAGAAGTTTTTATTCAAAATAATGATGATGTTGATATTGGAACTACATTAATATCTTTTGAAAAAACAGATTTACAAAACGATTACGATTTAGTTTTTCAAGAATTAAAAGTAATTGAAACCGAATTACTTCAGGCAAAACAGTCATCTTTTCAAAGTAAAGAGGACAAAGCGATGGTCAGTCAACTTCAGAGTAAAATTAAACTTGTAGAACAAACCTTAAGTTATCAGAAATATCTATTAGAAGAGTCTACGATCAATTCTCCTGCTGATGGAATTGCAGTTATAAAGGATAAATCACTTCTTATAGGCAAGCCCTTTAAGGTTGGAGAGACAATAATGGTTATCGCTGACCCATCGAATGTTGTTGTCGAGATAATGATGCCGGTAAAAGATGCTATAACAGTAAAAAAAGATGCAGAAATAAACGTTTTTTTAGACTCTGATCCACTAAATGTTATTCCTGCAAAGGTTTCAAAATTTTCTTATGAGCCTGAACTCACCAGTGAGAACACTCTAGCCTACCGGGTAACAGCGGAAATTCTTATGACTGAAAACTCACCAAGAATTGGACTCAGAGGAACTGCAAAAATTTTTGGTGATGAGGTAAAACTATTTTTTTACTTATTTAGAAAACCAATTATTTTTGTTCGACAAACACTTGGTATCTAAATGATTACTCCATCAATAAGACAAGACCTTCAACTTTTACCAGGAACTCCTATGGAGGACGGTTCTCCATCATGGCTGATTTATGATAATTTAAGAAACAAATATTTTACATTAGGTTTAAATGCTTTTCGAATACTGAGACATTGGATTGCAGGAGTAGACTCGAAACAGTTTATTGAAAAGGTAGAAGCCAAGGGGGTTACTATCGAAGAAGAGGAGTTAGATGATTTTATAAATTTTTTAAAAGTCAATAGTCTAATAATTCACTCAAGTTCAGAAGATGTTAAACTATTACTCGCTCAACATCAGGCTAAAAAAAAGCATTGGTTTTTAAATTTAATACATAACTATCTTTTCTTCAAAATACCTTTAATTAAACCAGATCCTTTTTTGGACAGAACAATAAATATAGCTAAGTTTTTTGGAAAAAAACTTTTTAGATCAATAATCTACTTTTTTGGAATTATTGGAATTTATTTTGTTATTCAAAGTTGGGATGAATTTTTATCTACTTTTTTGTATTTCTTCAATTTTAATGGTTTAATCTTTTACGCAATTGCATTAGTTGGTGTAAAAGCAATTCATGAATTAGGCCATGCTTACACAGCTAAGAATTTTGGATGCAATGTCAATTCAATGGGAATAGCGTTTTTAGTTTTTTTTCCTTTTTTATACACTGATAATACTAATGCTTGGAGACTTAGAGATCATAAGAAAAGACTGATAATAAATTTTGCTGGAATCTCGACAGAGTTACACTTAGCTTTGTTGGCTACTTTTGTTTGGGGAGTGTCTGATCCAGGAATTTTGAAAAGTGGCGCTTTTTTCGTTGCTACGACAGGATGGATTTCTTCACTTCTTATTAATATTAGCCCATTTATGAGGTTTGATGGATATTACGTATTTGCTGATTTTATAAAAATAGACAACCTTCAGCCCAGAGCATTTGCGATTGCAAAATGGAAATTGCGAAATTGGTTGTTTGGGTTGAGCCTTAGCCCTCCTGAGTATATGAGCCAACAACGCCAAAATTTAATTACTATTTATGCCTGGTCGACTTGGATATACAGGTTCTTCTTATTTATAGGAATAGCTTTATTGGTTTATTTTTTTGCATTCAAAATTTTAGGAATATTTCTTTTTGTAGTAGAAATTATTTGGTTTATAGCACTGCCTATTTTAAAAGAATTAAGAGAATGGTGGAAATTACGCTCTAGCTTTTTTTTAAATATTCGTATAATTAGAACAATTTTAATTTTAGGTGCTCTATCATTTATTTTATTTTACCCTTGGAAAAATACACAGTCTATTCCAGCAATTTATCAATCAGAAGAATACATTACAATTTACCCAACAATAAATTCTCAAGTTTCAGATATATACGTTAAAGAGAATCAATCTGTTCAATTAGGAACAGATTTAATAAAATTAAATTCGCCATCACTTAATTCTGATATACAAAAACTAATTGAAGAAAAAAAATTAATTTCAATTCAAATTAACAATGCTTTAGAGGGCGATCAAAATAAATCAGATTTATTGATAATGAAAAGTGAAGAAAAAAAAATTATAACTAATATTAATAATTTAGAAAAAATTAAATCATCTTTAAATATCACCGCACCATTTAAAGGAGAGATTGTAAGTTTAATTGAATTAAAAAAAAATCAATGGCTAAACAAAGATGATCCAATTATGTCAATTGTAAATAAAGAGTCATTTCAAGTCATAGCTTTTTTATCTGAAAATGATATTTCAAAGGTTAAAGAGTTTAAAAATAGTTTTTTTGTTCCTAATTCAATTGAAATGCCAAAGGTTGATTTAGAAGTAATTTCTATAAGTAAATCACCAGTAGACGATTTTAGTCTTTATCCCTCGGTTACCTCTATATTTAACGGCCCGATAGCTGCAAGAGAAAAACCTGGTGGAGGAATACAATCCGAAAGGTCTTATTATAAAGTAATTTTAAAATTGTCAGAAAATATAATCTTTTCTGATAAGAAAGTATTAGGTGTTGCAAATGTAGGTATTCAGTCACAGAGCTATTTTGATAAAATATTAAATTTAATATCTGCAACCCTAATAAGAGAAATAAGTTTTTGAGTATGAAAATTATGATGTTTTCATTTGATAATTTTAATAGTATCAACTATGGCTAAATTTTTGAGTGTCGTGCGTTTCAAGGTTAAACCTGGTAATGAAGAATCCTTTATTGACTCAATGAAGAAGTTTTCAAATCCCGATGGAGTTATTACCCGCAAAGTTATAAAGACAGGTGAGAGGTCCTATTGTAGCGTTGTCGAGTGGGTGGATGAAAATAGTCTTGCGAATGCTCGCCAACAAATGATCGCATATCTTGACACTATAAGAGATATTTTAGAGGAGTTCAGTTCAGAATTGGGAGTAACTGATCCAGTCTCCGGTCCAGTAATTGTTGATGAGCAAGGAAATGTCGTAACATCTGGATCAAGTATTTCAGGAAAAATAAAAACTTAATTTTAATTTAATCTTGGGTCCTTAAGACCAGCATGACGATAAGCTGATGTTACAGTGTTTCTTAGTAGACATGCTATAGTCATCGGTCCAACACCACCTGGTACAGGAGTAATTTTTGAGGCTTTCTTGGAGGCACTTTCAAAGTCTACGTCACCCACTATCTTAGTTCCTTTGCTCCCGTCCTCTTTTGTAATATCTATTCTGTTAATACCAACATCAATTACAACTGCTCCATCCTTTAACCATTTTGAGTCAATCATCTCAGCCCTTCCTATAGCGGCAACGATAATATCTGCCTGTGAGCAAACTTTTTCAATTTCTTTGGTTTTGGAGTGTACCACTGTAACAGTACATGACTCTTCAATTAAAAGTTGAGACATGGGCTTACCGACAATATTTGATCTACCAATCACAACAGCACTTTTACCTTTTAAATCATCTATTTGGTCTTTCAATAGGAGTAAAGATCCTAATGGTGTGCAAGGGATAAACGCTTTCTTTAACATATCCCCGCCTATTGAAAGTCTACCAGCATTAATCGCATGAAAACCATCAACATCTTTCTCCACCACGATGGCATCTATCACTTTTCTCTCATCAATCTGTTTGGGTAGAGGTAACTGCACTAATATACCATGAACAGACTCATCATTGTTCAGGTCATCTATCAATTTTAATAATGTCTCTTGATCTGTACTTGAATCTAATTTGTAATCTTTAGTTTTTATATTGCATTCTGCAGCCATTTTTGTCTTTTGACCCACATAAACCTTACTAGCTGGATTTT
This sequence comes from uncultured Alphaproteobacteria bacterium, assembly GCA_902527545.1. Taxonomy (GTDB): domain Bacteria; phylum Pseudomonadota; class Alphaproteobacteria; order HIMB59; family HIMB59; genus HIMB59. Next base: position 234,331 of record CABZPR010000001.1, read on the forward strand.
CTCCTACTAGCACCACTGCTAGACATGGATCTACTTGTTTTTGAGAGATTAATTTATCTGAGTCCTCTTTAACCTCAGCTCTAATTTTTGCAGCAAAAGCTTTTCCATCAATTATATCTGCCATTTTTTTATTCTCCTTATCATCATCCCCTTGGCCAATACTCAATCAGTAAATCTTTAAATAAGTATATTATTAGTATTAAAAGCACTGGAGAAATATCTAACCCACCTAAGTTTGGTAAATATCTTCTTATATAATTTAAGGGAGGATCAGTTAGTTTTTTTAAACTTTCAAAAACTCGCCACAAAAAAATATTTTGACTATTTAATATGTTAAAATGAAATAACCAAGACACAACTACATAAAAAAACACAATTAGTGTGTAAAAGTCTAATAGTCTTACCAAGAATAGTAGTAATGAATTCACTGTGATAAATTATAAAAATTTATTATTCGCGTCTATTAAATAAGAAATTCCTACAACGCTCTGACTGGGGATTTGTGAAAACTGTGTCAGGATGTCCTTCCTCTTCCACAAGACCATCGTGAAGAAAAATAACATTATTTGAAACTTTTCGTGCAAACTCCATCTCATGAGTTACAACTAACATTGTCTTTCCCTGTTCAGCTAAATTACGTATAACAGACAGGACTTCATCAACCAACTCTGGATCAAGAGATGACGTTGGTTCATCAAATAATAATATTTCTGGTGAAATGGCGAGCGCTCTAGCTATTGCTGCCCTTTGTTGTTGCCCTCCTGATAGATGAGAAGGATACTCTTTTGCTTTATCCGCAATACCAACTTTTTGTAATAGTGTCATTGCCTCTTCTTCAGCAACTACTTTATCTATTCCTAAAACATTTACCGGAGCCTCAGTAATGTTATCTAAGATATTCATATGAGACCAAAGATTGAAACTTTGAAAAACCATACCCAATTTTTTTCTAATTGAAGTAATTTTCAATTGCAAATTTTTATTAGGTTTTTTTAGATTCTCATCGCTACAGTTTATAATTTCACCACAAACATTTATGGTACCACTATCAGGTGTTTCAAGGAAATTTACACAGCGAAGCATAGTACTTTTTCCTGACCCAGAACTTCCTATAATACTTACAACATCTCCTCTATTAGCTACAAGGTTAATGCCCTTTAAAACTTTATTTTCACCAAATTTTTTCTCTAAATGGTTTAACTCAAGTATTTTCATAATTTAATAATATTTCATTTTTTCGATTTCAAAGATATTGCTAAAAAAAGCAAATCTTAAAGTTAATATGTTAAATTATATTAAATTTATAATAATCTTAGTAATTAGTTCTAAAAACCTAATCAATTCAATGTTTTTAGAAAATAATTTAGATTTTATGAATATTTAGATTGTGTTAGGATAATAAAATGGACGGGAATAATACTGAGATGGATGAAAATAATACTGAACTATCAGGTGATGAAATACAATCTAATCCTATAGATAATGATGCTAAAGCTGTAAACATAGGTTCTGGTGTTAGAGTTGACGGACGAATAGAGGGAGCAGAAACTTCAGATATTTCTGGAACTCTTACAGGAACTCTAAAATCTTCAAATATAAATATCAACAGTAAGGGTGCTTTTAGTGGTGACATGTCAGGTCAGGAAATAACTATCTCTGGGAGCGTTGATGGTGAGATAAATTCAGAGGATTATTTGATCGTTAATAACTCTGCAAACATTAAAGGAGTAATTGAATACGCTTCATTACAAGTAAGTTATGGTGCAAGAATTCAAGGCACACTAAGACATAGAGGTACTGTCCAATCTTATACACCAATTTCTACTGATGAAGTTAAAGAAGATGAGATTAGTGAAAACCAGGAGGTTGATCAATAATGGCGTTGTTTGGATCTAGTGAAAAAAAATCTGAAGTAAAAACTGAATTTATGTTTGAAACTGACAGTATTGTCAACCAATCAACTTTAGCGAAAGATATAAAAATTAATGGCTCTCTTGAGTCCACTGATTATATAGATTTTTCTGGACATTTAACTGGTACTATAAAGTCATCAACCATTAATTTAAAACCAGGTTCTTACGTTAATGGAACCGTTACTGCTGATACCGTAACTGTTGAGGGAGAAGTTGACGGAGATATTCAAGCTAAAGATATCTATATTAAGTCAACAGCAAAAATTAAGGGAAATATTCGCTATCATAACATTGATATTCAAAACGGTAGCATAATCAACGCAGATTTGTTCTATTCATCATAATTTATCAAATATTCATAGCGTTTTTATAAAAAGTTTATCTATTTACTCTATTTTAGTTTATATTTCAGTAAGTATTTATTCAAAGTAATAGAGGAAGAACAAGGAGAAAATTATGAAAAAAATAATACTAACATCATTTGCTGCGCTTTTTTTTATTTGGTTCTGCTTTTGCAGAAACAGTAAGAATGGGCACAGAGGGTGCTTATCCTCCATATAATTTTATTAACGATAATGGCGAAGTTGATGGATTTGAAAAAGATGTTGGCGACATGCTTTGTATTCGAGCAAATCTAGATTGCGTTTGGGTTATAAACGAATGGGATTCTATCATTCCTAATTTAGTTTCAGGTAACTACGATACAATTATTGCTGGTATGTCAATTACTGCAGAACGTGATGAGGTGATTGACTTTACACAAGATTATTTTCCACCATCTCCATCAGTATACATGGGAATGAGCGGTGCAGACATTGACGTAGATAGCGCTGTTATTGCAGCTCAAACTGCAACTATTCAGGCAGGTTATGTTGCTGAAAGCGGAGCAACTTTAGTTGAATTTGCCACAGCAGAAGAAACAATATCTGCCGTGCAAAATGGTGAAGCCGACGCTGTTTTAGCAGATGGTGATTACCTTGCATCTATTATTGCAGAATCAAACGGTGAATTTGCAAATATAGGAGAAGTCTCTATCGGCGGCGGTGTTGGAATGGGTATCCGTGAATCTGATACAGAGTTAAAAGCCAAAATGAATGCAGCTATTAGTTCCATGAAAGACGACGGATCACTAAATGCACTTATTAAAAAGTGGTTTGGTTTTGAAGCCGCAACTTTTTAAGATTATTTAATTTAAATTACTGAACAAGAGGACGGGATATCCGTCCTCTTTTTTTCTTTGTAATATTTACTCAAGAAACATAGAAACATAATATAAAATCCATTTTCAAATGATTATAGTTGGGGCAGGAATTGTAGGTGCATCCTTTGCCTACCATGCTTACCAAAATGGTGTGGATAAGATAACTGTTTTATCATCACATTTACCTGGTGATAAAAACCAAGCCACATCAAATACTTGGGGTTGGGTGAATGGATATGCTAATAACGATAAAAGCTATGCTACTTTTCGTTTGGCTAATATGAATTACTGGCCAAAATTAATAAATTATATTTCAAGTTTAAATTATACATCTAAAGGTGCATTTATTTGGGATCAAGGAGATAAAGAACTTCAAAATACTATAAAGCAGCATCAAAGTTGGGGGCAATCGGTAAAAATATCAACTAAATCTGAACTAAAAAAACATTTACCTTATTTAAATAATATTCCAACTATGGCCGGCTTTGGTGTTGATGACTTGGCTATTGATGGTGTTAGGGCAACTAAAGAACTTTTCAAAGCTAGTGGATCGAAAATATTAAAAACTAAAGTAAAAAAGATAATATGTGATAGCAACAATGTTACTGGTGTCAAAACCGATGATGAAATTATTAATGATAATGAGGTAATTTTAACTGCTGGACTTGGCGTTCCAAAATTATTATCAACAATTAATATTCCTTTTGAAATGCACTCAAGTTTAGGTTTATTAGTTTATACAAAACCATTGCCCAAGTTATTAAATTACCCAATCACAGGTTTTAATTTCCATGCAAGACAGGATGACAAAGGAAGACTAATAATAGGTGGAAAATTTGATGATGACTCAAGCCAAGAGGAAAATATTAAAGGTACTGCAAAAAAACTTATCCAAGACATGGCAACTAGGCTCAACTATAATGGAAATATGATTTTAGATAACTTTACACTTGGCAAACGACCATTACCAGTTGATGGAAGACCAAAAATTGGACGTCTAATAAATCAAAAAGGTGAAAAATTAAATGGTATTTATTTAGCAGTCATGCATTCAGGTATAACTAATGCACCTTTAGCTGGCAAGTTCGGGATAGATGAGGTTTTAACAGGAAAAAGAAATAATTTAATTCGAGACTTTATCCCTCAGAAAACAGTTAAACAAGTGGAATATAAAAATGTTTAGTTATTGTGTAGACCCTAAATCCATAGAAGGATTAATGTGGTTATCGTGTTATGTCACTACAGCAAAGCATATGTCATTTTATTTTTCCTTTTTAGTTGTTATGGGTTTGCTTTCTTTGGCTGCTCCATTGGCAATGGCATTCGGTTTCGCAGGCGCAACTGCTTCAAGATCCACCTTTAGAATTATTCGCTCTTTAGGAAAAGGTTATCTTGCGATGATAAGAGGTATTCCAGATATTGTTTTCTTTTTATTTATTCCAATAGCACTTGATCAAGCATTTGAATATTTGCGTCATAAAGTTTTATGTTCTGATGTTACTGAGCCAATAAGGCAAGGTAATGATTTTGTCGTTTGTGCAGCTGCGAAACTTCCTTTAAATACAGCTGGAGAGTGGGTGCACGATATTTATGGATTTTCTCTAGCTTTACTTGCTTTTGGCTTTGTTTTCGGAGCTTTTGCCGGCAACGTTTTGTCTGGGGCTATGGCTGCAGTTCCAAAATCTCAAATAGAAACAGGGGAGGCTTACGGCTTTTCTCAAAGTCAAATCTTTAGAAGAATTCTCATACCACAAATGTGGATTTATGCGTTACCAGGTCTGTCCAATTTGTGGATGATTTTAATTAAAGCAACCCCACTCCTATTTCTTCTAGGCATTGAAGATATAGTCTATTGGGCTAAAGAACTAGGTGGCATTAAAACTGGTGTATATGAGTACCCTCATCCTGATTGGCGAGCTTGGTATTTTGGAGTACTAATGATTTTTTATTTATCATTAACTTACTTGTCACAATCTTTATTAGACAAAATATCAGCTCGTCTCTCTCAAGGACAAGCCACCATGGCAGGCAAGGCTGGCTAATGTCGAGTTGTTTTCAAACACTATCTGATTATGGCCTGAGATCTATAGGTTATGGAGAGAGACTTTTACCAAAAACTGACATAACACTTTGTGAGCAATTTGTATTAATTGGTTCTGGAATGATTTGGAACATATATTTTGCCGTTTTGGCATTATTCCTTGGATTTTTCTTTGCAACAGTTCTGGCTTTAGGTAAAAATTCAAATCTACCTCTATTTAGCGCTCCTTGTAGATTATTTATTTTTATTTTTAGAGGTTCTCCTTTATTTATTCAATTTTTCTTTGCATATGATTTATTTGTTCTTTTACCAAGATTAGGATTTGATATTGATCTAGGATTTCTTGTTGTTACAGTTGAAACGCGTTGGTTTACCAAAGCTTGGTTAGGAGCTTTAATTGTTTTATTTTTTAATACATCTGCTTACGCAGGTGAGATTTTTTACGGAGCCTTGCGTGCTGTCCCAAGTCAAGATTTAGAGTCAGCAGATGCGTTTGGTTTTACAGGGATTAAAAAATTCAGACGTATTATATGGCCAACAATGCTCCGCCTGGCATGGCCCTCTTACACAAATGAAGCAATTTTTATGTTTCATGCAACAACATTGGTGTTTTTTACTGGTTTTCCAGCGTGGCAACAAAAAGGAGATGCGATTTATTATGCCAGTTATTTCGCTGATAAAACCTTTAATCCTTTTATTCCTTATCCAATTGTTGGCTTTTACTTTATTTTTTTAACATTATTGATAATTGGTTTATTTGGCTTAATAAATAGAAGATTGAATAAACATTTACCAACTAACGAGAGAAAAAGATTGAGGTTTAATAAGTACAATTTAATAAGATAAGTCGTTCAAATAACTCATTTTATACTCTTTTAAAAAATCTAATTTTTTTTCTAACAAATATAAAAATAATTATTAGCACAATCAAAGGAGTCCCCCAAAGTAGTATGTGATTTTTAGGTGGACTAAAAGATATTTCTTCACCATAAATTTTGATTAGTTCTTGATTAATTTCCTCAATGGATATTCCAGAGGTATATTTTTTTTGGATTTGCTCTTTTAAATTTATCGCAAACTCTGTATCAGACTCTTGAATGCTCTGACCCTCACAAACTAGACATCTGATTGTTTTGTAATAATCACTTAGTTCATTTACACCTGCAAAGCTAATTACAGATATATGAATTATTAAAAATGGTATAATTAGTTTATAAATACTTTTCGACATCTTCATAAAATAAAGGCCCTTGTATCTTTTTTTGAGTAATTTTATTAAAAATAAAGAACGTCTCTGGAACACCAATTAAACCCATCTCGTAAGCGATGGTGCCATCATCTCTTAAAATGTATTCAAAAGGATTTCCATGTTCATTAATCCACTCCTTAAAATTCTCTTCATCGTCTCGAAAATTAATACCAATAATTTTTACGCCTTTTTTTTTCATTTCCATTAACAAAGGGTGTTCCAATAAGCATGGCTTACACCAAGAAGCAAAAAAATTAACAATGTAAAATTCACCTAATGTATTTTCGTTAATTAACTTATTGTTGAAGAAGTCTGGTGTTTCAAATATTAAACTCGATACCTCATCTCTTGAATTATTTTTGTTGGTTGATTGATTAAAGTAAAATAACACACTTACGACTAACACCACCAATCCAACTATAGGTAATAAAAAATGCCCCTTCATCTTTTTTTAACAATTGATAAAAATATTGAAAAAACAAGCATAATTGTACTCAACCATAATAAATTTATAAATGGTTTATATACTAAATTGATACCTACCTTATCGCTCTCAATTGTTGATATTGTAGCATAATATTGACTAAAAAATTTATTTGTAGTACTAACCTCATTTGTAACTTGCCCTGAGGGTTGGTAGATATTTTTTGAAGGTGAGAGTTCTTTTTCTTTTTCTCCATCTAAAATTAATAAGTCCACTGATATTTTTTGATAATTTTGGAAATCCTCATCTTTAATATTTTTAATTATTGCGGTTTTATTATTTTTTAGTTTTATTTCACTGGAAGTTTCTTTTTCAAATAGTAGATTTTCTTGATAGTCAAATTGTTCTGTATATACAGCTGCGATTATAAAAAAACCAATACTTAAGTGTGCTAGCCATTGAGAGTAAAAACTTATATTTTTATTAAAATTTGTTTTTAAAACTAAAATACTTTTTAAAAATAATGGACTTGTAATAAAAACACTAAGCGCAAAATAAAAATTATTAAAAAAATAAAATGATACTAAGGATATTAATAATGATAAAGTCATTATAAATGGTAATTGTTTATCCTTTTTTTCATGCTTTCCCCAATTTATCTGTGGTGCAAATGCCATAAATAAAATTAATGGTGCTAGTAATAAATTAAATGCAAAATTATAATAAGGTGCGCCCACTGAAACTGATGTTTTAAGTATCATTTCGCTAAACAACGGATAAACTGTCCCAATAAAAACAACTAGTGCAGAACAAATAAAAAATATATTATTTAATAAAAGAAAACTCTCTCTGCTAAGTATATTAAAAGAGTCCTCATTAAAATTTGAAATACTTTTTATGTTTAATCTTACCGTCATGGTTAGCAAATATGTTATTATTATAATCAAAAATAATCCTCTAAGTGGGTCTGTTGCAAAACTATGCACAGATACAATTAAATTTGAACGTACTAAAAATGTGCCAAACACTGATGCAATAAAACAGTAAAGCCCTAAATTTAAGCTCCATAATTTTAGTTGGTTATTTTTGATAGAAACTTGAAGTGAATGTATCAAGGCAGTATTTAATAGCCATGGAATTAATGAGATATTTTCTACTGGATCCCAAAACCACCAACCTCCCCATCCTAGTTCTGAATATGCCCAATAAGATCCTAAAACTATCCCTCCAGTTAAAAAAAACCATGAAATTTTTGACCAAATTAACATCTCTTCAAATAATTTTTCTGAGAAAGTTTTATTCACCAGCATATGTGCAGATATCACAAAGGGTATAATTAGACCAATATATCCCAAAAACAGTGTTGGTGGATGAATTACAAATAAAAAATGTTGCAAGATTGGATTCAAACCTAAGCCTAAAATATTCTCATTTGCCTCTACATAAGTAAATGGATTTGAACTAATTACTACATAAAGAATAAATAAAGTTGATATAAATAATATGTTTTTATGTATCTCAACAGTTTGGTTTTTGTATAGAAAAAAAACTCCAAATAAGTTGATTAAAAAAACCCATAACAAAATTGAGCCCTCATGACTACCCCAAGCAGATGTCACTTTATAAAAAATGGGATCATCAACATAAGAGTTTTTGACTACATTTAATAAAGTGAAATCTGAAATTGAAAATGCATATACCAAAAGACCAAAGGGAATAAGGTTTATAAAATAAATTAATTTTAAAGATAAAATGGTTGAGGGAATTATTTTTTTTAATAAATTCAGATAGAATAAAATAGTAATTATTAATGAAAAATAAATAATGATATTACCTAAATAAGATATCAATTAATCTCCTCTCCATTTTCCCTCTTCTTTTAATTTGTCTATAGCACTTTGGGGCATATAATTTTCATCGTGTTTGGCTAAAACTATCTCTGCAATAAAAATATTATCAATAAATTTTCCCTCTACAATAATCCCTTTATTTTCCTCTACCAAATTTGGAAGAGTTTTTGAAAATACAACGTTTACAGAATTTTTATTTTGATCAATAACTTCAAAAATCCAATTTCCATCAGTAAATTTTAAACTATTTGCTTTAACAAGCCCCCCAACTCTTAAATACTTATTCTCTATCCCATCCATACTTTTTAGATCAGTCGGTTCAACAAAATATGCAATTTGATCTTTCAAAGAATAGCCTATTAAAAATATAGATGCAGAAAAGCAAACGAATATTATTAATAAAAAAATAAATCGCTTTTTTATTTGTTTATTTAATTTGATTATGCGCACTAACCATATTAAAGACTTTTTTCTTAAGCAGCATAATTATAATCGTTGTCACAGCACAGATGACCCCAAAAAATCCATAGCAAATTAAAACGAATTCTAAACTAGTCATTTAGTAATTTAGATCTCTCCATTTTCCTTTTTTCAACAATTATATAAAAAATGTTAGAAAACCAAAATATTGTAAGCATAAAAATACCAAAAAAACTCACCAATAATGTTATTAAATAGTCATTAGTCATACTGGGCCCTCCCATTCTTAAAACACTACTTTCCTGATGAAGAGTAGTCCACCAATCAACTGAAAATTTAACAATAGGCAGATTTATTAGACCTATTATTGCCAAAATTGAGGCTGCAAAATCTGCTTTTTGGAAGTGTTCAAATGAATATAAAAGAAGAATGTGGCCTAAGTAAATAAATGCTAAAATCAACATTGAAGTTAACCTTGCATCCCATACCCAATATGCTCCCCAAGTCAAATTTCCCCATATCGACCCAGTAACTAGAACGATAATGCTCATTATCAATCCTATCGGAGATAGAGATCTAGCAACTGTGAATGCTGTTGGGGATTTGAATATTAAGCCAATGATACTGCTAATTCCCATCACTAGAAAAATTGCCAATGATAACCAAGCAGTAGGCACATGGATAAACATTATTTTGAATGAGATGCCTTGATAATAATCATTTTCTAAAAAAATAATCAAAAAAATAGAAACACTTATTAATACAAGGGATAATAAAATAAAATATCTAGATAGAGAGATCATAAAATTAGCGAGTGTATTTGGAGTTATAGCAAACATTAGACAGATAATTTTTTTAGTGCAAAACTAGTTAGCAAAGGAGAGAAGGCTAAATTTAATAAAAAATAAGCCACAAAAAATAAATACATTCTGCCTGTATTAAAATCAATTAAATCAGTTATTGCCATAGAAAATATAAGAATAGGGACAAAAAGAGGCAATGTTAAAATACTTGTAAGTGAGAGTCTATTATTTTTAGAGATTGTTATAGATGCAGTCATTGAAGCTATAAAAATAATACTTAAAAGTGAGAGCGCCAGAAGAATATTTATCTTTAACAAATAAGTTAGATCGATATTTAAAATAATCAAAATTAGTGGTGAGAATATAAAGAAGAAAATAATTAAATTAAAATAGATCATCATATTTTTAATGAATACGATTATTTCTAGAGAAAAAGGAGAAAGTAGATACTGATGAAGTTTTGCTTCATCAAAATCTTGACCATAAATTTTTTCAACTTTAAATAATGAGATAAAAAAAATCATTACATATAAGAAAGATAATGGAGTATTAATTCCCATTGACTGATGTTTTAATGATAATGCGAAAATAGCACATGAAATAATCAATAAACAAT
>CABZPR010000002.1 GCA_902527545.1 uncultured Alphaproteobacteria bacterium
TTTCTAGTTCCTGTTTTTGCCTTACTTTTTTCTTTGAATGCTAAATCTGAGTCTTTGACTTTGGGCTGGGCCGCTTGGGATCCTGCTAATGCCTTACAAGAATTAAGTAAAGAATTTACAGCTGAAACAGGCGTTGAAATGAACTTCGAATTTGTGCCATGGCCAAATTTTGCTGAGAGAATGCTTAACGAGTTAAATAACCAAGGTAAAACTTTTGACTTGTTAATTGGTGACTCACAGTGGATTGGACAAGGTGCTGAATATGGTCACTATGTTAAGTTAAATGATTTCTTTGATGCTAACGGAATTTCAATGGATGATTTTAACCCAGCAACTGTTTACGCATATTCAACATGGCCAAAAGGATCACCTAACTATTACGCTCTTCCAGCAATGGGTGATGCTTTAGCATGGGCTTATCGAAAAGACTGGTTTGATAGACCAGAGCTTCAAGCTGAATTTAAAAGTAAGCATGGATATGATCTAGGTGTTCCAAAAACTTGGGATGAGTTATATGACATGTGTACTTTCTTCCAAGGAAGAGAAATTGATGGACAAGTAAGATACGGTGCAGCTATCAATACAGAGCGTGGATCTGAAGGTATTACCATGGGTGTAACAGCAGCCATGTACGCATGGGGTATGGAATACGAAAATCCTGATAACCCATACGAGATGGACGGTTATTTTAACTCAGATGCTTCTGTAGAAGCTGTTGAATTTTATAGAAAAATGTATGAAGATTGTGCACCTCCAGGGCATTCAGATGCTTATATGGTCGCAAATCTTGATGCATATAAATCAGGACAGGTTGCATTTCAAATGAACTGGTATGCTTTCTGGCCTGGCGTTTCTAAAGAAGACAGTGACGGAAGAGTTTCTGGTTTCTTTGCTAACCCATGTCAAAACGTATGTGCAGCTACTCTTGGTGGTCAAGGTATCTCAGTTGTGAGTTACTCTGATAAACAAGACTTGGCTCTTGAATACATGAAGTGGTTTGCAAAGCCAGATATTCAACAAAAATGGTGGGATTTAGGAGGATATTCATGTCATATGGATGTTCTTGGATCACCTGATTTCGTTGACTCAGCTGTTTACGCACAAGGCTTCCTTGACTCAATGGGCATCGTCAAAGACTTTTGGCAAGAGCCTACATTTGTTGAATTAATGCTTCCAATGCAGGAGAGAATTCATGACTACGTTGTGAATGGAAAAGGTTCTGCAAAAGACGCATTAGACAAAATCATTGATGATTGGACTGAAGTCTTCGAAGACGACGGTAAAATTTAATCACTAAATAAATATAAAGGGTGGGATTAATCCCGCCCTTCAATCTAAAACATATATGAAAAGTGCTGTTAAAAAGTTCAAAGGCTTATCTGATAAAGCAATAGCCTGGATTTTTATAGCACCAACTTTAATTCTATTACTTGCTATAAATATTTATCCTCTCATCTATGCCATAAGAATGTCATTCACTAACTTTTATGCCAATAAAATAGGTAGAGAAGTAAAATTTGTGGGTTTAAAAAACTATAAAAAGATTTTAGGAAAAGAAGAGATATGGGAAAAGATGCAGATAACTGCTCACTTCGTTTGTTGGACATTAGTCTTACAAGCATTAATTGGATTGGGTCTTGCTCTTCTTTTAAATAAAAAATTTAAAGGCAATGAACTACTCACTACTTTAATAGTTTTACCAATGATGCTTTCCCCTGCAGTCGTAGGTGTATTTTGGACTTACTTATATAATCCTCAAGTAGGTTTATTTAATTACGTAGTTAATTTTTTCTATGACTTTGGTATTTTTGATATGATTGGTTCAAGCACTTTAGCCCCTTGGTCAATTGTGATTGTCGATACATGGATGTGGACACCTTTTACCATGTTAATTTGTTTAGCAGGATTAAGATCAATCCCAAATTATTTGTACGAGGCTGCAGAAGTTGACAGGGCTAGTAAGTGGCAGCAATTTATCCACATAACATTGCCATCTGTCCTTCCTTTTCTACTTCTTGCATTATTATTTAGAGGGATCGAGAATTTCAAAATGTTTGATCTGGTCGCTGAGCTTACTTCAGGGGGGCCAGGATCGGCGACTGAACTAGCATCAATCAATTTAAAACGCGAAGCATTTGAAAAATGGAAAACAGGTTACAGCTCTGCTTTTGCTGTAATATTATTTGTCACCATATTCGGCTTTGGAAATGTTTATGTAAAAGTTATGAACAAAATTAAAGAGCGATAATGGACACTTCAAGATCACCACTAGAGGCAACAGGATTTTCAAGGAAATTAGCTGCCACTATCATCATCGTTTACATGATTGTAACCCTTATACCGATCACTTGGATGGTTGCTACAAGCTTTAAAAGTGTTGATAGTGCTATTTCTTACCCTCCAGAGGTCTTTTTTGAGCCATCTTTAGAGGGCTATGTGAATTTATTTACAAATCGATCAAGACAACCCAAGGATTATTTGGACTCTCTTCCACCACCAGATACATGGTATGAGGAGTTAGTTCGCAGCAGAGAAATGGTCATAACAGGACCATCAAAATTTTTACCGAGGTATTCCAATTCTTTGATTATTGGATTTGGTGCAACGTTCTTTTCAGTATTTTTAGGCTCCTTAGCTGCCTACGCTCTTTCAAGATTTAAAGTCCCACTGAAAGATGATTTATTATTTTTTATTTTATCTACGAGAATGTTCCCACCAATAGCAGTGGCGGTACCTATATTTATTATGTACAGAAAACTTGGTCTCGGTGATACTCACGTTGGCATGATTATTCTGTACACGGTTGTAAATTTAAGTTTATCAGTTTGGCTGTTAAAAGGATTTATGGATGAGATACCGAGAGAGTATGAGGAGGCTGCGATGATAGATGGTTACTCTAGAATGCAAGCATTTTTTAAAGTAGTTCTTCCGCAAGCAACTACAGGTATTGCAGCAACAGCAATTTTTTGCATGATATTTTCGTGGAATGAATATGCATTTGCTGTTTTACTAACACAATTTAATGCGCAAACTGCACCACCATTTATCCCAACAATTATAGGAGAGGGTGGTCTTGATTGGCCTGCTATTGGAGCAGGGACAACATTATTTTTAATCCCAGTGATGATATTTACAGTTGTATTGAGAAAGCATCTTCTAAGGGGAATAACATTTGGAGCGGTGAGAAAATAATGGCTGAGAAAAAAAGTTTATTGAGAAGAATTTTTAGAAGATCCATTTGGGAAAATGCATCAACTGTTTTAATTTTATTGGGTGTATTTATGCTGATGCAGCCTTTTGCTATGTGGATGTATACATATTCCTTTATCGTTATTTTGGTGGGAACTATCGGATTTGTGATCACAAGTCATTTCCCAGATTAGTCATGGCAGAAATAGAAATTAAAAATTTACATAAATCTTTTGGAGATTTCGTAGCAGTGCAAAATTCCAATCTTATTATTGAAAATAAAGAATTCTTCGTTTTACTCGGCCCTTCAGGTTGTGGAAAAACTACCACTTTAAGAATGATTGCTGGTTTAGAGCTACCAACTTCTGGAAATATATATTTGGATAAGCAAGATGTGGGCTATCTAAGGGCCTCTCAGCGAGATATAGCCTTTGTTTTTCAGCTTTTTGCACTCTATCCACATATGAATGTAAGAAATAATCTGGCTTTCCCACTGAAAATGCAAAAGCTTTCACGAAGCGAAGTAGATGCCAAAGTTCTAGAAGCTGCAAAGCTTCTCAGAATTGATCACTTATTAAAATCAAAAGTATCCTCTTTAGCAGGAGGTGATCGCCAACGTGTTGCACTTGGAAGAGCACTAGTCAGAAGACCTAAAGCATTTTTAATGGATGAGCCTTTGGGCACACTTGATGCAGAATTTAGAGAATTGATGTGTTTGGAATTAAGAAAACTTCACGATGATATTGATGCAACTACAGTTTATGTAACACACGATCAACAAGAGGCAATGTCGATGGCTGATCGAATAGCAGTAATGAATGAAGGAGTGGTGTTGCAAGCAGACTCACCAAAAGTTATTTATAATAAACCTAAAACAAAGTTTGTTGCAAACTTTATTGGATCACCAGGAATGAACTTCATACCGATAAATGAAAAAATTTCTCCAAGTCAATCAAGTATTAAATTATTAGACTCATCATTAAATATCCCTCAACAAAAAGAAGGAACAGACTCCAATGAAAATTTTTTAGGTGTAAGGCCAGAGAATTTAAAATTAGTTTCTGAAAATGGTGTAAAAGGCAATGTCTTTGGTGTTGAATATTTAGGTTCAAGAAAAATTCTTACAATTGAAACTCAACTTGGAAATATAAAAATTAGAGTTGATAGTGACACACAAGTTAATATTAATGAGCAAATTCAATTTGATACTCTTAATAATAACCAAATAATTTTTGATGGTTCAAATGATAAAGCACTTCAAAGCGATTTTATGAGTTAATGTCTAAAGTAGAACTACAAAATATTACAAAAATATATGATAAAACTATTAAGGCTTTAGATGATATTAGCTTTACAGTAAACGATGGAGAGTTTTTTGTATTATTGGGCCCAACCGGTGCAGGTAAAACAACAACATTAAGATCAATAGCAGGTTTAGAAAAAATTGATAAAGGAAAGATCCTTTTTGATGATGAAGATTTTTCAGAGGCTCAGCCTGCAGCTAGAGACACAGCTTTTGTATTTCAACAATACTCCTTATACCCTCATTATAAGGTTTACGACAATTTAGCTTTTCCTCTTCGATCCCCTCTCAGAAAAATCCCAGAAGATAAGATTAGAGAAAAAGTTACAAAAATAGCGGAAATGTTGAAAATTTCAGCTAAATTAGATAACAAAGCAACTGAATTATCAGGGGGAGAAATGCAAAGAGTTGCAATAGGTCGTGCTCTAGTCAGAGACCCAAGTATATATTTAATGGATGAGCCACTTTCATCCCTTGATGCAAAATTAAGGGAAAGTTTGAGAGTCGAACTGAAAAAAATCCAATTAAATTTAGGCTCCACAATTCTTTACGTCACACATGATCAAGCTGAAGCTACAACTATGGCAGATCGCATCGGAGTATTAGAAAATGGTAAGATCGCCCAGATTGATAAACCAGAAGATATATACAATAATCCAAAATCTATTTATGTTGCAAATAGATTAGGCTCACCAAAAATTAATATTCTCAACAGAACTACTTTAAATACTTCATCACCGGATAAAGCAAGTCAACTTGGTTTAAGACCTGAGCACATTAAGATAGGAGAAGGTGAACTTTCTGGCTCAATTAAAACTGTTGAGTCTCTCGGTGCAGAAACTGTGGTAGAGATAGATTTTAATGGAGCAGAAATTTTATCCTTATATCAAGGAACATTCCAAGGACAAAAAGGGGACAAAGTAAATTTTGCAATAGATCAAAATAAAATTTTATTTTTTGACGAAAAAGGAATGAGCGTGCAATGAGTATTAATTTTTTAATCCATAGAGCAAAAGAAATTCAAGCTGTAATTGAAGCAAATGCAAGTGAAATAGAAAAATTGGACCAAGAAATAGGAGATGGGGATCATATTTTTAATGTCCAAAGAGGGATCAAGCTTGTTATAGAATTAGAAGCTGTAATTAAAGATTTACCAATGTCCAAAGCTCTAAACCAAATAGCAATGAAAGTTCTTTCTGGTATTGGTGGCTCATCTGGTGCCTTGTTTGGCACATTGTTTATGACCATGGCCAAAGGAAACGATATCGATAATGGTGTTGATTATAAAAAGGCAATTGAAATTTTTGCAGATGGCGTGGAAGCTGTAAAACAAAGAGGTAAAGCAGATGTAGGTGAAAAAACAATGATGGATGTTCTCATACCTGTATCTAACTGCCTTAAAAAAGGTGTCGAGGATAACAAAGATGTTAAAGAGATACTTAAAGAAGCTATAGAGGTGGCAGAAAAAGGGATGTTTTCAACAAAAGATCTTTTAGCTACAAAAGGGAGAGCTTCTTTTTTAGGAGAGCGAGCGAAAGGTCATATCGATCCTGGGGCTAGGTCTTCACAATTAATGATAAAAACTGTCTGTGAGTCAGTGTTAAATAGTTAGGAGGATACTATGAAAAAATTTATGAATTCAGCGGATGATTTTCTAAAGGAGAGTCTGCAAGGTTTTGGTGCTGCGCATCAAGATATTGTTAACTGCCACTACGACCCCAACTTCATCACCAGAGCAACTCCCACAAAAGAGGGAAAAGTAGCTCTGATCAGTGGAGGGGGGAGTGGACACGAACCAATGCATGGCGGCTTAGTCGGCTACGGTATGCTGGATGCAGCCTGCCCTGGATTTGTTTTTTCATCACCCACACCTGATCAAATGTTAGCTGCTGCTGAAAAAGTAGACAGTGGAGCAGGAGTTTTATTTATCGTTAAAAACTATTCCGGAGATGTAATGAATTTCCAAATGGCAGCTGAGATGATGCAAGGCCCAAATGAGTCTGTATTGACAAATGATGATGTTGCTGTGGAAGACTCTTCATTTACAACTGGTAGAAGAGGTGTTGCTGCTACTGTTGTTGTTGAAAAAATAGTTGGTTCTTTAGCTGAGCATGGAGGTAGCTTACAAGAATGTAAAGCTTTAGGAGATAAGGTAAATAAAAATTCAGGTTCTATGGGAGTTGCATTTTCAAGCTGCACCGTCCCGGCTGCAGGAAAACCAAATTTTGACATAGGCGATGATGAAATGGAATTTGGTGTTGGAATTCATGGTGAGCCTGGAAGAAGAAGAGATAAAATGAAATCTGCACAAGAGATTACAAACGAGTTATTAGAGGCAATTAACGAGGACTTAAAGCCTGAGGCAAACGAAGAAATTCTTTTATTTGTCAATGGTATGGGAGGTACTCCTTTAACAGAGCTATACCTAATTTATGATAACGCTAAAAACATGTTAGACAAAAAAAATATAAAGATATCAAGGTCTCTTGTTGGAAATTATTGCACTTCTCTTGAAATGCAGGGAGCTTCAATTACTCTTACAAAGCTTGACGAAGAGCTTTTAAAGCATTGGGACTCATCTGTTCACACAGCAGCTATGAGATGGGGTGTCTAAAAATCATAAAGCCTTTAGACTGATCTAAAGGCTTTTATATTTGTCTGATTACCCTCATCATTAGTGATTATGATGATCTAATGTAACCTCGCCAACTACTGTCTCGACTGAGACCCTATTTTCTATATTAGTATTTAATCTTTTTTCTCGTGCTGTGTCTGCTGCCTTCATAGTTTCAGCATCAGGATAAATTGTAACTGCCATTAATGTTACATCATCAATTCTAATGCCAATTAACTGACTTGCTTGTGGGAATTCTGATGGAGCACTTTGTACGTACCCTTGTGTTTGTTCGTCAGCTGCCTCCTTTGAGTCCATTTTTACTGTTGTTACTCTTGCTATACTCATATATTACCCTCCTTAATTGTGACCTAAATAACTTAGTTAATTTGTCAACATTACACTCTATTAACAATAAAATTAAATATTTTATAGGCTAATTAACCTGACTATTTTGCATATCGACAGATAAAATTATCTTCGTGGCTAATTAACTATAGAAGTATATTAAGAAGCCGAAAATAAAAATAAATATTAAAAAATAACTGATTGCTGATTTTTTAAAATAAATCTCTGATTTAAATAAAATATTAAATATTTTATAGCTAGCAAAAATTACGAGGGCTATTACAGCAAGAGTAATAAGCCATGTTCCCAAAAAATTTATTGAAAAAAGTTTATCTAAGTTTTGTTCCATATTTTTATTCTATTTTGGTGGACCAAGTATCCAGAAATTGGAACACCTACTATTAAATACTTTTATCATGGAAAGACCATTTGCAAAATGTTCAATATATTTTAAAAATCAACATTATTAACACTTCTATTACTAAACTTGTTAATAATATTTTGTTTAGACCTAATTTTTTGTTAGAATTAACTTCTAACTACGGAGGAAAAATGGAATATTTTAGCCTATTTTTAGGAAACATTGCTTGGATATTAGTAATAGTATCACTTTTAATTGTTTTTAGAAAAGGAGTGTTCACTGTCCCACAAGAAAAAGCTTATCTGGTTGAAAGATTTGGCAAATACAGAATAACACTAAATTCTGGATTAAATTTTATTGTTCCTTTTTTAGACAATTTAGTAAAAAATCCTAATGGAAAAATTAGAGCAATTGATTTAAGGGAAAAACAAATCATTTTAGCAGGATCTGATAAAATCGAATTAATTACAAAAGATAATGTCGAAATAGAAGCCGAAATAGGAATTTTTTATAGAATTGAAGATCCAGCCAAAAGTGAATACAGAGTTGACAATATTGAGAGTTTTATTAAATCAACCGTTTTAGGCATACTAAGAGACTCCGCTGGAAGACAATCTTTAGATGAAATTCAAAGGAATAGAAAACAAATTAATGATGCTATGGTCTCATCCCTTGAAGAGACAACAAAAGAGTGGGGTATAATTTTTACAAGAACAGAGATAACTGATATTGATGTTGATAGTGAGACAAAAGAAGCTCAAAGACAAGAATTAACAGCTGAAAGAAGAAGACGAGCAATGGTTTTAGAGGCGGAAGGAAAGAAAAAAGAAATACAATTAGAGGCGGATGCAACTTTGTATAAAGCTCAAAAAGATGCTGAGGCTAAAAAAATAGCCGCAGAAGCTGATGCATTCGCTATTCAAAAACAAGGTGAAGCTATAGCTAACAATGGACAAGCTGCTGTTTCATTTGAAGTTCTAAAGAAACAAGTACAAGCTATAAGTGAAGTTGCTAAGTCGCAAAATTCAAAAACTGTAATTTTACCTACCGATATTACTAAGGTGCTAGGTAGTTTCGAGGCAATTTTGAGCTCTTTAAAAGGAAAATAGATATTTGGATTTCTTAACATCTTTTTTAATCAATCCATTCTTTTGGGTAATTCTTGGAGTAATCTTAGTAAGCGCTGAAATGTTTAGTGGAGAAATGTATTTTTTACCCAATGGGATATCTTCATTATTGATTTCAATTTTTATATATATAAACGAAAAGCTGTTAGATTCATTTGTTGAGTTAAACTTTATATATTTGTTAATCTGTTACGCTTTTTTGTCAATTACTATGGTCATATTTTTAAGATATGTATTTCATAAAAAAATTGAAAAGAACAAAGACATAAATAAATATTAATCTAAATCTTACTATTAATAAATTTAAATACTTTAAGAACAATAATTACAAAAAGTAATTTGGTGGAGCCAAGGGGGATCGAACCCCTGACCTCTACGCTGCCAGCGTAGCGCTCTCCCAGCTGAGCTATGGCCCCAATCATGCGTAGAATAAGCATAATAGAGTATTCGGTAGTTAGTTCAAATCGTATTTCATAGAAGTTTCCGAGAATAAATACAAAGAAAGTGAACTATTTGATAAGTTAAAATTATGAGACTCGTTCTGATATTTATATTCTCATTAATTTCTATTTCCTCTCATAGCTATCATGAAAAAGATATAATTTATGATGAAGAGGAAATAATCTGTATTGCAACCTATGAGCTAGCCGAAGATTTTTTTTTACAAATGAAAGACCCTAACACTTCTGAAGAAATGAATAAAAGAAAACAAGCTCTATTGGATAAATACGATGAGGGTCACTTTCCTCAGGAGGATATAGAATTTTATATTCTTGAAATTCATTATGCATGGACTGCTAATTTTGATTTTTTACCACCAATTTTAAAAAATTGTCGTGAAAATATCCGTTGATCAATTTGGGTATTGCTACATTTTTTCCAATTTATATACGTCATCTACATTATTAAATTTAGCATCAAATTCCTTTGATCTTGGATCCTCAAACAAAGCATAAAATTTTTCCTCATCGGTGACATTTGCTACAATTATCACTTTTCCATCTCTGACAAATCCCATCTCGAATCCATCAGTATATTTCGCAATGTCATCTTTAAAAGACTCATACAATTTTAAGTAGTCTTCTTTAGTTCCGTTATAAGTAGATACAACACATAAATTCATAATTATTTTCTCCTATAAACTAATTTACGTATTGATCAATTTTAGAGATCAATATCTTTTGAATGAATTATTTTTAAATAAACTTTATAATAACTTATAGAGAGGACAGCTATGAAAATTATTACAAATGCAAAAATAACTAAAGGTTATGAACATTGGAAACAAATGTTTGAAGAAAATGAAAATCTGAGACAGGAATATGGTCTTAATGTATTAGCCTATGGACATCCAAAAGATAACAATGAAGAAATTTATACGGTTATAGAAGTAGAGTCGATGGATAAAATGCAAGAAATGTTAAAACTTCCTGAAATGATAAAACTTAGAACAGAAGCTGGAGTTGATCTAGATACACAAAAATTTATTTTACTTGAGGGTGGAAACTAAGATTGTGTAAGTAAGAAGTATAAGCTTAGAAATATTAAAAATATTGATACAGATAAGCCCAATTTAAAGGCTTTATCTATAATAGAATATTCCTTTTTACCTACATACCTCTTTTTAATAATGTAAACAGCTGCTGTAAAAATCGAAAAAAACCAAAATGTATTTACCACTAATTCTATGTTCATGTGCTCTTGTATGAATTTCTTTCTAAATATTTTTCACCATTCTCTGACAAATACCAAAGATATCGCTTTTCATTATTTTGATCGTCTTCCCACATAATTTTATTTGCTAGATTCATTCTTATCAGTTTTGCCCCAGTATCACTCACAATATTGAAATTTAATCCTGTCAAAAATGAAATTTCATCCAAGTCAAAAGCATTAATCACATTTTTTGAAATTAAAGACTTATCATTTATCTGTTTACCTGTTGTTTTTAGTGTGACATGTCTTTTACATATTTTTTCCTGGAGACACTTCATAAATATGTAATCTTGTGTTTCAATATCATCACTATTCATAAACTTTGATTATTTAAACCAATCGCTATAAACACTGATTAAAACTAGTGAGAAAGTCCCGTACCCTAAAACGATTATAATGAAATATTTAATATATATTCTTTTGGAACTAACATTTTTTGTAAATTTACCAAATTTTTTTTGAGTATAGATAAAAGCTGCCCATAGTAAAATTGCAAAGCCGTATGATGATAATAATACTTTAATTACTTCTGACATTTAAAAAGACAATGATCCTGACAATAAGTTTTCATTCAAGGGGCCTAAATTTTTAGGGTAGGTTAGTATACCATCAGATATATATTTATCATCAAATTGTGACACACACCAAGATAGCGAAGCTGGTTTGGGTACTAGAGTTTTATTATCTCTAATAGAGTAAAGTAAATTATCTCTAACAGCTAAGTCACCCATATATACTAAATAAGCAACCTTTGTCCGCCTTGTAATAAAGTTACTTTCGCCTTGGTTGAGACTTTTAGGAGGATTGTAGATCACTGGCTTTTTTTTGACATATTCATCTTTGAGTCTCTTTATTAACCAATTTCTCATTATTTTTCTGACCGCATGATAAGCAGCAAATTGTGGTTTTATTAAATATGTGGTTTGATGTCCAATATTCAAAATTGTATTATTTTCAGAAAACTTGTAAGAGTAGCCGTCTTTATATCTTTGATGAAACTTTGAGAATTCTTTAGCCCAAGTTACTCCCTCAATTACCCTATCTTTAGTTTGAGAGGTGTACTTTTCTCTAGTTGAGGTGTCATGTAAAACTACATCCCGGAAAAAAGATAAGTAATCTGACTCATTTTTAAATTTTTCCTTATGAATTTGTTTTAATTCTTCCCAAGGTTTGATTTTTATATCTTGCACTTCTTTTGAACTTATAATATTTTTAATTTATACACAAACTATTATATAATTTATGTGTAATTTATGAAAAAAATAGAAAAATTATCAATAAAATCAATAATTTTTAATAAAATCAAAAAATTAGAAAAAATTTCAAATTTAAGGTAAATTAAAAAAAAATCATGATTTATTTTTTTAAATCCTTGGTTTCCATTTTAAAGATTTTTCTGTGATTATTAAAAATTTTATTACACTAAATTTTATTGATTATGTGTGTAAATTACAAAGTTAAAAAATACTTACATTTACTTATAAATATTGAATTTTGTCAGAGATAACCCCTAAATTTACTAGGTTTCCAATTTTTGGGAGCAATTTCTAAATCCTCAAATTCAAAAGCTGGAGCAACTGTACAACCAATTAAACTAAATAATCCAGTCGTTTCTAGTGAGAACCATATATTACTTTCGACGCTGTAAATAAATCTATTTTTAGATCCTATCTCATTTATTTCATATTCTTCGCCATTTTTCGATGTATATATTCTTAAAGGACTACCAGTATAGAAGTGTATTGTTTCGTTCTTTTTAATGCGATGCCAATGTGAATATTGCCCTTTTTCTAATAAATAGTATATGTGACTAACATCCTTATTTTTGTAAACTTCGACGTAATGACCGCCTTCAGGATGAGCTATCATTTTATGACTTTTTATAAGGGATTTAATTGTATCCATTCAAACTAAAAGTACATTTTTATTTCCATCAATCAAAATAGAAACTTATAAAGCAAAAATACTGAATTTATTGATTATTAATTGTTTTTCGTAATCTATTCCATTCTTCATCTAAAAAGGTATATTAATAGTACTACATGACAATGGAAAACGCACAAACAATATCTTGTCCGAAGTGTGACTTATCTGTCTCTTCTATTTGTTCTAAGTGTAACAAAGAAGTAGAGGTATCTCAATTAGCTGATGGATGTGTAGTTCAAATCACAAAATGTGTTGAATGCACTAATACTCCAGTTATTAAAGATATCTGCGCGGAAAATTAGTCCTCACTTTTAACTGACACTATACCTTTAATCAATCTGTTAAGATCCAAAGATTACTATTAGACTAAAAAGTAGTATCGGAGATATAATTAATGAAAATATTAAAAATTTTGGATGATGCAGAATTAATTCTTGTAGACTTAGAGGTAAATCTGGGGAAAGAAGTAAGAAACGCCCCAACTTTATGTGTCAGGTATAAAGGTAAAATTATACCTTTAAACACTGCACATGATGGTCGACCTATTCTGATGAGGGAAGAAAACGCCATCCCAAGTGAAAATTAAAATTATATGTTCACTGGTACTCTTTGGGTAGATTTAACTATTTCGCTCATACTTTTAGCTACTTTTTTTATGTGGATAATGAGGGGGGATTAAATAAAATTAACTCCTTAATGGAAATATTAACCAACAAAGAGGAGGTAAGAGAAAAACTCAAAAACAACCCCTTACAAGCTGCCCATTTACTCAGACTCAATGGATATGGTTCTATTAATTACGAATGTGCCTGTGGTGAAACACATGATGCTAATGGTAAAGATGTAAGTTGTAAAGGATCTGCTAAACCTTTTAAAGCTCTTCTTAAATGTTCAAACAATTTTGTAACGATGATAAAAATTGAGGGCTTTTTTCGAAAAAAAGCTATCTCAGAGTATGGATTTAAAGCAAGCATAATGGATTAAATTATGAGGTTTTTATTTATATTATTTTTTATTCCAACTTTATCTTTCGGCCAGAGTATAAAATTAGCTTGTATAGAAACATCTCTTATTGATTACTCAAAAGTACAAATTATTGAATTTAAAAATGAGGATATAAATGAATTTGAATACTCATTTGACCAAAACCCCTTTGTATTAAAGGAGAGATTTCAAGATTTACAATATGAGTACATGGGAGAAGATGACGTAAGTTATCATTTTAGAATTGAAACTGACTTCTCCTTTAACACCCTAATTCTATATAAAAAAACCCTTAGATATGAGAGAAACATATTTTATCCTGATAGTGTAAATTTGAAAAAAACTTATTACGGCAATTGCAATAAATCAGACAGTTTTTTTGCTGCTTAGAAATAGAATACAGAAAAATCACCTTTTATTAATTTTTAGTTAATACATTTTCACGAACTAGACTTAAATACTATTTTTTGTATATTTTTTCTATATGTCCGATGTTTATAGTTTAATGAAATATTTAACGCCCTATGAATTAGATCATATTAAGTTCTTGGCACATAATGACGAGATACCATACCAAATAATAAATTCTCAATATAAAATAAATAAAAATGATGTAAAAAACTTGATGAGATTTATGTTAAATGACCAAGACTATTTAAAATGGAAAAAAATTTATAATAAAACGCATTGAGGAACTTCCTAAATTTTATTCTTCACAATCTTTATTTAATTTTTAAGTCTCATTTCACTGAAATGCTGAGCTAATTTCTTACCTGATAACCAAGCATCTTGCATGCTTGGACCTTCACACCAATCCCCAAAAGCATATAGACGCTGATCTATGGACTCAATGAATCTTTTAGAGTTTTGATCTCTTAGACTTTTCTTTGTATAAGAGTATCTCCATCTATGTGACTTCTTAAAAACAGCATCAGCTTTTGATTGAAAAGACTTTTTCATTTGATTTACCACATAGTCCTCTAAAACATAATTTTCTATGTTGTAATACTCTTTTGTCCAATCAGCTCTCATATTTACAACCCAGCACTCTTCATTAAAAAATTCGTGTTTAAAATTTTGATTCATTAAGAAACTAATTTCAGGTGTTAAGTGATATCCAAATTGAAACGGAGCTCCCAATCTTTTATTAAATGCAATCATGACTGTCCAAATGGAGTCAAACTCTATTTCAGGAATATCGCTATAATCTATAAATTGATCTAACAATTTTTTTGATTGTTCAAAGGGCATGCTACAAAAAACATAATCATAAGGTCCAAATTTCTCATCTGCTGTGATTAAGAAATATTCATTATTATGGCTTTCAATGTTGGTTACCTGTTTTGAAAAATGTGTAGGGTAGTGCAGCGATTTATGTATCTTTATAGGAATTGATTCATTTCCATCTTTACCAACAATGACCTCTTTATCTTCAATTGGAGAATTTTGTGAGATATTTGAACAAAATTGACCTTTTAAAATTTTAATAGCATCAATTTTTTTTAAAAATTCATTTAAGCCAATAACACCATGATCTAATTTCAAATAGTGAGCACCATGATCAAAAGCATATTGCTCATGTTTTCTTGTGCTTATTCTTCCACCTGGTCTCCAGGATTTCTCAAAAAATGTAATATCAAGTGCAGGCAAGTGATATGCTAAAGAAAGCGCACTAAGCCCAGTTCCAATGACTGCAATTTTTTTCAATTTTATTACTTTTTTGTGCTTCTAGGTTTAATTTCATCAACATCTTCAATAGGACGAAGTATTGGGACATACCTAAGTCGAAGAATGATGACTGCAATCGCAACTAAGACTATTGCTCCTGCTTCATAAAGAAGAAGTTCTGGGTTTGAGTCTTTACCTTGAAGTATAATAAGACGAGATAAAGCGGTAATAGCAATAAATAACGGATATGTCATTCTAACACGATTGGAAACATAGTAGACTCGTACCATTCCAATGACCTCAACATAAATAAACAAGAGGAGTAGATCAGCTAACTCTACATACTGAACTTCTATCATTCTCATTATCTCAAACATAATGGCTGTAATAGTAGCTACTAATATTATTGCAATAACTGCTTTTTCAATAAACCCTACGAGATTTTCAACATCAGTCTTCATTACCATTCAACCATATCAATTTGTTTTGATTTTAGAAAGGTATTTGTCTTAGAAAAAGGCTTACTCCCAAAAAAACCGCGGTGAGCCGATAATGGGGAGGGGTGCGGTGCAGATAAAATAAGATGTTTATTCGAATCAATTATCTCTTTCTTTGATTGAGCAAACGAACCCCATAATATGAAAACAATATTTTCTAATTCATTACTGATAACTGAGATAACTTTGTCTGTAAAAATATCCCAACCAAACTTTTGATGTGAGAGGGGTTTTGATTTTTCTACTGTAAGAGTTGTGTTTAAAAGAAATACTCCCTGCTTAGCCCACTTATCTAAATTACCATTGTTGTAATTCACCTCTTTTTTTAAGTCATCTTGAAGTTCTTTATAAATATTCAACAGTGAGGGCGGTGGTTTTATATTTTCTGGGACAGAAAAACTGAGCCCATGAGCTTGGCCAGGTCCATGGTAGGGATCTTGACCTAATATCACTACCTTCACCTTGTCTAAAGGAGTTAAATTAAATGCATTAAAAATTTGTTTTCCTGGAGGATAAAAAATAATTTTATTTTTTTTTAATTCTAAAAGTTTGCTTTTGAGTTTAATCATATAATCTTGATTAAATTCCTTTTTTAAATGTTCAAGCCAAGTATCAGGAAGTTGAATGGTAGATTTTTCCATTCAGATTTTAGTTAATTTAAAGTTGCGTCTTTACTTCTGCCGTATTTTTCAAGCTTGTAAATAATCTTTTCCTTAAGTTCATGATTTTCTTCTAAAGCCATTACTAGGGCTTGTGTATAGAAAAAACATGCTGCTTCAATATCAGCCTTATCTTCGAAGTAATTTGCTGCTTCATAGTAGAGAGAACATACTTTATCCATTTGTTTTTTTTGAAAAGCATCAGCAATATCGCTATCTAATTGAAAAGTGTCTTTCATAAGTATTCTGAAACTAGCACATTTCATTAAAACACCAAGATTAAAATAATTTTCTAGAAATTATCCTTTGCAGAGCGCATTTTAGCAAATACCTCTGATGCATCTTGCGTGTCAAAAAATTTCATAAATTGATTTGTGTCACATCTCAAAAATGGATTACAGAGCAATTGGTCTGAGAGAGTTGTTGGAATTGTTGGTCGATGCTCTTTTTCTTGGTGTGAGGCCCATTTATAATATTCATTAAGCTTTTCATTATCAGGGTCTATGTTTAGGGCAAATTTTAAATTAGCCATCGTATATTCATGCCCACAATATACTTTTGTATCTTCAGGTAATTGTTTTAACTTAGACAAACTATTCCAAAAAACTTCAGGATTTCCCTCAAACATTCTTCCACATCCAATGCTAAATAGAGTATCCCCAGAAAATAAAATATTATGTTTTAGCATAAAATAATTTATGTGTTGAAGCGTATGCCCAGGAGTATGTATGACTTTATATTCATTTCCATGTATTTCAAAAATTTCCTGATCTTCAACTTCTTTATCTGGTTTTGGTATTTTGGAGTCATTTTTGTAACCTATAACTAAAGATTTAAATCTTGATTTAATTTCATCAACAGCACTAATGTGATCATCGTGATGATGTGTAATGATAATGTGAGAAGCACTGCAATCATTTAGCTCAAGTATCTTCAAACACATATCTAGATCTGAGGGATCAACTAGCACTCCTTTTGTTTCATGAGGATTTTTAATTAAATATCCATAGTTATCATCTAATTGGGGAAACAAATACACATTAGGTTTTCGCATAAGAAATAGAATGTTATGTAAATCTCGTTAAAATACAACTATGGATATCAACGCATCCGATATTTATAGTTTTTATAATTCAAGACTAGGCACTATTGTTAAACGCAACATACGTCATCAATTAAACACCCATTTAAATTCTTTAAACGATAGTGTTATTTGTGGATATGGTTATACCAACCCTTTTCTTTCTTTTCTTAGTAAGCAAAATAAAAATTTACAAATATCCTCTATGCAGCCAGAATTTTTAGATGGTAATGTTAAAGAGAAATACGATTTCGAACACCAAATAATACATGAATATTTCTTACCTTTGGATCCAAGTTCAGTTGATGTGGTAATATCTACTCATTTACTTGAGTTCGTTGATAAGCCCCAGAGTAGTATTGAAGAAATATGGAGAATACTTAAGCCAAACGGTTTATTTTTATCAATCATTCCCAGAAGGTCAGGTATATGGACTCGGTATGATAACAATCCTTTTGGGTTTGGTCGATCATACTCAAACAAGCAATTTAAATCACTAATACAAGACTTTTTGGTTCTTGATTATAGAAAAACATTTTTGCACTTTCCTCCATGGAGTCATTATTTAAATTACAAATCTCATCGAACAATTGAAAAAATAGGTAAATTATTTTTTCCTTATATGGGAGGACTAATGATTTGCGTATGTAAAAAGATTGTTTACGCAAAGAGTTCAAAAAAACAAAAAAAAATACCTATTAAAAATTTTGTGCCGACTTAATATTAATTTATATTGAGATTTCAAAATAGGATAAATTATTGTTAGATATTAGTTATTACTTAATAGTTTCTTTTTCTATTCTTTTATTTGCAATTTCAAAATCAGGTTTTTCTGGAGGTGGATTGGCTATAATTTCAGTAACCCTATTATCCATAACTTATGGTCCTTTAACTGCAATAGCTATATTAATGCCAATGTTAATTGTATGTGATTTAATTGCTTTGTTTTTAAATAGAAAACATTTTGAATATAAAATTTTATGGTCAATTGCACCATATTCTTTATTGGGGGTTATTATTGGAACAATCTTGTTTAAATTTATCAATTTATCAATGATAAGTATTTTTATTGGATCAATTTCCTTACTTTATGTTTTGCTTAATTACTTAATCGCAGACAACAGAAATTTAAAAAAAATACCTTTTTATGGAAGTAAATCTTTTTGGGGAGCACTAGCGGGGTTTACTAGTTTTGTGCTTCACTCTGGAGGATTGCCATTAAATATATATTTTATGTCAATTTATAATAAAAAAGTGCAGTTTGTTGCAGGCGTAGTTTTTTCTATTGCTTTAATAAATTTATTAAAATTAATCCCTTATTTCTATTTGGAAATATTAAACTTTGAGAAGTTATATAGTTATTTAATTTTTTCACCAATTGCAGTAATAGGAGTAATTTTGGGGCACTGGATGAATAGTAAACTTTCAGATAATTCTTTTTTTACCATTATTAATATTTTTGTAGTGATAGGCTCGCTTCGATTAATTTATTTGGGTTTAGTCGGTTTATAATATCTTTTCTAAAATATTGATTAATTCAAATTCATTTTTAAATTCATTCATTTGTTTCTTATCTATTAATAATTTGTATTTACCTTCTTTTTCCTCAAGACATATAGGCAGGTCATCTTTGTAATTTAAAAGATTAAATTCTCCTAATTCTTCAGAATGTAAAAACCTAAAATTATGTGGTGAGCCATCTATAAATTTTTTCCACGACTCGCGCATTTTCAGGTCGTGAGTAATTTTACATAAATTGCAATCATAGGTGCTGGGGGAGGCATATTTATGGACTGTATCAAGAATATAGTTCCATTTACCACCTTTGGCGTTATAGACAAAAATTATATTTTTATTGTTCATTAGTAATATGGAAGAGAACTTCTTTACAAAATAAATTTGAAGGAATTTTACCGTTTTCAAATTTCTTTTGAGAAAGGACATCAAAAGTTGAAATTATTTTAAGATCTAAATCTGTTGCTAATTTTTTAAAATCTTTGATGCTACATGGGTGAATATAATCAGTATTATACCAGTGATCGCTATTTGCTTTTTTTAAAAGTGAGTCAAAACTTCCTGTTAAAAGAAAATTTGAAATTTTACTCAGACGTGCCGAATTATTAAAGCTCACAATGATATTTTTACTTACTTTTTTGAGGGTGTTTAATAATTGGTCTGGTTCTTGAACTGCCTGGATTGTCTGAGTCAAAAGACAATAATCAAATTGATTAAACGGAAAATCTTCAACTATTAAATTTATATCGCCGTGTATTACATCTAGCCCTTTCTCCAAACATTTAATTACTTTTTCTTGATTCAATTCCACACCTTGAGCACTTATTCCTTTATTTTCTAAGTAAGTGATTAGCTCTCCATCAGAACAACCAATATCCAAGACCTTTGAGTTTTCTGGAATTAAATTTAAAATGATCTCATAGTCTTTTCTCATTTTATTCCCTTTAAAAATCCCTGAGCAACTTTAAAAAATTGTGGCTCATCTAATAAAAAACTATCGTGACCTCTATCTGATACGACTTCAGCAAAACTAACATTGGACCCAATAGAATTTAGTAAAGATACTATCTCTCTTGACTCTTTTGTTGGAAATAGCCAATCACTGGTAAATGATAAAACTAGAAATCTGATCGAATTATCAATAATAGTTTTTTTATTTGCAATAATTTCATCTTTCACATCAAAATAATCCATTGCTCGAGTCATGTATAGATAGCTATTAGCATCAAATCGATCTACAAAAGATCTACCTTGATAACGAAGATAACTCTCGACCTGAAAGTCTATTCCAAAGCCAAAAGATAAATCATTTTTTTCTTGTAAATTTCGACCAAATTTATTTTGAAAAGCTTTCTCAGATAAGTAAGTAATATGAGCTATCATTCTTGCAACAGAGAGACCATTCTCAGGTTTTTCATTACTCTCCAAATATCTTCCATTTTGCCAATTAGGATCCAACATAATGGATTGCCTTCCTGCCTCGTCAAATGCAATATTTTGGGCAGAGTGTTTCAATGAACCTGCTATACTCATAATAGACCTTACACTCTCCGGATAAGTAGCAGCCCATTGTAGAACTTGCATTGCACCCATTGAACCACCTGCTACAGAAAGCAATTTGGATATTCCAAGCTCATCAACAAGTATTTTTTGTACTTTCACCATATCTCTAATCGTTATGGTAGGAAAATCTAAACCATATATTTTTGAGGTATCAGGATTAATATCATTAGGACCTGTCGTTCCAACACAGCCCCCAAGAACATTTGAGCAGATAACAAAGTATTTATTCGTATCAATAGGCTTATCGGGTCCAATCATCAATTCCCACCAACCGTTTTTTTTAGTTATAGGATTTTCCTCTGCAGGGAATTGATCACCAGTTAATGCATGACAAACCAAAATTGCATTATTTTTTTGAGCATTAAGACTTCCATATGTTTGATAAGCGATTTGAAAATTCTTAATTTTTTTACCAGAGTCCAATGGTAGCTCTTCTTGGCATTTCAGTAAAAAACCTGGATATTCAGTATTTGCAATTATTTCTCTCATTTTTAACCTGTTCGAAAGATAACTGCGGGAGATACGCTTTAGCTGTTTTACACCCGCAAGCTGCTATCAAATCGGTGAAACTGGAATTTAAGGCTTTTTGGATTAATTTTCAATATAAAATGATGATATTTTCTTTATATAGTTTATTTATTATCAAAAAATTATGAAAAATAGCCAAACAAAAAATACCTACAAGGGTGGAGCAGAAGTATTTAGAGGATATGTTAGATTATCATCTAATGAAAACAACTATGGCCCAGCTAAATCTGTAGAATCATTAA
This sequence comes from uncultured Alphaproteobacteria bacterium, assembly GCA_902527545.1. Lineage (GTDB taxonomy): Bacteria > Pseudomonadota > Alphaproteobacteria > HIMB59 > HIMB59 > HIMB59. The sequence goes on from CABZPR010000002.1 coordinate 21,322, forward strand.
TAAAAAAAAATATTAAATTTTCAAATATCTATCCGGAGCTTGATGGTGAAAGTTTACGAAATCAAATTGCTAAAACTTATAAGATTAGCAGTAAACAAATAATTTTAGGCGCAGGATCAGATGAAGTTCTCCAAATGATTTACGCAGCTTTTTCAAAACCAAAAGAGGAGGTTGTATTTACCAGGTATGCTTTTGCTATGTATTCTATTTATGCAAAAAACTTTGGATGCAAGGCTAAAATGTTTGACGATAGAGATTTTCAATTTGACTTAAAAGACTTAGTTAAAATAATAAGCCCTAAAACAAGAATTATTTTTTTAGCTAATCCTAATAATCCAACAGGTTCAATTTTTTATCGCAAGGATTTAATTAATTTTTTGAATAAGGTAAAAAAATCAACATTAATTGTTATAGACTCAGCCTACTGTGAATATATTACAGATAAAAATTATGATGATGGTATGAATTTAGTAAAAAAATTCCCAAATCTAATTGTTACAAGGTCATTTTCTAAGATTTTTGCTCTTGGTGGTTTAAGAATTGGTTGGGGATACTCAAATAAAAAAATTATTGATAGGTTATATTCATTTAAAAAGCCATTTAATGTTTCAAGACTATCATGTATTGCGGCAGAGGAGTCGCTAAAAAACAAAACATGGATTAAAAAATCTATATCTAATAATTTTTTAAACAAAGATTTTGCAATTAAATCTTTAATAAATCCATCTTTTAAAGTAATTGATACTGAGGCAAATTTTATCTTATTAAAATTTAAAAATTCGAAAATTTCTGAAAAATTTGTAAATTTTTTATACAAAAACAAAGTAACTGTGAGATCACTTACTTCATATGGGCTTCCTAATTATGTAAGAATGACAATAGGTACAAAGGCTGATATGAAAAGAGCTTCGTTAATTTCTAATAAATTCAATGTTTAAAAAAATATTAATAATTGGTTTTGGAATGATTGGTTGCTCTATAGCAAAGTCACTTCAAAAACAAAAAAAACCACCTCAGATTATAGCTCTTGATAAAGATCCTTATAAGTTAAGATCAAGACTCAAAAAAAATGGATTAAATAAAATAATTTCGACTGGATCAATAACATTTGCTGACGACAGTCTTTACAATGTAGACTTAATAATAATTTGTACACCAATTCTTCAATATGAGAAAATCTTTGAAAAAATTGAGAGAAGTATTGATAATAGAAAAATAATTGTAACTGATGTTGGTTCTACGAAATCAAATATTGAAAAATTGTATTTAAATGGTGGTTATACCTTTAGATTTGTACCTTCACACCCTATAGCTGGAATTGAAAAATCTGGTTTGGAGCATGGCTCTGATAATTTGTTTCAAAATAGATACAATATTATATGCCCAATTAAAAATTCAAATAAAGCCGACATAAAAAAGATTTCAAATTTTTGGAAAAAACTTTCGATGAAAATTGAATTTATGTCAGCAAGACAACATGATAATGTTATGAGTCTGACCTCACATTTACCTCATTTAATATCGTACTCATTAGTTCTTACTGCATTAAAAAAAGAGAAATCTCTTAAATCTAAATTAGTTAAATTTTCTGCCGGAGGTTTCAGAGATTTCACAAGAGTAGCAGGAAGTGACCCAGAAATGTGGAGAGATATTTTTTTAGCAAATAATAAAGAGATTCAAAAGTTAACTAATAAATTTATAAAAGAATTACACACCTTCTCAAACAACTTAGAAAGCAAGAACTCAATTAAGCTTTTAGAAAAATTGAAAAAAACTAAAAAAGTTAGAGAGAGAATTGTGAAAGCGAGACAGGCAGGAAAATTTATTCCTAATGATTAAGGCTATTTATCTCCATTTTGAGCTTATTTAAAAATTCTTGCTTGCCTAACCCCGGAGGTATCGGTTGTTTAAACTCAACTGTTATAGAGCCTTTATGAATCTGATTATTTTTAGGCCAAAATTTTCCAGAATTTAAAGCAATAGGTACAACTGGCTTGTTCAAAGACTTGTACATAGAATAAATTCCAGGTTTTAAATCAGGTTGATCTTTAAAGGTTGTTCTGGTTCCCTCGGGAAAAATTATTACAGGTCTATGATCTAAATATTCAGCTGTTTGCTGATTTACATAACGAAGACTATGGATTCCTTGTTTTCTATCAATAGCAATCATGCCCAATTTTTTAAGGTAGGTCCCAAATAATGGAATGTTCAATAATTCTTTTTTTAAAATATATGCAGGATTATAAAAGAGTTCATTAAAGTATATTGTTTCAAACATTGACTGATGTTTACTTGCATAGAGATAACCCTTTTTGTGAGCAAAATCAGAATTAATTACCTCTATATTAATTCCAAACAGTTTTAAAATTACTGTCATGTTTCTTGTAAAGAAAAGCACAAAAAATCTAAATTTTGTATATTTAAACGGAAGGCCTAACAAAGAAATAATTAATACAATAGCTGTTGTAAAATAAAATGTTATTAAAAAACTAAATTTCATATTTTTTTATAAAAACTAATTTTGAGACAATTAACTTAATATATTCCTCTACCAATTTTTCAAAAGGAATGACTATATCACTATTGCTCACAGAATAAGGAGTTACTTTCAAACCTGATAATTGATTAAATAAAAATTCTGCACGTTGCATATGTAAATCTGAAGTAATTAATAAAATCGATTTTATTTTTTTTTCTAAGGCCCAATATCTTGTTTCTAATGCATTTTCATAAGTATTTTTTGATAAATATCCGACCTCAATACAACATTCAACAATGTTTTGATCAAAGTTAAGAATGTTCACTAATACAACTTCTGAATTAAAGGTATTATCAACACCAGAAATAAACAACTTATTTTGATTAGATTTTTCAATTTGTTTATAACCCTCAATTATTCTCTCTCCTTTCCCCCCTGTTAAAACAACAATCGCATCAACATTAAAGTTACTTAAAGGTTCATGAGATAAATTATTTTTAAATTTAATTAAACCAAGAGTTAAAAATAATAAAATTAAGGCGATTATAATATTTACACGCTTTAAAAATATTATCATTACATGATCTCATTTTTACATAGATCTTCTAAGGTATCACGAGATCGGATTACACGATACTCATCTTTGTTGAATAATACCTCCAGAGGTCGAGGTCGACTATTATAAGTTGAAGACATAGAGGATCCGTAAGCACCAACATTCATAAATACTATATTATCTCCAACTTTTATCTTGGGGAGTTCAATATTTTTTACAAAATAATCAGTAGACTCACAAATTCCACCTGCGATATCATAAATTTCAACATCCTTTGAGTTGTTTGAAACTTTTATTGGAGGCTTTATGTCATACAAAGCTGGACGTATGTATTCAGAAAATGAACAGTCAATAATAGCAATTTTCTTATTGCCACTATTTTTAATATATAAAACTTTACTGATAAGTTCACAGCTATCAGCTACTATAAATCTTCCAGGTTCAAAAATAATATTATAATTTTTACCACTAAGTATTTTGTTACAATTATTTTTCCAACTATCAAAATTGATTTCTTTATCTGAGTAATCAAGAACAGCAAATCCTCCACCAAAATCTAAAGTATCAATATTTATATTATTTTTAAGATTTTGCTCATCTGCAATTTTGATTAGATTTTCATATGAACCAAGTAACTTCTGATAATCAGTTATTTGACTTCCTATATGAACAGAAAGTGTTTTTAAGTTTACCCCCTCTAAATTAGAGATTGTATCAAAGTCAATTTGATCAATTGAAATACCGAATTTACCTCCTGATAAACCAGTAGTAATCTTATCCATGGTCGACCCATCAATATCAGGGTTTATTCTTATACCAATATTTGTTTTTAGCCCCTTACTTAAAGAGTAATCATTAATAAATTCAACTTCCTCAATATTTTCAACATTTATAGAGTGAATTTTCTGTGTGATTGCGTACTTTAAATCGAAATCAGTTTTTCCTGGCCCATCAAATATAATATCCTCAGGTTCAAACCCGGCTTTCAATGATTTAAATAGTTCACCAGCAGAGACAACTTCAGCACCAAAACCACAACGATGAATAAGGTTTAAAATTGCAAGGTTAGGATTAGCTTTGACGGCAAAATTAAATTTTCTAGGAAATTCTAATTCTAAATTATTTAGAAAATTTATTTTATCTTTAATTTTTTCCTCATCATAAAGATAAAAAGGACTAGAAAACTCTTTTAATATTTTATCCAGCATTATTCGCTCTCAGGGTAATCATAGTCATCATTAGGAGGAAATGGATATTGAGATTTATCTACAACACCCTCAGGTAATTTATTAGGTTTTTGGTTTCCACAGCCAATGATAAATATGGGTAATAATATTATTAATAAAAACTTGATCATTTTACTTTAAGAAATTTAATATATTTTTTAATCACTCTAGAAACATCTTTTGGATTAGAGCTCATGGGTGTTTTTTTTCTTGATAGACTGTTATTTATATCAACGTATTTATAAATATTTTTATCAATTGATTTTTGAAATTTTTGGTATTCACCAATTTTTATTTGTGAGAGATTTTTATTTTTTTTCTGAGCATAATTTACTATATCAGCAATAATTTTATAAGAGTCTCTGAAAGGTATTTTCTTTTCTATAACTAGATAGTCTGCTAAATCTGTAGCTGTAGCAAAATAATTATTGCATAAATCTCTTCCAATAGATTTTTCAAAATTAGATTTTTTTATAACTTCTTCCATAATTTTAATACAGCTTATTAACTCATCATAACAATCAAATATTATCCTTTTATCCTCCTGAAAATCTTTAAAATAAGTTAAAGGAAGGTTTGAAACGATATTTGAGAGTTCTATTGACTTAATTCTAATGCTATTCGTTTTTGATCTTACAAGTTCTAATGAGTCGGGATTTCTTTTTTGAGGCATTATGGAACTACCTGTAGAATATTCACTACTTATATTAAATAACTTCATGAAATTACTTGACCATAAAATTAGCTCAGATGATAATTTACTTAAATGCGTCGCAGTTAAAGAACTAGCATGTAGAAAATATATGCAAAAATCACGATCACTTACACCATCCATAGAATTATTTTTAGATTTTGAAAAATGTAAACTTTTATTTAGTAAACCTATATCTAAATTATAATTACTACCTGCTAAAGCAGCACTGCCTAATACATTTTCATCGCTGTTATTAATACAAAAATCAAAATAATTTAAGTCTCTTTTAAACATCTCTAAATATGCAATTAAGTGATGAGCCAAAGATACAGGTTGTGCCACTTGCAAATGAGTAAATCCAGGAATAATAGTTTTTTCATTTCCACGAGCTTGATTTAAAATAGACTTCATTAAATTCTTGATTTCTTCTTGTAAATTTTTGGAGGCTTTAATTGTCCATAATCTAGTATCAGTTGCTACCTGATCATTACGAGACCTTCCAGTATGTATCTTATTAGCTACATTACCTATTTTTTTATTGAGGAAAGACTCTACATTCATGTGAATATCCTCATTTTTTTTTGAAAATTTTAGTCTACCTTTTTTATGATCATTCAATATTGAATTTAATCCTTTTTGAATAGTAAGAGCTTCTTTTTTTGAAATAACTTTTAGTTTTACTAAAGCTTTTACATGTGCACTTGTAACAGCAATATCCTCTTCAATTAATCTTTTATCAATATCAATTGAGCTATTAAAATCATCCATTAAACTGGAAGTGCTTTTATTAATTGTGGTTGATAGTATTTTACTTTTCTTATTCATGATTTTAGTAATTAAATTATCTTGATAAATATATTATCGCAGCGAATACTAAAACAGCAATACCTTGAAACAATACTCTCATTCGCATAAGTTTGTTACTGTGTTTTTTATTAAAACTTCCATTTTTAGCCATAGCTATTACACCAATTACAACCATGAGAAGAGCTAAAATCATGGATACAACTAAAACAAAAGGCAATACAGTAGATGAAAACATGGTAAATAGTTATCAAATTATCTATAAATGTCTAATTATTAAATTTAAGAAGAATTGATGAAGAAAATTGTATTATTTTTGCATGGTTATGGGTCTAATGGAAATGACCTAATTTCCTTAAAAGATTATATATCTTTGGAAAAAGAAGAAACTGAGTTTATATCTCCTAATGCCCCGGAGCCCTGTGAATTCAATTATTTTGGGTATCAGTGGTTTCCATTAAAAGAAAGATCAATTGAAGAATTAAAAGAAGGCCTAAAAACAGCCTTCTTTCATCTTGAAAAAATAATTGAAAAAATAATTCATGAACACTCAGTTGATGAAACTCAGATTTCTATCATTGGTTTCTCTCAGGGCTCTATGTTGGCGACATATTATGCTCTACAAAAAAATTTAAATTTTCACAGTGTCATTTCATTATCAGGATCATTACCAAAAGAAATTTTAAATGATTTAAAAATATCTGAAATCAAATCTAGTTTTTTAATTTTTCATGGAAAAATGGATGATGTCGTACCATTTAATAGGGCAGTTGAGACAAATTCGTTTTTGGAATCAAAAAAATTTTCTAGTAAACTGGTTTTAGATGATAACTGTGCACATTCAATTAGCCCAATTGCTTTAGATGAGATTAACAAGCTGTATGAACACTGGAATTAATAAACTATTAATCATACTCTTTTTTGGATATATTAATATTAAACCATGATTAACTCGAATCATTGTCCATCTTTAGTATTAAATGCAGACTACCGGCCTCTTAGCTATTTCCCCTTATCCATATGGAGTTGGAAAGATACGGTAAAAGCAGTTTTTCTTGATAGAGTTAATATAGTTGAAGAATATGATCAAAAGGTTTCATCTCCATCTTTTGAAATAAAACTCCCTAGCATTATCGCACTCAAAGATTACATACCACATAGTCATAAACCTGCATTTACAAGATTTAATGTTTTTTTGAGAGATGATTTCACATGTCAATATTGCAATGATAAATTTTCAACAAAAGAATTAACTTTCGATCATTTGATACCTCGTTCAAAAGGTGGACTAACAAATTGGGAGAACGTTGTGACTGCATGTTCAAAATGTAATTGGACCAAAGGAAGTAGGGATTTAAGTCAAGTTGGTTTTAAATTGCTTAGAAAACCTAAAGAACCCTCTCAATATTCTTTAAGATTAAAAAGTAAAAATTTCCCTTCTGATTATCTTCATTCAAGTTGGAGAGATTATTTATATTGGGATAGTGTTTTAGAGAAGGATTAATATTTTTTAGTTATTTTTATTGCAGTATAGCATAGCTGTTTTATTGTTTTAGACAAAAGAACATACCCAGTTGTCATTTCTGCCTGGTGTTCGACGCCTGTATCATGATGTTCTAGCTCATCTTCTCTAAACTTTTTTACAGTCTTCAATAAATCTGGTTTTAATTTTCTTTTTGATAGTTCCTTGGCTTGTTCCTCATAGTGTTGACCAATAACCTCCTCAACAGCAACGGTGCATGCCATTGCAGCTTTTTTCCCCAGTAATGCAGTACCTAATCCAAGGGCATAACCTGCTAAATTCCAAAATGGAAATAAAGCGGTTGGTTTTACGTTCTCTTTTACTATGTATTCATCAAAAGTTGATTTATGAATTTCCTCTTGGTCAGCCATCTCCTTAATTTCTTTACCAAATTCTGTATTTTCTTTAAAAATAGCTAATTGTCCTCGATATATTTGCGTTGCTCCATGCTCACCTGCATGATCAACTCTGATAATTTCTTCAATTAATTTTTTATCTTCACCGCTCAGTGATTTATTTTTCTTTTTTGTAGGCATTAAAAATAATTAATATCAGAAAAGTCATTGAAAACAAGAAGTTATAAACTGATAATGGAATACCAAAGTAAGGTAAGTTTGCATCTGAGCATGTGGTAATTAATGTGTTAGACATTAATTCTTCTTTTAATTTTGTAATATCATTTGGAAGCGTGGCAGCTTCACATCCGGTGTACTCAATTATTCCAAATGTTGTAAGAGAATGATAACCGGAAATTCCTATTTCAACAAGAAGCAAGATAGTTAGTAATATATAAATTAAATTGAAATATCTTTTCATTAAAAAATAAAATACACCCAATATCAAAATTGAATAATATGGAACTCGTTGATATACACACAATTTACATGGGCTATGACCATATGCATATTGTAATATTAAAGCAAAAGACATAGCTACCAGTGAAAACAAAAAAACGAGAAATAAAATACTAGTTTGTTTAATCATGATAAAAAAATAAATAAATAAAAAAGACTATTCCAAGGGGTATGATTATAAAAATTAATAGTTTATTTTTTTGTAAAATTTGCATACCTAATTCCCCAAATTGTTTAATGATAAAAGCAATAATAAAAAACCTCAACCCCCTAGATAACAATGAAAGGAGTATAAAATAGATAAAATTAAATTGAGCATATCCACTTGTTAAAGCTATAACTTTGTAAGGTATAGGTGTAAAACCACCCAAAAAAACTGCAAAAATACCCCAATCATTATAGAAATTCATAAATTCACCCTGCTTGCTTATATCAAAATAAGTTTGGACAATATCAAAAATGAAATACCCTATGAAATATCCAAAAGCGCCTCCAATGACTGAAAATATCGTACAATTCAGTGCAGTTGCTAAAAACTTTTTTGGGTTAAAATAAACAATTGGTATTAAAATTAAATCTGGTGGAATTGGAAAAAAAATACTTTCTATAAAAGCAACTAAAGATAAAAAATATTGCGAGTATTTTGATTTAGATTTTTTTTCAACATATATATGTAAGTTCTTCAAAATCATATCGATTTTAATAATATTTAGTATTTAACCTATAAGGTAATACCAGAGATAAGCAATTATAATAGCAGGGATTGCACTATAGAGTGTAGCAACTATTGCTGCTTTTGCCGAAATAGCTATTGCAGGGAAAAGCGCATCACCGTCATTAGATATAGAGTTTCCTATTTGTGCAGACATAGGAATTTGACCACTCACATACATGGATGTGATCATAATTTGAGGACCACAGCCGGGAATAAAACCAATTAGAATAGCCATAAGAGGAATAAATGGACCAAATAGTATTAATGACTCAAATATTAAACCATTAGTTGATAGATCTATTAATTCGTAGACAACGAATGAAATAATGACCCAAACAGTAACAAAGCAAGTTGTATCAACAACTTTTCTATAGGAGTTTTCATGTATCGAAGCCATTTGAATATCTGTTAATGGATTCAAAACCCACAACAAGACACAGTATATCGCTAAAATAAATGAAACTATTTCAATTAAATTAACTCCAATGAAAGTAAAATTTAACTCAATGTTAAAAGCATTCAACATTCCTACTATAAATCCAGGAGCTAGAAATAAAAACCAAATATAATAAAACTTATTTGATATTTTGTTTTTAGGTAAATTACTTTTATCTATATTCTTATTAATGGTATTTTGTAAAAAATTTTTTGTAAAAGGTTGAGCAACATATCCAGATATTATACCAACTATAAAAGTTACTGGTAGTATGATCAAAGCGGCTTGGGGTTTTGTTGCGATAAGAAGAAAAGCTGCATCGCCCATAGTACTAATTAGTGCTGCGAGCACACCTCCAAAAGAAACTACTTTTCTAGTGAATAAACTCATTACCATAATTGCTCCACCACAACCAGGTATAACTCCTAACAAAGAGCAAATGGGAATTTCAAATTCCTTATTTTGTAAAATTAGTTTTTGTAAATTAAAATTTCTCTTTTCAAGAATAACGAATAGAAGAAGTGTCACTCCAACAAAGCTAGATACAGCTATGTAGGCGTCACTCGATGATGAAATTAAAATACTTCTAGTCTTTTCAGAAAATAAAAGAAGGAGAATACATATAAAGAGGAAAATTTTTGAAAATCTTAAATATTGAAATTTTCTACTTAATTCTAATACTAATTCTGTCATATTTTTAGCCTAGGCTAAACAATATAGATATAACTAAATATTAGTCAAACAATTCTTTACTTTTAATTGTTAACAAAATAGATTGTACCAGCTATGAAAAACACTAGATCTAGTGAGCCATATCAATTTTCAAATATCAGAAGTCAAAATAAGAATGAAATACTAGAGGATTATGTTGAGGCTATTCAAGAAATTTTAAAAAATAAAGGTGATGTTAAAAATGCTGATTTAGCTCAACATTTTGGTGTGTCGCAAGCAACTGTTAATAAAAACTTGAAGCGTTTAATAAGTTTTAATTTAGCAAAATCTGAACCATACCGTTCGATTTTTTTGACAGAAAAGGGAGAAAAATTAGCCACACAGTCAAAACAAAAGCATGAAATTGTTTATAATTTCTTAATTAAGTTAGGTGTCTCCAGAAAGACTGCAGAAAATGACAGTGAAGGTATAGAGCATCACGTTAGTGATGAAACATTAAAGTTAATGAAAAAATTTAAATAATTATTTTTTCGTCTTTGACAACATTCTTTTTTCTAGCACATTATCGAACAAATAAATTACGATAGAAAGAAAACAAATAATTGTTAAAGCATGCAAACTTCCATATTCAAACATTTCATTAGATGAATATTCGTATAGGCTAGTAGCAAGTGTATCAAAATTAAAAGGTCTTAGCAGTAAAGTAATAGGTAACTCTTTTACGGTATCGACAAATACTAAAAAAAATCCTGCTAATATACTCAACTTTACCTGAGGTAAAATTATTCGAAAATATGTTGTTGACGATCTTCTTCCAATTAATCTTGAGGCATCATCAATTGATTTTCCAATTTTTTCCATCCCTGAGTCTAAAGAATTATTTGATAGAGCAATTAATCTAATTATCAGAGCCAAGGACAAGCCCAATAAAGTGGTAGATAAAGATAATGTTGTTAATCGATCAAAATAAAATAAAAAGAAAAGCACTCCTAAAGCTATTACTACACCTGGTATTGCATACCCAATGTTTATTATTTTTTTGTAATATATAATGTGATTTTTACTAGTGAATCTCGAGTAAAAACTAATAAATACTGAGATTAAAGCACATCCAATTCCAGCAATAACTCCAAGCACGATTGAATTATATAGTGAGGTAAAATAGTTATTAAAATCAATAAAATTTAGATTATTGAAAAATGTATAAATTACAAAAATAAGAGGCAGAATAAACCCAAATAAAATAGGTAAGACTCCTAAGATTAATGCAATTATTCCAATGAACTTTCCCAATTTATATTTTGACCACTGAATATTTTCATAAGTATTATTATTGAATTTCCTTTTACCTCTTAATTTTTGCTCAAAAAAATATAACAAACCCATTACTAAAATAATAATTAAGGCCAATAGGAAAGCCAAGGGTAGATCATTTAATATCGCTATATAATGAAAAACTCCTACTGAAAGTGTTTGTAAACCAAAAAAATCTGCAACACCAAAATCATTTACTGTTTCCATCAAAACTAATGCTAGTCCCGCAGCTATTCCTGGTAGGGCCATGGGTATACCAATTTTAAAAAAACATTGATAAGGATTTTTACCAAGAGTTTTTGCAGCCTCTATATATCTTGTAGAGAAATTTATGATTGCAATCCTAGTCAGGATATAAACATATGGAAAAAAAGATAGAGAAATTATTAGCGAAGCCACTATACTATTTCTTATTGAGAAACCATCATAAAAAAAAAATTTTAGAGATATAAAACCACCTGGCTCCAAAATTTCGGCATAAGCATATGCTGAAATATAGGCTGGAACTGCTAAGGGCAGTATTGCAAATATTTGTAGAAATTTTCGCCCCCAAAATTCGGTCATTGTATTTATCCATGCCAATGGCACACTGATGATCGTTGTAAAAATACTTACCATTACTACGAGTTTAGTAGACCCAATTAAATATCTATTAATGTAAAGCTCATTGGTTAAAAAAATTGCACTCATACCATTTGTTATAACTAAGGTTATAGGGGTAAGTAGTAGGAAGCTAATTAATAAAAAGAAAAATAATTTAAATAAATTTACTGTCATAAAATAATATAAAAAACACAGCCTAATAACAATAGAGCCATGACTCTATTAAAATAAATTATTTTTCTTTTATCATTAAGATATTTTCTAAATGAGTGTCCAATAGCGGCCCAAACTACAGCACTAGTTGATGTTGAAATTATAAAACAAATTAAGATTAAAATAAATTCCTCTAAATATGAGAATTTATTTTGTATAAAAATTGCAGAACTAGACATGGAAACACTTACGGCTTTAGGATTTATTAATTGAAAAAAATAAATATCTCTAAATGTAAATCTTCTTTTATTGTTATTGTCTGAGAATTTAGTTGAAATAAAAATTTTATAAGCCAGATAAGTTAAGAAGATCGTGGCTACTATTTTTATAAAATTCTTAAAATTTGGATAGTTTTCATAAATCTCTCCTATTCCTAATAAGCAAAGAGATAAAACAGTTAAAAATCCAAAAAAGACACCTAACATAAGTGGAATTGTTGCTTTGAAACCATAATTCACAGCGTTTGTTGAAAGAATTATGTTATTAGGTCCTGGTGTAATGGCAGCAGTCATTGCAAAAGTGAGTATAGGCGCCATAAAGTAAATGTATTCCAAAGTATCGAGATATTATTCTTAAATTTAAAGAAATATACAATTAGTTATCAATTTGCCTAATTTGTCTTAATAATATAAGTAAATAAGATTATTTTAAGGCGTTGTGGCGGAATGGTAGACGCGCCGGATTCAAAATCCGGTGAGGGTAACCTCGTGAGAGTTCGAGTCTCTCCAGCGCTACCAAAAACAAATAAAACTATGAAAAATATTAAAAACTTAACGGCCGTTTTCTCATTGTTTTCAACAGGTATTACGATTGTAACAAATGGAACAAACAGGAAACAATTTTTTGGTTGTACAGTCAACTCTTTCTCAAGCCTTTCTCTTGTCCCCCCAAAGTTTTTATTTTGTCTTGGAAATGAAAATTTAAATTTAAAAAGTTTTAAATTAAATAGTCCTTTAAATGTAAATTTTTTAGCCAAATCTCAACTTAATTTATCTAATAAATTTGCCGGACCATTAGAGAAGAGATGGGTGAGGACAAAATATAAAATTGCAAACAATAACGTTCCTTTCTTCCCAGATTCTTTAGGCCTATTAGAAGCAAAAGTTGAAAAAAAAGTCAAATCAGGCGATCATACAATCATCATATGCTTAATAACAAACTGCTTAAGATTAAACACCAAAAAACCACTTATTTATTATAAGAGCAAATATCACACCGTTTAATTCTTTCTATGAAATATATCAATAGTAGTTTTGAAGAAATTAATATCGATGAAAAGCTTTGTTTAACAATAGGTAATTTTGATGGTATTCACAAAGGTCATAGAGAGATAATCAAAAACTTAATACAGAAAACTAATATATTAAAATCTAAATCTGCTATTTTATCATTCACACCGCATCCGAAAATTTATTTTAAAAAACAAAAAAATTTTATGATTAATTCTCAATTAAAAAAAAAAGAGATTTTAGAGAGGTTAGGTTTAGACTATTTAATTGACTTACATTTTAATGAAAAATTTACACAACTTAATCATTTAGAATTCGAAGACAAAATTTTATTGGGTAAACTTAATGCTAAAAGTATTTTAATTGGAAGAGATTTTCAATATGGAAATCAAAGAAAAGGAAATATTGAGACCTTAAGAATATTTTGTGAGAAAAATAAAATTCAACTAAACGAAATTGATCTCGTTGTCGATGAGCAAAATAATAACAAAATATCTTCAAGTAAAATTAGAGAAAATCTTAATTTAGGAAATATTGAATTAGCAAATAAGGATTTGAAAAGAAAATTTAGTATTTCTGGTAAAGTTATTAAAGGCGATCAAAGAGGACGTTCAATTGGTATTCCCACAGCCAATATTGAGTACCCTCTCAATACAATTATTATTCCATATGGTGTCTATGCTGTAGAGACTACGATTGATGGAAATACTTTTTTTGGTATTGTTAATTTTGGTATAAGACCAACTTTTAATAAAGAAAAGCCAATTGTTGAGGCCTATTTGTTTGATTTTGACAATAATATTTATGATAAGAATATAGAATTATTTTTTTATAAACAAATTCGACAAGAGAAAAAATTTAATGGTATAAAAGAATTATTAAATCAAATCAATTTAGATATCGCTGAAGCAAAAAAAATATTAAATTATGGAAATTAAAGACTCTATTACTCTTCCAAAGACTGGATTTTCTATGAAAGCTGACTTGCCTAAAAAAGAGCCAGGAATTCTTGATGAATGGCTTAAAAATGACATATATAAAAAATTAAGAGAACAATCCAATTCCAAAGAAAAATTTATTCTTCACGACGGACCTCCTTATGCAAATGGTCATCTTCATATGGGTCATGCCCTTAATAAAATTTTAAAAGATATAATTGTAAAATATCAACAACTTCTTAATAAAAACTCTATCTATGTTCCAGGATGGGATTGTCACGGACTACCTATTGAGTGGAAAATAGAGGAGGAATACAGAGCTAAAAAGAAAAATAAAGACGATGTGCCTGTGATTGAATTCAGAAAACAGTGTAGAGATTTTGCTAATAAGTGGATATCTATTCAAAAAAAAGAATTCCAAAGATTGGGAGTAATTGGCGATTGGGATAACCCATACACAACTATGCATTTTCATGCTGAGGCACAAATAGTAAGAGAATTAGGAAAGTTTCTAAAAAATGGTGGTATTTATAAAGGACACAGACCAGTTTTATGGTCAGTTATAGAAAAAACAGCACTTGCAGATGCAGAGGTTGAATATCATGATCATAAATCAACAACAATATATGCTTGTTTTCCAATTTCAAAAACTGATAACGATAAATTAAAAGAGCACTCTATTATTATTTGGACAACTACTCCTTGGACAATACCAGGTAATAGAGCTCTGGCAGTTCATAACGATATTGAATACAAATCTTTAAATTTAAAAATAAATGATGGAAACAAAAAAGTTATTATAGCTAGCGATTTGGTTGAGTCATTTATTAAAGAAAATAAAATTGAAAAATACAAAGTTAATTTTTCTATTAAAGGTCATGAATTGACAAATACTTTTTGTAAACACACTTTATACGACTCTGGATATGATTTTGAAGTTCCTATTCTTCATGGTGATTTTGTAACTACTGAACAAGGTACGGGCATAGTTCATATTTGTCCAGTACATGGTATCGATGATTTTATTTTGGGTAAACAACATGATTTAGAATTACCCATGACAATAAATGAAAGTGGAATATATTATGATCATATTCCTGTATTTAATGGCCAACACATTTTTAAAGTTGATCAAAATGTTTGTGATGAAATAAATAAAAACAATAATCTTATATCACAAGGTATTTTAGTTCATAGTTATCCTCATTCTTGGAGATCTAAAGCTCCCTTGGTATATAAAAATACATCACAATGGTTTATCTCAATGGACACAAACGATTTAAGAACAAAAGCACTTAAAGCTATTGATGAAACTAATTTTTTCCCAAAACAAGGGCAAAAAAGATTAAGAAGTATGATACAGGACCGTCCGGATTGGTGCGTGTCGAGACAAAGAGTTTGGGGGGTGCCTTTACCAATATTTGTCAATAAAAAAACAGGCGAACCTCTACGCGATCAAAAAATTATTGAAAAAATTGCAAAGATTTATGAATTAGAGGGAGGCGATGCCTGGTTTAATTCCGAACCCTCAAGATTTTTATCACCTGAATATGACCCAAATGATTTTGAACAAGTAAAAGATGTCGTTGAAGTTTGGTTTGATAGTGGTTCAACTCATTCTTATGTATTAGAGGCTAGAGAAGATCTTCACTGGCCAGCATCGATGTATTTAGAGGGCTCAGACCAACATAGAGGTTGGTTTCACTCCTCATTACTTGAGTCGTGCGGAACAAGAGACAAGGCACCTTTTGAAAGTATTTTATCACACGGCTTTGTTGTGGATGGTAAAGGTAGAAAAATGTCTAAGTCAGTCGGAAACGTTATTTCCCCAGATGAAATAATCAATAAATACGGCGCAGATATATTGCGTATTTGGGTTGTTGCATCAGATTATTCTGAGGATTTAAAAATTGATAATCAGATTATCAATTACCAAATAGACTCATACAGAAAAATAAGAAACACACTAAGATTCCTTTTAGGAAATCTTAATAACTTTAATAAACAAAATTTAGTTGACCCAGAAGAAATGCCTGAATTAGAAAGGTATCTCTTAACCCGAATTTCAAGCCTTAATGAAAAACTTAAAGAATTAGTTTCAAAACATGATTACCATGCGATTTATACTGCTTTACTAAATTTTTGCACTCTTGAGTTATCAGCATTTTATTTTGATATTAGAAAGGACTCCTTATATTGTGATGATATAAAAAGTATAAAAAGAAGATCAACTTCAACATGTTTACATATAATATTTGAGTTTTTAACAAAATGGCTTTCACCCATAGTTTCATTTACATGTGAAGAAGCATGGATGTCTAGGAGCTATAGTAACGAAGAAAGTATTTTATTACAAAATGTTAAAGATGATGAATTTACTTATAAGGATATTTCGCTTGAAAAAGTTTTTGAAGAACTAAAAAGAGTAAGAAAAACTGTTACCTCCGCCTTAGAGTTAAAAAGAAATGAAAAATTAATTGGCTCAAGCCTTCAAGCTAAAGTGATTTTATTTTTATCTAAAGATACACAAAAAATAATTGCAGATTTAAATTTGGCTGAGATGTGCATTGTCAGCAATGTTGAAACATACGATATTTCAAATAGGTCAAAGGAGTCAATCAGTATTGAAGATGAGGAAATATATATAGAGATAAAATTAGCTGATGGAAAAAAATGCGAGCGATGCTGGGCTGTATTGCAAGAAGTATCATCTAATAAAAATAATTTATGCAATCGATGTGATGATGTTTGGAAAACTTTTCAAAAATAAGTTTAACTTAAATTTATTTTTTTTATTTTTATTCCTTGTTACTTTGGACCAAATCACTAAGGCTTATGTTATCAATTTCTTTGATCTTTATGAGTCAGTGTCTTTATTTCCAATTATAAATTTAACATTTGTTGTAAATTACGGTTTTGCATTTGGACTGTTGAATGATCCATCTATTAATCAAATAGTAGTTTCAATAGTAATATTGCTAATTATTTCATATTTTTTATATTTACTTATAAAAACACAAGATAAGGTTTTTCAATTTACTTTGACTTTGATTTTGTCTGGTGCATTGGGCAATTTTATAGACCGAATATTTAGGGGTTTTGTTATTGACTTTATTGACATATACATAGGAAAATATCACTGGCCAGCATTTAATATTGCTGATAGCTGTATTACTGTTGGCTTTGTTATTTTGATGATGAATATCTTGTTTTTGAATAAAAAATTATGAAAAGTATATTTTTAATCTTCTTTGTCCTTTTGGTATCTTGCCAAAGAGAAATAAGAAACGAAGTTGGTGTCGGATATAATAAAGAGCTTATTATACCTCCAACAAATGATTTACCCCTGCCAAATAGTGCAGATGTAAATACAACGAATTCTGAAATCTCAAATAATCCAGTGATAGAGTCAATACTTAACCAGACAAATGCCAATGAAGCAAATCCAAATATTATTGAACAAATTGATAATGGAGACGAGATTATAATAGAGGAAAACGATATTGAAGAGGAAGAGGGAAATTTTTTCCAGAGGCTTTTTAAGGGTATAAAAAAGTAGTCACAAGAATTTTTATTATTGAGTTAATTATTTCATGAAAATAAAAAATAATTCTAAAAACTTAAGTTTTATTAAACAAAGAAATATCAACTATTCAATTAAAGAATTCTTTTCATTAGACATGTTTAATCCAATATTACAAAAAAATTATTTTAATAGTTATGATCTAAGTATATTCAAAAATAAAAAATTTAGAACTCACGTATTTGGAATGGGAGGATCTTCATTAAGCACTAAATTACTATGCCAGTTTTTAGATCCCTATAGCCTTGATAAAAATATTTTTATTTATGATAACCCCTCATTGATTAAGATCGAAAATACACTATTAAATTTAAATATTAATAAAAATGATAAATTTATATTCATTTCGAAATCAGGTAATACTATTGAGACTAAATATTTTCTAAATTTAGTTATAAAAATTTTCAAACAAAAAAAAATTTCAACGCTTATAAAAAAATTTATTTTTATTACAGAAAATAAAAATAATTACATGAGAAAATTTGCCCTAAAAAATAATATTCTATGCTTTGATCATGACCCAAATATAGGCGGAAGATTTAGTATATTTTCAATAACATCAATTCTCCCACTTTTATCGATAGGATATTCATTACCTTCAATCATAAAATCATTCAATAAAGCAAAAAAAATGTTTGAAAAAAATCATAGTAAACTATCAAAGTATATTAACTACTCTATTGCCTATGAAAAAAAATTTAACTTAAACATCCTTGTAGGACTTAGTTATCACGATAAGGTAAATGCTATTAATGAGTGGTATAGACAAATTTTTGCAGAAAGTTTAGGTAAAAATAAAAGGGCAATAAATTATATATCCTCTTATGGTTCTATTGATCAGCATAGTCAATTTCAACTCTATATTGATGGCCCACATGATAAACATTTTTATTTTTTTAAAATTGAAAATAGAAATAAAACAATTGATTCCAATGCCAGTTTAATAAAAGGTTACAATTTAATGAGTACATTAGAGGAGGGTGCTATAAAAACCCTAATACAAAAAAACTTTTTAGTTACACAGTTTTC
This sequence comes from uncultured Alphaproteobacteria bacterium, assembly GCA_902527545.1. Classification (GTDB taxonomy): domain Bacteria; phylum Pseudomonadota; class Alphaproteobacteria; order HIMB59; family HIMB59; genus HIMB59. The sequence continues at coordinate 40,189 of CABZPR010000002.1, forward strand.
AATTAAAGATGATTTTACAAATTATTGTTATCTAATCTTCCTCTTAATTTTTGACATATATTTAAGGTCTAAATTTGAAAAAATTAATTTTCTTGATCAACCAGCTGTTGAAATTTTAAAGAAAAATACGAAAGCATAAATTGATAAATAATTTGATTAATTTTTTTGGTGCAAATTCTAAGTTACATTTACTAAAAATTTTTATAATTTTTGGATTAGCAGGTTCTCTTTCTGTTATTTTATCTGAACCATTACTTCAACTTGTATCAATAGAAAACTACATTTCAAATAAATTTCTCTATTGGTTAATTAGATTAATATTAATTTTTCCTTTATATCAATTTGTACTAATTGGTGTCGCTTTGGCATTAGGAGAATTTAGATATTTTAAAAAATTTTTTATTAAATTTATTAATTATTTTAAAATTAATTAAGTTCTAAAAAAAAATAAATTTTTATTTTTGTATTGCTTTTTTAATATGAGATTATCTAAATTAATTAAATTTGAACTTTCTAATATGACTAAGATATTTGATTGAATATTTATCAATATTTTTTTTTGAATTAATTCAAAACCATGATCATAAGGAGGATCAATATAAATTATGTGACACTTATTTAAAATATCTATTTTTTGTTTATAAGGATCAAAATTAGTAATTTCATAATTTATTTCATTAATTTCTTTTAGAAACTTTTCAATTTTATTAGTATGATTTTTTTCGATATCGTTAAATATTACTTTTTTAACACCCCTAGATAATGCTTCTATACCAATTGAACCTGTTCCTGCAAACAAATCACATAAAATAACCTCATTAAGGTCTATATTCAGATCATTATTATGTAATAATAAATTAAATATATCCTCTCTAATTCTTGTTAAGGTTGGTCTGTAATCACTTTTAGACTCAATTAGTATCTTTCTCCCTTTATATTTACCGCTGATAACTCTCATTAACCTCCAATTCTTTGTATTCACCATAGGTTATAGACTTTAATAGGAAACGTCCGTAAGAGATCCTCTTAAGTTTTTCTACCTTTAAATTGAATAATGCACAAATATTTCTGATTTCTCTATTTTTTCCCTCAGTAAGATTAAATCTCAGCACATGTTTGTTTGTATTAGAGTGAACTAATTTTACATTAGGTTTTTTATAAATTTCTTTTCCGTAAATTTTTTTATTCATTGATTTAAGCTTATTTTGATCAAAGGTACCCATTACACTAACAAGATAAGATCTTTTAATATTTGATTTAGGAAGTTCCATATATCTTTTAAAAGAGGTCTCTTTTGTAAATAGTAATAAACCCTCAGAATTGTAATCTAATCTACCAATATAGTGATACTGGTGATATTTCTTAGGAAGAAAGTCATAAACAATTTTTCTATCTTTTTCATCTTTTTTGGAAGTGATACAACCTCGCGGTTTATGAAATAGTATTATATTTATTTTATTTGATTTAAGTTTTTCAATTTCAAAAATATCTTTATCAGTTACTGATATAAACGGTCTTGTTTCAATATTACCATTTAAAGTAACTTTTTTATTTTTTATTAAATTTTCTGCTTGGTTTCTCGAAATTTTAAATTGAGTCGATAATTTTTTACTAAACGTTATTTTTTGCATGATCTGTAAACAGCTTTATTATACTTTTATCAAAATCTGTTATTAAAAATTCAGGATGCCATTGAACGCCCATACATAATGGATGTTGATTATGATGAAATGCCTCAATTAGATTATCAGGCGCATATGCATCTACTATTAAATTTTGACCAATTTTTTTAATACCCTGATGATGAGCACTATTAACAAAAATTTTTTGACTATTTTTAAATATCTTTAGATTAGATGTATCACTTAAAACTATCTCATGACTAGTCTCATCTCTTGGATTGGGTTGTTCGTGTTCAATAAATGACTCAATATCTTGGATTAAACTACCACCAAAAAATACATTTAGCAGTTGGCAACCTCCACATATTCCCAAAATAGGTCTATTAAGGGGAAAATATTTTTCTAATATTTTAAATTCAAATTTAGTCCTATCTTCTATTGTTTGAATTTTATCTGACTGTATATTTTCACCGTAATTTTTTGGATCAATATCAAAGTCCCCTCCTGAGATGAGTAAGCCATCTAAAAAATCAATATTTTCTATGGTTTCTGTTATAGGTAGTACTATTGGTGTACATCCAAACTTATACAAACAGTCTGAATAATGGCGTCTTAGAGCAAACCAAGGATATTTAGAATATGTGTTTTCTTTTTCCTTATAATCAGTTGTAATACCTATGACTGGGGATCTATTCATAATGAACAACCTAACAAATTTTATACGTATTGTACTTAGTCAAAGTAAATTAGCTATGGAAAAAGGTGAGATTCCTATCGCATCCGTAATAGTCGACCCGATCGATGAGAGAATTATTGCTAGATCTTTCAATCAAGAAATTGCATTAAATGATCCAACAGCACATGCAGAGATTTTATGTATAAGAAAGGCATGTAAAAAATTAAATCAGAAGAGATTAGATGGTCTCATAATGATATCTTATTTAGAACCATGTCATATGTGCAAAGAGGTTATAAAATCCTCAAGATTATCTGAGGTTTATTATTTATTTAAAAATGCAAATCCCAGTAGAAAAACTATATCGAAGGTAAAGTATAAATTAATTGAAAATAATGAAGAAAATTTAATAAAAAAATTTTTTAAAAATAAGAGAACTTAATATTAGCACCAATATCGGATCTATAATATTTTTCAGGCCAGTCGATAATATCTGCTACTTCATATACTTTATTTCTACATTCAAGAAAATTATCTCCACATACTACGATTGATAGAACTCTACCTCCATTAGAAAAGACTTTGTTATTAATTAATTTAGTTGCCGCATGAAAAATATAAAATTCATCATTATTTTTTAATTCACTTAAATTTCTGATTTCAGTATTTTTAGGATAATCCCCTGGATATCCTTTCGTTGCTAAAATTAAACAAATTGATTTTTTATTTTTAAACAATTCAATATTAGCATATTTCAAATTTTTTGTTGCAGTTGAATGAAGTAAAGATAAAAAATCTGACTTTATCCTAAGAGAAATACTTTGAATTTCAGGATCTCCAAATCTAGTATTGTACTCTAGTAAATATGGTTGATGGTGCTCATTGACGATTATCCCAAAAAATATAACACCTTGAAATGCTATGTTGTCATGCTTTAAACCCTCTATAGTTTTTTTTACTATTTGATCCTGAATTATCATATCTAGATTATTATCTAAAATAGGGGCAGGGCTGATAGTGCCCATTCCTCCAGTATTTGGTCCTGTATCATTATTTCCAACTCTTTTATAGTCTTGGGCGGAACCAATATTTAAATATTCATTACCATCAGTAATTGTAAAAAAACTCAATTCTTTTCCTTCAATGAATTCTTCAATAACAACTTTATTGTTTTCTTGATTAAATTCTTTTTTAATAAAAATCCTTTCACAAGCCTCTATTGCTTCATTTGTATTTGTGCATACAAATACTCCTTTACCAGCAGCTAATCCATCATATTTTACAACTATGGGCCCATTAAAACTTTCGAGATAGTTTTTTGCTTCATCAAAATCAACAAAAGTTTGTGACTTTGCAGTTGGGATATTGTGAGATTGACAAAATTCTTTCATGAACTCCTTGGAAGATTCAAGTTTTGCGCCTTCAGAGTCAGGCCCAAAAACATTTAAACCCTTATTTCTAAGTTCTCCCGCAAGATTTTCTGATAAATAATTTTCTGGACCTACAACAACGAGGTCTGGATTAATTTTTATACATTCCTCAACAATATCCTCTTTAGTTGAGATGTCTTTACACTCCGCGATTTGACTTATTCCATAATTTCCAGGAAAACAAAATACTTTTTCACAAAGATAGGATTTGTGAAGAATTCTACACAAAGCATGTTCTCGGGCACCAGATCCTACAACTATGACATTCATTTATATAACATAATAAAGTATATTTATTTTGTGAATAATATTCCTGAGTACACTGTATCACAACTGAATAAGTCAATAAAAGATTTATTGGAGGAAAACTATTCTTATTTAAAGTTAGTCGGAGAGACAGGATCAATAACTATAGCTAGTTCTGGACACGTATATTTTTCAATTAAAGAAAACGATGAGGTCATATCTTGCATATGCTGGAAAGGAAGCTATGAAAATTTGCAAGTTCAAATAGAAGAGGGAGCTGAATATAGTTTTTATGGAAGGATAACATCTTATTCTAAATTTGGGAGATCTGTTTACCAACTCATTATTGATCAGGTCGAGTATAGTGGCACAGGATCAATATTAAAGCTTATTGAAGACAGAAAAAAAGAATTATCTTTGCTGGGTTTGTTTGATGATGATAAGAAAAAAAAATTACCTAAGTACCCAAAATCTATTGGTGTGCTAACATCATCCGCTGGTTCAGTAATTCATGATATAATTCATAGAATTTCCGAGAGATTTCCAGTTACTCAAATAAAGGTTTTCCCTATTTCTGTTCAAGGTAAAAATTCTCATATTGAAATTATAGATTTTTTAGATCTTATTGAAAATCATGACTCAAAAGATTTTTTAAAACCAGATCTAATCATATTTGCTAGAGGTGGAGGTTCATTGGAAGAGTTAATGCCTTTCAACGAACCCGATTTAATTAAAAGAGTTTTTAAATTAAAAATTCCTAATATTTCAGCTATTGGTCATGACACTGACTATACCTTATTAGATTATGTCTCAGATTTGCGTGCACCAACACCTACTGCAGCAGCTGAAATTGCAGTTCCCGATAAAAATTATTTATTAAATCAAATTCAGGATTTACAACTAAAACTAAATCAATCTATCGAACAAAAATATTTATCAATAGAACAACTATTATTGAAATTCAAAAATTCTGTAAATTATTTTTCAAATTCAATCAAAGATGTTGAGAACAAATTAAGTAAAATAAATAGTGAGAATTTAAAGATAGTTAATAATTTCTTTTACGATAAATCAAATTTCTTTAATGATATATTGATTAGATTACAAGAAAATAGCCCAAAACAAAAAATATTTGAAATACAAAGCAAGATTGTATACATAAATAATAATAACAAAACTTTAATTTTAAATAAATTCAAGATTTTTTCTCAAAAATTATATTTACTAAATAAGATACTTAATACCTCTTCGATAGAAAAAAACTTAAAAAAAGGGTATGCAATATTGAAATCAGAAAATCAAATTATTAAAAGTATAAAGACTTTAAAAAAATTAAATAATTTTGATGTGACTTTGAAAGACGGAGTCATGAGTGTCAAAAAAAAATTATAATTTCCATCTTTTATGTACCCATAGCCATTGCGATGGAGATTGTGTAATCCATTTTTCAAAATATTTTTTGTGAATCATTTCAACCAGGCCTTTTACATCATAATTTTTATATTCTTCATAACGTAAAGGTTTTTCAAAAATTATTTCAAATGTATTATTTTGATTTCTGATGGAGTATACTGGACATATCATTGTTTTGTATCTGATTGCTAAATTAGCAAAACCATCTGTTGCAAGCGCTTTCTTTCCAAAAAAATCTATTTCTAAACCACTACTATCTCTTTGGTCAATTAGAAGAGCTAAGTCTTCATTTTGTTTAAGGGCTTTAATCATGGATTTAGCACTCTCTGAACCTTTTTTATAAAAAAAAGCATTATTTTCTTTTCTATTTTTCTGAATGTAGTTATCTATCTTCTCATTATTGGCGTGTCTATAAACTGAATGTAATGTGAAACCATTACGTAAAATAAAATTTCTTGTTAGCTCCCAGTTCCCGATATGTGCTGATATAAAGATTTTAGGAGCTTTATGAGATTTTATCTCGTCTATGATATGAGTATTATTAAAATCTATATTTTTCCAATCAAATTTATTTAAGTTAAAAAATTCAAAAAAAACTTTACCTGTCTCTTTTAAATTTTCCTTTCTTAACATTGAACTCTTTTCATCACTGAGGTTTAATACTTTCAAATTATTTTTTATGATTTGCTCGTATTTTGTAAATTTTCCAAAAAAACCAACTAAAATTCCTCCAACATTTGAGGCAAAATTAAAACTAAATAATCCTAATATATATTTAAGTATAATAAAAAATACAAACTCAATATAGTTTCTAAAAACTTTAAATATATTTTTCAATTTCCGTAGTAAATCCTAAATTGTTATCAGATACTATTTCTCCATGTATTATTCCAACAGAGCTTTTAAATTCATTAGGTATCCTTACATGATCTTTCTCTGTTGTTATTAAAAAAGCATCATTTTTATTTGCTTGATCAAGTAATAAAAATATATCATCGACAGTATATTGATGATGATCAGGAAACTCTTTTGTTAATACTAAATTTAAATTTTCAGATTTTAATTGGTCAAAAAATTTTTTATTAAAACCCAGACCCGCAAAAGCAATTAATTTTTTTTCTTTAAATTCTGGGTTAATTTCTATTTTATATTTCAAAATATGCTTAAAGTGACTATCATTTAAATCATTACATACTTCTGTATTAATTAAAAAAAATATTTGTGATTTTCTAATTGCATTTTTTACTGACTCTCTTAGTGGTCCAGAGGGAACTAAAAGTCTATTTCCAAATGATTGGATAGAGTCATAAACATAAATCGATATATTTTTATATACATTGTAAGATTGTAGTGCATCGTCAAGCACAAGTATATTTGCACCATCTTCCTTTGCTGAAATCATTGCGTGAAATTTATTTTTACTAACCCACGTTGGAAAATAATTTGACATCATTAAAGCCTCATCTCCTACAAAATTAAAGTCCATATGAGGTTTTACTTTTATAACTTCATCTACTGTAGTAGACCCACCATAGCCCCTTGAGATAATATGAGGTGTGTATCCCATCTTCTTTAATTCTCTACAGATATACAATACTGAAGGTGTTTTTCCTGAACCACCAATGATGGCACTTCCAACTGCTATCACTGGTAAGTCAATTTTTTGAACTTTTGATAATTTTCTTTTAATTAAATTTCCTACTGACCAAATTATTGACAAAGGAGAGAGAAGAAGTGCATTTAAAGAAATTGTTTTTTGATACCAAAATTTTGGAGCTTTTAACATCTATTAATCATTTCAGTAATATTTTTTAAACTATCTTTATTATTATTAATAAAATTTTCAATTTTCTTAGCATTATGAAATTCTTCTTCTATTTGTTTGTTAATTTCATTACTTATATCCTCTAAATTATCACTATTCATTGTTTTGCAAAGATTAAGTTTTTCGAGATCAAGATAAATTTCTTCAAAATTTTTATTAAAATCTCCTGAAAAAACAAAACAACCTCTTGAAATAGGTTCCAAAGGATTCTGTCCGCCATGTTTAATTAAAGAACCTCCCATAAATACTATTTTTGAGCGCTCAAAAATTGACATAATATTCCCAAATTTATTATGCACTGTGATTTTTTCTAAATTTTCAGAAATAATTTTTTCACTTAAATTATTAGAGAATTGAATGTGACGAGGTATAATAATTATTTCAAATATTTCACTTAAATTTAATTTTTTTATTATTGTTATAACTTTATCATATTCATTTAAGTGAATACTCGCAAAACAAACAATCTTTTTTTTTGAGTCTGGTATAACTGGTTTAATATTAAATTTTAAATTCCCAAAAAAATAAACTTTTTTACCAAATAAATTACTTATGTTCACTTGATCCTTTTTGCTTTGTGCAAAAATTAAATCGTATTGTTCTCCGATTATTTTATTTAAATTTGGATATTTTGACCATCTGACATAACTTGTATCCGATACTCTGCCATTAACTAAGATATTTTTTAAATTTTTCTTTTTTGAAATCAATAGCCAATTAGGCCAAATTTCTGAGTCAATCCATAAAATTTTTTTAAAATTTGTTTTTGATAAGAAAACATTTACATTCCAAAAAAAATCTAAAGGAAGAAATATACTAATAAGGTTGGGGTATAATTTTTTTGACAATTCAAAAGATGACAAAGTAGAACATGATAAAACAATTTTTTTATTATTGAGTCTATCCACTAAGAATTTAATAGAATTCAATTCACCTATGCTCGCAAAATGAATTAAAAAATCACTTTGTCTTATTCGTGTGTAATCTTGTCTTGCGAATATTTTTTGTTTATATGAATAAAAATTTTCTTTTTTATTATATACCCTAATTAAACCAATGAATAAAATTACTGGAAAAAACAAAAGTTGTAATAATCTATAGTTAAAAATGAGCATCAATTATTTTTAAATTTTTATTCAAATTGTCTATTATGTATGAATTAAATGAATTTTCATCGAACTGACTTGGGTTTATTATTTCTTCACCCCAAAAAAAAATACCTTTACTGAAAGGTAATGGTATTTTTAATTTATCCCAATTATTAAGACGAAAAAAACGATTGGTTTTAAAAGTTAACAGAGCAATCTTTAAGTCAAACTTTTTGGCTAATTTGTAAATATTGGTGTTAATTTCATAAGGTGGTCCATGAGGTGCATCTGGTGTGATATAAATGCACTCTCCTTTTTCTACAGCTAAAGTGATTTCTTTTATAAGAGCGGTCGGTTTATCTTTTTCACGTAAAAGAGGATCTAAACCAAATTTTCTTTGAACTAAAGTACTTATTTGACCATCTCTATGAGATGTTGCAACGGGTCTTAATTTTGGTTTAAATTTCCAACTAAATGTAGAACCCATAAGCTGGTTATGCCAAATAAGTACAATGATTGATTTATTATCTTGTAATTGTTTTTCTATGACTTCCTCATTTACACCTGACCAATTACTTGTTTTTTTTATAAGTGATAATGACAGATAAATTAAATTTACAAAAATAATCTTAAAGAATTTATTCTTAGATAATTTTTTAAGCATTTTTTTTAATCTGTCGTTGATAAAGATTATAATAATGTTTTTTCTTTGCCATTAAGGTTTTATGAGTTCCCTTCTCAACAACTTCACCATTTTCTAAATAGTAAATTTCATCAAAATTTTTGATTGTGCTTAATCTATGTGCAACTACGATCATTGTAATTTTAGGTAAATGATACAAATTATTGAATAACTTAGACTCTGTTTTAAGATCTAAATTTGATGTTGGTTCATCTAATAAAACAACTGGACTTTTTTGAGCAAGAGCTCTCGCTATTGAAATTCTTTGCCTTTGCCCCCCAGACAATTTAATTCCATTTTCTCCAATTTTAGTATCTAATTTTAAAGGTAGTTTGTTTGCAAAATCATTTACACATGCAATATTAGCAAAATGATTTATATTTGATTGATTGTGACCAGAGTTATATTTTATATTTTCTGAAATAGTACCATCAAATAAAACTGTATCTTGGCTAACTAGGCTAAATATATTTCTAAGACTATTTAATTTTAATTTTTTTATATCAATTTCATTTATTGTTATGTCACCTTTAGTGATATCAAATAATCTCAAAAATAAAGCCATAAGTGTTGATTTACCTCCTCCAGAGGGTCCCACAAATGCAACTTTTTTTCCTGATTTAAGCTTAAAATTTACTCGGTTAATTATATTTTTATTTGTATTTTCGTATTTAAAAAAAACATCTTTAAAACTCAAAGTCTTGAAATTTTTTATTACCTTAGATCCTCCAATTGTTTCGTTTTTAAAATCTATAAATTCAAATATTCTAGAGGCAGCACCAAGACCGCTTTGAAGTAAAACATTAACATTTATTAGGTTTTTAAGTGGTGCATAAGCTAACATTAGACTTACTAAAAAGCTCATCAATTGCCCAGCTGTCATATTTTCGTTAATTACAAAAATACCCCCACCAAATATTGCCAAACCAGCCGCCATTGAACCCAATGTTTCCGTAAAAGGCCTGGATCTGGCAGTAATTTTTTCCTGTTTAAAATTTAATTCTCTAGCTTGCTCAATTTCTTTATTAACTCTTTTGATTTCAAAATTTTCTGCATTGAAAGATTTTACATTTTTGATTCCTCTAAAGACCTCTTCTAAATTTGAAGCTAACGTTCCAACTTGTTCTTGTAAGTTTTTTGTGACTCTTCTAATTTTTTTACCTAAAACTCTTATTGGAATAATAGCTAATGGAAAAATCACTATAGAAATGCATGCTAATTTCCAATTTTGATAAAACATATTTCCTATTAATACAGTCAAGGTTAAAGAATCTTTTATTAATGCAGTATATGTGTTGGCCATTGCCCCACTTAGATAATAAGTATCTGTAGTAATTCTCGTAATTAATGATCCTATTTTATTTTTAACAAAAAACTCATAATGCACATTTATAATATTTTTAAAAACATCACGTCTGAGTTTTTCAATAATCCTATGACTCATAAATTGTAAAGAAGTAATTTGGATATAAGTTACTAACCCTTTTATTATCCCAGTAATTAAAATAGCAATGGGTATAAAATATAAATAAAATCTATCAGCATTAATCAAAACATTGTCGAGAGCTGGTTTAACCAACCATGCATGAAAACCTGTGCATAGAGCAGCAATAATCATACATAAAATAGCAATAAACATTCTTAATTTAAAATTAAGAAATAACTTAGAAATTCTTATAAAATGCTCTTTAGACTCAGACATTAAGGTGACTTCCAATTATTATACTCAAAAGTATGCTGATACCGTAATAGTTATTGCGACTAAAATATGAGCCAGCCTTTTCAGGTATATTTTTCCACATAAAATTAAGATCTATAATGTTTATTAAGAAAATTGTTGTTAATAAGGCATAGTATAAAAAACTGAAATTCAAGCCACTTCCAAAAAATGCCAATAAAAAATATTTAAAAGAAATCATTAAATTTAAAATGATCATTCTACCAGATCCAAAAAATAATGTGCTAGAGTATAATTTTAATTCTTTGTCTTCTTTTTCATCCTGAGTTGCATAAACAGTATCATAAGTAAGTGTCCAAAAAACTAGTGACAAATATAAAATGAGAACAGATGAAAAGGGTACGTTTGAGCCCATTGCCACCCAGCCAATAAAACAGCCCCAATTATAAGTCAAAGCTAAAATTAATTGGGGTAAGAAAAAAAATCTTTTTGCTAAAGGGTATAAAATTATTAAAGGAGTGATAACAAGCCCTAATACAATAGCTTCATAATTTAATTGTAATAAAATTATTAAACCTATTATTAAAAGAAAAAATAATAGTATAAGTGAATTCTTTAAACTTATTTGTGATGACGCTAAAGCTCTATTTTGTGTTCTACTAACTTTCCTATCAATGTCTATATCAATAAAATCATTTACTATGCACCCAGCAGATCTCATGACCATTGAACCAATAAAAAAAATTATAAACAAAATTAAAATATTATTTGAAGAACCATTTGTTGAGGATGCTAAAATGAAACTAATTGGGTAAAAAAGTAGAAGAAAACCAATAGGTTTATCTAATCTAACTAAAAGAATGTATGGGTGTGTGAAAGGTGGAAATAATTTAAAAATTAAATTATTCTTATAATTATTATTCATGAAAAGAGTATATTATAATTCAATTATAAAGCAGGGTAGCACTTATGAGCTAGAAAAAAAGTATTATATCCATCTTGTAAAAGTTATAAGGCTTAAAATAGGAGATGAGATCTCTTTGTTTAACAATATTTCTGGTGAATGGAAGTGCGAAATAATTGATATAAAAAAAAATTTTTTAAAAGCAAAATCGATAAGTCAAATCTCAGCACCTCGAGTAGAAACTTTGATAGACTTGATGTTTTCTCCCATTAAATACCAAAACAGTGAGTCAATAATAAGACAATCAACTGAGATGGGTGTGAGGTGTCTATTTCCAACATCATTTAATAGGACTATAAACACAAAGATTAATCTAGATAAGTTTAATACATATGCAGTAGGTGCTGCTCAACAAAGTGGTGGATTATCAATACCAAACATAGACAAGTTAACTCATCTTAAGGATAGATCTAATATAGTGTCTGGTAAAACAGTGCTAATGTTCGATGAAAATCTCAAAGGAATTCATCTATCACAAGCTAAAATTAAACCAAATAGTGAAATTTTAGTTGTTATAGGGCCTGAAGGAGGTTTTGAGGAAGAGGAAAGAGCATTTATTTCAGATAGCTCAAAAAATTTCTTTAATGTGAGTCTAGGACCAAATATTTTGAAAGCTGATACAGCAGTTATTGCCGCACTTAGTTTAACATTTCACTATTTTTCATAATTATAGCGGGTTTAAGCGACATCCTGTCAATATACTGTACAAAAAAGATTACTAATATGTCTTAGATGAAGTCAATATTTTCAGTATTTTTTTTTCTTGTATCTTTTAAGGCGTTTGGAAAACAAGCCACTGACTGGCAGTTAAGTTTTCAAAATCCTGCCACAGATTTGATGGGCAGTGTTGTTGGACTCCATAACATAATTTTGATTGTAATGACTTTAGTTACTTTATTTGTCTTATTTCTTCTTTTCTATGTCTCTTTTCGTTTTAGTGCAAAAAGAAACCCAATTCCATCAACAACAACTCATAATACAGTTGTTGAAGTTTTATGGACTGCAATACCAATTGTAATCCTTGTAGTACTTGCGATACCATCTTTTAAGCTTTTATATCAGCAAGAAAAAAGCGAAAACTATGATATGACCGTTAAAGTCATTGGTCATCAGTGGTATTGGGAATACGAATATCCCGATCATGGTGACTTTTATTTTGAAAGTTACATGATTCAAGATGAAGACCTTCAAGAAGGTGACCTAAGGCTCTTGACAGTTGATAATCCTCTTGTAATTCCTGCCAATAAAAATATTCAAATACTAATAACCGCCGGAGATGTTTTGCATAGCTGGGCCGTTCCCTCAATGGGATTAAAAACTGATGCTGTTCCTGGAAGACTCAATGAAACGTGGGTCAATGTTAAAGAACCAGGAATATACAGAGGACAATGCTCCGAAATATGTGGTACTGGTCATGGATTTATGCCAGTTGTTGTTAAAGTTTTACCTGAAAGCGAATTTATTGCATGGGCAAATGAAGCCAAAAATAATTACGCAACCAATGAAGATATTAAAACTAACGAAACAAATGAGGAAATCATTATTTCACAAAATAATTTAATAAAATTAGAGGAGAATAATTTATGAGTTCAGATTCATTAGCAATGGATGATCATCACGATCATAAGCCAGGTTTTTTCACAAGATGGTTTTTTTCCACAAACCATAAAGATATTGGAACATTATACTTAATTTATGCAATTGTTGCTGGTGTAGTAGGTGGCGCCCTTTCAGTTATAATGAGAATGGAATTATCTGAACCTGGTATGCAGTTTGTGGCAGATGGACAAATGTGGAATGTAATTATCTCAGCTCATGGATTACTAATGATCTTTTTTGTAGTAATGCCTGCATTGATAGGGGGCTTTGGAAATTGGTTTATTCCACTAATGATTGGTGCACCTGACATGGCTTTTCCAAGATTGAATAATATTAGTTTTTGGTTATTGGTTCCTGCATTATTTTTAATAGCAGGTTCGATGTTTGTTGGGAGCGGTGCTGGAACTGGTTGGACTATTTACCCACCTTTAAGTTCGATTACAGGGCACAGCAGTCCTGCTGTAGACATGGCCATTTTTTCACTCCATTTAGCAGGTGCTTCATCAATACTTGGTGCCGTCAACTTTATTACAACTATTTTGAATATGAGAGCACCAGGGATGACGATTCATAAAATGCCTCTTTTTGTTTGGGCAATGTTAGTTACAGCTTTTCTTCTTTTACTTGCTGTTCCAGTTCTAGGTGGAGCTATTACAATGCTTTTAACAGATAGAAACTTTGGAACAACTTTTTTTGATCCTGCCGGTGGAGGGGACCCCGTTCTATTCCAGCATTTATTCTGGTTTTTTGGTCACCCAGAGGTTTACATTATGATTTTGCCAGCTTTCGGTATCGTCTCACATATTGTATCTACTTTTTCAAAAAAACCTGTATTTGGATATTTAGGTATGGCCTATGCAATGGTTGCTATTGGATTTATCGGTTTTGTTGTTTGGGCTCATCATATGTACACAGTAGGATTTAGTGCAAATGTCAGAGCTTATTTTATGCTTGCTACAATTGTCATAGCTGTACCCACAGGTGTTAAGATTTTTAGTTGGATCGCTACAATGTGGGGAGGATCTATAACATTTACGACTCCTATGTTATTTGCTTTAGGATTTATTTTTCTTTTCACTCTAGGTGGAGTAACAGGTGTAATTTTAGCAAACGCAGGTATTGATGTCGTTTTACATGATACATACTACGTTGTTGCCCATTTCCATTACGTATTAAGTATGGGAGCGGTGTTTGGAATTTTTGCCGGAATTTATTATTGGTTTGGTAAAATGAGTGGAAAAAATTACTCTGAGTTTTTTGGTAAGTTACATTTTTGGTTATTCTTTTTAGGCGTTAACTTAACCTTCTTTCCACAACACTTTTTAGGATTAGCAGGTATGCCTAGACGTATTCCAGATTATCCAGATGCTTATGCTGGGTGGAATATCATATCCTCTATTGGGTCCTATATATCCTTTGCCTCATTTATTCTTTTTATTTTCATAATAATTTACGCATTATTTAAAGGCAAAAAAGCAGAAGCAAATCCATGGGGTGAGGGTGCAAAAACACTTGAGTGGACATTACCGTCTCCTCCACCTTATCACCAGTTTGATACATTACCCGAAGTAAAAAATTAATTTGTGTTAGAAAAAAAGCATCATCAAACTTTTGTACAGACAGAACAAAACCTGTTCTTTTTCCAAGCTGTTAATTTTTTAAAACAACTTTATGTACTAATTAAACCTGGTGTAATCTCCCTTGTAATATTTACGGCTTTATGTGCGATGTTATTAGCCCCATCTGATAAAAGTTTATTAATAAAAGGTATGGCTCTTACCCTTATAGCAATGGGAGCATCTGGTTCAGCTATTTTAAACATGTGGTTTGATCGAATAATTGACTCTAAAATGGATAGAACAAAGTTTAGACCTATTCCTTCAGGAAATATCTCAGCAAATACAGCTCTTGGGATTGGACTAATTTTTTCTTTTTTTTCTGTAGTGGGTTTATTTTTCTTTGGAAATATCAAGGCCTCTATCTTATTAGCGTTTACAATTCTTTATTACTCTGTTTTTTACACAATGTATCTGAAACACAAAACTGCACAGAATATAGTAATTGGCGGTTTAGCAGGCGCTCTCCCTCCAGTGATTGCATGGGTTAGTATCTCAAATGAACAAATTTTCTTTCCATTAATATTATGTTTAATAATATTTTTATGGACACCTCCACACTCTTGGGCATTAGCTATATTTAGAAACCAAGATTACTCTGACGCTGATATACCCATGTACCCCGTTAAACACGGCATAAAAAAAACACTTTTTATGATGAACATTTATACTTTTTTAATGGTAGCATCAGTAAACTCTTTATATTTTTTTAAATACGCAGGAATGAGTTTTTTTCTAGGCTCCAATCTTCTCAATGCATATTTTGTATACAAACTTTTTAAACTTAATAAGTCACAAAATATTAAGAAAGACTCAATTAAACTTTTTGGATATTCAATAGTGTATCTGTTTCTTATTTTTACTTTAACAGTTGTTGATAAATATTTGATCTAATGAAAAGAAAAAATAAAAATTTATTAGTCTTGGCTCTGCTTTTCATGCTCGTAACAGCATTTTATTTCATTACAATATTTAGAATTAAATCTGGTATTTGAACGTATCAAATAAAAACAAAACATTAATTTTTTTAATGTTTATACTTGGATTTATGCTAAGTCTGGTAATTTTTTCTGTTCCATTGTATAAGCTTTTTTGTGACCTGACCGGATTTCAAGGTTTTAATAAAGAAGTAAAAATTCAAGAACAACAACAAAATATTAAATTGGGAGAACTTGATATAAAAGTTATATTTTCAGCTCAGGTAAATGAGGGTTTGGACTGGATGTTCGATGCTCCTCAAAAAATGAATATTACAGAAGGTTTAAAGTATGATGTTGTTTTTAAAGCTAAAAACAATACTGATGTTAGTTCAACAGGTACTTCTATATTTAACATTTTACCACCTAAAATTGGCCCATACCTATATAAGATAGAATGCTTTTGCTTTATTGATCAAACGATAAAACCAAATCAAGTTGTTGAGTTTCCTGTCTCTTTCTACTTAGATCCACTGATACTTGATGATCCTGAGGCAAGTAGGACGAAGAATGTCACTTTGTCATATACCTTTTTTGAGAAAAAAGAATGAAATATTGTTTAAATGGTTGATTTAGTATTTAAAGACTCTGAAAAGAAACATAAATTTCATCTTGTCAACCCAAGTCCCTGGCCATTAGTTGGTGCTTTTTCAGCTCTTTTTCTAGTTTCAGGTGCTATTTTGTATATGCATTATGAGATGCTATGGCCCATAATAGCAGGTCTTGTTCTAATACTTTTTACTATGTTTATGTGGTGGCGAGATATAATAAAAGAAAGTACTTTCTTGAAAGTACATAATTCAATCACTGAGATTGGTCTTAGATGGGGTATGGCTCTGTTCATCACATCAGAAGTTATGTTTTTTGTCGCTTTCTTTTGGGCTTTTTTTGATGCAAGTCTATTACCTAAAACATTTTTAGCCGAGTACAAAGAAGTTTTTACAGGTACTCTTGGGATAGGAGTTTGGCCTCCAAAAGGAATTGAAACTTTTGACCCGCTAGACATACCATATTTAAATACCTTAATTTTACTTTTATCAGGCACTACCTGTACATGGGCACACCACGAACTAAGAGAGGGAAATAATAAAGAGGCTCTTAAAGGTTTATATTACACAGTTTTTTTAGGTTTCATATTTTCACTTTTACAAATATATGAATACCAACATGCAACTTTTGGTTTTACTGAGGGTATATATCCTTCAACTTTTTTCATGGCAACTGGTTTTCACGGTTTTCATGTATTAATAGGTACTTTGTTTTTATTAGTCTGTTTATTGAGAATAAGAAAAGGTCATTTAACCCCAAAAAGACATTTTGGTTTTGAGGCAGCTGCATGGTATTGGCATTTTGTTGATGTTGTTTGGTTGTTTTTATACATAAGTATCTATTGGTGGGGAAGATAAACCAAAGATTTTTATCTTATACATTTAAACTAAATTTTTATTTATGAAGAACAGGTCATCATTAACATTTGTATTTATAGGAATTTCTATTTTAACCTTTATCCTGGGTTCGTGGCAACTTTACCGGTTAAATTGGAAAAATGATTTAATGGATAATATTCGTAATTCAATTCTAAATCCCACTTTGTTTTCAGATAATCTAAATTACAACAATTTAGTTTCAGTAAAATTAGATGATAATTATACCATTCTAAACAATCCAGTTTATTTGGAGTCAAAAACATTTAAAGGAAAACCAGGTTATCACCTAATACTTCCGGTAAAGTATAAAAATAGTATATATAGTGTCATCAATTTTGGATGGTTTTTAGACAAAGACGTAGATCAAGTTCAAAATATCATTCAAAGATATCAATCTATAGACAACCCTAAGGTATACATAAGAGATTTTAATTCAGATAAATCTTTTTTTACCCCAAAGAATGATTTATCCAATAATGTTTGGTACTCTGTTAATAAAACTGATTTTAGTCAATTTTATCAATATGTATTCCTATCCAAATATTATTTTGTTCTTCTAGATGATAGGGTATCTAAATATACCTTTAATCCTCTTGTATTTTTGAGAAATAATCATTTGAATTATTCAATAACTTGGTTTTTGCTTAGCTTGTCAAGTATCGTTATGCTGTTAATTATAAGAAGGAAATATGAATAAACTTAAAGAGTATTTTAAAAGCTACTATGTGTTGAATGACGTCAGTGGTCTTTTATTTTGGGATAACGCAACTAATTTACCAAAAAAAAGTATTGAGTCTAGATCAGAGCAAATGTCTATTTTATCTAACTTTACAGATAAAATATTTAGAAGTGAAGATATTCAAGAAGAAATTCAAAAAGCTGAAAATACAAAATTAAGCGAAGCAGATAGCATCTCTTTAAAACTAATGAAGAGTATTATCGTCAAAGAAAATGCTATTGACCCAGATTTGAAATCTCTACTGATAAAAAAAAAACTAACTTGTGAGCACTTATGGAGAGAGGCTAGATCAAAAAATGACTCTTCGATAATTGAAAAAGATTTCAATGATCTATTAGATTTAGTGCATGAGGAAGCGAGTCAATTAGCTAAGGCTACTAATCTATCACCTTATGACTCATTAATTTCAAAATATGATATGGATTATGATTCATCAAAGATCGACCAAGTTTTTTTAGTAATTGAGAGAGAAATAATACCTAAATATTTGGATATTAAAAAAATTAAATCACCCCATGTTTATAAATCAAATATTTCAGACTTAGAAATATTAAAAATGATAAAAGTAAAATTAAAACAGCTAAACTTCGATTTTGATAGAGGTAGAATTGATCAATCTCATCACCCTTTTTGTGGAGGAGCTACAAATGATGTAAGAATAACAACAAGGTTTGAAGACAATATATTAGAGTCCTTATCAGCATTATTTCACGAGACAGGCCATGGGGTTTATGAACAGAATCGACCTAATCAATATCTTTATGAGCCATTGGGTCAATCCCGTAGTTTAAGTGTCCATGAAAGCCAATCTCTTTTTTTTGAAAATCATATCTTTAAATCAAAAGTTTATTTTAACATCATAAACAATATTTTTGATAACTCTAAAGATTTGGAAAAATCGTTTTTAGAGCACTATCATACTGTGAGAGTTAATCCTATAAGGGTTAGTGCTGATGAATTTTCTTACCCGATCCATGTTTACATCAGGTATAAAATTGAAAAAGAGATATTTAAAAATAAAATTAAATTTAAAGATATAAAAAATTTATGGAACGAAAACTATTTAAATAATTTGTCAATCAATCTAATTTCAGAAACAGAGGGGGTTCTCCAAGATATTCATTGGTATGAGGGTGTATTTGGTTATTTCCCTACTTATGCACTTGGTGCTATGATAGCCTCACAAATTAAATTTAATTGCCCTTTATTTGATATTTTTTTAGGCAACCCTAATGAAGAAAATATAAATAACTTAATCATTTGGTTGAATACTAATATCCATCAAAAAGCTTCTTTGTATTCATCTGATGAAATGTTACAAAGCATTTCTGGTGAGAATTTAAACCCAAAATATTATTTAGATCATTTGGTAGATAGATTTATTCAATGAAATATATAAGCACAAGAGATGATAAAAAAGAGTACTCTGCTGAGCAGGTACTGAATTTCGGTCTAGCACCAGATGGAGGTCTATTTATTCCAAATGAAATTCCAAAATTTAGTAACAATCAAATCAACGCACTTAAAGGAAAAAATTATTTTGAAATAGCAAATTTCATTTTAACCCCTTTTTTATCAGATTTATTTGATGCCCCAACAATTAAAAGGATTATCGAGGAGGCTTATAGTAAATTTGATAAAGAAATTGTTACAATATCAAACATAGGTGACAACGATCTATTGAATTTATTTCATGGTCCGACACTAGCTTTTAAAGATTACGCTATGTGTTTGTTAGCTAAGATATATGAATACTATTTAAAGAAACTAGATAGAAAATTAGTAGTTATTGGAGCAACTTCTGGCGATACCGGTTCTGCTGCAATTCAAGCCTTTAAAGATATTGAAAATATTAGTATATTTATTTTGCACCCTCATAACTCCACATCTCTCTTCCAAAGAAAACAAATGACAACTAGTGGAGGTAAAAATGTCTTTAATATTGCCCTAAATGGAAGTTTTGATGATTGTCAAAATTTAGTAAAAAAACTTTTTAGAGATAAAGATATAAATAATAAATATAGCTTTACTGCAGTGAATTCAATTAATTGGTTTAGGGTGCTACCACAATCAATTTATTATGCATGGTCATATCTTAATCATAATATTGATAATTTTGTTGTACCAAGTGGTAATTTTGGAAATATATATTCTGCTCATTTGCTAAAGTCAATGGGATTTCCAATAAATAAGTTAATTGTTGCGACAAATGAGAATAATATTTTACATCGAATTATAAACAATAATGATCTACATCTTTACAATGTTGTAAAAACTAATAGCCCTAGCATGGATATAACAATATCAAGTAATTTTGAAAGACTTTTAGCAGAGCTTCTTGGACCAGGAGCAACAAATGAGCTTTTTCAAAATATACAAAACAATGAACATAATAAAAAATTAGAAAGTTCTGTTCATAATTCATTATCTGAGAAATTTTTATCTGAGAGTGCAACCTCTAAAGAGGTTGAAAATCAAATTAAAATCATATATGAAAATTACAAAATTTTATTAGACCCTCATACAGCTGTTGGCATAGTATGTGCGGAAAAATTAAATTTAAAAAAAGCAATGTGTCTTGCTTGTGCCCATCCAGTAAAATTTCAGGAAACTGTCCAAATGGCATTAGGTAAAAATGTAAAATATGATAAAAACATAGAATTTCTTAATGATGAAAAATTTGCAATTTTAGACAACAATTATAAGGAACTAGGAGATTATATAGAAGCACATGCCTAATATTCATAAGCTTAAAAATGGAATGACCTTGATAACAGATCATGTAAACACTGTAGAAACAGTAAGTGTAGGAATGTGGAACAAGGTCGGTGCAAGAAATGAGCGAAAAGAAATTAATGGTGTTGCTCACTTATTAGAGCACATGGCATTCAAAGGAACAAAAAATAGATCAGCTGCTCAAATAGCAAAAGAGGTTGAGCTAGTAGGTAATTCTCACAATGCCTATACTTCAAGAGAAATAACTGCTTATTATATGAGTGGTTTAAAGGAAAATGTTGAACTATCCATAGACGTAATTAGCGATATATTGCAGTTCTCAACTTTTGACTCTAAGGAACTCGATAAAGAGAGAGGCGTCATATTACAAGAGATTGGAATGTATGCTGATGAACCAGATAGTATTGTTGCTGATAAATTCGACGAGTTAGCTTACCCGGACCAACCAATGGGTAGGTCAATTTTAGGTACGGCTGAAATTATAAAGTCTATATCAAGGGATGAAGTTGAGGGTTTTATGCAAGGATTCTATAACCCAAAAAAAATGGTGTTTTCTGTATCAGGAAATTTTGAAGAGGATAAAATAATTAAACTTGTTGAGGAGAAATTCCAAAATCTCCCTCATGGTGACGACGATTATATTCCAAAATCTTCTTATGTTGGTGGAGAATACCGCCAAGAGAAAAATTTAGAACAGGTAAAGTTGTTACTAGGTTTTGAGGGTGTAGATATTCATTCAGACCTTTACTATGCAACAAGAGTTTATTCAACACTTCTTGGCTCTGGTATGTCTTCAAGATTATTTCAAGAAATTCGAGAAAAAAGAGGATTGGTTTATAGCATATACAGCAGTGGTGATTTCTTTTCTGACTCAGGTATTTTTTATGTTTATGCCGGCACAGGGCATAAGGAAGTTAAAGAATTAATACCCGTACTATGTGATCAATTAAATATTAATGCTAATACCTTTACTGAGGAGGAATTAACGAAGACTAAAGCTAAATTTAAAGTCGGAATTCTAAAAGGAGAGGAAAGTATCTCAACAAGATGTAGATCTAACGCTTCTAGTTATTTAATGCACAATAAGGTCAGATCTCCCGATGAATTTATTTCGAAGATTGACTCTGTGCAATTAGAGGACCTTGAAAAAGCAAGAAAAAAAATATTAGACTCAAATTTGACTTTGTCATCAATAGGTCCTATTGAAAACCTTGAAGCAGCTGAACTAGTTAAACGAAGAATCAGTTAAATTTTCTGCTGCTTTTCTAGCAAGAATATCAACTTGGTTATTAAATTCATCGACATTATGTGCCTTTACCCAACTCCAATTAATATTTTTACTAAGATTTAATTCGTCTAATCGTTCCCAAAGCTCTTTATTTTTTACAGGCTTTTTAGATGAAGTTTTCCAATTATTTTTTTTCCAATTAAATATCCAATTTGTGATGCCTTGCTTAACATAATTACTATCGGTATTAAGATTTATATCATTATGCTGATTAAGAAATTCTAACGCTTTGATTGCTGCCATTAGTTCCATTCGATTATTTGTTGCATTTCTCTCAAATCCAGCTCTATAAGAAATATCATTTTTGTTAATTATTAAAAACGCCCAACCCCCATTTCCAGGGTTTCCGAGACATGAGCCATCTGTGTATACCTTTATCAAAGAAAGTCCTGCAAATTATTTTTTTCATGAAATTTAAATATTTCAAAAAACTCCATGGGATTTTTATGTTTAACGTCTCCTTCAAGATTAAAATTTAAATCATAAATTCTTGTTAAAAAAAAACGAATTGCACTTACTTTTAAGTAAAAATTAAAATTGCTTTTCTCTTCTGGTGTTAATTCGATACTCTCTTTATAAGATCTTAAGAAACTCACATAATTTTCTTCAATAAATTTATTTTCTGAAAAAAACCAAGCATTCACAAAAGTAGCCAAATCATAAATAATGGTATCTGTACAGGAAAAAAAGAAATCTATGAATCCTGAAACCTGATTACCAACAAAAAATATGTTGTCTTTAAATAAATCTGCGTGAATGTTTATCTTTCTTAAATTTTGTGGAAAACTATCACTTAATGTATGAATGTTATTCAATATATATTTGTATTCACTAGAATTTAATTTTGTTTCGTATTTAGAAAACTGACTTGTAATAAACTTCCATGTGGGTAATAGCATCATATTTTCTCTAAAAAGTTCGGAATGATCTCCAAATTGATGTAATTGAGCAATTGAATTTCCTAGTGATTTTAATTGCTCTAAATTAGGTTTTACAACTGGCCTACCTTCAATAAAACTATAAATACAACAGGGTTTACCTTTTATTTTAAATAAGTTTTTATTATTCAAAGTCAAACTTAATGGACAAGAAATGCCATTATCATAAAATAATTTCATTAAATTATTAAAATAAGGTAAATCTTGTTCTTCAGTTCTTTTCTCAAATAGAGTTAAAATAAATTTTTTATTATCGCTTAATTTCACTAAATAATTAGTATTTTCAACTCCCTCTTTAATACCCTCAAATTCAATTATTTTTCCTAGAGGTTGAAATAATTCTTGAGCCTCTGAAAGAGATACTTCGGTATAAACTGCCATTTATGGTTAATTTTAGAGTTTAAATTGTGATAGATAAAGATACTTATTTAAAACAGTGGTGGTTAAAGTTGTTAATTAATAGTTTTAAGATCAATAATACTTTTGTTTAATATTTTAGCCTTACTATCCTCAGATATTTCTGAAAAATAATTGATAATTAATTTGTTCAGCTCAATTGAAGCCTGATTTTTAATTGATTGGACAGCAGAGAGCTCTATTTGTTTAATTCTGTCCAGAGAGTTCTTTTCTTTTGATTGGATCGTTAAGGCGGTTTTATCAATTATATTTTTTGAGATAGCCTCAGACTGAGACTTAGCATTGTTTATGATCTCATCAATTTTGTTAGATAGATCTTCAGTTTGTTTTTCTGCCTCTTTTAACTTTATTTCAGCTTCAGAAAAGGATTTAAGAGATTTATCAATATTTTCTTTTATTTCATTTATTTTTGAGTCTAGACCACCAATCATCATACTTTTGAAAGGTTTAATCATTAGAATAATAAATGTAATAAATGAAATTAATAACCAGAACTTAGGATCTTGAAATAAATAGCTCATTAAAGATTGATATTACCCTTTTCTATGTTAGTTACTTTTGACAAAAAATTAGTTGCCGAGTCTTTAAGTTGATCGTTTATTTCAGATATAGCAGTATCCTTTTCTTTCGCAACTCTTTCCTCAGTTTGTTTGATTTCATGTTGGATCTTTTCTTCCGTAGCTTTGATTAAGTTTTCACTTTCTTTTAAAGCTTTATCTTTGGCATCATTAATAATTTGTGATGCTTGGTTCTTCGCCTCAGTAAGTTTTGCTTCGTAGTTTTCAATTATTGACTCAGCTTTTTTGATTAATTCATCTTGTTTTGAGATATGTGATTTTACAAAATCATCTCTTTGGTTCAAAAAAGCTCTAATTTTAGGAAGTGTTATGTATGTCAATACTGTAAACAGTATTACAAAAAAAACACCCAGCCAAAAAAGCTGAGATATAAAAAACTCTACTTGCTCTAATTGAGGCATCCGTTAGTCAGTCCTTGTTAAGAAAACAGAATTACTAATGCTATGACCAATGCAAACAAAGCAATAGCTTCAACTAGGGCAAAGCCTAACATTGTCATGGTAAAAACTTCGTTTCTTGCAGCTGGATTTCTTCCAACAGCAGTAATAAAAGCAGCAAAAACATTGCCAATACCAATTCCAGCACCGATCACGCCGATCACTGCTAAACCTGCACCCAAGTATTTTAGTCCTTCAACTAGTTCCATATTTACCTCCTTATGTTCATCTAGTGTAAGTGTAAAGCGTCGTTAATATACAAACATGTTAATATTGCAAAAACATATGCTTGTAAAAATGCAATTAATATTTCTAAACCTGTTAAAGTTATTATGAATACTAATGGCAAAATTCCAAAAAAACCTAGTGCAGAGACAAATCCTGCAAAAACTTTAAGTAAAGTATGACCAGCAAGCATGTTAGCAAAAAGTCTAACAGATAAGCTTATTGGTCTAGAGAGATAAGATATAATTTCAATTGGTATCAATAAAGGAAGCATATATACGGGCAAGCCAGGGATAACAAAAAAGCTAAAAAATTTTACGCCATGTTTTACAAATCCTAAAACTGTAACAAAAATAAATACACCCATTGCAAGGGCTAAAGTCACTATGATATGGCTAGTGAAAGTAAAACTGTAAGGAATCATGCCAAAAAGATTTCCAAACAAAATAAACATGAATAAAGTAAAAACTAGTGGGAAGTATTTTTTGCCCTCTTTACCTACTGTATCTGCTAATAAACTATTAATAAAATTAAAACCAAGCTCTGCAGCAACTTGCATTCTAGATGGATAAAGATCACTTACAGAGTTTGTTTTTTTTGCTTTTAAAAAAGGCACTGTAAAAAAAATTAGTATAAATGCTGTAGTAATAGTCATCCATAAAGCAGAATTGGTAAAAGAGATATCAAACCCTAGAAAGTTAATGTCAACAATTGGTTGTATTTCAAACTGTTTGAGTGGACTCTCACCCTTAGCCATGAGGTAATAAAACAGATTTATTTAGAGTTTTCTATGCGACGTATAAGCCTGTAAATATTCAATAAACCTGCAAAAAAACCAAGTATTATCAACGTTATTAAACCAATTGGTTTGCTGTCAAACGTCTTATCTATCAACAATCCAATAACGACAGCAACAATCAAAGCGCCTAATAATTCAGTTGAGATTCTATAAGCAAAACTAAGACCTTGCATACTTGGCTTTTTATTATCATGTTCTTCATTATTTGTCATTTTTCAGCATATTTTACAGCTTCTTCTAATTCAACAGAGACTATTTGAGATATCCCTTCCTCTGGCATTGTAACACCATAGAGTCTGTCTACTCTAGACATTGTCATTCGATTATGAGTAACGATAATAAATTTGGTTTGAACTTTTTCTGAAATTTCTTCTACCATACTACAAAATCTATCCACATTATTGTCGTCCAGAGGAGCATCAACCTCATCCAATATACAAAAAGGTGATGGGTTCGCTATAAATACTGCAAATAATAATGAAATTGCAGTTAAAGCCTGCTCACCTCCAGATAATAAAGTTATATTTTGCATTTTTTTACCTGGAGGACTGGCAAATATTTCTAAACCTGAGTTTAAAGGATCTTCATCGTTTTGGATAAGTTTCAAATAAGCTTTTCCTCCACCAAATAACTTTGTGAATAGTCTTTCAAAATTTTCATTAACAATTTTAAAAGCCTCTTTTAGCCTTAATACACCTTCTTTATTAATTTTATTTATTGCATCATGTAATTTTTCTATAGACTCTTGAATTTCATTTTTATCTTTAATTGTTTCATCAACTTTTTCTCTTAATTTTACATATTCATCTTCAGCAAGTAAGTTTACAGCACCAATTCTTTCTCTTTCAGCGTTTAATCTTAATACTCTTTTCTCTGCAGTCTCTAAATCTTCATCTTTTTTGAATTTATCTACTTCATTTTCTAAATTTAATAAATCAACATTAATTTTTTCTCTACATGATTGAGCAAGCTGAGCTAAATTATTTGAATAATTTGAAATTTCTGACTCCTTTCTTATTAACTCCTCCTTTACAACAGAGTAATTTTGTTCTTTATTTCTTAACTCTTTTGAAAGGCTTTCTAAAAGATTTTCTTGCTCTTGTAACTTATTATCAAAAAGTTTTTTTTCGTCATCTAATTGTTTAATTTTATTAAGTAAAAATTGTCGTTTGCTATCAATGTCTCCTGGATTGTTTTCAGAAATTTCTAACTCTTCTTTAGCATTTTTTATCCTTTGATTTAAGTCCTCAGTTTTTTGAACAGTGACCTCTAAAATTCTTTCCCATTCAAGCACTTGCTTTTTAAGATCGTTTAACCTCTTTTCTTTCAATTCTGACAGTATTGTGGAGATATTAGCTTCATAACTACTGGAAATAAAAAGTCCATCCCAACGCCACAAATTACCCTCTAGATCGACTATAGCTTGTCCAATATTTATTTTTGTATGATTTTCTAAACCTTCTTTCTTTGAAGACACAATGGCAACATTATCAAGCTTATTCATTACTTGGTTTGGAGCTTTAATAACTTTAGAAGCTGGTTTACAATGAAAACTAAATTCTTTATTGGCTTGCCCACCTGAGTGCTCTCTCCAAAAATAAATATCATCAGGTTCCAATGATGCTAAAAGTTCTTTACCAAAAATAGCAGCTACTGCATTTTCATATTTTTTATCAAAGGAAATATTATTTAATAAACTTCTATCTGACTGATTGACGTTACTGTCTCGATTTTCAGCCTCAAATTCCTTAGAAGATATATCTTCAATATCTTTCCTAATAGTTTTGATTTTACTGGTAGTTTCTTCAAATTGTTTTTGCTCGATTTGTAAGTCTTGATTAAGTTGTTTTACACGATGCTCAAGGTTTATTTTGTGTTCTTCGAAGCGTAACTCTTCCTGTTTAAGATTTTCTATAGTCATATTCAGCCTATCAAGTTCACTATTCAAAGAGTAAGATTTCTCTCTCATTGGTGGAATCTTAACTTTTAAATCTTCATAAGCCTGATCTTGAACTGATACATCACCCTGGAAATCAGCGAGTTTTACTTTTATTTTGTCTTTTTCTTCATTAAGTCTCTCAATAATAAGTTGAAGTTCATTTCTTTTTACGAAAAATACAGACGCTTGAGCATTTTTGATTAAAGTTGATATATTTCTAAATCTTTCAGCTTCTTTAGCTTGTTTTTTAAGAATAACTAATTGCTCTTCGTATGTTTGAATAACATCTTCTACCCTTAATAGATTATTATTGGTACTTTTCAACCTCAACTCTGCATCATGTCTTCTAGATTGCAGACCTAGTATTCCTGCAGCCTCCTCTAAAACCATTTTTCTATCTTCTGGTTTAGCTTGGGTGATTGCTCCAATACGACCTTGACTAACTATAGAAGTTGATCTGGCCGATGTAGAGGCATCGGCAAATAGCAATTGAATATCTTTCAATCTTACCTCTCTACCATTTATGAATGAATTCGTTCCTTCTCCTCTCCATATTTTTCTGGCAATTTCTAATTGTTTCGATTGAAATTTATTTTCTAAATCACTTCCATCAATATTTACAAACAATCCTACTTCTGCGATATTCCACGAGGGTCGGTTATCAGTTCCATTGAAAATTAAATCATCTATCTCTTTGCCGCGAAGTTGTTTGGCAGAAACCTCCCCTAAACCAAACCTTATTGCTTCAACAATATTTGATTTTCCGCAACCATTGGGACCAACTATACCAGTAAGACCATTTTTGATTTCAAAATGTGTTGGCTCTACAAAAGATTTAAAACCTTTAATTGAGAGTTTATCTAAAGATAACAAATTAATTATTCAATTTTTTTTTTATTATTTTTATAAATTCTGATGCAGGTCGATTACCCTGAACCTTCTCACCATTAATTAAAAATGTTGGCGTGCTCTCAACACCAAAAATGTTTTGAGCATCAACTTGAAGAGATAAAAGTTCATTATGAGAATTCTCATCTTTTAAGCAAGATTGTAACTCTTCATCCCCAAGACCATGCTGCAATCCATAGCTATTAAGTAATTCAATAATTTCTTCTCCAGAACTTGCTTTTGTCCAAACATCATAGTTTTCATAGACAGAGTCAACATAGCTAGAACGAATACCTTCATTACAATTTGCTACAATTGTTGCGTAAAATGCAGCTTGGTTTAGTGGAAAATCAATTAAGTAGAAATTAATATTTTTATAAACGTCACTTTCCTTTAATTCTTGAAGAGTTTCATTATGAAAAGCAGCGCAGTGTGAACAGCTAAAAGATGAAAATTCAATAATATCAACGGAATTTTCCTCAGATGACTTAATTAGAGGTTTAATATTGTTGTCTTGTAAATATTGTTTGTACTCGTAATCTTTTGATAATGCTGGGTTTACAAATAACGCACCTACAACAAAGAATAGACTAATTATTTTCATACAACTTTTTATTAATATTTTCAAAAATAGATCTTACTTCTTCGTCCTTTATATCATTAAAATTTTGATTATTAAGAGTTTTTCCTTCTTGTTTCATTGATAAATTTGAAATATTTCTATTTTCTAAATTTCTATCAGAAAGATCTTGAAAAAATAGGATTTTATTTACTTTTACACCAGTCACTTCCTCAATTTTTATGACTATTTCATTTGTCTTTGAATGCATTTCGAAAGATTTTTCTGAATTAACTCTAAATTGAAAAATTACAGATTCTGTTTTATTATTTAAAATAGTTTTTTTTAATTGAACAAATTTATTGTTCTTACCAAAAATATACTCCCAGTTTTTTAGTATAAGAGTATTTATTTTTATCTTTTTTTTATTTACCTTATTAACCAGATGAAAAGCAATATCATTGAGCTTGGAGAACTTTTTCATAAAAACAAATTTATTCCTTTAATCCTACATTGGTTTAAAAAAAATCAAAGAAACTTATATTGGAGAAAGAATAGAAGTTTATATTTAACTTATTTATCAGAAATTATGCTACAACAAACTACTGTTAAAACAGTAGAAAATAAAATATCAGAAATAATTAATATTTTTCCAAGTTTTAATTCCTTTAAGAAAAAAAGATTAGAGCATTTATTAAAAGTTTGGTCAGGATTAGGTTATTACAACAGGGCAGAGAATTTATTCAAAGCAGTAACAATTATTAACAACAGCTATAATGGTGAATTGCCAGATGATAGAGATAGCCTTATCTCTTTGCCTGGTGTTGGGAAATATACTTCAAGCGCGATATTAGCTATAGGCCATAATAAAAAATCATTCCCAGTCGATATAAATGTTAAAAGATTAATACAGAGAGTATCTGGTTTAAAACTCAATGATGATGAGATCGAAGAGATACTTAGTTTAGCTTGTAAAAAAAAGATTTCATATAGGAGTTTAGCTGAGTCGATGATGGATTATAGTTCTATTATTTGCAAAAAAAATAGCCCTGAATGTTCCAAATGTATATTTTCATGTTTTTGTAAATCAGCCTTCCAATCATTCAAAAATAATAAAAATATCAAAAGAAATAATAAGAAAATAGACTTTTACTTAATAAAATCTCCTTTACATATTTGTTTTATAAAAAAACCAAAATTTAAATTTTACAAAAACTTTATCCATTTGCCCTCAAATTTGGACAAAGAATTTATAGCAAATTTAAATTTAAAAAATAAAGAAAAAATCAAAAGTTTTAAATTTACAATTACAAATAATCTCTTCCAAATAAATGTTTATAAACTTAATCTGAAAAAATTAAAAATTAACAATTCAGTATGGATAGAAAAATCAAAAACTAACCAGCTTGCATTACCAACACTCTTTAAAAGAATATTAAATTAACTCCTCATCTTCTTTCTAATTTCATCGATACATATTAAATTCTTTTTTTTATCCTCATAATGCCAATAATCCCATCCATTGAAACTCGATGTCTTATTTACTTTTGCAGCAATTTTATGAATTGATCCTCTCTCATTTTTATATGAAATACTTCCATCTGGTAAAATTGTAGCTTTATAGCTTTTCTTATTGTTATAGAGTTTAGCACCTGGCTTTAAATGCCCATTGTCAATTAAACTTGCAAAGGGTATTTTTTGTATAGGTTTATCTTTTTCATTAATCTCTAATAAATCATTTTTTAAAGATTTAATTTTTTTTAATCTTTTAATAGCTAAATTAAAATAACCATCATCTTTTTCAAAACCTATGTAATTTCTACCCAAATATTTTGCTTCAGCACAGAAACTTGCTGTGCCTGCAAAAGGTTCTAGTACTAGATCTCCTTGTATCGATGACTGAATAATAATTTTTTTCATCAAAGCTAATGGTTTTTGAGTTGGGTGAGCTGTTTGGTTTTTATTGTTTTTCAGCCTTTCTTTACCTGAACAAATTGGGAAGTTCCAAATACTTCTCTCTTGTCTGTCTTCATTTGCAACCTTTAAAGTATGATAATTAAATTGATACTTAGATTTAGGTTTTTTTGAACACCAAATAAGAGTTTCATGAGCATTAGTAAGTCTAGTTGCCCTAAAATTTGGTAACGGGTTAGATTTGGCCCAAATCACATCATTTAAAATCCAAAAGTTTAAATCTTGGAGAATTTTTCCAATTCTAAAAATATTATGATACGAAC
Organism: uncultured Alphaproteobacteria bacterium; assembly: GCA_902527545.1. Classification (GTDB taxonomy): domain Bacteria; phylum Pseudomonadota; class Alphaproteobacteria; order HIMB59; family HIMB59; genus HIMB59. The sequence goes on from CABZPR010000002.1 coordinate 71,212, forward strand.
CAATAATCCATAATCCCCCATCAGGTTTAAGAACTCTTTTACATTCAGTTAAATAAGAAAAGGTAAAATCATCATAACTCGAGTAACTATCAAATTTATCCCAATCCTGATTGACACCATTGACAATGGAATGATTTGGTCTAGTTAAAACTTTGTTTAATTGTAAATTATAAGGAGGGTCTAAGAAAACTAAATCAATTGTCTGATCTTCAATTTTAGCTAATAGATCAAGACAATCACCTAAATACAGGTTATTTGATTTCAACACGTATGAATCTTAATATTTATAAAGAATCTTGTGTAAAAAAAACATACTCTACTGTTGATAACTAAGTAGATAACTTTTTGATAAGTTTACTTATAGGTTGATAAGTGGTCCTGTGATATTTGCTGACCCCGTGTGTATAAATAGCGCTTAAGTGAGACTTTGTACCGTACCCAGCATTTTTATTCCATTGATAATTACCATCTAATGAGTGGAGTTTCAGAAGTAATTTGTCTCTGAAGACTTTTGCTATAATTGAAGCTGCTGACACCTGATTAATTTTATCATCTGCTTTAATTAAAGACTTCACCTTATAACCTTTCATTTCGCTTGGAATAAATTTTCCATCTATGATGATCGTATCTGACTTTTTTGACAACAAAATTATCGATTGTTTCATGCTTTGCAAAACAACATTGTGAATATTAAATCTTTCAATAAATTTTTTTTTTCCAAAAATAATTTGATAATTATATTCGAAACCTTTATTTAATCTGAAATATTCATATATTTCCTCTCTTTTTTTTTTATTTATTTTTTTTGAATCAGAGACACTAAATGGAAGTTTATCAAATAAGGAATTTTGTGATCTGAAAGCACAAATTATTGCACTTCCAACAAGAGATCCTCTGCCAACCTCGTCGACTCCAACAACATATTCACTCATAAAGTCTAGGTATTAGTTCGACAAAATTACATGGCTTGTGTCTTATGTCTAATTGATGAAAAAGAATATCATTCCAAGCATCTCTAACAGCAGAAGTAGATCCAGGTAAACAAAAGATGTAAGTTTGATTTAATAAAAATGCACTCGCTCGAGATTGTATAGTTGAGGTTCCAATTTTTTTATAGCTTAATTGTCTAAACAATTCTCCAAATCCTGGAATTTCAACTTGAGATATTTTTTTTAAGGCATCAATAGTATTATCTCTTCCCGTCAGACCAGTCCCACCTGAAGTGATTATTACATCGTGTTCGACAGATGCTGTTAATTTCTGAATAATAGGAATAAAGAGTTTAGGTTCATCTTCAATAATCTGATAATGGGAAACAGAATGTCCTTTTTTTTGTATAAGTTCTTTTAATGTATTACCTGATTTATCATCACTTTCTTTTCTTGTATCCGACAAAGTGATTACAGCAATATTTATTTGTTTAAATGTTATTTTTTCATCAATCATTAATCAAGATAGTATTAGTGGCTATGAGTTCATCAGCATAATTGAATGAATTATGATTTATTAATTCATAAATAACAAGATTAGTTAGAACTCTCTCAACAAACATTCTTGTTTCTCTTGATGGTATAGACTCAATTAAAAGAAAACTATCATCATTAAATGTAGTTTTTTTCATCCATTTTGAAAGATTTCCTGGCCCTGCATTATATGAGATTAAAGCCTTTAGCAAATCTCCATTGATATAATTTATAGATAATAAATTTTGAAGGTAGAGGCTACCTGTTTCAACATTAATTTCAGGATCATATAATATTCTCGGATTAGACTTAAATTTATGTTTTTTATTTACCATACGAGCAGTTGATGGAAGAATTTGCATCAATCCATATGCACTTTTACCACTTTTTGCAAAAGCACTAAACTGCGACTCTTGTCTAATCATGCTAATAATAATAGTTGGGTCAATATTATTGAAATTATAATCTTGGATCCATTTTGGTGTTGGATATAAAAAATCTATCGGGGCGTCATCTTTAAACAAGTATTTTGCTGTTTTAATTTGCAAGGAACTCAGATCATTTTTAATAGAAAAATTTAGGATTAGTCTTTTAAATCTTTCATTTGTAATGTTTTGAAGTCTATTTAATTCTATCTCTGCAATTGGAAGTTCATCGATTTCAATTAAGGCCTGAATTCTCTCACCTAATTTGGTATTTAAAAATGACTCAAGATCTGAGCTCATTAATGAGGTATTAAATTCAAAGTCTTGAATGGTTTTATCTAAAATTCTACAAGATAAAATTGAGTATATATTAAAACTTGGTTTGCAAGATTTATTTAGAGCTTCTAAAGATGCTTTGAAAGTAATTTCATCATTAGCGTCTTTTGTTGAGGACAAAAATGACCAATAAGCACCAGCATCCCTTAACCATTTGTTATCTGAAATTTTTGAGAGTATTAAAAATTGTCTCGAGGCTTTTTGGTATTTTCCTTTTCTATAATATGAGAGACCTTTGATCCATAAGCCCTCATCGTACGGTTGACTCAAGAAAGCTTCATCATTTAAAACATTTATAGCCTTATCATCTAAATCTGCAAGGTAGTAGCCATTGGCTATTTTGGAAAGCAGAAAAGACTTTTCTTTTTGATTAAAATATTTTATGTGGTGGTTTAAATACTCTAATGCTCCAGTAGGCCATCCTCTCCCCACTCTTGATCTTACAGTATTATAAATACTAATTTTTTTTGAGTAATTTTTATTTGAAAATATTTTATTTGATTTAGTGGAGACAGTTTCTTGTGACTTATCTTTTTGAAAGATCTCATCAAAAAGTGGGTATGAATTTTTTTTTGGTTTTTTTGCCCCATCTGGCATCCTTCTTACTCCCAATTTATAAATCCTTCTAGCTTCGTAATGATCGCTATATTCACTCAACCAATCTCGGAGCTCTAAAAAACTAGAGCGATGTGCTGTTGGATGAAGAAGTTTTAAAGCTTGTACATGACCCATGAGAATTAAATCATCTAGTTTTGCTATATCTTTATCACCTTTATCAAAATTTCCATTTCTGTAATCATTAAAAATACTTTTGTAAAGGCCAATATCTTTAGAGCTAAGGGCAAAGATACTCTGTGAGTAAAAAAACGTTACAATTAATAAAACTATAATTCTCACTCTATCCACCAAGCTGCTTTTTAATCTCTTTTAAATCTTCCCATGCATCTTTCTTAAGTTCTGGATTATTAATTAATAAAGAAGGCTCATAAAGAACACGGCATTTTTTGGGTACCACGTCATTGGGTGTGTTGAAATCAAACCATTTTCCACGAAGAGACATGGAAGACAAGTCTGCAGCCAATAACATTTTGATGCAATAATTTGACATAATTATTAAATATTTTGGGTTAATCAATTCAATCAACCGATAATTGATAAGTTGTAAAATTGAATTCATTTTGTGGTTATTATCAAACTCACTAAGTCCCCTTGGTATATAAGACACTAAGCTTATTTGTTTCCTATCTAATTTTATTGAGGAAAGCATTTTGTCGAATAACTCACCACTTGCTTTATCTATTATCTTTTCATCAGTAATGTCACATTTACCGTAAAAAAATAAAATCTTCGAATTTTTATCACCTTCTACAAGATTGATTGGTTGATTAATATTTAACTTTAATAATTCAATTTTTAAAAAATCCTCTATTTGCTCAATACTGGTTGCTTTGCTTGGACTATTGATAATATCTATATTTATTTGGTTATCGGAATCATTTTGAGATTTTTTTACTTGAAATTCCTCCAGATTCATCAATTCCAAAAGAATATTTTTTTGGTAGTCTTGGTTATTCATGATTAAAAAATTATCTTTTAGTTTATATTTTATATGTTTTTTTGGATTTATTGTATATGCATATGGGTCTCAATTAAAAAATACTTTCGAAAATCAACTTCTAAGTTCAATTTATTCTGAATACAATAATGATTATTTAATTTGGGAAAAATTACCCAAATATAATTTTTCAAATGACCATACTTCAACCTTACTAAGTAATATTATTATAGGAAATTATACTTTTGATAATATTAGTGAAATTGAAAGTGGGTTTATTCATGAAATTGTTCTTTTTCTAAAGAATCTTGGTGATGACAAATGCTTAAATATTCCTGACAAAAAACAAATTTATATTTTTGAAGAGGCTATACTAAAAAGCATAAATTTTTGGATGACTTTTTGTAATAAACACAATGTTCAAAATAATTTAGAAAATTTGAATGAAATTGATAGTCGCTTTACAAATTTAAGATATATCAATACTATTTTTTACTATCATCATCAAAATGACCTCAACAATTTAAAAAAAATTAATGAAGAAATAACATCAAATAAAGAAACACTCTCTATCTTTAATTCTAAAGAATTAAATGTAATGGATAGTATTTTCAATTATCATAAAATTAATTTTCCACTGTCAGATTTTATTCAGTCATCAACTACTTTTAATAATTTGTCTATACAATTAGATAAAAATTACGTAGTTAAGGATTATGAAGACATAATATATCTTCAACTATTTCAAACTAGCACTTATTATTTTTATGCGCGTGAGTATAAAAAAGCACTTGCTTTATTATCTTATTTAATCGAAATAAATCCAGATAATAGAGATTATTATCTTTATAAAAAAATTTCATTTTTAGCAGAATTAAATCCAAGTAAAGAAATACTAAAATTAATTAAAAACTTTACCCCAACTGACAAAAATTTTAATTTTTTTAAAAACTACCTTTATATCTCAACATCATTTGAATTAGACACTGATATGAGTGACTTAGTGTATTTTATAAATAATAGCGATCATCAAACTGATTGGATAAATCTAGAGTTATCATTTCTTGTTGCGATGGAAATGTACTTTTTAAATGATAATAGTGGTGCTTTAGATTTTATAAACGAGTGTTGCATGAGTATTTTAGAGAATTCTGATGATGCAATTCATCTTTTTAAATATGGTATTTTGTTAGAGAGAAATAATGAAATTAAAAAAGCTGAAGAAATTATCCAAAAAAGTATTGATATATCTGAAAGTTCATATCCTTACATATTAAATTATCTAGCATATTTATGGGTTGAGAATGATAGAAAATTAGATCTTGCAGAAAGTATGCTTAAAAAGGCAGTAAAAGACTCAAATTATAATGATGGGGCTATACTTGATAGTTTGGGATGGCTTTATTTTAAGAAAGATAACTTAGATTTGGCAGAAAAATGGATTTATGATGCTTATCAACTTGAACCCTCAGAGCCAGAAATAATAGATCATTTATCTCAAATATATTATGAATTAGGCAGATACAAAGAGTCAAAATTTTTAGATAATAAAATTATACTATTTCATAAAGATTATTTTAAATACGAGGAAGTTTTAGGCAGAAATGAAAATAAGTAAATTAACAAGCTATGCTAAAATAAATCTTGATTTAAAAATTAAATATTATGACAAAATTATCAAAAAACATAAGATTTCATCAAAAGTCGCTCTTTTAAAATTAAATGATTTAATTAAGGTATCTAATTCAACAAAGTTACAAATTACTTATTACGATCAAAATAAAAAAATAATCAAATTGAAAAATGATATTATAGAAAAATCAATTCTATTTTTTGATAGAAAATACAAAACTAAAACAAAATTAAAATTTTTAGTTTACAAAAAAATACCAGTTGGTTATGGATTAGGAGGCGGATCCTCAAATGCAGCCTCAATTTTAAAATTTCTATATAAATATCATCAAATAACTTCAAAAAACTTTGAAAAAGATGCACCTTTAATTGGTTCAGATGTAATTATTTTTAAAGATAAATATCCAAAAATAATTGATGGATTAAGTCAGTATAAATACCTCAAGGCAAAAAAATATTATTGGAGGAAAGTTTACTTAATTTTTCCTTCACAAAAAAATTTAACTAAAAAAATTTATAATTATTTTAAAAACCATAATATGGGAGCAAAAAAACAACTAATATCTCAAAATAACTTAACTAGTTCATCCATGTTGCTAAATAAAGAGTTTAAAGAATTATTTATGTTCCTTTTGGATTATAGGAGAGATTTCTTAAAATTTGGCATGAGTGGTAGTGGATCTTCAATTTTTGTATCTTTCAAGAAAATCGCAAAAGAAAGGTCGATTTTTAGGGAGATTAATAAATTTTATCCTTCAGTTAGAATTGAAAAATCCTCTTATTTCGGATAAGTTCTTTAAATCCTGATGGGGCGTAGCCAAGCGGTAAGGCACCGGTTTTTGGTATCGGCATGCGTAGGTTCGAATCCTACCGCCCCAGCCATATCTAAGCTATAAATTGAAATAATATGAAACAACTTTTATTTTCACTTAAAGAGGGATCAGTTAGTTATCATAAAAAAGAAATTTTAAAGGAACTTGATATAAATATTCATCGAAAAGATTTTATTGCGCTTGTTGGTAAAAATGGGGCAGGGAAATCAACCCTAATGAATGTCATATCAGGTCAACATGATATTGATGCTGGTGAAAAATGGAGTATTGATAATTTTGCTGTAAATTATTTCAACCAAAATTTTGCATTAAATGATGATAATAACACCGTTGAGCAAGAAATTTTATCTGTAATCAAAAATCAAGATAATAATTATGAGATAGATATATTTTGCAATAATTTAAGTATTGATAAAAACAGTTTAATTAAACATTTATCTGGGGGGCAAAAAAGGAGAGTAGGGCTAATCAAAAATTTAATCAAACCATCTGATCTTTTGCTATTAGATGAACCAACTAATCATTTAGACTTGGACACAATTATTTGGCTAGAAAATTATTTAAAAAAACTAGATTGTGCAATTTTATGTGTAAGTCATGATCGACAATTTCTAAAAAACTTTACAAATAAAATATTATGGATAGATCGATCTAAAATAAAAATAAACTACAAAGGTTATAGTGATTTTGATAATTGGTCTGAGACTCTTTTATCACAAGAAGAGAGAGAACTACAAAATAGGAAGCAATTTGTCAATTTAGAGGTGAATTGGGCTAATAAAGGAGTTAAAGCAAGAGTTAAAAGAAATACCAGAAGGTTAGAACAAGCTAAAGACTTAAAGGAAAATTTAGACAAAGATATTAGCGAATTTAAAAAAGCTACAAAAAAGATTGAAATTAATCAAATTTATGAGAATTCAAAGAATTTTAAAAATGTTGCAGAGTTTCACAATGCAGAATTTTACTATGAAGAAAATAATAAAAATTTTATTTTAAAAAACTTTAATTTAAAAATAAGTAAAAAAGATAGAATTGGTCTTTTGGGAGGTAATGGATCAGGAAAAACAACTTTTTTAAAAATTTTGCTTAATGAACTGAATTTAAAATCGGGAACTTTAAAATTAAGAAAAGAGTTAGAATTTTCCTATTTTGACCAATTAAGAAATGATTTAAAAGACAATTTACCAATAAAGAAGGTCTTAGTCCCCTCTGGTGGCGATTACTTAAAAACGCAGGGTAAAGAGAGACATGTATGCAGTTATTTAAAAGATTTCCATTTTGATCCATCTAAAGCAAATGATCCTGTCGGGAGTTTATCTGGTGGAATGAAAAATCGACTACTTTTATCAAAAGTCTTATCAAATCCTAAAAGTGGCTTAATCTTAGATGAGCCTACTAATGACCTTGATATTGATACTTTAGATTTAGTAGAGTCTATACTTTCTAATTACAACGGGACTCTCGTAGTTGTTTCACACAATAGAGATTTTTTAGACAAATTAGTAAATAAAATATTATTTTTCAAAGGAAATGGTGATGTTTTGTTATTTAATGGTGGCTATCATGACTTCTTAAAAAACAAAGATCTTCTTGAGAAAGATACTAATAACTATTCTCAAAATGAAAATAAATCTGAAAAGAAAAATATAAATTTAAAAAATTTACATAAAAAAAAGTTAACCTTTAAATTACAATATGAGCTTAATAATTTACCCAAGCAAATAGACCTTTTGAAAGAAGAAATTGTTCATTTTGAAAAAATCATAGAGGCACCAGATCTTTATAAAAAGGACTATGAGTTATTTATTACCACAACTAAAAAATTAGGCTCTCTCCAAATAGAATTGGAAAATAAAGAGCAAAGATGGCTAGAACTCATGGAATTAAATTAGAAGATGAATTTAAAAAAAAAAGTAGAAGAAATCTCTAATATTTCTCATTTTGATGAAATCTGCAGTATGCTTCCATTTGAAAATAAAGATATTTATTTTATTGGAGGAGCTACTAGGTCTTTATTATCAGATAATTACGAAAACAAAGATATTGATGTAGTTATTCCAGAATTAGATGATCGAACGGTCGATAAAATTTTAGATAAATATGATAGTGCAAAATATTATCAAGGTTATAAAAGTATATCATTTGAATTAGGTGATTTTGAGTTCCAGATAAATTCATTTAGAAAAGATGTAGCCCCATCTGGAAGACATTCAAAAATTGCTAATGCTTTGAGTATAAAAGAGGACTCTTTAAGAAGAGATTTTACATTTAATAGCATATACATAAATTTAATCGGGGAGGTGTTCGATTTTTATTCAGGTGTTGAGCATTTTAAAAATAATTACTTGAAGTTTATTTTTGACCCAATTGTACAAATTCAAAAAGATTATCTAAGAGCAATAAGATATATCAGGTTTCTATCATTATTTGAAAATACAAAAACCTTTCCAGCTGATTTGGAAGCTATAATGTTACTATCAAAAAACATTACAGATTTTGTAAAAGAAAAAAAAATATCACAAGAGCTAAATAAGATCTACAAGATGCCATTTCCAAAAAATACCATTTCTTTTTTAAAAGAGAATAATGAGCTGAGGCAATTTTTAGATTTTTTATCTTAAAAATCAGCTTTAATAGATGAAACTACAATTGCAACAGAGGTAGCAAGATTTAATGATCTTGTTTTGCTGTTTATCGGTATTGTTATTTTGTTATTGACAGTATTATGAATTGTTTCTGGCACACCTGCTGTTTCTTTTCCAAATAAAATAATATCATTATCTTCGAACTCAAACCCGTAAAGGTTATTATCAGTCTTAGTAGTAGCTAAGATTATCCTATTATTATTTTTTTTTGAGTAGAGATAAAAATTATCCCAATTTTCATGATTTATAATTTCACAATAATCTATGTAATCCATCACAGCGCCTTTGAATCTTTTATCTGTCATGGAAAAAGGCAAAGGTTTGATTATGTGAAGGGGAAATTCTAAACAAGCAGCGGTTCTGATAATCACACCAAGATTTTGAGGCATATCGGGCTGATAGAGGCAAATTGCAAATTTATGCGTCATGATGACTACTACTTATGCTACATCTTACCAATAAAATCTACTTAGATTTAAACCCAAATGTCAGATAGTAAAAAACCAAGAAGAGATTTTATTAAATTATCAGCAATGACTTTAGGAGGGGTTGGGGCTGCTAGTTTACTTATTCCTTTTATATCAAGCATGAATCCAGGCAAAGATACTCTAGCCCTGGCATCAACTGAAATAGATTTATCTCCCTTGGAAGAGGGCCAGAGTTTGACAGTAATATGGAGAGGTAAACCTGTTTTTATAAAACATCGAACAAAAAGTGAAATAGAAAGTGCTAGAAATACTTCTTTAGAGGATCTACCAGATGCAGAGGAGGACTCTGCCAGAGTTCAAAAAGATAATTGGTTAGTTGTATTAGGTGTTTGTACTCATTTAGGTTGTGTACCTCTTGGACAAAAAGCTTCGGATACAAAAGGAGACTACGGCGGTTGGTTCTGCCCTTGTCATGGTTCTCATTATGATACTTCTGGCAGGATAAGAAAAGGACCAGCTCCAACTAACTTACCTGTCCCCCCTTACATTTTTTTAACTGATAACAGAATAAAGATAGGATAATTTAATGAGTTCAAATGAATTACAAGGTTATAAAAAAACACTAAATTCACCATACACTGGTATAAAAGGTTGGATTGATTCTAGACTTCCTCTTATAAGAATGATGGAAGCAGAATATTTGAAGTTTCCTGTCCCTAAATCACTCAATTACTTTTGGTCATTTGGTGGTATAGCCATGTTTTGTCTTATAGGATTAATTTTAACTGGAATTTTTTTAGGGTTTCATTATAAGCCTTCAGCAGATGATGCTTTTGACTCTGTTGAAAGGATCATGAGAGACGTTAGTTTTGGTTGGTTAATTAGATATTTGCATGCCAACTTAGTGTCTTTTTTCTTTATAGCTACTTTTATACACATATTTAGAGCTTTATATTTTGGATCATACAAGGCACCTAGAGAGTTAGTCTACATTTTCGGTTTGACCATGTTCATGCTGATGATGGCAACTGCATTTCTAGGATATACACTCCCATGGGGTCAGATGTCTTATTGGGGAGCAACAGTTATAACTAATCTTTTTTCAGCTATTCCTGTTGTAGGAGATGCTATACTCACATTACTTCTTGGTGACTTCACCGTTGGTGACTCGGCTGTTAATCGTTTTTATGTTCTTCATTGGCTATTAGCTTTCGCAATTGTCGGTTTAGTTGTTTTTCACGTAATTACGTTGCACATGACTGGTTCAAATAATCCGACTGGCACAGAGCCTCAGAGTTGGGATGAAACAGTGAGTTTTCATCCATATGTAACTATTAAAGATTTAAATGCTACAATATTTTTCTTTATCATTTTGGCATTTATTCTCTTTTATTATCCAAATATTTTAGGTCACTCCGATAATTACATTAAAGCTAATCCTATGGTAACTCCCGCACATATTGTGCCTGAATGGTACTTTCTACCTTTCTATGCAATACTTAGAGCTATTCCAGATAAACTAGGTGGTGTAATAGCTATGTTTAGTTCCATTCTAGCATTAGGCTTATTACCATGGCTTGACACATCTAAAGTTAGATCATGTTTATTTAGACCTATCTGGAGATATTGTGTTCTCTTATTTGCAGTAAACTTTTTGGTTCTTATGTATGTTGGAGGGAAACCTGCTGAGGGTCTTTATGTACTTATCTCAAGGATTGGAACTGCATATTGGTTTTTGTTTATATTTGTTTTAGCGCCACTTGTAGGATTTTTAGAAACACCACGACAACCGCTAACTATTACAAATTATTTACAAAGTAAAAAAGCCTAATATGAGAAAAGCTCTACTGGCCATTTTTTTACTTTTTAGTTTCAACTCATATGGTGCTGGAGCAAAAATTGATATTCCAAAATATGATTGGTCTTGGAAAGGATTTTTCGGAACATATGATCGTGCCTCAGCTCAAAGAGGTCTAAAAGTTTACAGAGAAGTTTGTGCGGGATGCCATTCCATGGATTATTTGTCTTATAGAAATTTAGTGGACCTAGGTTTTAGTGAAGATCACATTAAAGCTATTGCAGCCGAACATTTAGTTTTAGATGGACCAAATGACGAGGGAGAAATGTTCGAGAGAGACGGAATTCCTTCAGATCAGTTTGTTAATCCATATCTAAATGAAAAGGCTGCTAGAGCGGCGAATAACGGCGCTTACCCGCCTGATTTGTCTTTAATAGTTAAAGCCAGACCTAAAGGCGCTGATTATATTAAAGCATTATTGCTTGGTTATGTTGAACCACCAGAAGATATGAAAGTTCCAAAAGGCCAACACTACAACAAATATATGGCAGGTAATCTAATTGCCATGACATCGCCATTATCAGAAGGTCTTGTTGATTACGATGATGGAACTGAAAGCACAATGGATCAAATGACAACAGATGTTACAACATTTTTAGCCTGGGCAGCTGAGCCTAGTTTAGAAGATAGAAAGAGAATGGGTTTAAAAGTGATACTATTTTTATTGGTGTTGTTTGTGCTAGCCTATATCTCTAAACAACAAATTTGGAGAGATATTAAACGTTAAATAAAAAGTGGATGATATCACCATCTTTGACTACATATTCTTTTCCTTCTAACCTTAACTTTCCCTTTTCCTTAGCACCACTTTCTCCTTTGTATTGAATATAATCTTCATATGATATTGTTTCAGCCCTTATAAAACCTTTTTCCATATCACTATGAATTTCCCCAGCAGCATTGGGTGCTAACGTACCTTTTATTATTGTCCATGCTCTTAGTTCTTTCTCACCAGCAGTAAAAAAATTTATATAATTTAGAAGTTCATAACCTTTTTTAATAACTCTTTTAAGACCAGTTTCTTTAAGGCCTAAAGTATCAAGAAACATTTTTTTTTCTTCATAATCATTTATTTGTGAAATTTCAGACTCAATTTTAGCACTTACAAGCAGTATCTCTGAGTCATTTAATTTAGAGTATTCCTCAATAGACTTTGTATATGCATTTCCATTTACAGAAGAATTTTCATCAACATTGCAAACATATACAACAGGTTTTATAGATATAAGTTGAAAGATATGCAAATATTTAATCTCATCTTTATTTAAGTTGTTCAAAATTCCTTTTTCTTTAGAAATAAGATCTATTGCTTTTTCAATTATCAATATCTTTTTTTTATCATCATCTGTTTTTTGAGTTTTTTTTAGTTTCTGATAATTCTTTTCCAAAATCTCTAGATCAGATAATGCTAATTCTGCGTTAATAATTTTGATATCTTCAAGAGGATTAATTCTATTTTCAACGTGTTGTATATCATCATCTTCAAAACATCTTACAATATGAAATAACGCATTTACTGAGCGTATATGCGATAAAAAAGCATTCCCAAGACCCTCTCCTTTAGAGGCTCCTTTTACTAGACCTGCAATATCAACTATTTCAAAAGCTGCAGGAATTATTTTTTGAGGGTTGCATATTTTAGCGAGTTTTTGAATTCTATCATCTGGCACTCTTACTAAAGAGCTATTCGGGTCAATTGTTGCAAATGGATAATTAGCTGCCAGGGCTTGCTCATTTTCGCATAAAGCATTAAATAAAGTTGACTTGCCAACATTTGGAAGGCCTATAATTCCACACTTCATTTAAATGCCTATATTAGATAAATGTTTCGATACAAATATCTGTGATAAGTTTAGGTATATAACTTCAAATAATAAAACGAGTTGTCTCTTTTCTTCTGTATTAAAGTTACCAAGTACATGTCTTGTTACCTTATCTTTATCACCAGGATGACCGATTCCAATCCTGAGTTTCCAATAGTTATCTCCAATTTTACTACTAATACTTCTAAGACCATTATGACCAGCGTTTCCGCCTGCATATTTAATTTTAATTTCCCCTAAATCGAGGTCTAGTTCGTCATATAAAACAAATATTTCATCAGACTTACTGAGCTTATTTGTTTTGAGGCTCAGTACACCGTCTCCAGATTCATTCATGTAACTTTCAGATAAAGCGATTTGACATTTTTGCCCATCAAGTAGAAAAGAATTAGAAAGTTTATAACTCTTAAACTTTTTTAGTTTGAGTTCTAATTTATCAACTAGAAATTCACCAAGTAGTAGTCCAGCGTTATGCCTATTATTTAAATGTTTAACTGTTGGATTGCCTAAGCAAAATAGAGTAAGCATATAGGTAGACTATATTATTCGGCTGCTTTTTCTTCTTCTTTCTTATCTTCGGTTTTTTCTGCTGTTTCTTCAGTTGTCTCTTCAGTTTCTTCTGGTTCAGGTTCTTTTTCAACCTTTGGAGCCTGAACTGTAGCTAGCATAAAATCTCTACCCTGAATTGTGGTCTTCATCCCCTCGCTCAAAGTCACAGAACTTAATCTGATATCATCACCAATTTCCTTACCCTCAAGAGAAATAACAAATTTTTCTGGTATATTATTAGCAAGGCAAGACAACTCTATTTCTCTTCGAACAACGTTTAAGATACCACCTTGTTTTAATCCAGGAGATAACTCTTGGTTGGTAAATTCAACAGGGACAGATATTACTATTCTTGTTTTTTCATCCACTCTCTGAAAATCTACATGTATAGGGTTGTGTTTAACTTTATGTCTTTGAATACTTTTGACAATAACTGCTTCTTTTTTATCACCAAATTCGACTTCAAATATTTTTGAGTAGAAGCCGCCCTCATCAAATCTTTTTTTAAGTTGAATAGTGTCGACTGCGACCATTACAGGATCAGTGTTTCCACCATAAATAATAGAGGGTATCAAACCTTCTTTAAAATATGGGTTAGTATTTCCTTTTTTTCGCTCTTTAGCTGGGATATTTCCACTGATTTTCATAGGCTGAGTTTATACAACAAAATGCTAGATTAATCAAACAGAGAAGATATAGAAGTTTCTTTATTAATACGCTTTATAGCCTCACCAAAAAGTGGAGCTACAGATAAATACCTCATTAATGAGGGTACTTCAAAACTGGGTTTGATTGTATTGGTACAAACCATTTCCTCTAAAACTGAATTATTTATATTGTCTAAAGCCTTTCCAGAGTAAACACCATGAGAACAGTATCCATAAACCTCTGTCGCACCATTATCTTTAAGAGCTTTAGCCGCATTACAAATTGTTCCTCCTGAGTCAACCAAATCGTCAACAATTATACATTTTTTTCCATCAACCGAGCCGATGACATTCATAGCATCAGACACACCTGGAGCATCTCTACGTTTATCAATTATAGCTAAATCAGCGTCGAGTTTTTTTGCAAATGCTCTAGCTCTTAAAACACCTCCTACGTCCGGAGAGACAAATACAAGATTTTCATCTCTTTTATTTGATTTAATGTCGCTCATGAACATGTTAGTTGCATAAAGGTTGTCTAGGGGGATATCAAAAAAACCTTGAATTTGACCTGCGTGTAGATCCATTGTTAAAACCCTATTTGCACCAGCTGTGGTAATAAGATTAGCAACTAATTTTGCTGATATTGGAGTTCTTGGTCCAGTTTTTCTATCCTGTCTAGCATAACCAAAATATGGCAAAACAGCAGTGATTCTTTTTGCAGATCCACGTTTTAGAGCATCAATTGCTACTAATAATTCCATTAAATTGTCATTAGCAGGGAAAGAAGTTGATTGAACTAAAAAAACATCTTCACCTCGAACATTTTCACCAATTTCAACAAATATCTCTTTATCAGAAAACCTTGTCATAGTTACTTCAGATAATTGAATTTTTAGATATTCTGAAATCTCTTTAGATAACTCAATGTTACTATTTCCAGAAATAATTTTCATTAGTTAGCTTGGTTATATAGTAAAATGTATATCCATACAAAGTTAAATTATAGATACCAAGCTTAAATTTCTCCCATAATCTCTATATTTGAGATGAATACTTCTTCGATAACTGAAATATTTTATGTTTTTAAAAGTATCTATTTTTGAGTCTACAATTTCAGAAATACCTAAACCATTCAATTTACGTTTAGCAAGTTTAGGAAGGTCAAAATAATATTTATCATCCTTTTTAGTCCATAAACCTTTAACTTTAAATTTCATACCATTTATGAATTCTCGAGATACCTCGTAAGAGTTCTTTCTTATACAAGGCCCTATAAAGGCCCTTATATTTGATTTTTTTGAGCCAATTTGAAGCATTTTATTTATGGTATTTTCGATAATCTCTCTTTTCAAGCCCCTCCATCCTGCATGGCAAATTCCTATGACTTTATTATGGTAATCAATGAATATTATTGGCAAACAATCAGCTGTCGTAATACCGAGAATAAATTTATCATCTCGTGTTACAACACCATCACAATTGTAAACAGATTTATTTTTTCTAACTATAAGGCATTTGCTTGAATGTGATTGGTTAGGAATAATTAATACTTTTTTTTCTTTAGATATGAGATTTTTAGCAATTTCAATATTTTCTTTTATTTTATTTTTATTATCTCTTGAATTTAATCCACAATTAAGAGAATTATAAATTCCCTTTGATTTTCCATTTTTATTATTAAAAAACTTAAATTTTACTGATTGTTTCATCATTTTTAAAAGAGAGATTCAAAAATACTTGACCCATATCACTAAATTTTTCTCCACTAATTAACTCTATAATTTCTCTGATATTCTTGTTACTAGATTTTAGGTATTCGTCTGGGAGATTATTAAAAATTAAATCTTTTTGGTTTATGATTTGTGGATATTTACTAATAAAAAAATCCCTTAATAACTCGAAATTAACCCCAAAAGAATAATCTACGTTTTCAAATTTATCAAATAAGTCTAATTTTTTATGGCTCGATAATAATCTAAGTGTACTTTTTAATGGCAATTTTGTGTAGCCATAATCAGTTGTAGTAAAAAAATAATTTTTGCAATTTAAGTTTTGAATATCACTTAGTATGTTCAAAATTAAATTTGAATGCTCAAGTATATCATTATTTTTAAATTTGTATTTTGAATAGTGATCCATTAATTCTCCAGATATCGCCACACTATCTTGAATTAAAAAATATTTATTATTTTCTTTTGATATTTTTATTTCATTAAAATTACCGTTATTAAATATAAATTGCTTAGACCCAATGGCGTCAAAAAATTCATTAGAGTAAATAAAAGCAGTATCTTCGTTTTCTATGTCATAGTCATAAATATTTTCTATAAAATTAACTTTTACATCTGATCTCTCAAAAATTTTTCCTTTAAAATAATCACTTCTTTCTAATAAAGTAATGTTATTAATATTGATATTCTTAGATCTTAGATAATGATAAATATCTATTGTAAGCATCCCATTACCAGGTCCTAACTCTAATAAATTTACATTTTTTGCCTTTGGAAATTCTTTTAAAAACTGATTAGAAAGGGCTATGCTAAATAAAGAGGAAATCTCAGGAGATGTTATAAACTGACCATCTTTGCCAATTTTTTCAATGTTTGGTTTATTATAGAAACCTGAGTCTTTGTCAAAGTTAGAGATTTCTACAAAATCTTGAATGTTGATTGAACCAACTGATTTGATGATGGTATCTATCTTTGTTTGTATTGACATAAATATAGAAAATAAAAACCAATTATGACAATTGGAATTGATAATATTTGACCCTGAGATAATAAATTAAACTTTAAGCCTACTTGAATATCAGGCACTCTAAAATTTTCAATTATAATTCTAGATAATCCATAATTAATTAAAAAGAAAGATGTTATAAAACCATTTTTTAATTTAAATTTATAATAGAATAATAATAGTAAAATAGCTGGTATTAATCCTTCAAATACGGCTTCATATATTTGGGATATATGTCTAAAAAAATTCTCATTTGGGTAACGAACGCTTAAAAAAAATTCTGTTGGCTTTCCTATTAATTCTTTATTTAGAAAATTAGAAATTCTACCTAAAAAAATTCCAAATGGAGCAGTTATACTTAAAAGATCAGAAAGTTTAAAAATAGAAATATTTTTTTTAGTTGAATATATAATAGTTGTTAAGATAATACCAATTAAAGCTCCGTGAAATGACATACCCCCCTGCCAAACCTTAAATATTTCATAGGGGTTTTGAATATAAAAATTCAAATTATAAAAAATTGCATAACCTAATCTTCCACCAACTATGACAGAAATAAATAAATAAAAAAATAAGTCTTCAAGTTTTTTTTTATCCAAACTAAATTGCTTTAAATTATTATATGCAAAAAAATAAAAGTAAATAAATCCAAGAATATAAGATATGCTGTACCACCTTATGGTTAAACCGAACAGCTCAAAAGCTACTGGAGATAAAAAACTAGGATATTCAAACACTTTAAAAACTAATAATACAACTTACGTGTCACACAAAGATAAACTTTATCTTAAGTTATCAAAAATACTTTATAATTCAGTTGAAGTTGCCCAAATTTTTAGTGATTTCAAATCAGATTTTACAAAATTAAAGAAATATTTAATCAACAGAAAAGATTAAATTTAACCAATAATAAGAAATTTAGTACTATATATAGTATTTACTAAGATAGGTAATGTGATACATATTGTGTATGTCCCAAAAAAACATTGATTCTAGCCCCATTTCTATTCTCGAAGATATTTTTAATGTTAAACAGTTATCTAAAAATAACAAAAACAACGATATTTCTCTTTTAACGGAGGTCCATGAACAAAAAGTAATAATGGATTTTCAATGGATTGATGATTTGAAAGTTCTCATATCATCATTTAGCATTGATAATTATGAATATAGTTTTCTAACCAATCATATGAATAAAATTAACAATAATCTGGTTATAGGCACACTCAAACAAAATAATAATAATAAAATTATTTACAGACATAGTCTCCCAATTTCAGGAAAAGTAACTACAGAAGATATTAGAAGTTATTTAGAAAATATATTATCTGAATTTAATCACCTTGTTTCCGTGTTACTAAAAGGTGATAAAGTCGTCGAAACTACACAAATTTTAATTAATCAAAAAATTGTCGGCCACGCTTAAGCCAAAAGTTCTTTTTATAGGTTTTGGACACCTAGCTAAATCCTTATTATCAAAAAAACTACTAAACTCTGTGAATATTCACGCATTAAATTCGAAAAGTGTAATTAAAAATATTAATTTAAAAAAAAAAATATTAAATTTTAATAATGATTATAATTATATATTTCTTCTTATACGACCAAATACATTCCTAACTTCTGGAAATCAATTCCAGAAATATCTTTCAAAAGAAACTTTGGTAATTTCTTGTATGGCTGGTATTAAATTATCAACGATTGAAAAAATCTTAAAATCAAAAAAAATTGTAAGAATTATGCCTAATGTAATGGCTCTAAATAATAAATCTCAAACTCATATTTACATGAAAAATAAAAATTTATTTGATAATAAACTAAAAAAATTATTATCTAATTTTGGAACAATTATTAGTGTTAGAAACGAAGATCAAATTAATTTTGCTACATCAGTTTTTGGTAGTGGACCAGCATTTATTGCATACATAATAAATATTTTTGTAAAAGCTTCAAAAAAACTTGCTAAGCCATATAACATGAATGAAAAAGATTTAATAGAATTATTCAAAAATGTACTAGAAACTAATTATTCATCTAAAATGTTAGACGATTTTGTAAGTTCTATTTCTAGTAAGAAAGGAACTACACAAGCTGGTGTTAATTATATTAAATCACAAAATATAGAGAAAATAATATATACTACTCTTCTAAAGGCATATAAAAGAGCCAAGGAAATAGATAGTGAGAAAAAAAACACAAAATCTCAATAAAACAAATTTAAAAAAACTTAATACAATGGCTCATTTAAAGAGTTTTCCATCTAAAATCAAATCAATAAGTTCAGAATACCAAGACCTCAACAATTTTATTAAAGATTTTGAAAATTTTATTTCAACTCAATTAAAAATTCCTTCTAAAAACCTTTCCTTACAAGACAAGATTTTTGAAGGTATAATTAATAGATTAGACTTTCTAAACGATTATAAAAATCTAACACTTAGAATTTATTTGGAGTCACAAAAAAAACCAAAATATTTTTTAAATTTATCTAAAAATATTAATAATTATTTTAATTTATTTTTAAATTCCCACATAGAAAAAATAATAAGTAATATAATTTACCTTTATGCTTTTAATGTTTGGATTGAGGATAATAATAGTATGGACAAAACTATGGCCTCTATAGGAAATGCATTAGATAATCTTAATAAGGTAAAGTCATTTATTAGAAAAAGATGATTAATTATTCTGACTTTGAAAAAGTTGATATCAGAGTTGGAACAGTGATCGAAGCAAAACTAAACAAAAAATCTAATAATCCTAGCTTATACTTACTTATAGATTTTGGTGAAAAGATTGGTAAAAAAAAAACTTCGGCACAACTTACCAAATACTATCTTGCAGAGGAATTAATTGGTAAGCAAGTAGCTGCAGTTATAAACTTCCCCCCAAAGCAAATTGGTAAAATGATTTCTGAGGTATTGGTCCTAGGTTTCCCTGATGATGAAAATAATCCAGTATTAGTAATGCCTTCGATTAAAATTTCAAATGGAGGTAAACTTTTTTGATGCTAAATTTGTAACAAAACAGTTACTTTTAAGCCACCATATGATGATTGTTGGAATTTTAACTCTCCACTATTCAATTTAATTAGTTTTTGAACAATAGAGAGTCCCAGCCCAGTGCCTTGATTCAATTGATCGGAGCCTTTAACAAAGGGCCTTATTAGTTGTTCTTGAGATAAATTTGTACCTGGACCATTATCTTCAATCTCAATTACCCACTTATTACTGAAAAAATTTGAATTAATGAATATTTTTTCTGCAAATTTATCAGCATTATCTAGTATATTTATAATTGCCCTTTTTATTTGATTTTTTCTGATAAATATTTGATTTGAATTATTGCTCAAAATTTGAAGTTTTGGATAATTTTTAGTTAAGTTGAATATAAAATCAGAAGTATTGATTTCATCTAAATTTTCATTTTTTTCATTTTTAATAAAGTCTAGATAATGATTAAGCATAATATTCATCTCTGAGATATTTTGAGAAATAGAGTTTTTCAATGTTTCGTTATTAATTTCTTCAATCATTAAATTTATTCTTGTAAGTGGTGTCTTTAAATCATGGCTAATTCCAGCCAACATATTTCTTTGATTATCGAGAGTGCTATTAATGTTATTGTGCATATTATTGAAGTCTTTTATCAAACCCCTAACTTCTGATGATCCAGTTGGTTTTAAATTTGGAGTTTCAATACCTCTACCAAAACTTCTTGTAATAATTCCAAGTCTTTTTAGTGGTTGGATTTGTTTTTTTATAAATAAATATGAAATTAAAGACAAAATAATACTTACAGCAATTGTCCATAAAAAAAAACCACCTACAGTTTTAGTTTCAACTCTTTTTTTTGGAACTAAGTAAAAATATTCTAATTTTTTTTCATCGAAAAATATAAAATGGGTTTGATTTTGCAGAACTTCAAAATTTTTAGATATTTGATTAAGAGAATTTTTCATTCTTCTTTTGAATATCCAATTTGATACTTCCTCAGTTTCACTTAAATCTAAATTATCAGTTCTTATAATTTGTAATGTATTTGCGTAATTATTAATAGATGATGAGTCTTTCTGCATTTCCAAGATTTTTATTTCATTAGAAATCGATTGAGCGCTTCTTTTTAATACTAAATCCCAGTGTAATTCAAAAAATATAACAATTCCTATAATTTGCACCAATACTATAGGTATTGTTATTAGATAAACAGATCTTACTAAAAGGCTTTCTGAAAAATTACTCCATTTAAACATTAAATGAAAATTTTGTATCCTTTGCCATGAACTGATCTAATTATATCTCTTAGGTTACATTCTTTTTTAAGTTTTAATCTTAATCTAGAAATTTGCATATCACCACTTCTTGACAAATAATCTAGTCCCAATTCTGTATTTAATAAATCTCTGGTTAGGTATTGATGAGAATTATTTATTAAAAGTTTTAAGATTTTTACCTCATTACTTGAAAGGTTAATATTTTGCTTTTGAAATAGTAATTGTTCTTTTTTCAAATCAAATTCAGTACCATTTCCAAAATTGACCATATCAAGTGATTGTTTTTTTGAGATGTTTTTTTCTATCTTTAACAATAATTCTCTTGAGTCAAAAGGTTTACCAATATAGTCGTCAGCCCCTAACTCTAATCCAGTCACTCTGTCATCAACATTACTTAATGCAGATAAAAAAATAACTGGTGTATTGACTCTATTTTTAATTGTATTTTCATAAAAGTCTAAACCAGTGCTATCAGGAAGCATCACATCTAAAATAATTAGATCAAATAAAAATAATTTTACTAATTTTTTTGCCTCTTCTATGTTTACAGCTTTAGATACCACATAATTATTATTAATTAATAATTTTTCTATGAGAGCCTGTAATGTCTCATCATCTTCAACTAAAAGTATATGTTTATCGTCCATTACATAGACTCAATTATGTTTATGAAACCAGACATATTTTTAGGATCAGTTTTTTTAAAGATTTTTATAATTTTTTCATTTATTCTATCAGTTGCTTTCTGTATGAGTTCCTCTCCATTTTGTGTAATTAATATATTTTTATTATCCAGTTTTAATACATTCTTTACTTGTAAGTCCTTTAATATCAAATTTAAATTTTGTTTTTTTAAATAAACTTTATTAGCTATATCAATTTTTTTCTTAAATCCTTTTTTAATCTCTAAAATAACTATTAATTCATTAAATGTTAAATTATTTAATTCACAACAAATTTGAATTTCTCTTTGAAGTGATTTATATGATCTATGTAAACCTAAAATTATTTCTAGAATATTTTCTTTTTTAAAATATAAAGTGTCGGCAAAACTTAAATTCATGACGTATAAATATAATTATATTGTGAATTTAAATAAATAATATTACATTATTTTGAATTATGGAAATTATCCCCTTTGATAAAAGAATTGGTTTTATTTGGTATAATGGTGAGTTTGTTGAATGGCAAAATGCTACCACTCACGTATTAAATCATGGACTTCATTATGCCAGTTGTGTTTTTGAAGGACTTAGAGTTTATGGAGAAAAAATATATGAACTAGAAAAACATACTGATAGGCTATTCTTTTCTGCTCAAAGAATGGGGATAGAAGTGCCTTATTCCAAGGATGAGATAAATAATGCTCAAAATGAGACAATAAAAAAAATGAACATAAAATATGGTTATGTTCGACCTGTGATTTGGAGAGGGAGTGAAATGATGGCTATCTCTGCACAGAAAAATAAAATAAACGTAGCCATTGCCACTTGGGAATGGCCTAGTTATTTCACTAAAGAAGACCGATTAAAAGGCATATCTCTTCAAACAGCAGTGTGGAAAAGACCGCCCCCAGATTGCATACCGACTGACACTAAAGCTGCTGGTCTATATATGATTTGTACTTTAAGTAAGCATGAGGCTGAAAAAAATGGTTTTACAGATGCTTTGATGCTTGATTATAAAGGTAGAGTAAGCGAGTCAACTGGATCAAATATTTTTTTGGTAATTAATGGAGAAATTCATACTCCCGTACCTGATTGTTTTTTAAATGGAATTACACGTCAAGCCGTCATTGAAATTGCTAAACATGAGGGTATGAAAGTTATTGAAAGAGATATATATCCAGATGAAATAAAAAATGCTGAAGAAATTTTCCTAACAGGCTCTGCAGTAGAAGTAACCCCAGTGGGAAAAATTGATAATCAAACTTTTAAAGTTGGAGATATTACAACTAAGATTTCAAGTCTGTATATGAAAGAAGTTGACCCCAACTACAAAGATAATTAATTAATAATATCTTTCCATTTTAACATTTTTTCATTATCTAAGTTTTTCTGTAATACCGTTTCTTTTTCATCATTATCTAATAAATGAAATTTCCAAAAAGCTACATCTATCTTTAAGCTATCAATCACAAATTCACAAGCTTCTATAGCTTTTGCACGATGAGAAGAAGCAGTAATTACTAAGACAATTTTTTCTCCTAAATCTAATTTTCCTATTCGGTGAATTATTAAACATTCATTTAGTTTCCAACTACTTATTGCTTTGCTTCTTATTTTACTAAGCTGAGCTAATGCTAATTCTTCATAACACTCTAAATAAATTCCCTTAATTTTCTTATTTGATGAGCTTAAATCAGATCTAACTGTTCCCAGGAAGAAACTGTATGCACCATTTGTATTGGATGAAACAAATTTAAATTCTGTTTCTAGATCAAAATTATCATTAATTATTTTAATCATTATCCACCTGTAACGGGAGGTAAAAAAGCTAATATATCACCATTATTTAGTGTTTGATTATCATCATCTATTTCAGTCAAGTTTAAAAAATATTTTATGCTCTTATCTTCAAATATTTCTTGAAATACAGGGTCTTTTGAAATGAGATTATTTTTCAATTCTTTAAAACTTATTGTTTGATTTAATTCAATTAAGTCATGACTTTTTTTAAGTTTTACTCTTATCCAAGAAAAATATTTTAATGTAATATTCAAATATGTTTAAGACCTTTTGCTACATAATTATATCCAGATAACAAGGTAATTATAGCGGCTAGCCATAATGTGACTAAGCCTAAATTCCAAAGAAAATCATTTAATTCAAAACCTAATCCTATTATGAGAATAGATAAACTAACCATTTGAAATGTAGTTTTATATTTAGCTAGTTTGCTTACTGGCATATCAGTATTAAGTTTAGCTAAAAATTCTCTTAAACCAGAAATTGCTATTTCTCTTAATAAAATAATTATGGCTGGAATTACATGTATGTCCGCAATCACTCTCGTGTCTATCAAAACTATGATGACAGATGCTATTAATAGTTTATCAGCGATAGGATCAAGCAAAGTACCAAGCTTAGACGATTGATTCAATGTTCTTGCTAAATATCCATCAAAATAATCAGATATAGATGAAACTATAAAAAGTAAGCCTGCAACAAGAACTACTTTAGAATTATCGGAGAATAGTAAATATAAAATTATGGGAATTAAAATAATTCTTACAAAAGTAATAATATTGGGAATAGTATAAATTTTAGCCATTTATTTTATCCAATATAGCCTTAATATTTTTCGAATTTAATCCTTTTATTTGGGCTAACTCATCTCTGTTAGCTTTCTTCAGATTTTGAACACTTCCAAAAAAATTGATGACCCTCATTTTTTTTATTTTCCCAACACCAGATATATCATCTAAAAAACTTGTTTTTAGGGAGTCGGACATCCTTTTCATGCTATTTTTTTTGGATAATTTGTGAGCAAGATCTCTCATTTTTTGGATAAAACCCTCTATTTGAGGGCTATCCTTCAAAGATAGATTTTTTTCACTTATAGTATGATATCTGTCAAATCTAAAATCTCGTTTAAAACCTTTTGACACCCCAATTAACTTTATACTTTCACTAATACCGCTTTCATTAATAATTTCTTGGCAAATTTTCAAATAAGGTTGACCCCCATCAATAATTATTAAATCTGGTAAAATTTTATCATCTTTGGAGAAACGAGATTTAAAGACCTTTCGCATTAAATCTGCATCACCAAACTTTTTTAAATCATAATCTTTAAATTTATATGTTCTAGAGTCTTTTATACTAAAACCCTCCTCATTAAATACTACATATGATGCCACAGCATAGTTGTTACCGAAAAAACTATTATCATAAGCCTCAACACGTTCAATTTTATTATTAATATTAAACCTATTTTTCATTAAAATTAAAATTTCTTGATTATTAATAAACTTTTGTTTTTGAAGATTTACTTCTTTATCATTTCTTTTTGCAGTAAGTTTCGAAATTTTCTGAACACCATTAATTTTGCTGCTTTTTAGAAATACATCAATCTTATAATTATCTCTCATAATTGATTTTAATTCATTGTATCCTTTAATTTTTTTTGAAATTATTATTTTATTAGGTCTGAAGTTTTTTAAATAAAATTGTATAATTAAAGAGGTAAGGTCTATATCATCTTCAAACTTTTCAGAATAGTAAATTAAATTTCCACCAAGATATCGCCCATACCTAATAAAACCAATGTATATTGAAAAATGTTTCTTATCATCAATATGGATATAGTCATAATTTGTATCTTGAGTACTGATTTTCACTTCCTCTCTGATGATAAAATTTAAAGATTGTATACTATCTCTTAGTTCTGCTGCCTTTTCATAGTTTTGACTTTCACTAAAATAAACCATTTGTTTTTCTAATTTATCAAATATTTTTTTTTGGCCTCCTTGAAAAAATTTTACTGTATCATCAACTTGATTTTTGTACTCATTTTGACTAACTTTATTCACGCATGGAGCGGAGCATTGTTTTAAGTCATAAAGTAGGCATGCCCGTTTTCTATTTTTAAACTCTAAGTCACTACAACTTCGTAACTTAAAAGATTTCTGCAAGATTTTTATGACTTTGTCTGTTTTTAACGCAGAGGTAAATGGACCAAATACTTTATCTTCATTAGAAAATTCATTTCTAAATCTTGTCAGTCTTGGAAAGTCACCTTTAGTAATTTTAATTAATGGAAAGCTCTTATCATCTTTTAAACGAATATTATATCTCGGTGAAAATTTTTTGATAAGTAAAGCCTCTAATAATAATGCATTTCTTTCAGACTCTGTTAACTCAAAATCAATATTTACTGTTTGTGAAACCATTTTTTGAAGTCTTCTTGGAAGTTTTGGTAGATTACCGTAATTAGATAATCTCCTTTTGATATTAATAGCTTTTCCTATATAGATCGGGTTATCTTTTTTATTTTTAAAAAGATAAACCCCTGAACTTTGAGGTGCGTCCTTTATTCTGTTTTTAAGAATTTCTAGCCCAATCATAAGTCTATATTACAGACATTTTATAAATCACAAAAAAAATTAATGAGTTTCTAATCAAAAAATAGATAGTATAAATAACTAATATCAAATTAAAACATGGACTGGGATAAACTTAAAATTTTTCATAATGTTGCACTAGATCTTAATATCTCAGAAGCAGCTAATAAAATGAATATAAGTCATTCATCTATAAGCAGACAGATTAGTTCACTAGAGAGAGATTTGAAAGTGTCACTATTTAAAAGACATGCCAGAGGACTAACATTGACTGAACAAGGTAAAATTTTATTCAAAACAGCACACGATATATTTGGAAAGATAGCCCTCACTGAGTCTCAATTAACTTCCTCTAAAGAAAAACCCACAGGCTCACTACACATAGCAGCCACTGTTGCCTTTGGTACCACATGGCTTGCCCCAAGAATAGCAAAGTTTTCAAACTCATATCCTGATATTGATATTTCTATAAGAATTGAGAATAAATATACAGATCTTTCCTTAGGTGAGGCTGATGTAGCTTTACGATTAAAAGAGCCTACACAAATGGATTTAATTCGTTTTCCTTTGTATGAGTTTCAATTTAAAATTTACTCCTCACCAGAATACATTGAAAAATTTGGTATACCAAAAAGTGTGAGTGATTTATCAAAACATACTATTATTGCTTTTGGTCATGATGTTGAGCCATCAATACCCGATGTAAACTGTATTTTGGATTTAATTCCTAAATCAAAAAAACCCAAGACCATTTATATATCAAATATGTATGGAGTTATGAGAGCTATTGGAGGAGGAGCGGGCATTGGTGCCTTACCAGAATATATGAAAATATCTAATAACAATCTTGTCCCTATTTTACCTAATGCAAATACTCCAAAGACAATCATTTATTTTACTTATCCTCCTGAATTGAAGGGTTCTAAAAAAATTGAAGCCCTCAGGGATTTTTTAGTGAGAGAAGTAAATAAAGAAAAAAAAGTTTAGTCTTTTTTTATAAATTTTTTATTACAGTAATTACACACAATTTCTTTTTTTTTACCGAATTTAAAATATACAGCTGGATGACCTAAATCACCACTTCCACCATCGCACATTAATATATCAGTTTTTTTTGAAACATATTCGATGGGTTCTGCTATTTTGTTTTGATCGCTCATAACGAAACGAGCTCTGAGACTAAATTCGTATATTTTTTTGGGTCGTCAAGGCTTTCACCTTCCATTAGTTTTGCGTGATCATAAAGAATTTCACAGAATTTGTCTTTTTGATTTTTATCTAAAGATTTTAATTTATTAACTAATTCATGATTAATATTTATTTCTAAAATTCTTTTTTCATCAGAAATATTTTGATTGTTAGCGGCCATCAGTTTTTTTAAATGCATATCCATATCATTCTCATCAGCTACTAAACATGAAGCGCTTGTAGTCAGTCTTCTAGAAATTTTTACATCTTTAACTTTATTTTTCAGATTGTCTTTTAAAAATCCAACAAAATCTTTATCTTCCTTTGGCTCTTCTTTGTCTTTTTTTGACTCTTTTTTATCCTCAATATCTATTTCACCTTTAGTAATAGATGTGAATTCATAATCTTTGAATTTCATTTTCATTGGCATCCAGAATTCGTCAACTGGATCCGTAATTAACAAAACATTTATTTTTTTATTTTTAAAAAGTTCCATTTGAGGGCTATTAATGAGATTTTCCTTGTTTTCACCTGATATATAATAGATTTTCTTTTTGTCATTTGAAAAATCAGTTACGTATTGATCTAAAGTTATCATCTCCTCTTTCTCAGAGCAGTAAAATGTTGAAAACTCAAATATTTGATCATGAAAGTCATTAAACTCATAAAGTCCCTCTTTTACAACAGGTCCAAAATTCTTCCAAAAATCTTTAAATTCATCTGGTTTCTTTTTTTTTAATTCTAGAATTTCTTTTAGAACTCTTTTTGTAATAGCAGTAGATATTTTATTAATTACGGCATTATTTTGTAGAATTTCTCTTGAGATATTTAAACTAAGATCTTCTGTGTCTACCACACCTGGCACAAATCTAAGCCAAGCTGGAATTAATGTATCTAACTTATCAGAAATAAATACTTTATTTACATACAGCTTTAACTTGTTTTTGCGATCTGGATGGTAAAGATCTTGAGGCTGCGATTTTGGTAAATATAAAAGGGCAGTATAATTTACAACTCCCTCAGCTTTAAAGTGAATAGTTGTTAAAGGCTCATCATAATAGTTTGAAACTTGATTATAAAAAGATTTATAGTCATCTTTTTTAATTTTTGATTTATCTTTTAGCCAAATGGCTTCAGCAGAGTTTACTTGTTCTTCAGTTTTATCATCTTTTTTCTTATCATTTTTATCTTCTTCGGATGTTACAAAAATGGGGAAAGGAACAAAATCAGAATACTTTTTTATTATTTCCTCTATTTTATATTTACTTAAAAACTCTTTCTCATCCTTCTTAATTGATAACGTAATTTCAGTTCCAATTTCATTGTATTCCGTTTCCTCAATTGAAAATGTACCTTTACCATCTGAAGTCCAAAGGTAACCACTGGATGAGTCATATTTCTTTGATCTAACTACTACTTGATCTGAAACCATAAATGATGAATAGAAACCAACTCCAAATTTACCAATTTGATTGATATCTCCCTTTTTATCACCCATCTTTTTAATAAACTCTTCCGTGCCAGATTTAGCTATTGTGCCTAAATTTGATTGCATATCTTTATCATCCATGCCAATCCCACTATCTTTAATTGAGATAGTTTTATTTTTTTCATTAAGATGAATTCGAATTTGGAATTTATTTGTTTTAGGAGCTTTGGAGTCAGTCTGACTAACATATCTTAGTTTTTCGCAAGCATCTGATGAATTTGATATTAATTCACGTAAAAATATTTCCTTTTCGGTATAGAGTGAATTAGCAACTATATCTAGAAGCTTTGATACTTCAGTTTCAAATTTTACAGTTTTCTTTTCCGCTTGTTGTTTAGTCATTTTTTTCTAATATCCTTATTATAAGTAATGTTTACCAATGATAATACTGAGTGTTCTACAAAAATTTCTGTCATTTCACAAAGTAAATTTAATAAATGGTTGTTAACACAATCCTCTTTTACTAAAAATTGGGCTTTATCTAATAATTTCAAGGCAGAATCAGGAAAAATTCTTAAAATTCCCTATGAGGACGGAAGATTGAAAGAGGTCATATTAGGAGAGGGTGCAGATAAAAACCTTGAGGCAATTAGTGCTTTTTCTGCATCTAACATTGGTAACTATTATATTTCTACGAAATTTGCCAAATCAAAGGAGTCTGAAATATACAAAGCATGGGCTTGGGGCAACTATAAGTATCAGTCTAAATCCAAAAAAAATTTATTATACGTAAAGGAACAAAAGGAATTAGACTTTTTAACTTTTTACTCAGATTGTATGAATTTTTCAAGAGACTTGATAAATAGCCCTGCAAATAAATTAAACCCATCAACTTATTACTCAAAAATTAAAAATAATAATTTGTTTAAAAGTTTTAATTTTATTGATTACACTGAAAAAGAAATAAATTCAAATTTTCCTTTGACATGTGCTGTTGGTAAATCTTCCTCTTCAAAACCAAAAGTGATTGAAATAACAAATCGAAAACTTTCAAAAAAAGATAAACCATTAGTTATTATTGGAAAAGGCGTTACATTTGACACGGGTGGTGTAAACATTAAATCAGGTACCTCAATGAGAAATATGAAAAAAGATATGGGAGGATCTGCTATCGCTATATCATTATTTTTGTTAGCAAATTATTTTTTAAAAAAAACTAAAATTGTTTTAATTGCCCCAATCGCTGAAAATGCAATATCATCCAAATCAATGAGACCTGGTGATGTATATTCATCTGTATCAGGAAAGTCTGTGGAAATTGCTCACACAGATGCTGAGGGAAGACTTTTGTTAGCAGATGCAATAGAAAAAGCTTCTTCTTACAACCCATGTATGATTATTGATTTTGCAACGCTTACTGGAGCAGCAAGAGTAGCTCTAGGTGAAGACCTTCCTGCTTATTTTTGTAATAATGAAACATTTGCAAAAAAAATTGAAAATCTAAATAAAGAAAAATTGAGATGTTGGAGATTACCTTTGTACTCTCCTTACTTGTTTAAAATTAAATCTCAAGTAGCAGATCTTAGTAATGCATCTTTAGATGGTATGGCTGGTTCTATTACGGCAGCACTTTTTCTTCAAGAATTTTTAAAATCTCCCAATATACCTTGGTTTCACTTTGACACCTTTGCTTGGTCTCAAGACTCCAAAGGAGCTGCATTACAGGGATTAGATATAATGAGTGATTTTTTAAGGAAAAATTTTAATTAGTGAAGTACTTACTGATATTTTTTCTATTACTATCAGGTTGTATTACAACCGATAGATCTTTTAACACAGCAAATATTTGCGATATTTTCAAAACAAATCCTAAATGGAAATCACATGCAGAAAAAACAAAAGAAAAATGGGGAGTTCCAGTTAGTTTGCAATTAAGTTTCATTAAACAAGAGTCCTCTTTTGAAAGAACTGCAAGGCCTCCGAGGAAAAAGGTATTGGGATTTATACCTGGTTTAAGGCCATCAAGCGCTTATGGTTACAGTCAGGCTTTAGATGGAACATGGGAGGAGTATAAAGTTTCAACAAAAAACTTTAATGCCGATAGAAAAAATTTTAGAGATGCTAGTGATTTTATAGGTTGGTATGTTGATGGAAGTTACCGTCTGTTGAAAATTGATAAAAGTGATGTTTACAATCATTACCTTGCTTATCATGAGGGCAAGGGTGGGTATCAAAAAAAATCTTATAACAAAAAAAAATGGCTTTTAGAGGTGGCAAAAAAAGTAGAACGTCAAGCTAAAGATTATTCTAATCAAATAACAAAATGTAATTTTCATAAAAATAGTGTGTTTTAATTGTTACAAAAATCAGATCTTATAAATTATTTCTACTCCAATTTTACTGATCCTGAGTATAAAGGCATTGGAACTGAACATGAAAAATTTATCTTTTATAAAGATAATAAAAGATTTCAATTTGATGGAGAGGTAAGTATACAAAATTTATTTCAATTTTTCTTATCAAAGGGTTGGCAAAAAAAAGAATACAATAGTTTCAATCAATTAATATCTTTGTCTAAAAATGGTGCCAGCATTACTTTAGAGCCAGGGTGTCAACTAGAATTATCTGGTAAAATTTTAAAGAATGTTCATCAAACATGTACGGAGTCCTATGAACATTTAAGAGAATTAAGAGAATATGCCGAATTGAATGAATTATGCATTTTAGGACTGGGATTTGATCCAATAAGTAAATTAGAGGATTTAACTTTTATTCCAAAAGAGCGTTATAAAATTATGAGTGAATATATGCCTAAAGTTGGCTCAAGAGGATTAGATATGATGACCCGAACATGTACTGTTCAAGCAAATTTAGATTACTTTAATGAAACAGATCTAATTAAAAAATTTGTTATTTCTAATAGAATTCAACCAATAGTTATGGGTATATTTTGTAATTCGCCCTTTCGTGAGTCGAAATATAATAATTTAGTGAGTAATCGAATTTATACATGGCAAGACACTGATGATCAAAGATGTGGAATAAAAAGATCATTTCTGAAAAAGAATTTTTCTATTGAGGAATATGTTGATTTTGTTTTGGAAGTAAAAAACTATTTTTTAAAGATAAATGGAAAACAATATGACACAACAGATTATACTTTTAATGAATTGTTAACTAAAAACACCACAAATAAAGACCTTTCAAATTACAACATATCAATACAAGATTGGATAAACCATCTCTCCACAATTTTTACAGAGGTAAGATTAAAGTCATATATAGAACTTAGAGGCGCAGACGCTGGGAAATGGGAAATGATTTGTGCTCTTCCAGCATTTTGGGTTGGCATACTTTATGATGATGAAAATCTTGAACATCTGTGGAAAGAAACTAGTTCGTGGCAAGAGAATGATATTTTAAATTTGTATCAAGAGGTCCCTTATAAAGGACTTAACAGTAACTTTATTAATTCGCCCTTATATGAGCATGGTAAAAACCTTCTTAACCTCGCTTACAAGGGATTAGAAAAAAGAGGTTATCTAAATTCTGAAGGAAGAGATGAAAGTATTCATCTTGAAAAATTATATAATATTGTTGAAAAACAAAAAAATCCTGCAGATTTGTTAATTGAAGAGTTTAAGGATAAAAAAGATATATTATCATTATTAAATAATACCTATTATTGAATTTGTTATGAAATTTCTTTTTCAAATGGATGATCCCAAAAAAATAAATATTAACGAGGACTCTACTTATATGTTAATCAAGGAGTCTTTAAATAGAGGTATAGATTGTTATTACAATGATCCAAGATGGGTATTTAGTGAGATTAATAAAGTTAATAAAATTAAATCTCACGTTTGTAGATTAAGTTTGAAAAAAAATAATCAGCTTTCGTATCAAAGAAAGATCCTAAAAGAAATTGATTTAGAACAGATGGATGCCATTTTTATTCGACAAGATCCACCCTTCGATTTAAATTATATTTCTAATACCTATTTATTAGATCAATTAAAAAAACCTTTAATTTTGAATAATTCAAAGGAGATTAGGAACTTCCCAGAAAAACATATTATGATGAACTTCCCAGAATTAACTCCCCCGACGTTAATATCATCAAATATAGAAGCTATCATAAAGTTTATAAAGAAGAATAAAGAGGTTATTATAAAACCCGCTTATGGAAATGGGGGATTAGGAATTCAAAAAATTAGCCATAATAAGACTAATCTCAATACGTTCTTAAAAAATTACATAAAAAAATTTTCGAATTGCCCAGTAATTATTCAAAGATTCCTTAAAAATTTCAAAAAAGGAGACAAAAGAATTATTCTCATAAACGGGGATATTGCTGGAGCTGTATTAAGAGTGCCTAGAACTAATAGCATAAAGGCAAATTTTCATGCAGGTGGAAGGGCATTAGAAACCAATATCACTGACAAAGATAAGTACATTTGTAAAAAAATAAAATCATTTTTGGTGAAAAAAAAATTATTTTTTGTTGGTATTGATGTGATAGATGGCTATTTAACAGAAATAAATATTACATCTCCTACTGGAATTCAAGAAATCAACAGATTAAATAAAAGTAAGATTGAAAAAGATATTATTGATTTTGTTTTAAGATCACTGAAATAAATTTTCAAAAAGTTTATTTATATTTTTTTGAATTAAATCTTCTATGGGTTTTTTTACAGTCCCATCAGGTATGACTCTTTCATAGGAATAATTTCCATTTTGATATTTTATAACAAAATCCTCATTGTCAATAATATCAAAAATTGTAATTTTGAAATTATTCAAAGCTAATTCTAATTCTGCCTCTAAGGTCTCTCCATCTGTTGATGTTAAAATTATGTTTTTTATTTTAAATTCATTCAAATTATTATTTGAAATTTGTCCAGAAATAGAACTACTTTGATTAATAAAAGAATTTGCTAATTTGTTGAATAATTCATTAATTTGTTCAAAATCCTCAATGTCTTGAGATAGAGATTGAATAAATAAAACTAATGCAAATTCCTCTTCAGTAATACTAACATTAATATCACCATCTATGTTTCCAGATATATTTTTAATATTTTTAAGATTAACAGGTTCAGAAATATCTAAAGAAAGATTAATTTTTCCTTTAATACGAGACGTATTTAAAAATAAACGATCAAATTTAGATAAATTTAAATCATTTAATTTAATTGCACCGGTAAACATCTGATTTTTAATTGATCCAGAAATATTTGAAATCTTATCTTTACTTATTAGATCTAAATTTTCTATCAAAAATAGATCACTTACTAGATCAACGTATAAGTTTGACTCTAAATAATCAAAGTCAACGAGATCCACAATATTCGTAAAATCCTCTTCAGTTAATTCAGTGATGATATATAGTAGTTCTGTTTTATTTAAATTTTCAATTCCAATATTCAAAGAGGCAATATTAAAATTATTAAGATCTAAATTACCGTCAATCAATAAATTCGAACCTTCTAAATTAATAAATTGAAGATCTTCAATAGCTAAATTTGAGCCATTTATAAGGCCTCTAGCGTTGATATGTTCCGTATTTAATGTTTTTAATAATCTAATTAATGAGTTAGATGGAATTAACTCAAATTGTCTAAATCGGTTTAATTGAATATCTAATTGTAGACTATTGATATCATCAAGCCCATAACTGCCGCTAATTTGAATAATATTTTCATCCTTATCAGTTATATTTATTTGATCAATTGTAAAAATATTATTAGCGAAATTACTCGATAATTCAATTTCATCAAATTCAAATTGCTTTACTAATTCCGAATAAGGTAAAAATTCTAATAATACTAATAAGTCATCTTTGGAACTACAGTTAAGACTAACATTAAAGTTAGCATTATAAAAATCAAAATTTTCAATAGTTCCGTTTAAATCTAACTTTGTTCCTTGATCAGAGACATACAAGATTTTATTTAAAGTTAAATTATTTGAATTGTAGTTTAAATCAAAAGTTTCAATTATTCCTTGAGGAATGTCTATAATTTCATTGAAAATATTTATATTACTAATCATTTGAAATAAATTTTCTGAAGAGATATTTTGACCTCTAATTGATAAATCAGAACTAATGAAATTGCTTAAATTGATATTCCCCTCAATATTAATTTGTGATTTGTCAGCTAAAGTAATAACTAGTTCTTCAATATTTAAATTTTCTTTTACATATTCACCTTTTATGTCAAGACTTTGAAAATTTATTTTTTTTAGAACCTCCTGGTAATTCCCCCCTAAAAGTAATACTAGTTCATCTATTTCAAGATTTTCTATGGAAAAATCAATTTTATTTATGTCTGAGTCAGTTGTATTAATATCAAAATATAAATCAGAGCCTTTATATGTAAATTTATTTGATATTATTCTTGTATTATTGCCCTCGTTAGAGATCTTTAATTTTAAATTATCGATATCACCCTCTAGTAAAATCGCATTATTAATAAAATTTGAATTTATATTTTCTATTCTTGCTTGGTTGAATGTAATTGAAATATCATCTGCGTTAAAAATAGATCTAGAAATTTCAATATCAGAAGCTGCAAAATCAGTTTGGATTAAATAATGATTAATCTTGAAATTTGAATTATCTATAGAGAGAATTGGTTTAGGCATAATTTTTAAAGTTTGATTTGATAAACTGTTCAATGTAACAAAACCTTTAGTTTCTCTTTCGATCATTTCTTGAGATAAAATATTCATAGGCAATCTTAGAAAACTAAGTCCAAATAAAATCACTAAAATTAAAAGTATTGCTATGGGTATTAAGACTTTTAATTTTTTCATTTATTCATTCTACAAATATAGGAACACAAAATAGATCATATAGGCTAATATAAAGCCAAGAGAAATTAATTTTCCAGCTAATTTTAAAGAAATAATTATAAAAAATAATAAAGAAGTCACTAAAAATAACCATTTATCAATTTGACCAAGTAATTCATAAAAATTTATACTTCCATTGATTAGCACAGCAATAATCGTTATTCCAAATATGTTGGCTATATTTGATCCGAGAATATTTCCAATTGCCAAATTATTTTGTTTTTTTACAATTGATAAAATTGTTGCAATTACCTCAGGCAAAGAAGTACCAAAAGCAACAATTGTTATTCCAATAGTAGTTTCTGCAACACCAAATATGCTAGTTAGATCTTTCGCATAAACAATAAAATACTTAGAACTAAAAAATAAAGTTATGAATGATAATATTATTTTTAAAATAATAAAAAAAGATGAAGAATGTTTTATCTCGGATATTGTGTTATTTTCATCAATTGGTTTTTTTAATTCAAAATAAATAAAAAAACAAAGTAATCCAAAAAGTAAAACACCGTACATATAGCCAATATTAAAATTAAATATTATGAAAATAAAAAAAACGATTGAAAAAATTAAAAAAAATAAAAAAGTACTTTTATCCCTTTTATCAGTTACTAACCTAGTAATGGGATATAACATGATACCCCCTACCAATAAAATATTTGCAATATTACTTCCAACAAGATTACCTGCTACTATTCCAACGGAATTTAACTTTAATGCTTGAAATGTTGCTGCAAACTCAGGGAGGGAAGTGCCTATAGCTATAATAAATATTCCAACAAGGATTGGCCTAATTTTATAAACGTGTGAGATCAATATTGAATTTTTTATTGCAAAATCACATGACCATATTAACAGAGCAAGACTTATTAATACTCCTAATAAACTCTCAATCAATTCACACCCATTTGATCTTTTTTAAGTTTCCTTATCTCATCTCTGAACATTGCAGCTTTTTCAAAATCTAAATTTTCAGCTGCAGATAACATTTTTTTCTCTAATTTTTGAACATGTTTTTCAAATTTATTAGGACTCAATTTATCAATTTCAGATGTACCCACAGTATAGCTATCTTTTTCATAGATGCTCTCGATAATTTCACCAATATTTCTTTTCACTGATTGAGGGGTAATGTTATTTTTCTTATTAAATTCAATTTGTTTATTTTTTCTGTATTTTGTTTCCTCAAGTGCTGCTTTAATACTTTTAGTTAATACATCTGCATATAAAATCACTTTTCCATCTATATTTCTGGCTGCACGACCTATAGTTTGGACCAAACTAGTTTTTGACCTTAAATAACCCTCTTTGTCAGCATCAAGAATGGCTACTAAACCACACTCAGGAATATCTAGTCCTTCTCTGAGTAAATTAATACCAATTAAAATATCAATCTCCCCAATTCTTAAAGAGCGAATAAGTTTTATCCTATCAATAGTCTCAACATCAGAGTGCATATATTCAGCCTTTAAATTGTGTTCTTTTAAGTAATTGGTTAAGTCCTCGGCATTTTTTTTTGTAAGAGTTGTAATCAATACCCTATTTTTATCATTGAGTGTTATTTTAATTTCACCCATCAAATCTTCCACTTGATTGACAGTTGTTTTGATCACACACTCAGGATCAATTAGACCTGTGGGTCGTATGATTTGTTCAACATACTCATTTTCGACTTCATTCAATTCCCATGGGCCAGGAGTTGCAGATAAAAAAATAGTGGGGGGACGCATCATATTCCATTCTTCAAAAGTTAAAGGTCGATTATCCAATGCAGATGGAAGCCTAAATCCATAATCTGATAAAGTTTTTTTTCTAGATCGGTCACCTTTATACATTCCATTTATTTGAGGCACGGATACATGAGACTCATCAATTATAAGAAGCGAGTTTTCTGGAATAAACTCATATAGAGTTGGTGGTGCTTCACCAGGTTGTCTTCCACTTAAATATCTCGAATAATTCTCAATTCCTGAACATGTTCCCGTTGCCTGTATCATTTCCAAATCAAAATTAGTTCTCTCTTTTAATCTTTGAAATTCAAGCAACTTTTTTTCCTTATCAAACTCTTCTAGTCTTATTTTTAAATCTTTCTTAATTTCTCTAATAGCGTTCTCTAATCTTGGTTTTGGAGTAATGTAATGACTATTTGCAAAAATTTTTACTTCTTCGAAGTTTTGAATGAATTCACCTGTGAGAGGATCAAACTCTTTAATATCTTCCACCTCGTCTCCAAAAAAACTTATCCTCCAAGCTATATCCTCTAAATGCGCAGGAAAAACATCAACCCGATCTCCAGTTACTCGAAACATACCTCTTCTAAAATCAATATTATTTCTTTTATACTGTAACTCTACTAATTCTCTCAGGAACTCCATTAAATTAATATTCTGTCCTTTTTTTATTTCTAAAGTCATTTTAGAGTAAGAGTCAACGGACCCGATGCCGTATATACATGAAACACTTGCTACAATAATTACATCTTCCCTTTCTACTAATGATCTAGTTGCTGAGTGTCTAAAACGATCTATTTGCTCATTTATAGAGGACTCTTTTTCTATGAATGTATCTGATCGAGGTACATAAGCCTCTGGTTGATAATAATCATAATAACTCACAAAATACTCAACTGCATTATTAGGAAACAATACTTTTAGCTCTTCATATAATTGCGCAGCCAAAGTCTTATTGGGAGCCATAATCAATGTTGGTCTGTTATATTTTTCAATAACATTTGCGATTGTAAATGTTTTTCCAGAGCCGGTTACACCTAATAATACTTGGCTTTGTTTTCTCTTTTCTAAACCATCAATCAATTTTTTAATTGCTTGAGGCTGATCTCCTTTTGGTTTATTTTCACTTACTATTTTAAACGGCATACTTGTAGAAATTTATAAATAAGTTTATAGATAACTAAATAAAAAAAA
This sequence comes from uncultured Alphaproteobacteria bacterium, assembly GCA_902527545.1. Classification (GTDB taxonomy): domain Bacteria; phylum Pseudomonadota; class Alphaproteobacteria; order HIMB59; family HIMB59; genus HIMB59. The sequence continues at coordinate 109,885 of CABZPR010000002.1, forward strand.
TGATTTCTAATAGAGTTAACAACATAAAACCATCTTTGACAATAGCCACCAATATGAAGGCCCAGGAACTTAAAAGGGCAGGTAAGGATGTGATTGTTTTAGCAGCTGGAGAACCAGATTTTGATACACCTGATCACATCAAAAGCGCAGCAATTGATGCCATAAATAAAGGTTTTACAAAGTATGTACCAGGTAAAGGAACTCCAGACTTGCAGGTTGCAATTCAAAAAAAATTTCAAAGAGATAATAACTTAGATTATGAACTTGGTAATATTACAGTTGGAGTTGGTGGAAAACATATAATTTATAATGCTTTTTCAGCAACAATTAATCAAGGTGATGAAGTTATTATCCCTGCTCCATATTGGGTGAGTTACCCCGACATTGTAATTTTAAATGATGGAAAACCTATAATTGTAGAGTGCGGTGAGCAAAACGGTTTTAAGATTACACCTGAGGATTTGGAAAAAAATATATCTTCAAAAACAAAATGGTTGATGCTAAATAGCCCAAGTAACCCGACTGGATCTATGTATACCAAAGAGGAATTGGTAGCTATTGGAGATATTCTTAAAAGTTATAAAAATATTTTTATTTTATCAGATGATATTTATGAAAAAATCGTTTACGACACAAATGAGTTCAAAACAATAGCTGAAGTCTGTCCATTTTTAAGAGAAAGAACATTGACGATGAATGGATTATCTAAGTCTTATTGCATGACAGGTTGGAGAGTAGGCTATGCAGCAGGTCCAATTAGTCTGATCAATGCAATGAACAAAGTTCAATCACAAAATGTATCTTCAACAGCATCAATATCAATGGCAGCCTCTGTTGAGGCATTAAATGGAGATCAAAGTTTTATCTTGTCTCACAATGAATCTTTTTTAAGAAGGCGTAATTTAGTTGTAAAACATTTAAATGAAACACCTGGATTGTCTTGCAGAACTCCAGAGGGTGCCTTTTATGTTTTTGCTTCTTGTAAAGAAGTTTTAGGTAAGACAACGGAGTCTGGTAAAAAACTTTTAACTGATGGTGACTTTATGGATTATCTTCTTGAAGAGGTGGGTGTTGCAGGTGTACAAGGTTCTGCATTTGGATTAGAGGGTTTCTTTAGAATTTCTTATGCAACTTCTGACTCAATATTAGAGGATGCTTGCCAAAGAATTAAAACTGCTTGTTCTAAATTAAGTTAATTTACTATTTGAAATAATCTTAGCTATTCGAAGAATATTGGTATTTCCAACTTTTCCAAAAGGTACTCCAGCTGTGATTATTATTTTTTCACCATGTTTTAGAATTTTTCTTACCTTTGCTATTTTACAGGCACGGTCAACCATCTCAGTTGATGATGAAATTTCATCTACAACATCCATAAAAGTGCCCCAAGTTAAAGCATTTTGACGAGCAACTTTTTTATTAGTTGTTAATCCTATTAAGGTCACATCAGGCCTCATCCTTGCGACTCTTAAAACAGATCTTCCTGATTGAGAAAATGTTGCAATACAATTGCATTCAGCAATGTTGGCTACTTCAAGTGCCGCAGTAGCTATAGCCTCTGTTGATGTTTTTACCATATTCAAATTATAATTTTGAATATTAGCTAAATATTTAGGATCACTTTCAACGCGTTTAATAATTTTATCCATCATTTCTACAGACTCTTTGGGATAATTACCAGCAGCTGACTCTGCAGATAACATTACAGCGTCTACTCCTTGAAATACTGCTGTAGCGACATCAGAGGCCTCAGCCCTTGTTGGAGTAGGTGAGTCAATCATACTCTCAAGCATTTGGGTTGCAACAATACATGGCTTTCCATATTTCCTGCAAGCAGCGACCATTGTTCTTTGATGAATTGGCACATCTTCTGGGTTGGTTTCAACACCCAGATCTCCTCTAGCAACCATTATTCCATCAGAATTTTCAGTTATCGACTCAATTTCTTTCATAGCAGAGGGTTTTTCTACTTTAACCATAACTTTAAATTTTGCAGGAATAAGTTTTTTTGCTGTTAACAAATCTTTTGTAGTTTGAATAAATGAAAGAGCTATCCAATCAACATCAAGTTTAATAGCTAGCTCTAAATCTTTTTTGTCTTTTGGAGTAATTATTTTTAAATCAAGTTTTGTATCTGGAATATTCAATCCTTTGTTATTAGAAATTTCTCCACCATCTGTCACAACACATTTAATTGCAGAAGCAGATTTTGATTTTACTTTTAACCTTACCTTACCATCATTCACTAACAGCCTTTGTCCAATTGCTATAGATTTGAAAATTTCTTTGTGAGGTAAGTAGACTCGAGAACTGTCACCGTCTTTTTTATTTTGATCAAAAGTAAATATTTGGTTTTTTTTTAGTTGTTCTTTGACATTTAGAAATCTACCAACTCTGAATTTGGGACCCTGTAAGTCACCTAAAATACAAATATAACGATCATGTTTTTTTTCTAAATTTCTAATAATTTCAACTTTTTTTTTGTGATCCTCATGGTCACCATGACTAAAATTAAGACGAAATACGTCAGCACCAGATAAAAATAATTTCTCAATAGCTTTTTCAGTCTCACAGGCTGGTCCTAATGTTGCAACAATTTTGGCTTTACGGTTTCTAAGTTTCATTTGATTTGTTTAGAAATTAATAAATAACATGATATTAGTAAATTACCATGAGTAAAATATCAAAAGAGCAAGAGTACAAAATTAAAGCCAACGTGCTTGATCATTTAATTAATCATTTAAGAGAAAGGATTGATGTACAAAATATTGATCTTATGAATCTTAGTGGATTTTGCAGAAATTGTTTATCAAAATGGTATGTAAAATATGCAAAAGAGGAAAACTATGATCTAGACTATGAGGAATCAAGAAAAATTATTTATGGAATGGCTTACTCTGAATGGAAAAGTAAATATCAATCAGAAGCAACAAAAGAACAAATAGAAAAATTTAAAAAAAAATAGTTTAGATGACTGAGAAATTGCCGAACTGGAATTTAGGAGATTTTTACTCCTCTATAAAAGACGAAGAAATTGATCTTGATCTCGAAAAATATAGAAATTTTTCTAAATCTTTTAACAAAAAATATAAAGGTCAATTAGTTAATCAAGCTCAAAATCTCGAAAGCATCATAAAAGAGTATGAAGACGGTAATGAACTTGGTGACAAGATTGGAAATTTCGCTTTTTTGATATACGCAACAAATATGAACGACCAAGAGACGGTTCAATTCTATCAAGGTATAAATGAAAAACTTACAGAGATATCATCAAACTTGATTTTTTTTACAAACGAAATAAATGCTACAAATGACCCAGAATTTGAAAAATTTTTATCAAATGCTGGAAAATATAAAAATTGGTTAATTAACATTCGTCGATATAAACAACATCAACTTGATGAAAAAAGTGAGATGATTTTCCTTGATAAGAATTTAACCTCTAACTCTTCATGGGTGAGATTCTTTGAAGAACAAATAAATGATTTAAAATTTAAAATCGATGATAAAGATTTAAATACTTCAGAAGCTTTAAATTTATTATCTGATCATAAAGCAACTACCAGAAAAAAAGCAGCAAAAAGTATTGAAGATGTTTTTAAATCGAATGTAAAAACTTTTTCTTTTATAACAAACACTCTTGCAAAAGATAAAATTACAAATGATAAGTGGAGAAAATACAAATCTCCAACAGACTCAAGAAATTTAGCGAACAATGTTGAAAATGAAGTTGTGGAGGCACTAACTGAAAGTGTAACTTCCAATTACAAGAATATTTCACATCGATACTATGAAATTAAGGCCAAACTTTTTAATCAAGAAAAACTTAATTATTGGGATAGAAATGCGCCCTATCCTGACTCACCAAATAAAAAGATAAATTGGTCTGAGGCAAAAGATATTGTAATACGTTCATATGCCAACTTTGATGAAAGTTTCAAAGACATTGTATTATTATTTTTTAATAATAATTGGATTGATGCTGAATTAAAATCAGGTAAATCACCAGGAGCATTTGCAGCCTCTACAATTCCTTCAATACACCCATACATTTTGACAAACTTCCACGGTAAAACCAGAGATGTAATGACATTAGCTCATGAACTCGGACATGGATGTCATCAATATTTGTCTGCTAAACAAGGATTGTTGTTATCCAGCACTCCTCTTACTCTAGCAGAGACAGCAAGTGTTTTTGGTGAGATGATGACTTTCCGAACATTACTTGAAGATAGTAATAAGAGTTTTAGAAAATATCTTTTAGCATCAAAAATAGAGGACATGATTAACACTGTTGTTAGGCAAATATCATTTTTTGAATTTGAAAAGTTAGTTCACAATGATCGAAAAAAAGGAGAGCTATCATCTGATCAACTTTGTGATTTTTGGATGAAAACACAATCTGAAAGTCTTGGGCCTAATATTGAATTAACAGATGGGTATAGATATTTTTGGACATACATACCTCATTTTATTCATACTCCTTTTTATGTTTATGCATATGCATTTGGAGATTGTTTAGTAAATATTTTGATTCAACTTTATGATGAGGGCCTACCAAACTTTAAAGAGAGTTACATTAATCTTTTAAAAAGTGGTGGCTCGAAACACTATAGTGAGGTTTTAAAACCATTTAACGTGGATTTAAAACAAAAAAATAGTTGGGAAAAGGGACTCTCAATGATTTCAGGTCTGATAGATGAGTTTGAAAAAAGTATCTAGTTTAAAATGAAAGAAGAAAATAATTTAGTATCAAGAGTAAAAAGGTATTCAAAAGTCACAACTTCCATGACTTCTTTAGCTACGAAATTTGCAGGTAAAAAATATTTAAATTTTGATTTAAGTGATCAAAAGTATGCGGCTCAAATTACAGAGATTTTAGGTAATTTAAAAGGACCTTTGATGAAGGTGGCACAACTAAGCGCTACTATTCCTGATTTACTGCCTGAAGAGTATGCTAAAAAATTAGCTGAATTACAGTCAAATGCACCTCCAATGTCTTGGGTGTTTGTAAAAAGAAGAATGAAAGCTGAATTAGGTGAAAACTGGCAAAATAAATTCAAAGAATTCAATCAAGAGGCAAGTTTTGCTGCCTCTTTAGGTCAGGTTCATAAGGCCAAATTGAAAACCAATGATTATGTTGCGTGTAAACTCCAATATCCTGATATGTCCTCAGCAGTAGAGGCTGACTTAAACCAATTAAAAATAATATTTAAAATTTACTCTAGTTATAATAAATCAATACAAATTAGAGAGATCTATAAAGAAATAGAAGCAAGACTAAAAGAAGAGTTAAATTATAGTTTAGAAAACAAACATTTAAAAATTTTTAAGTTTATTCATAAAAATAATTCTTATATCAAAATTCCAAATGTTTACGAAAAAATATCTACAAACAGGCTTTTAGTGATGGAATTTCTTAAAGGTAAAAAATTAATCGAATATAAAAAAGCACCACAAAAAACTAGAAATGAATTAGCAAAAAAATTATTCATGGCATGGTACTTACCTTTTTATAAATACGGTATAATTCATGGAGATCCACATTTAGGTAATTACTCAGTAGATAATAAAAATAATATTAATCTATTTGATTATGGCTGTGTAAGAATATTTCCACCTAAGTTTGTAAAGGGCGTAATAGACCTTTATTTTGCTCTAAAAGAAAAAGACAACAAAAAGATAAAAACTGCTTATCAAGTATGGGGGTTTAAAGACATTGATGATAAATTAATGAATGTTTTAAATAAATGGGCTTTATTCTTGTATGATCCAATCTTAAAAAATGAGGTTCGAAAAATACAAGACTCAGATAGTGGTATTTATGGAGCTAAAATAGCTAGCGAAGTCCATAAAGAGCTCAAAAAATATGGAGGAGTTAAACCTCCAAGAGAGTTTGTATTTATGGATCGAGCAGCGGTTGGTTTGGGGTCAATCTTTATTCATTTGAAAGCTGAAATAAATTGGTACAAGCTTTTTCATGACTTAATTAAAGATTTTTCAGTTAAAAGTGTTGAATCCAATCAAAAAAAAGCATTCAAATTTGCTGGTTTATGATGACTTTCAACAAATGTTTAATAAATTTTATAAATCTTAGACTTAACAAATTAGATTTATCTGATATACAACATACCTTCTAAAAGGAACAAGTTAATGATAATAGGCGCAGTTAAAGAAAAAAAAAAGTTTGAGAATAGAGTTTCTATTTCTCCTGATGATGTAAAAAACTATGTTAAAGCTGGTCACCAAGTATTTATTGAAAAGGGGGCAGGTTCACTTTCAGGTTTTAATGATAAATCGTATAAAGAGTCTGGAGCGACTCTGTCTACTTCAAAAGAAGTTTTTAAGAATTCTGATATTATTTTAAAAATAAATTGCCCAACCCCAGATGAATCTAAATTAATAAAAAATAATTCTATGGTTATTTCTCAAATAAGTATACAGAACAACCAAGACAGTATTAAAATTTTAAATTCTAAAAAAATATCAGCGTTTGCTTTAGAACTAGTCCCAAGAATTACTCGAGCTCAAGATATGGATATTTTGTCCTCTCAAGCTAATTTAGCAGGGTATCATGCGGTTATAGATGCTGCTCAAGAATTTAACAGAGTATTACCATTATTTATGACTGCTGCTGGTAAAGTTACTCCAGCAAATGTTTTAGTCATAGGTGCAGGTGTTGCAGGTTTACAAGCTATAGCAACTGCTAAACGATTAGGTGCTATTGTTTTTGCTACAGACGTAAGAATAGCCTCAAAAGAGCAAGTTGAGAGTCTTGGTGGTAAATTTGTTATGGTCGAGGATGAGGAGTCTAAGAATGCTGAAACGAAGGGTGGTTATGCAAAAGAAATGAGTGCAGAGTACCAAAAAAAACAAGAGGCTTTATTGGCAGAAACTTTAAAGACAATGGATATTGTAATATGTACTGCTCAAATACCAGGAAGAAAAGCACCTTTAATTTTGAAAAAAGAAATGTTGGAGAACATGCAAAATGGTTCAGTTATTGTTGATCTAGCTGTAGAGTCAGGAGGGAACTGCGAATTTAGCCAAGTTGGAAAAGTCGTTTCAAAAAATGGTCTTAAGATTGTAGGTCATGCCAACGTTCCTGGCAGAGTAGCAAATAATGCCTCAAGCCTTTTTTCAAAAAATATTTCTAACTTTTTAAAATTAATGAACTTTGAAGATAAGAAAAAATCTATGATTAATAAAAGTGATGAAATTATTAAAGCTACAATGATTTGCTCAGCTGGAAAGATTTTAATAAAATAAAAAGGAGTTACTATGTCAGAAATTTCAAATCAATTAGAAAGTTTATCATACAAAGCACAACAAATTGCAAATGAAGCAAGCCAGTTAGCATCTAGTGTGGCCGAAACATCTGGAGGCCATAGTGACTTTATTATTTTTGGTATAACTGTTTTGGTATTGGCTTGTTTTGTAGGTTATTATGTAGTTTGGTCGGTTACACCAGCTTTACACAGTCCTTTAATGGGTGTCACAAACGCTATTTCGTCCGTAATTATTGTTGGAGCTTTATTGGCCGCAGGTCCTGTTGATAGTAACATTTCTAAATATTTTGGTTTAGTTGCTGTAACTCTTGCTGCTGTTAACATATTTGGGGGGTTCGTTGTAACAAATCGAATGCTCTCCATGTTTAAAAAGAAACAATAGGTAAAAAATGTCAACTTTAACAACTGCAGCATATTTAGTTTCATCGGTTTTATTTATACTTTCTCTTAGAGGGTTATCACATCCCTCCACTGCAAGGAGAGGAAATTTTTTAGGAATTTTAGGGATGACTATAGCCATAGTCACAACACTGTCCAATCCTGGTGTGCTTAGCTATAAAGAAATTGGAATAGCTTTTTTAATAGGTGGTTTGATTGGAACATCCATCGCAGTTAAAATTCAAATGACTGCACTACCACAATTAGTTGCTGCTTTCCATAGCTTGGTAGGATTAGCTGCTGTGTTTGTTGCTGCCTCTGCATATTACAATCCTAGTGCCTTTAATATAGGTACTGTTGGATCTATTCCGATGGGAAGTTTAATAGAAATGTCAATTGGAACAGCAATAGGTGCTGTGACGTTTACAGGATCTATTATAGCTTTTGGAAAACTCCAAGGTTTTGTCTCAGGAAATCCTTTAGTCTTCAAAGGTCAACATTTTATTAATTTACTTTTGGGTTTAGGAATTATTGCTTTAATTGTTAAGTTTTGCATCGATCAAAACCAAGAATTATTTTGGCTTATCGTATTTGCCTCATTTGTTATCGGGGTCCTATTAATTGTTCCAATAGGAGGAGCGGATATGCCCGTTATTGTTTCAATGTTAAACTCATATTCTGGATGGGCCGCTGCTGGAATTGGTTTTACTTTATCCAACAACTTATTGATTATTACCGGCGCCCTTGTTGGGTCATCAGGAGCTATCTTGAGTTACATAATGTGCAAGGGAATGAATAGATCTTTCTTAAACGTTTTACTTGGAGGATTTGGTGGTGAACAAGCAGCTAGTGCTGGCGGAGTCAAAGATGATCGTCAAGCAAAACAAGGTAACGCTGCTGATGCTGCTTTTATGATGAAAAATAGCAAAACAATAATCATAGTTCCTGGTTACGGAATGGCTGTGGCTCAAGCACAACACGCACTGAGAGAGATGGGTGATTTACTTAAAGCTGCAGGTGCAGAAGTAAGATACGCAATCCATCCTGTAGCTGGTAGAATGCCGGGACACATGAATGTGTTACTTGCAGAAGCAAATGTTCCCTATGATGAAGTTCTAGAACTCGATGAAATTAATAGAGATTTCTCTGAGACTGATGTTGCATTTGTGATTGGTGCTAATGATGTAACTAACCCGGCTGCAAAAACTGATAAGACTAGTGCCATTTATGGTATGCCTATTTTAGATGTAGAAAATGCTGGACAAGTATTTTTCGTTAAAAGAGGTATGGCTAGTGGATATGCAGGTGTTCAAAATGAATTATTTTTCCGAGACAACACCTTGATGTTATTTGGAGATGCTAAGAAAGTTTGTGAAGATATAATTAAAGGACTGGAGAATTAGTCAAATTTCTTCTTACGCATAAGTTTTTTAAATCTTTTAATTGATTCGGCTTTTTCACGAAGTTTTCTTTCTGATGGTTTTTCATAATTTTTTCTTAACTTTAATTCTTTGAAAATACCCTCTCTTAAAAGCTTTTTTTTGAGTACGCGTATAGCAGCCTCAACATTATTATCTCTGACTTGAACTTCTATTGCCAATCTAGTAACCTCATGAAGGCGTAATTTATATATAAATATGAAGTCAAAGCAAGAAAAATTAGCTAACTTATTTATTAATGAAGTTCCTAAATTTGGTTGGTCCAGAGAAACTCTCTTACAATGCGCAAAAAAGCAAAGAATATCAACATCCGCTCTAGCAAAATTATTTCCATCTTTTGAATATGATGTCTTAAAATTCATAATTGCTCAAAATAACATTCAAGTTGAGAAGAACTACAACTCTTTCAACAACTCACGATTAAAAACTAGAGATAAAATTAAAACAATCATGGAGCTAAAATTTGAAAATAACAGCCATCTCAAAAAAGCATTACCTGAAATGCTAAAATTTCTTTTGAGACCTGGTAACATATTAATGTCTATTAAAATGCTTCACGAAAATAGTGACTTTATATGGAGTTTATCAGGTGATAAATCAAATGATTTTAGTTACTATTCAAAGCGAGGTTTACTTTCAATGATTTATCTCGCCACATTAATTTATTGGCTTAACGATAAGTCAGAAAAAGATATTGCTACCAAAAACTTTATCAGCAAATCAGTTGATGGAATAGTTGATGGAGTTTCAAGACTTAAACAATTAAGTTTACTCAAAGGCTTAGCTGAAAATTTTATGTCTAGGTATGCTAAAAAGACATCTTAAATTTCCTTTAAAACATTTAATAAATCTCCAAAAAGTATAAAAATTTATTCTCATTTAAATTTTAAATTTATTTTTGTTAATAGAAAGGCACATAATGAATAAAATTTTTATTACTTTGATTTTTACGATTTTTTCATCATTAGCTTTTGCAAATGGACATATGCAGCCAAACTCTTTTGCTGTAACTTTAAAAGTTCCATCTGCAGATGTAGAGAAAGTTGAATCTATCTTACAAAGCCATCATCAGTTTATGCATGATAAACATCCTTTATCTGGTGATGATAGATTAAACTCTTATTCTATCGTTAAAGGTTTTGAGCCTGTAGATTTAACTGACCCTTCGAAAGGTGTTACCGATAATGTCTTTTATTTTTTAAGCGAGCATTATCAAACTCCAGTTGGCTTGCAGCTTCATGGACAAGCATCTGAGACTTGGGAGGATGTACAAGAGTTTAGATCGATAATATATCAGTATGGTATCGCAATTGCTTTTCCAGGCGAAGTCATAGCTAAGATGAATCGCTAAGAAAAAATAATAAATACTCGCGGTTATTAATTTAGCCGCGAGAAAATAAAACCTCTTCAGGAACTCATCAAATACATTATAATAAACAATAATTGGAGGACTGATGAGTATTCAAAAAACAATTACACCCATAAATAATACTATTTATTTAGAGAGAGAATTAGCCTCAGATAGTAAAATTAATTCAGTCATAGATAAAGCCTCAACAAGTTTTGAAATTTGGAAAAACACATCTCTTGATGACCGAATTAATATTGTTAATAAATTTATTGATAACTTAATCGCTCTCAAAGATGAAATATCAAAGGAAATTTGTTGGCAAATTGGAAGGCCCATATCTCAATGTGCAGGAGAATTAAGAGGCTTTGAAGAGCGCTCAAGACACATGGTAGATATTGCTAAAGACTCATTACAAAATCTTCCAGCCACTCAAAACGAAGAATTTGACAACTATATATACAAAACACCTCTTGGGGTGATTTTTGTAATGGCCCCATGGAATTATCCGATTATTACTGCAACTAACACAATTGTTCCTGCTATAATTTCAGGTAATAGTTTAATTTTAAAACATTCATCTCAAACACCAAGATGTGCAGAACTAATTTTTCAAGCTTTCGAAAATACTGGGATACCTGAAGGTGTTTTCCAGTTTATTCATACTGATCATAAAGCTTGTGAAAAAATAATCTCTGACTCAAGAATAGCTCATGTTGTTTTCACTGGCTCTGTTAGAGGAGGGCAGGAGGTAAAAAAATATATAGGAACGCGATTTATTAATGCTGGTCTTGAATTAGGAGGAAAAGACCCTGCCTACGTTAGAGCTGATGCTGACTTAAACCATGCAATTGAAAATCTTGCTGATGGAGCTCTCTTTAATTCTGGTCAATCTTGTTGTGGGATTGAAAGAATTTATGTTGATAAGATAATATATAAAGAATTTATTGATGGCTTTAAAAGTATTACTGAAAATTATAACTTAAACGACCCATCAAAATCAGATACTAATTTAGGCCCTGTTGTGAGACAGTCAGCTGCTAATTTTATTAGAGCTCAAATGAATGAGGCAGAGAGTAGCGGAGCAAAACGTCTTATTGATGAGAGTAAATTTACTATATCTAAAGATGATAATTGTTATGTTTGTCCTCAAGTAATGGTTGATGTTAATCATAATATGAGATTTATGATGGAGGAAACATTTGGACCAGCTGTTGGAATTATGCCAGTAAGTGATGAAGACGAAGCTAAAAAACTTATGAACGATAGCCCATACGGTCTAACAGCGTCTGTTTGGACAAAAGATATTGAATTTGCTAGAGTTTTTGGAAAATCGATTGAGACTGGAACCTTTTTTATGAATAGATGTGATTATTTAGACCCTGCTCTTGCATGGACCGGCGTCAAAGACACAGGTATGGGATGTTCACTTTCTGTTTTGGCTTTTGATCAATTCACTCGACCACAAAGTTTTCATATGAGAAAATTGGGATAGAATTATTAATGTCAATTAGTTTTAAAGAATTAAAAGCAAAAATTTTATCTAAAGAGATTGATACGGTATTGGTTTCTTTGTCTGATATGCAGGGAAGATTGGTCGGTAAAAGAGTTACTGGAAAAGCATTTCTTGATTATGTCCATAAAGAAACACATTTTTGTAATTACCTTTATACAGTTGATTTCGATATGTACACCGTCCCTGGTTTCAAGTCGTCATCTTGGGATACAGGTTATGGAGATATGACAGTAATCCCTGATCAAAATACAATTAAAATCTTACCATGGTTAGAAAAAACAGCATTGATACTTGGTGATGCATTTGAGCATGATGGAGTTACACCACTAAATCATTCAACGAGAGAAATTTTAAAACAAGCAATACTAAAAGCAAATAAGATGGGCTTTGAACCAATGATAGGCTCAGAATTAGAATTTTTTCTTTTTAAACAAACTTATGAAGAAATACATGAAAATAATTATAAAAATTTAAAAGAGACATCTTGGTATATTGAAGATTATATGATTTTTCAAACCTCCAAGGAGGAGGGCTTTAATCAAGAGCTTAGAAACAGTTTAATGGAGTCAGGCGTTTATGTTGAATGCACAAAAGGCGAAGCCGCACCTGGACAACAAGAAATAAATGTTGTTTACACTGATGCTCTTAATATGGCAGACAATCACATACTAATAAAAAATGCTGTAAAAGAGATAGCATACAAAAATAACAGAGCTGCAAGTTTCATGGCAAAATATAATAAAGATGTTTGTGGAAGTTCATGTCATATTCACAACTCCTTATTTGGCACTAAATCAAAGAAAAATATTTTTTATGATGCTAAAGACTCTTTGGGTATGTCAAAAATTTTTAAAAGTTATGTTGCTGGACAAATTCTTTTTTTAAGAGATTTGTCAATTTTCCTTGCACCTAATGTAAATTCTTATAAACGTTTTCAGGAGGGTTCATTTGCACCTACAACTGCAGCATGGGGACTGGATAATAGAACGGCTGGATTTAGGTTAGCTGGTCATGGAAATTCTATTCGAATTGAGTGCCGTGTACCAGGTGCTGATGTAAACCCCTACTTGGCATTTTCAGGTCTTATTTTAGCTGGGCTATATGGAATTGAAAATAATCTTAAGTTAGAGGATCCATTAAAAGGAAATATATACCAGAATAAAAAAGCTAAAATTGTTCCAGGAACATTAAGAGAAGCAATAGAAATAGCCAAAAAATCTAAATTATTACCAAAGATTTTCTTACCAGATGTTTTAGAACATTATATTCACTCTGCTCAATGGGAGCAATCTGAGTATGACAAGTCTGTAAATGACTGGGAACATAAAAGGTATTTTGAGAGAGGATAATTTTAAATAAGGAGAAAATATGCAGAACATGAATTGGAATTACCCAACAACTATTTGGTTTGGTGAAAATAGATATAAAGATATACAAGAGGCTTGCAGTTCAATAAATATTCAAAATCCATTAATAGTCACTGATCCTGGATTGCTAAATACTGACTTAATAGAAAAATTAAATAAAAGTTTAAAATCTCAAACAAAAGTTTATTCAGATGTCCAGGGTAACCCAACAGGTTCCAATGTGACTAATGGTGTTAAAGTTTTATTAGAAGGCGATCATGATGGTGTTATAGCTATTGGTGGAGGTTCGGCGATGGATGTTGGAAAAGGAATAGCTTTTTTAGCTCATCAAACTAAACCATTGTGGGATTTTGAGGATATTGGTGATCTTTGGATGAAAGCTGACTCAAAATCTATATTGCCAATAATTGCATTACCTACAACTGCTGGAACTGGTTCAGAGGTTGGTCGAGCTGCAGTTTTTTTAAATGAGGAAACAAAGAAGAAAAAAATTATATTTCATCCTAAAATGCTACCACAAATAGCTATCCTAGACCCTATTTTATCCTTAGGCCTTCCTAAAAACGTTACTGCTGGCTCAGGTATGGATGCTTTAGCACATTGTATTGAGGCATTTTCTTCTCCTTTTTATCATCCAATGGCTGAGGGAACTGCGGTTGAAGGAATAAGGTTAGTAAAAGAGAATATTCTAGACGTTTATAATGATGGAGGAAATGTGATAGCTAGAGCTAATATGCTTGTTGCGTCAATGATGGGTGCAGCTGCTTTCCAAAAAGGATTAGGAGCAATTCACTCTGTTACGCATCCTGTAAATTCTTTATACAATTCTCACCACGGCACTACAAATGGTACTGTTATGCCTTTTGTCCTTGAGTATAATCGATCAGCCATAGAGTCAAAATTTGACAGATTAGGTAAGTATATAAACATCAGCGGCGGCTTAGATGGAATAATTGATTGGGTAAATAAATTAAAAAAAGAGATGAATATTCCTCATAGCCTGCAAGACATGGGAGTAGAGTTGGGTGATGAGGAAAAATTATCAAAATTGGCTTTTGAAGATCCTAGCACTGGAGGTAATCCATTACCTATGACAGTTGATAAATTCAAAGAGTTAATAAAAATTTGTATTTTAGGTTAATAAAGTGTGGATAAAATTCTACACAAATTAGTACTCTAAACATAAAAATCTATTGTTTGCATCGTTTTTTTTAAGGTTATTCATTTCAAACATAGATACCATAACCATATTCAACAACACTTAATTATCTAATACAATATAATCTAAGTTAGTGAGAGGAGGATGTATGTCCAAAAAAATTAAATTTTCTAGAAGAAAGTTTATGAAATTTATGGCAAAGAGTGGTTTAGGTGCAGCTGCACTTACTTCAGCTCCGATGCTAAATCATAATTTCTTATATAACTCTGCTTTCGCTGCATCCGGTAAACCACTTATTTTTGCAGCTGCGGAAGCTCTTACGGGTAACTGGGACCCAACTACACACACAAATCTTGGTCAATTAATTTTTGAGAGCTATGTGTTTGGTTATTTAACAAGGTGTCCTATGAAACCTGAAAACCCTACTCAATTAAATTTTGAGTTAGCCACTGAGGCAACTGAAATTGATAAGTTCACCCTTGAGTTTAAACTTCGAGACGGTGTAACTTTCCACAACGGTAAACCTTTTGGTGCTGAGGATGTTAAAGCAACCTATGAGTATGGTTCACAACCTGATAGACCTGCACAATGGTACCCGGGTCAAGTTGATGTAGAGGTAGTTGATAGACTTACTGTTAGAATTAAAACAGAAAAGTATGGTTATCCAGCTGGTCTATTCTATTACTTATCATCATTTCTACCAATATTATCTGCTGATGATGTAGCAAATCCTAACAACGCTGCATCAAGACCAAATGGTACAGGAGCTTTTAAATTTGTTGAACAGGATGGTGATAACACAATCATGGAAGCAAATGAAAATTTCTTCATGGGCAAACCTAAAATTCCAAGAGTTCAATATAATTTTGTAGGTGACACTGCTACACGAACACTTGGTCTTTTGTCAGGAGAGTATAATGTTACTGAAAGACTAGAACCAGAACAGGTTGATACAATAGTTGCTAACGGTGGATTTGCACTTAACCAAGCAGTCTCAACTGAGAACAAATATTTATGGTTTAGGTGCAGTAAACCTCCATTTAATGACATAAATATGAGAAAAGCAGTTGCTCATGCTATTGATAGAGAAGGCCTTTTGGATATCTTAGGTATTTCTGGTACTTATACAGGCTGTCACGTTTCACCGGTTAAGTTCGGATATACCGATGTTGAGGGTTTTCCTGAGTACAATCCTGATAAATGCCAAGAATATTTAGCAAAAGCAGGATTTCCTAAAGGTAAGGGATTGCCAGAGTTAGAGTACATTACTTCAGTAGGTTTCTATCCAAAAACAAAGGAATACGGTGAATACATTACAGCTCTTTTAAATGAGCAAGGTATTCCTGTAAAGCTTTCTGTTCTTGAGCTTGGAGCTTGGGGTAATAAACTTTATGACAGAGAAGGTGGTGGCCCAGGTCATATGATTGATTGTGGTTGGTGTACTGGCTCTCCAGAACCTGATCTCGTTATCAGAACACACTTTCATTCCTCATCAAAAAGAATAACAGGTATTGTAGATGCTGATATAGACGCAGCACTTGATAAAGAAAGAAACGCACCAAGTGTTGGCGAAAGGGAGCAAATTCTCAAAACTGAGGTCATGCCTTTATTAGTAGATAAAATGCCGTCAGTCCCATTATTCGGATCAGTTTTTATCCACGCTATGGCTAATGATGTCAAAGATCTCTACATATACCCTAATGGTATGATGAGTGCTGAAACAGCATCTATTGGCTAAATGCACCTAGCTGGACAGTTTGTAAGGAGAATTTTACAAGGAGTAGTAGTCGTATTGATTACTACATTTTTAATATTCTCTATTTTAAGAATTGTCCCAGGTGATCCAGTTAGATTAATTGTCGGGGGTATGGCCCCCGACAATCTCGTTGAAGAGATTGCCCAAAAAATGGGTTTAAGAGACCCAATACCTGTTCAATTTGGAAGATACCTATCTCAAGTTGTTCAAGGAGATTTAGGTAACTCTTATCAAAGACCTAAAAACGGAATGATGGGGCAAGGTGGAGATTTTAACGCAAACATGGATGTAGAAATGGCTGAGGTATCTGACTTAATACTTGAAAGGTTACCTTACACACTTCAGCTAGCCGGTTTAGCATTATTAATTTCTTTAATAATTTCTTTTCCTTTAGGTATTTCTGCAGGTTTAAAGCCTAAAGGTTTTATAAGTAAAATTGCATTTTTCATTAGTTCAGTTTTTGTATCAATCCCAAATTTTTGGCTAGGAATAGTACTGGCTCTTTTTATAACAATAAAATTAGGTCTTTTGCCTTCTATAGGTTATCAAAATTTTGCATACACTATACTCCCTGCAATAGTTTTGGCTGTGGAGACTTGTCCATTTATAATTAGAACTATCTCCGTCTCTTTTGCAGAGATATCTCAAGAATATTTTATAAAATCAGGTAAGGTTAGAGGTTTAACCAGAAATGGAGTAATCTACAGGCATACATTAAGAAATGCATCCATACCTTTACTTAACTTATTAGGAATACAATTAAGCACACTGCTTGGCGGGGTAATAGTGGTTGAATACATTTTTGACTATCCGGGTTTAGGTCAACTTACAATTTATGCTGTTTTACAAAGAGACTTTCCATTAATTCAAGGCATAGCTATGGTTACAAGTGCATTGTATGTGGGTTTAAACATCGCTGTGGATTTAATAACATACTCAATAGACCCAAGACTCGAGTCATGACGTTAGAAGACTCAAGTATATCAAAAAAAATTTTTTATGACTCTTGGCAAAATAACTTTTTTAAATTTTCTGTAATCTTTTTTATATTCATCTGTCTGCTCGCTTTTATTTATCCAGAGATCAGTGAAATTAAAGCAGAAAAGATGAATATTAAGTCAAAATTTTTACCACCAATTTTTTTTGAGGGTTTTTCTTGGACTCATATATTAGGCACCGATCAACTTGGAAGAGATATGTTAATGCGTTGTTTAGTTGGATTAAGATTTTCTTTAATCATAGGTTTTGCATCAGTATTTATAATGCTCTTATTTGGTTGTCTTGTTGGAATAATATCTGGATTTAAATCGTCTTGGGTAGATGTAATAATAATGAGAATTACTGACGCTCAACTATCTATACCAATGGTTATTCTTGCAATCAGTATTTTAGGTGTTTCCCGGCCAAATCTAGCTTCAATAATTTTAGTTTTGGCGCTATCTGGTTGGCCTCTTTATGCAAGAGTCTCAAGGAGTATGGCTTTAATTGAGAGAGATAAAGAATATGTAAGAGGTGCAAGAATTTTAGGAGCCAATGACTTTAGAATAATTTTTTTTCTGGTAGTTCCAATTATTCTCCCACCAATAGCATTTGTTTCAGTTTTAGATATTGCGAGAATGATGATTTTTGAGGCAATTCTGGGTTTTCTTGGCCTTGGTGTTCAACCCCCTACACCAACCTTCGGTAATATAATAGCAGATGCAAGAAAATATTTAATTAATGCGTGGTGGATTGCAACGATGCCTGGTGTTTTTTTAGTTATAACTTTAGTAACATTAAATTATATAGGCTCAACTCTAGAAAAATCAAAAAATAAAATCTTTGGAGAGGGTATTTAAATAAAATGAGTAATCTATTAAGTGTAGAAAACCTATCTCTAAAAGATCGATCTACTAGTAATAATGTTCTTAGAAATATTTCTTTTAATTTAAGGGAAAAAGAAATACTTGGGGTTGTTGGTGAAAGTGGCTCTGGAAAAACCTTACTCTCTCAAGCTATAGTAAATTGGCTACCAGAAAATTTAGTAATCTCTTCAGGAGAAATTAATTTTTTAGGAAAAAAAATGAGTGCAATGAGCGAAAACGAATTAGAAAAAGAAATTAGAGGAAAGGAAATAGCCTATATTGGCCCAAATGCAATAAACTCCCTAGATCCCACTTACTCTGTTGGTGCCCAATTATTAGAGAAAGCAGTGAGCATCGATAAAGGAAACACAAGTAAAGAAATTTTAAAACAAAAAGTTATTAGTCTTTTAGACGATGTATTGATTCCTTCGCCTGAAAAAAGATTTTATGAATACCCTTCTCAATACAGTGGAGGTATGATGCAAAGAGCTATGATTGTTGATGCTTTGTTGAGCTCTCCAAAATTATTAGTTGCTGATAATATTACTATGCCGCTTGATGTAACAGTAGCTGCACAAATAATAAAATTAATGAGAGTTCTCAGAGATAAATTTAATACGACTATTATATTTTCATCATCATCTTTACCAGTTGTCAGAGAAATATCAGACAACTTGATCATTATGAAGAATGGTTCAATAGAGGAGCAAAATAGCACTAATGAAATAACTTCTAATCCAAAAAGCGAACATACAAAAGAATTGATTAAAAACACCCCAAAAATTTGGTCAGAGAATATTAATTTTCAAAATATTGAAACTAAGCCTATTCTTAGCATCAAAAACTTTAGTAAGTCTTATAAAGTTAGGAACAAAAATAAATTTAATTCATTTTATCAGGTAAAAGCAGTAAGAGACTTTTCAATTGATGTTTATGAGGGAGAAAATTTAGGGATAATTGGTGAGTCTGGCTGTGGTAAATCTACATTATCAAGACTAATTTCTCTTCTTGAAAAATCTGATACTGGAACAATTACATTTAATGGAGAGGACCTATCTGATTTGAATAAAGATAAAATAAAAAATTTTAGACAGTCTTTACAATTAATACTCCAAGATCCTTATAATAGTCTTCCATCTCGTCAAACAATAGGGAGAATAATTAGTGAAGGATTATTAATACATACCCAACTAAGTAAAATGGAGATCAAAGAAAAGGTATTATCTATTATGAGTGAGGTTGGCATAGATCAAAATGAATACAATAAATTATTAGTTGGAAAGAGTGGAAGCTTTAGACAAAGAGTAAGTATAGCCAGGGCTTTAATTCTTGAGCCGAAGGTAATTATTCTTGATGAAACACTATCCTCTTTAGATCAAAAAGAACAAGAAATGTTACTATCACTCTTTAGTGATATTCAAGCGAAAAGAAACCTTACATATATATTTATTTCACATGATCTGGCAATGGTCAGAAAATCATGCAATAGAATTGCTGTTATGTATATGGGTAGGATAGTTGAACTAGCAAAAAATGAAATTTTGTTTGATAAATGTGGCCATCCTTATACCAGAACTTTATTATGCACAATTCCAACTCTAGATAAAAACCCATATGATAAAAACTTATATTTGATGGATGGTGAACCTCCTGACCCAACTGAGATAGGTACGGAATGCTCTTTCAAATCAAGATGTCCACATTTTAAAAATAATAAAAAAGGGAGTACTGATATGGGGTTAATTGAAATTCAATCAGGCCACTGGGTAGATAAATGTGGGGTAGATTGTGGAAGATAACTTTTATAAAATTTCAACAAAATCAAAACAATATTTACACGAACTTTTAAGTGATTATTCCAAAATTGGAAGAAATGAAAACAATGGTATTGACAGAGTTGCTCTTACTCATGCAGATAAGCAGGGTAGAGATTATTTTATTAAACTATTAAAGGAAAATAATTTTGATGTAAAAATAGATAATATTGGCAATATTTTTGGTCTAATAAACTTCAATAATAGCAATAATTATATTTTATCTGGCTCACATATTGATAGTCAGCCAAATGGTGGCAACTTTGACGGAATATTTGGAGTTATCAATGCATTTGTAGCTGTTAAAGAAATATCTGAAAAAGTAAAAAAAAATAATCTTAAAACCAAATCTAATTTAGCTGTTGTATCTTGGACAAATGAGGAAGGAGCTAGATTTCAACCAAGTATTTTAGGAAGTAGTGTTTATACCGGACAAATGGCTTTAGATAAAGCTTATGAAATTTTAGATACCAACAAAGTTTCTGTCAAAGACTCTCTTAACGAGATAGATTATTTAGGAAGTGATGTTTTTAAAAAACCAACACAATACATAGAAACTCATGTTGAATGCGGTAAAATTCTAGAAAATAATAATAATCAAATTGGAATTATCGATAAATTTTGGGGATGTCACAAACATAATATTCATTTATTTGGTGAGCAGGCTCACACTGGCCCAACACCAATGAGCCAGAGAAAAGATGCTTTGCATGCTGCTTCTCTTATAATTTCTGAGCTAAAAAAAATGTCTGATTTGTCAAAAAAAACTTTATATACGTCTGTTGGAAAAATAGATGTATATCCTAACTCTCCAAATGTAGTTCCTGGTTTTGTAAGTCTTTTTTCAGAAATAAGATCTCCATATGAAGATGTTCTAGAAGAAAATTTAAACTATTATGAGAGCTTTATAAAAGAACTTTCTAAAAAAACTGATATTAAAATTATAATAAACACTCATTCGAAAAGAGATGCAGGTAAATTTGATGTTAAAATCAATTCTAAAATTGAAGAATTATTAAATAAAAATAATATTAAATATGAGTATTTAGACACTATTGCAGCACATGATGCGGTTCCAATGTCAAAAATAGTTCCATCCACAGTATTTGTAACCCCAAGTGTTGACGGTATTATTCATGACCCAAAAGAATTTACTAAACCTGAGGATTTAGAGACTTGTTTAGATATACTTTATCAATATATCTCAGAGGAGTGTTTGGATGTCGAAAAACAGTGATATTATTGAAATTATTAATAATAATTTTAGGGATATCTCCTCTATAAATATATCAGAATTAAGCTTAGCTGTAGCATCTCCATCTAGAAAAGCAATTGAGCATAGATATTTCCAAATGGAGTGCATTCACGATAATGAGAATAAAAAGTTTTTTTTAAAAAACATTCTAGAAGAGTCAGAACAATTATTACAATTTGAAAAAATTTCCAAGAATTACAAAAGTATAGAGTTAAAAGATACTGCTAATTTATTTTCTGTTTTAAATAATGAAAAGTTTATAATACTTGATTATTTGGAAGATTATAAAACTGCTAATTTAAGACAACTAAGAGATAAAAATAATATTACAAAAATACTTAATTTTAAAAAAAATCTTAGTAAGCTAAAAAGGTTGGATAATTCTGAGAATGTTTTTTCAAATATAGAAAAGTATATAAATTATATCGATAATAAAAAATTACCTAAATTCCACAAGTTTGAATTTTTTACAAATAGTTTTTATCTTATAAAAAAAAAACTACAAGATATCGATAAAGACTTAGTTCCTTGTCATGTTGATAATTCAGCATCCAATTTTATGATTAATAAAAATAATGATATAAAAATAATTGATCTGGATTTTTGCTCAAATAATGATCCACTATCAGACCTTGGTTCTTTTGTAGCTGAGGTGTGCTTGTTTAAAAATGAGATAAACCCAATTATTGAAGAGTATTACGGTGTATACAAACAAAATTTGGCAAACAGATGTTTTATGTATTCAATTCTAGACGATTTAAAATGGGCAATTTATAATTTTATATACAGTAAAATTTCAAAAAGAAATCATATTGAATTTATGAAATATTCTAATTGGCGTTTTTTAAACTGTAATCAAAAACTTTTAAGTTATGACATAGGTCAAATTATGGAGAATATTTGATGAAAACAATAGGCACCCATAGTACGAAAGATGAAAAACAATTAGAAGATTATTTAATTAAAATTAAAGATTGGAATACAGACAGCCTATATTACGAACCCGTAGGCGGAGGTATCACAAATCTTAATTGGCGTGTTTTAAATAAGGACAATAATAAGGAGTATTTTATTAAGGTTCCAGGTGTTGGTACTGAGATATTTATAGACAGAAAAGCTTCTTTAGAGGCAAACTCTCTTGCCGCTAAAATAGGTCTTGGGCCAGAAGTTTATGACTTTTTGAGTGAATTTGGTGTTGAAATTTATGACTTTCTTCACGACCATACAACATGTACTAACTCCTCTTTTGAAAATTTAGATACAGCAAAAAAGGTATTAGAAGGATATAAAAAATTTCATTCAGCTGGAAAATTGTCAATTGTAAAAAGTGGTATTGATTTAGTCGAGGATCATTTTAAACAACTAAGTGAATACAAATGCGAAATTCCAAGTGATTTTGAATTCTTGAAATACAATTTTAATGTTGCTAAGGAAAAACTTCTAAAAGCTGGCTTAGATTTGGTCCCATGCTTTCACGATCCAATAGCAGGAAATTTTCTTTTTTCAAAAACTGGAGAATTAAAAATGGTTGATTTTGAATATTCTTTTCAAGGAGATAGATTTTATGATCTAGCAGTATTTTTTGGAGAGATGTTTTTTACCGATGAAATAGAGGAGGAACTTTTAAAGCAATATTTCGGTACTTCTAATGAAACTATAAAGTCAAAAATATATATTTACAAAGCAATTGCTGACATTAAATGGGCTAGTTGGGCTTTTATTCAAGATAAACTATCCGCATTAGATTTTGATTTCTATAAATATGGTGCTCTTAAGTATCTTCGTGCTAGGAGTTTTATAATAAGTGATAATTGGAACAAATCATTAGAAAGGATTAATTAAATGAAACTTAAAAACAAAAAAGCATTTGTAACTGGTGGCTCTAGTGGTATTGGTGCTGCTATAGCTACATTATTTGCTAAAGAAGGCGCTGATATTTCGTTTTGTCATTTTAAAGATGAAACAAAAGCAAATTTAGTTATGGAAAAAATAAATGGTTACGGTAGAAAATGTTTCAATCAAAATATAGATATTGGAAAAAAAGATAATTGTGATGATTTTTTTCAAAAATCTTTACAATCAATTGGAGAACCAGATATTTTAGTAAACAATGCTGGAATTATTTATGCAAGACCATTTGAGGAGGCCACTGAAAGTGAATTTGATGAAACATTAAATGTTCACTTAAAGAGCACATTTTTTTTAACTCAAAACTGTTATAAAATAATGAAGAAAAATAAATTTGGAAGAATTATTAATATTTCCTCACAACTTGTATTTTCAGGTGGCCCAAACAGAACAGATTATTGCGCAGCTAAAGGTGGAATTTTTTCTTTTACTCGAGCTTTATCTTTAGAGGCTGTAAATCATAATATTTTAGTCAATAATATAGCACCAGGTGTAGCACAAACTGCTTTGTTAGATGGAATAGATCAAAATGTTTTAGATCAAGCCAAAGATATTATACCTATGAAAAGATTTGCAGAGCCTGAAGAAATAGCTCCAACAGCATTACTTTTAGCTTCTGAGGAAGGAAGTTTTTATTGTGGCGCTACACTCTCACCCAATGGGGGTGAAGTTATGGTATGATTGATGAAATTAAATTAGCCAAAAATCTTATAAAAATTGACTCAACTAATCCTGGAAAATTTGAAAAAGATGTTTTTGATTTTGTTGAGACTTTATTAAATAAAAAAAAAATAAAGTATAAAAAATACCTTCTCAATAAGAATAGACCTAACTTAGTTATTAAAATTGGGAATAAGAGTATAAAAGATAATGTTCTTTTTGTTGGGCATTTGGATACTGTGCCATTTGGTCAATCAAAATGGAAATATGACCCTACAGGGGCCAGAGAATTAAATGGTAAAATCTATGGAAGGGGATCCACAGATATGAAATCTGCTGTAGCTTCAATGTGTGCAGCTATTCTAAATCGTAAAGATTATAATTTTAAAAATAAAAATATTATTTTAGCCTTAGTATCTGGTGAAGAAACAGGGTGTGAAGGTTCAAAACTATTAGCTAAAAAATTAAAAAAAGAAAAAATTAGTGTAATAATTTCAGGAGAACCTACAGATAATTATCCCTTATTAGGACATAAAGGTGTCTTATGGCTAGAAGCATCGGTATCAGGAAAAACTTCTCACGGTTCATCTCCACAATACGGTATTAATTCAATATATAAAGCTATTGATTATGTTAACATTCTTAAAAATTATAACTTTAAATATAAAAATGATTATATGAAAAAATCGACAATTAATATTGGAACTTTTTTTTCAGGTCAAAATATTAATTCAGTTCCTGATAAGGCAACATTTTCAATTGATATTAGAACAGTAGAGTCCAATTATCTTTATTTAAAAGAAATAAAAAAAATTTTAAAAAATAAAAATCTAAAACTAAAAGAAATTGTAAATTTAGATATGGTTTACAATGAAAAGTGGAAAAACCATAAAAATTTAAGCTTACTAAAACACATATGTAAATTGAATAAAAAAAGTTTCACTCCAAAATTTGCAAATTATTTTACAGACATATCACCTTTTCAAAAATACTATGATGACCCTTTTAATATTATTGTAGGTCCAGGAATAACCCAACAAGCTCACCAAACTAATGAATATGTGAAAAAGAGTGAAATTATAAAATCTAGAAAAATATATGAGTATTTAATTAATGAGATTTGTTAATTTAGAATCTTAAGAAATTCTTTATGGCTTTTTTTTGAAATCGATGCAACTACATTACCATTCGAAAAAATATTTAATTCTTTACCTTTCCAATCGGTAATTACTCCTCCTGACTCTTCGATAATATTTACCAAAGCCATATAATCCCAAGGTTTTAAATTATTTTCAACAACCATGGATATTCGACCTGAGGCTAACAAACCGTACTGTACACAATCACCACCGAATATATAGTATCTAATCTTTTCAGATAATTTATAAAACAATTTGTTTTCTTTAATTTTTTTTTTAAATGCAGTAAATGCAGATGAGCTAACAACTGTATTCTTAAGAGAAATGTTAGAAATTTTCTTTCTAATACGTTTGTTATTAATATATGCACCTTTATTTTTAATTCCCATCCATCTTTTTTTTAACAAAGGACACGAAATGAATCCTATAATTGGTTTACCATTATGCGAAAGACATAACAGAGTTCCAAAATTGAAGTTACCATGTATAAAACTTTTTGTGCCATCAATCGGATCGACTATCCATAAGTACTCACTTTTTAATATTTGATTTTGATATTCTTCTCCCAAAACATTGTGCTCTGGAAACTGCTCTTTTATTGCTTTCCTAAAAAGGATTTCTATTTTCTTATCAATTTTAGTCACAGGAGACTCATCTTTTTTATAGTTAACATTCAACTGAGCATTAAAATTTTTTTCTAAAATTTTATCAGACTTATTTAGAAATCTTTTTGCAAAATTAATATATTTATCAAGATCTTTATGCATTAATTTATTCTAGCCTTTAATTTTTCAAATATTAATTCAAAATTTTCAGATGTCTGAGCTCCATTAATTACAATTTGTTTATTAACTATAAAAGTAGGTACGCTGTTTATTCCCATTTTTTTGGCTTGAATTGCCTCATTTGCAAGCGGCTCTATGTTTTCTTGATCAGACAAGTAACTTTTAAACTCCTCAGCATTAATATTATGCTTTATAGCTATTTGTAATAATATATTTGGATCTCCAATGTCTTTACCATGCAAAAAGTAAGACTCAAATAAATCATCTAAAACTTTTTCTTGTATATCTGCTTTATATGCTAAAGCTAAAAGTCTATGCGAATTAAATGAGTTAGGTGTCACTTCAATTAAGTCAAAATTAAAGTTTATTCCCTCCTTAACACCCTCTTCATAAATATTTTCATAAACAGTTTTTGCAGCGTCTGAACTTCCAAATTTAGAAATTAAATACTCTTGTCTATCCATTCCGTCAGGTGGCATTCCAGGATTTAATTGGAAAGGTCTCCAGGTTTGTTTTATTACAAGATTTTTATATTTGTTTAGGGCATTTTCTAATCTTTTTTTTCCAATGTAACACCATGGACAAACTGTATCTGAGAAAATGTCTAATTCAATCATAAGCATATTTATAACAGGCATGAAAAAAAAACATATTAAATACTATTTTTTTTTGTTTTTACTAGGCCAACAATTTTTATATTTGATATAATTGGAATGTAAGGGAGAATCATATGATCGAAAACTTTAATGGGATATTTTATTTAGTAATTTTTTTAATTATTTTGGTTATGAATACTTTTTATGGTTATAATTGTTTGTTTAATACCAAAAACTTCATAGGCAAATATGGTGTCGATGTGACTGCAGCGTTCTTTGCAAGGTTTGCTGGTGCGGTTATAGCAGGTGCAGTTTTAATGCAGTTATATATTTTATTTAGAGGCACAGAGGCTACATGGGCATTTTTTAATTTTATGTTTATTATAATGACTATTATTGCATTATCAGCCTTTTATACTGGTGAGATAGATAAATTAGGAAGAACTGACCAATACTCAAGAGAGGGATGGCTATCAACAGGTGGTCTTGCAATAGGTTGGGCTATTCTTTGTTTTGGATTAGCAGATAAAATTTATATTTAACGATTTCTTATAAAATAAATAAAAATTAAAGACGTTAAATACATTATGACGCTGTATGTAGCAGCAGGTATGATATACAGCCCGCCACCAAAAACACTTGTGCCTACAAAAATTGCCAATGTTCCATTTTGAAGTCCACACTCTATTGAAATAGCTTTTTGCTGTGAGGTACCTGTCCCAAATCCCTTTGCCCAGTAAAAGGCAATTATCATCATTAATAAATTAAGAGAAAGGACTACTAATCCAGTTTGAGCAAAATACTCAATTAAATTTTCTCTCTCAGCTAAAATAGCTCCAATTAAAACTAAAACAAATAATGCAGTTGAGAGTATTCTAGCAAACTTCTCAATTCTCTTTGTTAAAAAGGACAAACTAGCTCTGAAAGTCATTCCAATCAAAACAGGTAATGTCACTATCAAAAACATACTTATAGCTATTCCTGTGAGTGAGATTGAGCCTAAAGAATTGTAAGAAATTAATCCCATTGATATTCCCAAAACTATTGGCACAGAAATTACACTTAAAAGGCTCATTACTGCAGTTAAAGATATTGATAGAGCAACATCTCCTTTAGCAAATGATGTAAGAATATTAGAAGTTACTCCACCTGGAGCAGCAGCAATTAATATTAAACCTATTGCTAATTCAGGTTGAAGTGGCCAAACCAAAACAATTACTAAAGCAACTACTGGAAGAAAAATTAATTGGCTAATTAAACCTATAATAAAATTTTTTGGTGCTTTTACTACTCTGGCAAAATCTGAAAACGCTAAACCCAAGCCTAAAGTGAACATAATAAAAGCTAGGGCTAATGGGAGAATTACATCAGTTATGAAATTCATGGATAAATATTATCAAAAACTCCTAATAATCATATCTCATAACCAAGTTGTTTTTCCTCTAAGTCTACCAATTCTTCAGGATATCCCTCAGCTCTAAATGCAGTATTGTATTTATTTTCAAGCCTTTTAACTACCATTGAGGACCATGCACGATTACCAAAAGTCTTTCTTGCATCTTTAATAATATCAAGAACCAAAGGTGAAATTTCTAATTCGACCCCAAGTTTTGAGGCGAGATCCTGAAAAAGTCCTACATCTTTCTCAACTAAGTCCATAGTAAAATTTATATTATAGGAACCGTTTAATATTACCTGACTCTCAGTTTCATGGACAAATGAGTTACCTGAGGAAGCTGCAATTCCTTTGTATGTTTTATTCAAATCAAGATTTGATTTACTAGCTATAGCCCAAGCTTCTCCTAATGCAACTAAGTGAACAGTAGCCAAATAATTAGTAATAACTTTAAGAATGGATGCACTTCCAAAGTCTCCTGTATACAAAATTTTTCGACCAAGACATTTTAACACTGGCATAGCCTTATCAAATCCCTCTCTACTTCCTCCAACAAAAATAGAAATGTTACCAGTTGCAGCCCTATGACAACCACCACTAACAGGGGCTTCTAAAGCAATTGCACCTTTTTGCTGAATTAATGATGCATGTTTTTTTAACTGATCATCTTCAGTTGTGCTCATCTCAATCCAAATTTGATCTTTTTGTATTGTATCAATTATACCATCTTCTGACTCTAAAACTTCTGAACATACCTTGGGGGAGGGAAGACAGGTAATTAAAATATCAGAATTGATAACTAAATCTTTTATTGATTTAGCAACCTTTGCCCCCTTTAATTTAAAAAAATTAGTTAATTTATTATTTATATCAAAAACTGAGATTTGAAAATTATTCTCAAGAAGATTATTTGCCAGTTTTCCACCTACATTTCCAAGTCCAACAAAACCAATTCTCATTACTACCCCCGTATTTTAAATTAAAAAAAATCTTTATTAATTTTTCAATGTTAATATTTATTAATTTTTATAATATCAAATAATGTCAATATATCTTAGAACAGAAAAAATTATCTCAGATTGGACAGATTATAATGGTCATATGAATTTAGCTTTTTATATTCACTTATTTGATCAAGGATGGGATGTGCTACTTGATAGATTTCAAATGGGAGGGGACTCTGCAAAAAATGAAAAAAGATCAACATTTGCTGTGGAGTCTCATACTAAATATATCCAAGAAGTAAAACAAGGCGATGAAGTTGATATAAACTTATTATTCTTAGATCGAGATAAAAAAAGATTTGTATATCAATTGGAAATTATAAGTAAAAGTGGAAATTTTAGAGCTGCCACATCTGAAGTTTGCTCTCTTTATGTGGACTTAAGTGTCCGCAAAGTTATTGAAATTGAAGAACATAAATTAAAATTAGTTGATGATTTTATAGCCAATAACAAAGATCAATTTTCACCAATAGAGTTTTATCTTTTAGATAAATTAAAAAAATGAATAAGAGTTATTTTTAAGTGTATTTATTTCAAAATAAATTTTAAATATGATTGCACCAAACTTTCAATTACCAGGTACCTCAGGGACTTTCCAATTAAGTGACCATCTAGGGAAAAATATTATTTTATATTTTTACCCTAAAGATAATACAAAAGGATGTTCTTTAGAGGCCAATGACTTTAATAAATCTCTTAAAGTAATTAACAAACTTAATTGTATAGTAGTAGGTGTTTCAAAAGACTCAATCGAAAGTCACAATAAATTTAAAGAAAAAAATAAATTAAATTTTGATTTATTATCTGATGAAGAAACTACTGTTTTAAAAAAATATAAAGTTTGGGGGTTAAAAAAATTTTTAGGTAAGGAATACTTCGGAATAATTAGATCTACAATACTAATAAACCAAAAAGGCAAGATTGTAAAAACATGGAGTAACGTTAGAGTGAAAAATCATGTTCAAAATGTAATTAACGAGTTATCAAATTTAAAATAGGATATATAAACTTATTCACATATTATAAACAAAAAAATTTAATTATTTATTTTTAACTATTGCCAAAAAAAATTTAATGTTTTAACATAGAAAATGTAGAGGGTAGGAAACTTCCCAAAACAAGAAAAGGGTCAAAACAGTAAAGGCTACGAAGAGGGAAACCGAAACGGAGTCGAGACAGTTGGGACCCTTTTCTATTTTTTGCCCAATTTTTAAGTTTTAAATATATTATTTAAAGAGTTATAATAATTATTTGAAGAAATTATCTTTATTACTCTGTCTGTTTTTATTTTTTTTTAGTTTCAATTCATCTTCTGGGTCATTTACAGATAATTTTGCCGAGTGTTTAGTTACTAAAACCACAAAACAAGAAAAAACAGACCTAGTAAAATGGATTTACGTTACTATCTCTTTTCATCCTCAATTAAGTCAAATGTCAAATCTTACTGCTGAAGATGTAGAAATGGCAAATATTAGAGTTGCTGAATATATGACTAACGTCTTTGTTTACAAATGTAATGAAGAATTAAATCAAGCAATTCAATACGAAGGAGAGGAAAGTGTTTTTTACGCTTTTGAACTTCTTGGTGAGTTAGCTATGGGAGAGCTCATGCAGGACCAGGGTGTATCATCTGCTAGTGAACTATTTATTGAGTATATAGATTTTAGCATTTTTGCTGATTTATTTTCAGATTTTTAAAGTTTACTTATTTAATGATTAATTATTCAGATTTATTTTAATTTCTTGTAAATATATTTATTCATGATTAAGTTATCATTATGAATAAAAGTTTAATCTTAATTTTCTCAATTTTTTTCCTTCAATCATGTGCAACTATTGTAAATGATCCTACTGTACCAGTTGCTTTATCGTTCAGTGATGGAAGTAGTGGTACATGTAGTTTATCAAATAAAAGAATAGCTTTAAGTGCAAGTATTCCTGGGACGCACAACATAAGAAGATCAGATGATGATCTAAGATATGATTGTGAGACAGCAGATGGTAAAAGGGCGGTTGGCACAATTAAGAGTTCAATAGAGGGTGAAAAATTAGGCGCAAGTGTTGTTTTTATTGACTTAGGTATAACTGATGCAATTACAGATAAACACAGAACATATCCCTCTAGTTTTGTTATCCCAGTAAAATAAAAAAAATTATATTTTATTCAATTTTACTACTCAAAAAATTAAACTATCTTTTTGGTGTATTAAAAAAATGTATGATGCAATTTTTAGTATTTAATTTTCCATCCTTGTTTTTGAAGAGCCTTGATTAAGACTTCTAATCTTTCATCTCTAGACATTTCAGGTTTTATTTCAGTAAGAAATATATTTTTTGAACCTGTGTCTTTCTCTCTTTGTTTAATAAAGTCCTCTTTAGATTTTACCTTATAGATTTTGATATTTTGTTCAGACATTATTAACCTCTTTTCTTTTATTTACTGTCCTTATATTTCTTCCAAAAATTATTCCTGTTTCGTGCTTTAGTCTGACTAAATTTTCAGGTTTTCTAGCAATTATAATTTTTTTGACTCTAACCATTTTTAACATCCTTTGATTTATTGGCTGAATTTAAAAACTTTTTAAGTTTATGATTGGATAATGGTTTTCTATAAACTTGAATATAAGAGCGATGAATGGGTAGCCCTAATTCATTCCACGCTTTCAGTGTTAATCTTTTAATTGGCATTGTTAACCTCCTTTGGTTAAAACAAGGCAACTAATGTGGGAATTAAATATTCACCGTTTTAGCTGCATTTATATAGCACTCGCAATAGGTTCAAATCAGTGCTTTTTTATATAATATATAATAATTACTTATTTGCAATAATATATGAACAAACCAAAAAAAAATTTTGAAATTTATTTTGAAATAGGAGGCTATATGGCTGAGTGTTATAAAATTTTCAATATAGATAATAAATTAATAGTTGATAAAACTTTTAGTTACGGAAGACTAATTGAGTTTAGAATTGAAGAATGTGATAATAAGCAATGGAATGATTTTTGGATAAAAATTGATGAATTAAATGTTTGGAAATGGGAAAAGGAATATTGGGATGAAGTAATGGATGGAACTCAATGGGAACTGATGATTGATAAAATTGGCAGGAAAAGAAGAAGAATTCATGGCAGTAATAAATTCCCAAAAAATTTTGAGGCTTTGACTAAATTAATAGGCAAAATTTCTAATACCAAGGATTTATAAAATGAAAACAATATTAATTTTATTTTTGCTGATACCAAGATTTAGTTTTTCCGATTAGAGTAAAGAAATAATGCTACAACAAAATGGATAAATACACACAAGCATTTAACTCAATGGGAGACTCCGGTATCGATTGGATAGACTCTGTTTTTCGTGTTTGTGTTTATGTTCTTGTAGATTTATCTGAGTTGGTGGGAATTTCTTACGAAGCAATAAATATATGGATATTTATAATTATACAGCCTACTTTAATATTATTATTCTTCATACTATGGAGAATAGAGAAACGTAAAAATAATTGATCTCTTCTTGGTAAGAAAGGGTCCCAAAAAGAACAAAAATGACAAAGGAAATTGAAACAGGGTGTGTTAGTGGAGATTGTTTTAATGGAGTGGGTAAAAGAGTATATGAAGATGGAAGTAGTTACGAGGGTCAATGGAAAGACGGGAAAAGAAGTGGTAATGGTATTTGGAAACATAAAAATGGATTTTATGAGGGAGAATGGAAGAACGATAGTTTTAACGGAAGAGGTAAAGAATTTGCAGCATACAAAGACTCTAAAAAAGACTATAGCCCATACGTAGAAAATAACTCTATGTTGATCACAGGAGAGTTTAAAAACGATAAATTTGTCGAAGAAAAATGCAACATTATAGAGGTATCAGATGATTTACATTTCAGAAGGTCGATACCCCTCTGTCAACCTTTGATTTTTCCCATACAAAATGAATATTCATATGGTTTATCCGATGGGTATACAGACATGAAAGTAATAGATAAAGCTTTTAGCAAATTTAAGTTTGAAGGAATTCAAAATAAATATCACAATAAACCTGAACTCATTCCTTCCATACCGTCAACTATGACTTTAGATGAGGTTCGAGCAGATGATGGATTAGGCGAATACATCATGGGTCCTCATGGTCCTATTATGACTGAGGATGGTTTTGACACCGAAGATTATAATAAATTATGTTTATTCTATAGTGCCTTTATCTTTCTAGTAGATGAACTCTCAAAAAATTTTGAAATAAGTCAAAGGGAATTTTTTGAATTTGAGACTGAAGAGACAGAACCTCTCAAAGAAAAAGATATTGATAAGTTTGCTACTTTTCTATTTGAAAACTTCAAACTATTCTTTAACTCAAGTAAAGAATTTGTTAGTAAAATTAATTCGATGATAAATATTTATGAAACTAAGAACATTGATCACTTAGAAAAAATTTTATCAAAAGAATACGCAATTAATACTCGAATAGAGGATTTTACTGTTGAACATGATTACTTCCCTGATCCTTTAAATTATCCAAGAGATTTTTATGTTATCAAATGTAAGATAGTTAATAAGAATTACCCCGAATTCCTAAGAGGCATAACTCATAAAATAGTTGATTTAGAATTTTGAAGAGAGATTTTTACAAATACATTGATTCTATAAAGAAAAAATTGGTCATTTCCTGTACTTTATCTAAAATCTAGTACTTGTGACCAAGAAATAATACCTATAAATAATACTTATGCCGCCGTAGCTCAGTGGTAGAGCACACCCTTGGTAAGGGTGGGGTCGGAAGTTCAATTCTTCTCGGCGGCACCAAAAACTAATATTTAGGCCAATCTTTAATTTTTTATCAGTAAAGGTGAAGAAAGGTAGATAGATTTGTTCATTTTTTAATTTATCCACAGTAATGTATTAATTTCATCTCAAAAAGTTTATTTTTTTAAATTTTTTTTTTAAGATAGGTAATTAAATTCATGTTTAAAATTTTACCAATTTTTTTAAGTTTATTCTTATTTTCATTAACTTATGCAGAAATAGATAAAACTGAATATACGTTTGATGAAAAATATCAAAAGATAAGTGATTTTAATTGGCAAAATAATTTAGATAATCCAATTATTGAGGATGATGATGCAAGTGCCTATATAGATTTAAGAGGTTTTCCATACGTATCATATCTAGCAGATAAAGACGAAGCAGTGCAATTTGAATATTGGTTAACAGGTACAGAAGACTACATCACAAAATATGTTTTGCTAGTTTATCTTTCCGAAGATGAAAATAATGACGATAGAGTAACTGTTTACGTAGATGCATATGACAGAGTTGGTTATGTAGATGGATCTGACTGGGTAGATGTAGACCCTGATAAAGTATTAGCTGATCAATGGGAAAGAGAACAAGGAGCCAATAAAGAAAAAATTAGAAATGGTGCAGAACCCATAACAGGTTTAGAGTGGTACATAGAACCAACTTTTAATGAAGATAAAGGCTATATTTATCAAACATTAAAATTTTTTAAAAAAGATAGTGTAACTTACAATACTTTCATTTATGTCTTAGGTAGATATGGTTTTCAATTTATTAATTTGGCATTCGGCGAAGAAGAAGTCAAATATATAGATGAAAAATTTCTAAATAAAATATTAGATAGTTATAATTTTCAAGAAGGAAAATCTTATAGTGACTTCCAAGAGGGCGATGAAAAATCATCTACCTCAGCTGCTGACTTAGTTACATCAAGTGAGCCAGAATTGAATATATTTATCTCTACCGAAATATTATGCATAGATACCATTAACTCTGTAAACAAAACAGAATTAAATGAGGAATATAAACTAATAATTCGAAGTGTGGCATCAGGATTTAACTTATATGACTATTATATGAATGAAGGCCTAGTGGGTAATAATTCTTCTGATGAAGAATTATTAAATGATGTGTCAAATTATTGTTTAGTAAATCCAGGAGATCCACTTCTTTTGGCAATTGTAAAAGTTCTTTTTGGAGATAATTAATTAAAACTATTTCTGGTTATATTAATTGATTATTGAAATTCTTTTATGGGCTATTTTACCTGCTTTATTAATATCAATATATATTGCAAAAAAAGATCTTTTCCCAGAGCCAAATAAAGCTATAGCGTCAGCTATAACTTTAGGTTTTTTAATCTTTATACCACATGAAATTTTCTTTATTTTTTTTGGCGAATATTACTGGTCTTTATATTATGATAATTTTCGAAGTACAAATTTTATAAATCTTTTAGAAAGTTTTTTTCAAGCAGCTTTTCTTGAGGAGACACTAAAGTATTTAGTATTTTTATTTTTTGTAACAAAATTTAATGCCTTTAATGAACCTATGGATGCAATAGTCTATGGTGTGTGTATTTCATTAGGTTTCTCTCTAATGGAGACACTAAATTGGACAAATTCAGTTTATTTTGATGAGGGTCCGTCAGCAGCATTGATAGAGGCAAAATCTCGTGCATGGAGTTCAAACACAATGCATGCTGGATGTGGAATTATAATGGGTATTTTACTATCAAATGCTTTTTTTCAAAAAAAACATAATTTTATTAAATTAGTACTAGCTCTTTTTGTACCTATTCTTTTACATGGTTCTTATAATTTTAGCATAGCAATTGCCAAAACTACTTTTACATATTTATTACTTATTACTTGCTTGGGATTGATATTATTCGGCTGGAGAAAGGCTAAGCAAAGACAAAAGCTAAAAAAAATGGAAAATGAAGATAAAGTTATTTCTGTGAACTACTTTAATACTTTTTTTAGTGTATTTATTAATTTTATATTTGTAGTTTCAATAATTTATTTATTTCAATGAAGATTAATTAAAACTTTTTTAATTTTAAAATAAAATTATAAATTACTAATACATATTAAAAAACATTAGTAAAAGAGATCCTGCTGTGAAATATTTAAAAGTTTCATAAACGATTTTCCATTTTTTATTATTTTGACTTATACGCCATGTAGCGAATGTAATTGCTAAAAAAAAAAGTGATGTAAACCACATTAAGTTTGGATTTTTAGTTAATTCAATAATAACTGACATAATTAATTTACAAGATAAAAATTATCTACTAGATAGTTTATTAACAAAACTAACGCAATCATAAATATCCAATATAATTTTTTGTTTTTTTTAATAAATGGTATCCCGATAGCACTGTATCTAAATAATTTATGAAGGCTCCAAATCACTATGGGTATTAAAAACAACCAAAAAATTACTTCCATAATCATTTTTTCTTTTTAAGCAAGACTATCCTGATTTTTATATCTGAACCAAAATCTTTATTTTTTGGAAGATAATTTAAAGGTCTTGTAATATTGAGCGTATCGAAATCTTTTAATTTTTCCAAGACATTATTAAATTTTGACTCTTGCCATAAATCTACTCTATGTGTAAATATAAAATAACCATTTTTTTCAAGATAATAAGAAACGAGTTTAAAAAGTAATTGATGATTTTTACAATATGTCATAGCACCAATTAGACTTACGACGTTGTATTTATTGACTATTTTAATTTTACTCTCAATACTCTTTCTATAAAGATATCTATAATTTCCATTTCTTTTAGATATTTTTAATATTTTTCTAGAAATATCTGATCCATCACATACACAATTAGGGTAAACTTGTAAAAATTTGTCAACAAAAAGACCTGTACCGCATGCTAAATCTAAAATAAATTTTGGTTTTGTTTTAATAAATTTCTTTAAGATGCTAACTGATTGCAGTGGTGCTTTGTAATTCCATTTATCTAAAGTCTCATCATATGAACTTGACCAGTTATCATAATAGCTCTCTACTTCTTTTCTATTACCTATACCTTTACGAAGAGATTTCATCTAATTGAAAAAACTAGCTAATTAATGCTTATTTATCAATTCATTTTCATAATATTGTAATTTTTATAAATTAATGATATTTAAACTTTATGGATAATAATAAACCAAAACCTGATTGTGGTTGTTCTTGCTCATGCTGTTGCACTTGTGGTGACGGTTGTTGTCAATAAATAATTTTAAGAAGAACAATTATTCCTAAAATAAAACCAAATATTATATCTACGTACTTTCCTTTTTTTCTGGCCATAAGATAAAAAGAAATTAAAGCTAGACATATTACTACAATACTCGACAAATTATTTACAACAGAAGAGGGCTCCACCTATTAATCCTCCCAATTAAAACGATCGAAAGATTTAAAAATTTCAAATATTCCTTTTTCCCATTGTTTAGATATGTATTGATAATCGTCATCATTAATTTCAAGAGATTGTTGGTAAACTATTTTTGATAAATTATTCTTATATACAACTAAGTCGATTGGTGGACCTACAGATAAGTCTGCTTTCATTGTACTGTCCATACTTATTAAGGCACATCTAGCTGCATCTCCAAGATAAGTATCTGACTTAACAACTCTATCTAATATTGGCTTACCATATTTTATTTCTCCAATTACAAGATAAGGTTTAAACTCACTCGATTTAATAAAATTTCCTTGTGGGTACACTAAATATAACTCTGACTCTTGATCATTTATGTGTCCACCTACTATAAAAGTTGAGCCTAATTCGATAGTTTCTTGATTTATGCCATCTGGTGAAGAATGTTTCACATTTAATCTCCCAATGTATTTTGCAATTTCATTTAAACTAAATAAATTATTTAAATTATTCCCATTTTTATCATCTTCTAAATCTTTACTAATCGAATTAAAAACTGCTTGAGAGGTAGCTAAATTTCCTGAAGTTAAAATTATAATATTTCTATCAATACCCTTGTGGACATACATTTTAGAATAAGAGTTAAAGTTATCTAAGCCTGCATTTGTCCTTCTATCAGATGCAAAAACCATCCCCTCGTTTACTTTTATTCCTACACAATAAGTCATATTTTAATTAAATAGCTAATTTTTTAAAAATACAAACGAATATTTACATACCTTCAATCTAAACTATGCATAACTACTAATAAGCATTTATAGTATTTTTAGACTATGAGCATAAATTGGAAAAATTACAATTCAAAAAATAGCTATGATGAGTATTTAACCCCTGAAAAAGTTCTTAGAAAAGAAGCTAAAGTAATTTCAAAAATATTAAATAGTTACTCAATCAAAGATTTAGAAAAAATCGAACAAAATTGTCAAAGCACAATAAGTTCTCGTGGTATTAATTTTAAAGTGTACTCAGCAGATAAAAAAGCTGCAGAAGAGAAAAAATGGCCATTAGACATTATTCCTAGGATTATTCTTAAATCTCAATGGCTAAAAGTTAGAAAAGGATTAATACAAAGGTGTAAAGCATTAAACCTCTTTATAAATGATGTCTATAATCAAAAAAAAATATTCAAAGACAACATTGTTCCAAAAGAATTAGTATTTAAATCTCAAAATTATTTAAAACAATGTGAGGGGTTTCATCCAAAAAAAAAGATTTGGTCTCATATTTCAGGAATAGATTTAATAAGAAATATTGATGGAAAATTTTTAGTATTAGAGGATAACCTTCGTGTCCCTTCAGGTGTTTCATATATGCTTGAAAATAGAATGGTAATGGGGGAGGTGTTTCCTGAATTGTTTACACGTTATAGAGTTTCACCAATCAATCATTATTGTAATAGGCTTTATCATTGTATGTTAGATGCTATTCCTTATAAAAAAAATAACCCTACAATGGTTGTATTAACACCAGGAGTTTATAACTCAGCCTACTTTGAACACTCATTTCTAGCACAACAAATGGGAATTGCTCTTGTTGAGGGAAAAGATCTTTATGTCGAAAATGACAAAGTTTATGTAAAGACAGTCAAAGGAGGTTTGAGAGTTGACTGTATCTATAGAAGGATTGATGATACTTTTTTAGATCCCAAAACTTTTTTCAAAGGATCTTTGTTAGGTGTAGCGGGTTTATACAAATCTTATAGAAAAGGCAATGTTGGACTTCTAAATGCTCCTGGAAGTGGGGTAGCAGATGATAAGGTTATATACTCATATGTTCCTAAAATAATTAAATATTATCTTGATGAAGAACCTAAATTGGACCAAGTAGAGACATATTTATGTCACAATAAATCCGAAAGAGATCACGTAATATCAAATATCTCAAAAATGATAGTTAAACCAGCTGATGGATCTGGTGGTTATGGAATTATTGTAGGGCCTAAATCCTCAAAATCTGAGAGAGAGGCATATATAAGGAAAATTTTACAT
Source organism: uncultured Alphaproteobacteria bacterium (assembly GCA_902527545.1). Lineage (GTDB taxonomy): Bacteria > Pseudomonadota > Alphaproteobacteria > HIMB59 > HIMB59 > HIMB59. The sequence continues at coordinate 148,774 of CABZPR010000002.1, forward strand.
AACCCAAGAAACTTTATTGCTCAACCATTAGAAATATTATCAACCACTCCAACTTTGCAGGGGAATTTAATTGAACCTCGACACCAAGATTTAAGACCATTTATTCTCTCAGGAAGAGAGACATACGTAACTATGGGTGGTTTGACTAGAGTCGCTCTTAAAAAAGGAAGTACGATAGTAAATAGTTCACAGGGTGGAGGCTCAAAAGACACTATGATTGTAGAGGGTTAATTTTTAAATCTTTTGCTTCACAACTATAGTTTGATTTAAATTTTCAACATCTAATAATTCCTCATCCCCATTAGTCCATTTAATTTTAATTTGAAACTCATCTTCATTATCTCTAATTCCATAGTGAGCAACAGGCTCCATTTGACATAGATAGCCTGATCCGGCATCGATTGTTTTAGAATGTGTTCTTTCATTTGTGTATAAAGTTACAGTCGCCCCTCTTGCTGGTGCCCCGTGGACATTTAAAGGTCTAATTCTTAAAAAAGATCTTTTTTCATCATTATGATATTTAAATAGAGTCAACGGCTGAGCACCGGATTCACCATGAGATAAAAGAAGTTCTAGCACTCCATCATTATCAATATCTGCAACTGCTGCTCCCGTTCCAAGACCATTAGGTTCTAAAGCTTGTTCTAGTTTTATTTCTTCAAAAATTCCGTTTTCAATTATTTTATAAAGTCTATTTGGCTCACCTATATTATTAAGAAACACTTCATCGTAACCATCATTATCAAAATCTGCTGAGATCACTGTTCTAATCTTTGATGGCTCGTCAAAAGTAGAGTTAGCAATGTTTTTAAATTTATCGTTATCTAAAACGTAGGCTCTGTTAAAACCTGCCCAATTACCATTTAAAATATCAAGTCTTCCTCGATACAGAATGTCAGATAATGCTGTTCCTCTTCCATTTTGATAGATATCTTTGACATTCATTTGACTAGCGACTTCTGAAAACTTTCCATTTTGATTTAAATAAAGAAAATTTGGACCTCTCTCATTAGCAGCAAACACATCAATTTGATCAGATAAGATATGACCTGCAACTACAGCTCTACCTCCTGTAATTTTATCTAGTCCCAGACTTGCAGCTAGATCTACAACTCTATTATCAATAAACTCATAAAATCTTGTTGGACCACCATAATTTGCAACATAAATTCCATAATTTCCTTTACCCTCTCTGTCGACACAAACGACTGATCTTCCTGCTGTTAAATTCAATTCACTTTGATTAATTTCTTTTTCGAATAAGTCCTCTATTACATTCTGTGAAGATATTAATAGCCTGTCCGAGTACATTTTCATCCCACTATAGGTATCTGTGTTGAGAAAATAAATTTCCTCAAGACCATCTTTATCTATATCGCATGCTGCAACCCCAATTGTAGATCTCTCTGGGTCAGAAAAAATATTATTAGTAATTTTATTTTCAAGTCTTTCTCCATTAAAACCTAAAGCTAGATTACTATATCTAAATCCAGTAACTATAAATTCATCATTACCATCATTATCAAAATCTGTTACGGCTACCCCGTAACTTAGTCTAGGACTTTGATCAGGTAATAAATTACTGATATTTTTGAAATAGCTTTTTTCTGCAAATACATTCATAGAATAAAAAATAAATAAAAATAAAAACGGAAATTTATAAAATTTCATATAACTAATACTATTTTTTTGATGATCTAGATTTAGATATGATTTGTAAATTAACAAGTGAACACAAAACTTCTGATTTTTGTTAAAAATAATATTATTTTAGTTTTATTAACCGTTTTACTTGTATTGACTGAGAATAAAAATTCTTACTCTAGTGAAATAACAAAAGGTGAAGCTTACTTCTATGATACACTTGTTAATAATTGGGATAAAATTTTTCCAGATGGAAATAGAAATGCTGCAGGACCAAAGTTTTTTAAATATCTAATAGATCAAGATCTTAATTTTGATGATTTTGTTGAATTCAATAAAAGATATTGCCCAGTGTCTGGTTCATTGATAGCTCCTGGATCTGAGCCAGCATTTATAAGTATGAATGAAGTCGACTCAGATAATAAAGTATGTGGAGATATGTATCGTTGTTGTTGGCCATGTGTTTGTGACTCAATGAAATATGCAAGAGCTATGAAAATATCACATAAATTTCAAGGTATTGAAGAAAGATTTACTGTTATGACCATTGATAACCCCTGTGGTAAAGATGAATTTCCACTTGAGGTAAATCGCGATTATTTTTGTATTGGCGAAAAGATGAATTTAGATCAAGTCTTTGCAGTTGATCAAAAAATGGTAATTGGCTTGTTGCACAAACCAACTAGTTGCAATAGCAGTGACCTTTTAGCAATTAATAACCACCCTGTAGTCGGGGAACAATGTAAGATTAGAAACTCTACTAAAGAAGAAGATCTTATTTCTGGGATGGGCGATATATTTATAAAGCTATCAAATTAACTGTCAAAAAAATTATTTTTTTAAAGCATAATCACCATAAATAATTGTATTACTGCTGTTCAGTCTATATTTTTTTACAACTCTTACTGACTTATACTTATTTCTTAGTTTTCTTAATTCTACAGAAGCTTCTTTTCTGTATTTTTTATTTTTCCACCAAGATGAATTACCAATCTCTAAAGTAATTAGTTTAATCATTTAAAAATAATAAATATTAAGAAAATATACCTAGATATTTTTGAAATACTGACAAGAAGTAAAAAAGTAAAAAACTTTACTCTTAATATTCCTGCTACGATAGTAAGAGGATCTCCGATGATTGGCACCCATGCCAATAGCAATGACCAAATGCCATATTTTTTAAAATAAATTTCACTTTTTGTAATTTGCTTCTCATTTGCTGGGAACCATCTCTTATTCTTAAAAATTAATATTTTTTTTCCTAAATACCAATTAAGTGATGAACCAAAAATGTTTCCAAAACTTGCAACAACCAAAAGTAAGTATTTATTAAATGAGTTTGTTAATAGCATTGTTGATAAAACTAATTCAGAGGAGAGTGGAAGAATTGTAGCTGCTAAAAAACTAATTATAAATAATTGAAAATATGAAATTAATATTATCACATCAATAACATTTAAATATAAGTTTCAGCTTTTAAAATATCTAATATTAACATAAAGGTAAAATAACCTGCATTTATAAATACGATAAAACTAAACATATAAACAATCTCTTTAGAAACATTTTCACTGACGAAATTAGGAAAAAAATATTTACCTAGAAGAAAACTTATTTCCGAATATATTACTGTTATTGTAGCAGCAATAAAAAGAACATAAGTAAATTTTCCAAAAAAATTTACAATAAATAAGCTAGCAAAAGCAATAAATAATAAAAAAAGAGAGGAATAAATTGACAAATTTGAAATTGTTAATTTTTTTTTATAAATTTTTCTTGTTAAAAGTAGAATAAAAAAAATTATTGTTAAAATAATCGAAACTATAAAAACCTTCGTGTTATAAAGAGAGTCTGAAAAAAAAAGGTCCAAAAATTATTTTTTTCTAATTTTTCTGATAGTCATTATTGAAAGGAACAATACAAAGAATATTAAAGCAAATGCTCCAATTAAAAATATCCATTTCATAAATTAATTATACAAATTTTGCTTTAAGTTGAAAGTTATGATCTTAAAACTCTAAGGTTTTTATTAGCAATTACTAATCCGTATTTATCTTTAGTGAAAATTAATTTATCTTCAATATTTTCGCCAATATCTAAAATTACTTCTGATAAGGGATTTAAAACTTCATCGTGTAATAATCTTTTTAAAGGTCTGGCACCAAATAACGGATCAAACCCTTTTTCTTTCAAATAGTCAAAGGCTTCATCAGTAAAACCAATTGAAATACCTTTTGAAGAGATTCTTTGTTCAATTAATTGAATTTGGTTATTTAAAATCGTACTAATATTTTCTTTTGATAATTTGTTAAAGAGTATTATGTCATCAATTCTATTTAAAAATTCTAGTCGAAAATGATTTTTAAGCTCTTCAAGGGCTAAGTTCTTTTTTGTTGTATAGTCAAAATTATCATCAATAGGGATTTGTGAGCCAATATTGGAAGTCATGATAATAAGCGTATTTTTAAAATTAACTATTTTGCCTTTTGAGTCTGTTAACCTACCATCATCTAAAATTTGTAGTAGAATATTAAATACATCAGGGTGTGCTTTTTCAATTTCATCAAATAAAATAACTTGATACGGGCGTCTACGCACAGAGTCGGTTAACTTACCACCATCATCGTAACCAACATAACCAGGGGGAGATCCAATAAGTTTACTCACTGAGTGTTTTTCCATGTATTCGGACATATCAAGCCTTAGCATTTGTTTTTCATTGTCAAAAACATATTCTGCTAGCGCCTTGGATAATTCAGTTTTTCCTACACCAGTTGGTCCTAAAAAAAGAAACGAACCCAAAGGTTTACCAGGATCTTGAAGACCTGCCTTAGAAATCTTAATAGCCTTAGATACTTTCTCAACAGCATCTTGTTGGCCAATAACTCTTTTTTCTAACAGCTTTTCAATGTTTACTAACTTATCTTTTTCTCCTCCGATAAGTTTTTCAAAAGGGATACCCGTCCACTTTGAGACAACACTTGCGATATCATCAGCATTAATCACTTCATTTATGATTGTAGCTTGCTCTTTTTTATTTAATTCTTCGTACTCTTTTTGAAGACTAGGTAGCAAGCCATACATGATTTCACTTGCTTTAGTTAAATCACCACTTCTTTGGGCACCTTCAAGGTCTTCTTTTGCTTGATCAATTCTTTCATTTAAATTTCTTTTTGTATCTAGAATCTTTTTTTCTGACTCCCAAGTACTATTGAGAATATTTAGTTTTTCTTGAATATCTGATATTTGACTATCAATTTTTTCATTTTTATTCTCATCCTTTTCATTATCTTTTGAAAGAACATTTTTTTCCATCTGTAGTTTAATAAGTTCTCTGTCAAGTTGGTCTATTTCCTCGGGTTTACTGTCAATTTCCATTTTAACTTTACTCGCAGCCTCATCCATTAAATCAATCGCTTTATCAGGCAGAAAGCGATCGGTTATATATCGATCAGATAATTGAACTGATGATAAAATAGCCTCATCACTAATTCTTATTCCATGATGAATTTCATATTTTTCTTTTAGACCTCTTAAAATGGCAACAGCATCGGTTGAAGAGGGCTCATTGACAAAAACTGGTTGAAAACGCCTTGTTAAAGCTGCGTCTTTCTCAAAATATTTTTTATATTCATCTAAAGTTGTAGCACCAACACAATGTAATTCACCTCTAGCTAATGCTGGCTTTAGCATGTTAGATGCATCCATAGCTCCATCTGTCTTTCCAGCACCTACAAGCGTATGAATTTCATCTATAAATAAAATAATAGATCCGTTTTGCTTATGAATTTCTTTTAAAACATTTTGAAGTCTTTCTTCAAATTCTCCACGATATTTGGCACCAGCAAGCAATAATCCTAGATCAAGTATTCGAATAATTTTATTTTCTAATGAGCGTGGAACATCTTTATTAACAATTCTTTGAGCTAAACCCTCTATCAATGCAGTTTTGCCCACACCAGGGTCTCCAATTAATATTGGATTATTTTTAGTTCTCCTTGATAAAACTTGAATTGTCCTTCGAATTTCCTCATCTCTTCCAATAACCGGATCTAATGCTCTTTTATGTGCTTTTTGAGTTACATTAATTGTATACTTTTCTAAAGCATTAAAATTATCATCAGAATTTTCGCTTTCAGATTTTCCATCTTTCCTGAACTCTTGTATTTTTGTTTTGACTAATCCAAGACTGAGGCCATTTTTTTTTAAAATGTTTTCAATTTTGTCATCAGATTTTATGCAACTTAAAAACAAAGAGTCGATCGATACATAACTATCTTGATTAGACATTGCAATTTTTTCTGCGCCTTCAAAGAGACTCAATAATTTAGGATCAGCATAAATTTGACTACTGTTTGAGCTATTTACTTCTTCTTTAGATAAATGCTCAGAAATAGTTGTTTTAATAATATCTGTATTAATTTTCTCAAAAATTTTATTTATTAATTCATGATTGGAATTTAATAATTCATTAAAAATATGAATAGGTGCAATTTTTTGATGTTTTTTACTTAATGCTAAATTTTGTGCAGAATTAATAATTTTTTTTGAACTATTAGTATATTTTTCAAAATTCATCATATAATTTATTTGGTTATTATTTATGAAGAAACAAGACCTAAAAACAAAATTTTTAGAAAAACAAAAAAAAGATAAATTAGCTCAAAAATTAAGAGAAAATTTAAAAAAAAGAAAAAAAATAAAGAAATAAATTAATGCAAACGGTAGTTATAAAAGGGCCCTCAACCTTGAACGGACAAATAAATATCTCTGGTTCAAAAAATGCATCTTTGCCCATTATCATTTCGACTCTTTTAGCAAAAGGTGAGTGCCTTATTCAAAACATACCTAACCTAAGAGATACAAGATTTCTCATATCAATTTTAAAAGATTTAGGTTGTAACGTTGATTTTCAAAAAAACACTCTATTTGTTAAAAGTTCTGCTATTACAAAAAAATCAGCTGATTATGAATATGTTCGTCAAATGAGAGCATCTATTGTTATTTTAGGTCCTGCTATTTCTAGATACAAAAAATTTAAAATAGCCCTTCCTGGCGGATGCTCAATTGGAACTAGAGGAATTGATTTGCATTTAAATGCTCTAAAGTTAATGGGTATAAAAATATCAATTAAAAATGGTTATGTGATGGCTGAGAGAAAAAAAAATTATTTAACCCCTATAGATCATAAATTTCCAAAAATTAGTGTTGGTGCAACACAAAACATTTTAATGGCAGCTAGTCTTGCGAGTGGAAAAAGTACATTAAAAAATTGTGCTATCGAGCCCGAAGTCATTGATTTAATCAATTTTCTAAATAAATGTGGTGCATTTATAAAAGTAAAAAAAAGGACAATTACAGTTAGAGGAGTAGAAGAATTAAAACTTCAGAATTACAAAGTAATACCTGACAGGATAGAGGCTGGTTCATATATTTTAGCTACTATGGCAACAAAAGGTAGAATAAAATTAAATAACTTTAATCCAAAAGACCTAGCTTTACCTTTAAAAATTTATCAAGATATGGGACTAAATTTAAAAAAGATATCTAAATCTTCTTATGAAATTTACTGCAAAACACTTAGACCAATAAAAAAGATCTCCACTAGAGAGTTTCCAGGATATCCAACTGATTTACAAGCTCAACTTATAGCAACACAACTTAAGACAGGATTAAAGTCTAAAGTTGTAGAAAATATATTTGAAAATAGATTTATCCATATCCCCGAACTAAGAAGGTTTGGTGCCAATTTATCAATCAAAGGAAAAACAGTTACAATTCATAAAACATTGAATTTACTTGGTGCAGAGGTTATGGCTACTGATATAAGGGCTAGTTTTTCTCTAATAATTGCTGCAATGATGTCTAAAGGTAAAACAACAATAAACAGAATTTATCACCTTGATAGGGGATATGAAGATTTTGATTTAAAATTAAAAAAATGTGGCGTAAATATTACTAGAAAAAGATGACAAATAAAAAATTAACAATAGCTTGTCCCAAAGGTAGACTAGAGGAAAAAGTTGTAAAATTTTTATCCGAAAAGGGTATAAAAATAGAACAAGCTTTTTTTAATGAAGGTGTAAGAAAATTAACCTTTGATACAAACTTAAAAGAAATAAAAGTAATTAAGTTAAAACCATCTGATATTCGATCATATATTATGCTGGGCGCTGCAGATATTGGATTCGTTGGATATGATGAAATTCTTGAAAATAGTTCACAAAACATTGTTCTATTGAAAAAGACAAATATAGGAAAGTGTAGAATATCTATTGCATCAGATAGAAAAGTAATTAATTTTTCTGAAAAAAAAATCTTTAAAGTTGCAACAAAATTTCAAAATATTTCAGAAAACTATTTTAAAGATCTAAACATACAGACTGAAACAATAAAGTTAAATGGCTCAATTGAACTTGCAGTAAAATATGGAATCGCTGATTTTATTTTAGATTTAGTTCAATCAGGAAAAACATTAAAAGATAATCAACTTTATGAGAATGTAGTCATAAATAATGATATCTCAACTGTTATAATTAGCAGTTACTTTGCATATGATTTAAAGAAAAATTATATAAAAAAACTTTTAATTAAAGGTTTAAAATGAAATTTGTAAGTAAAAAATGGATTTTTAATCATTTAAATTCACAATCTAATACAAATACAAAAGTAAATTATACTGTAAAAAAAATAATTGAAGATATAAAAAAAAACAAGGATAAGGCTTTATTAAAGTATGTTAAAAAGTTTGAATATAGAAAAGCTACATTAGATAATATTCAGATTCCAAAAAAAATTTTAAAAGAAGCTTATAATTCAATTCCAAATGATATTAAAAAATCACTAAAATTAGCTTATAAACGGATCTATCATTACCACTCAAAACAAAAAAAAATATCTTATTCGTTCAAAGATCAACTCGACTCAAAGTTTTACATTAAATGGAGTCCAATTGAAAATGTTGGTTTATATATCCCCGGGGGGCTTGCATCTTATCCTTCAACTGTATTGATGACAGCCATACCTGCAAAAATAGCTAAGGTCCCAAACATAATGATTTGTGTTCCCTCTCAAAATGGTCAAACATCAAATCTAACTCTAGCTGCTGCGCACTTATGTGGCGTAAACCAGGTTTACAACGTAGGGGGAGCTCAAGCTATTGCAGCACTAGCTTTTGGCACGAATTTAGTAAAAAAAGCAGATAAGGTTTTTGGGCCAGGAAATCAATACGTTTCCGAAGCTAAAAAACAGTTGTTTGGTTTAGTTGGAATAGACTTACCAGCTGGCCCATCAGAGGTTTTGGTAATAGCAAATAATAAATCTAACCCATCATGGATAGCTTATGACATTCTCGCTCAAGGCGAACATGACCCTAAAGCAAAAACATATGTTTTATCAAAAAATAAAAATATTTTGATTAAAGTTAAGAGTGAACTTAAAAGAGTTATGAAAGAGAAAAATATTAAAAATGTTGATCAATCTATTAAAAATAATAGTTATTTAATTTTAGCTAAAAATCAAAAAGAAATATATGAAATTTCAAATTTTATTGCACCAGAACATCTTCATATTCATGAAAAATTTAATAACAATATTATGAAAAATATTTCAAACGCAGGATCTGTATTTTTAGGTGAAAGAGCCCCAGTTGCTCTCGGAGATTATACAATGGGTACAAATCATGTATTACCCACAGATCAAACTGCAAAATTTTCATCTGGTTTGAGTGTAGAAGATTTTACTAAAAAAACAGTTTTTATTAATCCTGGCAATAAAACTCTTAAGAAAATAGCAAATCACACAATCAACCTTGCTAGACAAGAGGGGCTTGAAGCACACGCTTTATCAGTTGAAATTAGAAAGATCAAAACATAAGATAGGCCGATATGTCAAAAGAAGATGCAATAGAATTTCAAGGTGTAGTTTCTGAGTTGCTTCCAAATGCTATGTTCAAAGTTAAGCTTGATAATGATCATGAAGTCATAGCCCATACATCTGGAAAAATGAGGAAAAATAGAATTAGAGTACTAGCTGGAGACCGAGTAACAGTTGAAATGACACCGTATGATTTAACTAAAGGCAGAATAACATTTAGGTCAAAGAACTAATGAATAATTTTTTAGAAGGAGTAATGCAATGTCAACAAAACTTATTGTTACAAACTACAAAAATTTTAAGTGTGGAGTTAAATTGAATGAGGGGGAATTGGTTAACATTCGCTTTCAAACTAACGAAAATGTTCAAATTGGAGACATTTATAAAGTAAAAATTACAGAAATTTTGCCTAATGATAGTGGTGCTTTTGTCTCTTATGGAGATGGAGATAAAAGAGGGTTTTTTAAACGAATTAATTTTCCAAGTGGCGATAAAGCCCATGAAGGACAATCTTTATTGTTACAGGTAAGAAGTATTGGCTCTAAAGACAAAGTACATCTTTTTACAAATAACGTTATTTTAACTGGAAAATTTATAAATTTGCTACCATATGGTGATGAAATTATTTTAAGTAGAAGGACTAGAAAAAACTTAGACACAAATCAACAGGATAAAATTATGGATGCATTAAGTGAGTCCGAAGTAGGTTTGATTGCAAGACATAATCTAATTCCTGAAAATATTGAAATTGCTCAAACTGAGTTGAATGACTTAAATAATCAATGGAAAGAAATAGAATTAAATGCAAAAGAACTAAAACAGGAAGGTCTAGTATTTGAAAATACATACTTTGATCAAAACTTTGTTTGTGATTATTCAGATAAAAACACTGATCAAATTATTTTCACTAATAGTGATAGATTTGAAAAAGTAAAAAGTTGGGATGAAAAGTTAGACTCTACTTTCGCAAATTTGTGTGAAGAAATGTCAAAAGAGCAAATTGAAGAGGTATTTAATTTAGAAGAAAAAATTGATTACTTAATAGGTAATAATTATGATTTACCTAGTGGCGGTAATATTATGATCGGTAAGACAGACGCACTTACCGCTATAGATGTTAACACTGGATCTGCAAAAAGATTTGATACCAACAGAGAAGCTATTCAATTAATTTCTAAACTCATAAAATTAAAAAATATTTCTGGAAAAGTCGTAATTGACCCGGTAGCAAGTGATCAGAACACTCTTAGAAAGCTTGTGGGTATGCTGAAGAATGAATTTAGAGATGATCTTAGTATCACAAATATTTATGGTTACACCAGAGGAGGGCTCTTAGAATTGAGTAGATCAAGAAACGACCGCTCTATAGATGAGTTAAAACTTCAATAGTTTTTGGAAGTGGTGGCCAGAGACGGAATCGAACCGCCGACACGAGGATTTTCAGTCCTCTGCTCTACCGACTGAGCTATCTGGCCATAGCGCATAATTCTTATTATAAATAGTTTCTTTTTACTAGTAAAAATTAATTATCTGCTGTACAGGACATATCATTTCCACAACAGGTTGGAGATTTAATTTTACCGTGATCATTTGGGCACTTGGATATCTGAACTTCTGATCCATTATCTAGCTTTAGCACATCATCAACCAAAGGCGCATCACATTTTCCACATGTTGCATTTACTGACATTCCACAATTTGAACATTCGTAAGTTGCCATATTTTCTCCTATAATAAGATCCTATAAATATAAAAAGAAAATGAAATAAAATTATTTTCAATAATAAAAAAATTAGAGGTAATTAATGACAAATTTTGAAAAAGTAAGGTTATTTATGAAAACATATGGTCAAGAGGTAAAAGATAAAGCTGAATTTAGTGACGCTAAGACCAACAAGTTGAGAATTGACCTGATAAAAGAAGAATTAGAAGAATTAACTGAAGCAATGCAGGATGAAAATTTACTTGAGGTAGCAGATGCATTGACGGACATACTTTATGTCACTTATGGAGCTGGCCATGCTTTTGGTATTGATTTAGATAAATGCTTTGATGAGGTTCAAAACTCTAATATGAGTAAGTTAGGTGAAGACGGAAAACCTATTTATAATGAGGCTGGAAAAGTAATGAAAGGTCCGAATTATTTTAGACCAGACCTTTCAAAATATTTAAATTAATTACTTTGGCATATTTGTAGCACCAGTTTCTAAAGAAAAGATTTTACCATCTTTGAAAGTGAATACCGCCATAACTGCCTGTGTGTTACCATCTGAAAATGTTACAAATGAGTGCTCAATTCCAATTTCATCATTTTCATAAATAATTCGAACTTTGTCTCTATTAATATCATCGCTCATTGCCCACTGTATAACATCTTGTTTAGTTAAAACTTTTCCAGAAGCATGCATTGTGAATTTATAATCATCATGAAGCACCTCATTCATTCCAGCTTCATCTTTATTCATAAAGACCTCATCATATTTTTTTAATATTGACATTTTTAATCCTTTTTTATTCGTCTAATGAGACTTGTGTTAATTCGAACAATTCAATGCTTTGTATACATTCATCATAAATTGGTTTCATAACAGGATTTGTTCCTTTGACTATTCCCATCATTTCCTCTTCATTATGAACATGGACTTTAAACATTATACCACTTTTATCAGGTAATATACCTGGTACAGTTTTTTCGACATGTGCTGCAGCTTTTCTCATAGCCATTCCTTCTTCAGATTGAAAAAAAGCCATAAATTTTTCAAATTTTCCTTCACCCTCTTTTAATCTACCAATTGCTAACATCATTTTTTCCATGATTACACTCTCCTTTATTAAGTTAAATTTAAACTTATTATTTAAAAAAAATATTAATTTTTTATTAACACATTATGCAAATAAATCATAATTAAGTTTCATCCAGCATAATTCAAAGTCGTAATTACAATTATGAAAACTATTTTTAAAATTGGTTCCAAAAGTCATACACTTAAATATCAAAGAAAAATGTCAGAGGGTGAAGTGAAAAAAATGAAGTCTTTTATAACATCAAAAGGCAAAAAATTAGAAAAAACAAGTAAGTTTAAAATAATTGATATTAGTGATCAAAAAGACCTTAGAATATTCAAAATTACACTTTAAAACTCTAGGTGTATTATTTCCCCATATATCAGTAACAAGTAACTTTAAACAACGATTTTTGATCGGTTCTGCTAACAGTTTATAATCCAAATTTAACTTTTTTGATAAATTTTTAAATTCTGTTAGCAAAACTATACAAATAGCAATTAAAGCATGTTAATTTCTAGTTAATGAGAATAAATTTTATTTTTTTCTTTTTGATTATACCTTCTTTAGTTTTTGCTAATGAATTACCTTACGATGGGAAAGAACCTCTTTTAAAAGATTACTCAGCTGATATGGGATATGATTATGAATATATGAGATTGTGTGGTGGTGAAATGTATATAAAAGCTGAGGAAATTAGAAAAAAAGTCAAAAACTTATCGACACCTGATTATAAAATTTTCAACAGGGAAAGATTAATGGAATTTTCTAAAAATTATTCACATGCCATTAATTGTCAGGAGAATAAAAAAGAAAAAATTAGTAATTTTGATTATTACATAAGCCAATTAGAAAAAAAAGTTAATATGAAAATAAATCCTTATTATGTCTGTGTTAATGAAAATGGCAGACATAGTATGTATGAAAGCGACGTTGTATTATTTGAAAATTGTACTGCTTTCGAGAGTAAAGAAAAAGCACAAATTCGTGTTGA
>CABZPR010000003.1 GCA_902527545.1 uncultured Alphaproteobacteria bacterium
TACAAAAAAAGTTTGTTAAACTTGGTAATAAAATTAAAACAATTGGTAATTACTCAATCAATATAGATCTGCATCCAGAGGTAAATTGCTCACTTGATATTGAGATCTTATCCCCTAAAACCTCCTCCTAAGACTTTATTTTTTAAAATTTATAAATAACTTAGAATTATATGCAGAAGACCTTTGAGAGTTTAAAAGACAATGATATAGAAATAATTGTAATCGCTTATTTAATTAAGCATCCCGATTTGATTGATACACATTTTGAATATTTGGATAATTCTCTTTTTGCTAATTTAGAAAATTTAAAAATTTATAATGTCATAACAGATTTTCATAAATCACAAAAAAACGTATCTATTGAAACTATTAAGAATTATATACCTGATATACAGTCAAAAACGCATAAAGAACTATCTTTTCAAATAGATCAGATTGTATTTTCAAAAGATATTTTTTCTAATTATTTAGAAACTCTTCAGGAATTACATTTGAGAAGAGAACTTTTTAAAATTACACAAACAAAGAATAAGGAAACTACTACTTTTGAAACATCTAGCAGTATAAAAGAAATATTTGTTGATCTTGAAAAAAAATTATTCGATTTATCTAATTTTAAAAAAGATAATTATGAATTTAGAGACTTTGCCTCCGTAACCAAATCATCTCTTCAACTAGTAGAAAAGGCTTTTAAAAAAAAAGGTAAGTATTCTGGTATTGTCTCTGGATTTGTAGATTTAGATAATATGTTGGGAGGATTACAAAATTCTGATCTAATTATTCTAGCTGGTAGGCCTTCAATGGGCAAAACTGCGCTCGCAACAAACATAGCATTTAATGCTGCTAAATATTTTTCACAAGAAGAGGGTAAGGGTTCTGTAGTAATGTTTTCTTTAGAAATGTCAGCTGAGCAAATTGGTTTAAGAATTTTAGCTGAACAATCTAGAATACCTAGTGACAAACTTCGTAAAGGTGAACTTAATGAGAAGGACTCTCTGAAACTTTCAAATACATATCAAGAAATTAATAATTTAAATTTCTTTTTTGACGATAGTCCAAATTTAACTGTTTCGGAACTAAGGTCTAAACTCAGAAGATACAAAAATAATTATGATATCAAACTTGTTTTAATTGATTATCTGCAATTGATAAAACCTGAAAGTAATAGAGACAACAGAGTTAATGAATTATCTGAGATAACCAGAAATTTAAAACAGTTAGCTAAAGAATTTGATTTACCAGTTATTTCACTTTCTCAACTTTCCCGTCAAGTTGAAAATAGAGATGATAAAAGACCACTATTATCTGATTTAAGGGAGTCTGGAAGTATAGAACAAGATGCTGATGTTGTGATGTTTATATATAGAGAAAGTTATTACTTGCAAAGGAATGAGCCAACCAGAGGTGCTGATGAAACTCAAGAGTCATATAAAAATAAACATGACTCTTGGAAAGATAGGAATGAAGAGGTTTTTAATAAAGCTGAATTAATTGTTGCAAAACAAAGAAATGGCCCTACTGGTAAGATTGAGTTATACTTTGACGATAAATTTACCAAATTCTTGGGAATTGAAAAAAATGCATCAATCTAAAGTCTCAAATGAAATTTATTGAAAATATTGGTACAATACTAATAAAGATATTTTCAAATTTAGGTAAGTTTATTTTATTCACTCTATTTTTTTTTAAATATTTATTTAAACCAAAATTTTATTTAAAAAATAATTTGTTGTATTTTACAAATATATTAATTTCATCAATACCAATCATAGCATTAACTGGAATATTTTCTGGGATGGTTCTTGCATTACAATCTTATACGGGCTTCTCAAGGTTTTCTGCAGAGTCAGCTATACCTAATATAGTAGTCTTAACATTAACAAGAGAATTAGGGCCTGTATTAACTGGTCTTATGATTTCTGCCAGAGTTGGTTCTTCTATTGCTGCAGAAATAGCTACAATGAGAGTAACAGAACAAATAGATGCTCTGAAAACACTTAATACAAATTATTATAATTATCTTGTAACACCGCGCGTTCTATCTTTAATAATATCTTTACCAATATTTGTTACATTAGTCGATTTTATTGGAGTAATGGGTGGGTACATAGTATCGGTGCATAGGCTTGGGTTTAACGATAACTTATATTTACTAAATACAATAGATTTTTTGAATTTAGGAGATTATTTGTCCGGGATTTTTAAAGCAATTGCTTTTGGTTTTATTATATCAATTGTAAGTTGCTATTGCGGTTTGTTTTCTGATAAAGGGGCATTTGGCGTTGGTACAGCTACAACAAATGCAGTCGTTATTTCCTCAATATTAATATTGTCTTCAAACTATTTTTTAACAGAATTATTTTTTTAATGAAAATAGAGATAAAAAGTTTAAAAAAAAAATTCAATGGAAACTTTGTTTTAAAAGATATAAGTCTGACTATAGAGAAAAATAAATCTACCATAATTTTAGGTCAATCGGGTTGTGGAAAATCTGTATTAATAAAAACTATCTATCAATTATTTAATTTTGATAATGGTACAATTTTATATGATGGAAAGTCTCAAGTTGATATTGATAAGTTTAGTATGCTATTTCAATATGGCGCTCTATTTGATAGTTTGAAAATATCAGAAAATATAGCATTTACTGATTTTATAAATAATAAAACAAATTTTGAAAAAAAAGTTATTTCTCTCATGAATGATGTTGGTCTTGATAAATCAATATATCACAGATATCCCTCTGAGATTTCTGGGGGTATGAAAAAAAGAGTAGGATTGGCTAGGGCTCTTTATAAAAATC
Organism: uncultured Alphaproteobacteria bacterium; assembly: GCA_902527545.1. Lineage (GTDB taxonomy): Bacteria > Pseudomonadota > Alphaproteobacteria > HIMB59 > HIMB59 > HIMB59. The sequence goes on from CABZPR010000003.1 coordinate 2,804, forward strand.
CTAAAGTAATTTTTCTTGATGAGCCTACAACAGGTCTAGACCCTATAAATAGTGATAAGATTAATGATTTGATATTAAAAGTCATAACAAAGAGGAAAATAACTGCTGTGACTATAACTCATGATATCAAGAGTGCTATTAAAACTGGAGATCATTATTATTTTATTAATAAGGGAATTATCGAAGACAAGGGTGATTGCAAAAAAATTTTAAAGACAAAAAATAAAATATTTAAGACTTTTATTACTGGAGCAAATTTTTAATAACTGTGAGACTATTAGATTTAAATTACTTTGATTATTTGTATCTAATATTACTAACAATATTTGCAGTTTTTTTTGGTATCAAAGGGGCCACTAAATCGATTAGTTACAGCCTTAAGATCATTTTATCTATATCCTTACCCTTTATATTTTATAAGCGAGTACTTAATTTTTCTCTAGAAAAATTAAATATTGAATATTTATTTTCATTACTAGAAAGTAATTCAACTTTTTTAGAGATTATATCTTTTATTATTCTTTTTTTAATAACATACATAATTTATTCAATTTTAGAAAAGGCATTAAATTTAAAATCACCCTCTCAACTTGAATTCAAAATTTTAGATACTGTAATAGGGTCTATTTATGGAATATTTTTATTTTCGATTCTTTTTTATTTTTCTTATATTGTATTTTTTAAAAACTTTATAGACGATAAAAATAAAATAATGAAATTAAATATTTCAATGTATGAAAACCTTATGTATAAAGATCCAAAGGTTGAAAAAAAAATAAATAAGAACTCTGTTATTAAAGAAGATATTAATGAAAAAAAAGAACTCTATTAAAATTAGAGAAGAATGTGGTGTTTTTGGTATATCTAATATTAATGATGCCTCAGCTTTGACAGCCTTAGGTTTACACGCATTACAACATAGGGGGCAAGAGGGTTGTGGAATAGTATCTTACGATGGTAAAAACTATTATTCTGAAAAAAGATTTGGACTTGTAGGTGATAATTTTAATAATGAGAATACAATAAAAAAATTACCAGGCAATTATGCAATTGGGCATAACAGGTATAGTACAACTGGGGGTAAAATATTAAGAAACGTCCAACCTTTTTTTGCAGACACTAATGCAGGTGGCATAGGAGTATCTCATAATGGTAATTTTACAAATGCAATTACGTTAAGAAAAGAATTAGTTGAAGATGGTGCGATATTTTATACAACGTCAGACTCTGAAACAATTGTTCAACTTATAGCAAGATCAAAAAAAGAAAAAAATATAGATAAAATTATTGAAGCTATTTCACAAATACAGGGTGGCTACGCATTAGTGATGCTTACTAAGGATGTTTTGATAGGAGCAAGAGATATATTTGGAATTAGACCATTAGTAATAGGCACATTAAATAACTCATATGTTCTAGCATCTGAAACTTGTGCTCTTGATATTATTGGAGCAGAGTTTGTGAGAGAGGTTGAAAACGGAGAAATTGTTTATATTGAAAATGAAAAATTACACAGTCTAAAACCATTCGGTAATCACAAAGCTCGTCCTTGTGTTTTTGAGTATATTTATTTTGCGAGACCAGATAGTATTTTAAGAGGAAAAACAGCATATGAGTATAGAAAAAATTTAGGAAAAGAGTTAGCAAAAGAGGATGATGTAGATGCCGAATTAGTTGTACCTGTTCCAGACTCAGGAAATGCTGCTGCTATAGGGTATAGTCAGCAAAAGAAAATAAACTTTGATTTAGGATTAATAAGGAATCATTATGTTGGAAGAACTTTTATAGAACCTGGCCAACAAATAAGAAGTTTGGGTGTAAAACTTAAATTAAATGCAAATAGAAGTTCTATAGAAAATAAAAAAATTATATTAGTTGATGACTCTTTAGTTCGTGGCACAACTTCTCATAAAATTGTAAAGATGTTATATGATGCTGGAGCAAAGGAAGTTCATTTAAGGATCGCATGTCCTGAAATCAAATTTCCAGATTTTTATGGTGTTGACATGCCTACAAAAAAGGAATTATTAGCAGCAAATAAAAGTGTAGAAGAAATATGTGAATATGTAAAAGCAAGAAGTTTAAAATTTTTATCTTTAGATGGGCTTTATATTGCTCTAGGATTTTTAAAGAGGGATGATAAAAAGCCTCAATTAACAGATCATTACTTCACAGGAGATTATCCAATCAAATTAGTTGATCAATTAGGTGATAATAAAATAACTCAGTTATCATTACTTAGTGCTGGATCCAATATATAATTGCCTCATAATCAAATCTTAATTATTTTAAATGGTGAAGATCAAAGCCTACTGATTGAAAATTCAAATAAAATCATCTTAGCAAAAAAAAAGTTAGAAAATATTAGTCAAGATCACACCCTACTTCAGACAAATTTCGACTCCTTAGAGGATTTAATAAAAGCAAATACAATTATAAAAAGTCAATTTTCAAAAATTGATGAATTGATCATTGTTTATAGAGATATAGACTTAAATATGATCTCTTATCAATACAACTACAATTATATTAAACAAAATTACCAAGAGTTAACAAATATTATCTATTTTATAAATTTACTAGTGCCATTATTTAAAAAAGAATTTCGTTTTATTTTATCTTTTGAAAAAAATAATCATTTTAAAATTCACTTTAACAATTTTAAAATATCACTGATAAATTATCTGGAGTCATTAAAACTAGACATAATTAAATCTAGTAATATTAATATTAAAATATTAAATTAAAACTGACTCCTTTAAGATTTAATTCTCTAATTAATATTTTTGATAAATAATTCTTGATATGAACTTTGATATTTTTTTTTTGAAAATTACATGAAATTTTGAAGTAATTTTTTTGGTTTACTGTAAAAGCAGTAATAAAGTAAATTTTAAATTCCTTGGAATTTTTCTGTATTTTTCCTAACTCTCCATTAATTGATTTAACAATTTTATTTAAATATGAGGTTTTAAAATAAAACTTGTTTTGCAATTGATTACTTACTATTTGAAGTATTTTTGATTTAGATGATTTTAATGCAGATATAAAATATATGTTCAAAGAAGAATAGTAATTATGATTTGAAGAGAGATAATTAAGGAACTTTTGTTGATATAATGTTTTATTATCTATCAAGTCAATTTTATTAACCAGCACTAAAAAAGGTTTATTTCTTTTTGATAAAGATCCTATTAATGATAAGTCTAATCTTGATTCAGAATTAGCATCTAGTAGCAATACAATCAATGAAGATTTTTTTATAAAATATTCAGATTGTTCAAGAGAAAGTTTTTCAAAAACAAGATTTTTTCTATTTGATCTATTTCTAATAAAACCAGCTGTATCAATAAATTCTAATGTTTGATTTTTATACTGTATATCCCAATTTACTGAGTCACGGGTTGTGTGAAGATGTGGAGAGGTCTTAGATAAGGATATATTTGTTATTTTATTAAATAGTGTTGATTTACCTGTATTTTCTTTGCCAAAGATTGTTATTATTTTTTTATTTTCAATTTTAATATTTGAGTCTTGTTTTTTATTTTCATTAGATAAATATTTTTTTAAAGTTGGATAATTATTAGAGTAATTTGTAAAAGTTTTATCAAATAAGTTTGATATGTAGTCTTTTTCATCAATTTTTTTAAATGAGAAAAGCAAAAGATTATAATTTTTAGAATATAATTGTTTACATATTTTTAAATCCTCATTAGTAAAAGATGAGATTAAATAAATAAATTTAATATTATCTAGTTTTAGCATTGAAATTTTATTTATAAGCTCTGTAAAATCACTTAATTTATAAAATCCTGGCGTGTCGTATATATTGTACTCGAAGTTTTCCGACAATATATTTTTCCTAATCACGTCAATTGTAGTATTGGCTTTGGGATTAGATATAGTTTTATGAGTTTTAGAAAAAAGATTAAATAGGAATGATTTTCCTTCATTTACTTTACCAATAATAAAATAATTATTCACTTAATTAAAAAAAGACTTCTGTCATCTTTAAGATATATATTTTGATCTTGAAAATAAATTTCTACATTACTAGTAAATTTATTTTTATAAAACTTATCCTCACTTTTATCTTTCAAATTTAATTTACTTATTCCTTCATTTGAAACTAAATAAATATCTTCTTGAATATTAAAAATTGTTATTGGTGACTCTTTATTATGTGAGTATGAGTTTATAATATTTCCTTTATTAGATAATACGAGAATCTTATTAAAAGTCGTCAAAATTAAATAACCGTTACGCGAAAAAAGATAACTCAATATAGTGTCATTTATATCAAGCTCCCAAATGATATCTGAAGAAATAGGATTATATACTGCAATTTTTCCAGAAAGATCTAAAAAATATAAATTTTCGTTATGGCTAAATGGACTATCTATTAATTCACTAAATCCTTCTAGTGATGTAAGTATATTTAAATCCTCTAATATATAGTTATTATAATAATCAAAATTATTTTTATTAAAAGTTAATAGAGTTCCTGTATTAAAAAGATAATATAAATTTGTTTTGTCTTCAAATATGTTTGACTTAATTGTTATTCCTGATTTTAAAACAAAATTATCTATTTTAGATATAGAGTAATCAGCGAGTTTTACATCGTAAATATCTCCAAAAACACTTACTAATATTAAATTTTTATGTGACACAATTGGAGTTGTGTTTATAAAAATATCAAAATCCGCTAACTCAGATATATTTTTACCATAAATAACAAATATTCGAGATCTATTTGTTAATACATGAATATCTCCATTGAATTCAAAAAATCTAATGATCTCTTCATCACTCTTAAGGTTTAATTCAAATTCAAATTTATTTTGATTATTTTTATCAATTAAATAAATAGTTTCATCTTTGCTTACAATAATCTTTTCGTTTACAAAATTCACTACAGAGTTTTTATTTATATTGATAATTTTTTCTATTTCTAAATTATCAATATTTAAATTGGGATTAACAACTTTAGGGAAAATTATATCACCAAACTCAAAATCTGAGATATCATTATCAATTTCAAAGTCTGAAAAAATCTCAGTTACCTCATTTGTAGGGCTATAATCAGGGTCTACGGTACCCAAATATTTATTACAAGAAGATAAGGCTAAAAGAAAAATTAAAAATTTAATTTTTTTCATTAGATAATCTATCAACAGCTTTGATAAAAAAATTATTTAAATTATCTTTATCTGACTCACTAAATTCAAAGTTTTTAATGTCTAAATTATAAAAGTATATTTTAGCAATTTCATTAAAAGTAAAATTATTATCTAATGATAAAGATTTTATCAATTCTTTATCTAAGTCAATTAAAGCTTTTTTCAATAATATTATATCTTTATCAATTTTGTTATATCGATCTAAATTTACAATTGAGGTTAGTTTCAAATCACTAAAAAAAGAAACTTTAGGATTATCTAAACTTGATAAATAATAAAGTTTTTCATCTAAATTTGAATTTTGTTCATTATAAAGATCTGCCAAAAAAATATCGAATAATTTTTCATCGTCTTTAGAGTTATTTTGCAAAATGAAATAAAGAGCAATAACCAATAAAAAAGATATAATTCCAAGTAAAGATAAATTTCTTTTTGTAATTAATTTTTCCATTTTATTGAGCAACCCATACTTGGATATTGTTGGATTGAACAATATCCTTTAGCAATAATATCTTCAACAGCAGAATAAAGCTCTGGTTTGCCCATAGAAGGATCTTTACCATTGGAATCTAATCTGCCTCTATACTTAAGTTTTTTATCATTATTAAAATAATAGAACTCAGGAGTGCATTGAGCATCAAATTTTTTAGCTATTGATTGCGTGGCATCAACAATATACTCAAATTCAAATTTAGCTCTTGATATTTGTTCTAAAAGATATTTGTTGTGGTCCTCTTCATATGAATTTTGATCATTCGACATAAAAGCAATAGAATTAACATTTAGAACTTTGAGTCTTTGAGTTTCAATAGCAATCTTAGTTTCTATAGATCTGACATAAGGGCAATGATTACAAATAAACATTACTAAAAGACCATTGGTGTCAAAAGATTCATAAAAGGATCCTTTTTCTCCTTTTAAGTTAATAAATTCAAAATTACTAGGTTGCCAATCAAAATTACAACTTGAAGAATTTAAAAGTACCATTTAACATAATATATATTGAAAATCCTAAACATAAATAAAAATTATATTGACACAATTCCAAAAAAAACATTCCAATATATTCTTAATACTTATTCTTATGGTTTATCAAAAAATATATGGAGAAATTATTCAATTCAAACTCAGGATACTAACTATAAAAAAACAAAAATTACTTTTTACAAATCAAATTTTTCTTTTCCTATAATTAAAATTATCTATTCCAAAAAATTCGATAAAGAAATTTTCGAAATAACTTATAGAGATAAAAAGAAAAATTTTTCTACTCTAAATTCATTGAATACTTGGTTAAATAATTATTTTTTTAACAAACCTAAGATATAAATTTCTTTAGATTTTTTATCTGATGCAGTTGGTTTAATATATAGTGTTTTGTCAAAATAATTTTTAATAAACTCAAATAATTTTTCTGTATCTTCTCCTTGAAAATTTTTTACTAAAAAGTTTCCACCTTTGTTTAAATATTTTTCAATAAATTTTGCTGAAAGCATACTCAAATCATAACTGTTAGTTTGATCTAAAAATTGGTTTCCACTTGTGTTTGGTGCGATATCTGAAACTATTGAGTCAAAAGTATATTTATTAACTGTAAATAATTCATCAATTAATTGATACTTATTTAAGTCCATCATATAAAATTTGATTTCATCCTCAATCTGCTTAGAAGCTGGAAGTATATCAATACCCACTATTCTGTTTTTTGGGTTTTTTTTCAAAATATATTGTGTCCAACCACCTGGTGAGCATCCTACATCTAATATTCTTTTATCTTTTTTGAATAAATTATGTTTTTTATCTATTTCTTCTAATTTGTAATAAGCTCTAGAAATAATGTCATTTTTCTTTGCTTTTATATAAAAAGGGTCTTTTTTTCTAGTTTTATACCACTGTTTCATTTAATTTTACTCATAATCTGATATGTATTCGTTTACATATATTCTATTAGGTTTAAACACACCCATGTTACCCACCATAAAAAAAATTATCATTGTATCAATCATATCACTAATAAGTTCTTTATGTTACTCATCAGAATGGGGAAGCAAAGAGGAAACAGATGAAAAATTATTTTCTGTTGAGGTTATAGACTCCTCTGCACAAACTATTAAGGATAGTATTGTTTTTAGCTCAACTACTGAAGCTTATAGGAGAATTGAAGTTAAGAGTGAAGTGATGACTACAATAGAAAAAGTGCTGGTCAAAGCAGGCACTAAAATAAAAAAAGGCCAGCATATAGTTGAATTAGATGATTACAAAACGAACGCTGATTTATATAAATTAAATTTATTATCTCAAAGTGAATTTGATAAATATGCTCTTTTTGCACCTTTTGGTGGAATGCTTTTAGATGGTCATAAGATTGCTGGGGAGCTTGTGATGCCAGGCGAAAAAGTCTATGAAATTATTGATCTGAGTTCATTAAAAATATTTGGTTATATTAATGAAAATGAAATTCTAGATATATCCTTAGAGAATAAAGTTGAGGTCACAATCCTTGGTGAAAATGTCAATGGTGCAATTGATTATATTTCTCCTATTTCAGATCCTGAAACTAAAACTTTTGAAATTGTTGTTAAAGTTGAAAATAAAGATCTTAGGTATAAAGATGGCTTATCATCAATAATTTCCATAGTTAAAGGAAATGTTCTTGCGCATAAAATTTCACCCTCAATCCTAGCTTTGGGAGACTCAGGAGAGTTAGGTGTAAAAGTTATAGGATCTGATAATACCGTTCAATTTAAAAAAATTAATGTTATAGAAGACACCTCTGATTACATGTTGGTCTCTGGTTTGAGTCAAAAAGAAAAAATTATAATTGTTGGACAGCAATACGTGTCTGCAGGAGAAAAAGTTACTTTTAATTAATCATGAGCTTGGTTAACTTAGCAAGTCAATACTACAGAACTACAATTTCCATTTTCCTATTTGTTATTGTTAGTGGATCACTTGTGTTTAACAATATTCCTAAAGAATCATCACCAGATGTAAGTTTGCCCTATATATATGTATCTCTTGGATTAACAGGAATATCGCCTGAAGACTCTGAAAAGCTTTTAATAAAACCTGTTGAAGATGAAGTTTCAAATATCGAAGGAAAAAAAGAAATGACTAGCACTTCTTATCAAGGTGGTGGAAATGTTTTATTAGAGTTTGATGCTGGGTTTGATCCTGATCAAGCACTTTTAGATACTAGAGAACAAGTTGACAGAGCAAAGTCAGATTTACCTGATGATGCAGATGAGCCCAAGGTAAGTGAGGTCAATATAAGTTTATTTCCTATTTTAGTTGTATCTATAAGTGGTGACATATCTGAATTTTTACTAAAAAAGATATCTAATGACCTTAAAGACAAAATACAATCTTTACCAAATGTTTTAGAAGTAAATATTGGAGGTGAAAGAGAAGAGCAACTAGACATTGTAATTGATCAGAACAAAATAGAAGCTTATGGATTAAATTTAAATGAAATATTAAATTTTGTAAGATCTAATAACCAAATAGTTTCTGCTGGAAATCTTGATACAGGAGATGGAAGATTTGTAATTAAAATTCCTGGTTTATATGAGAGCCTAAATGATGTTTTTAATACACCAATAAAGGTAAATGATAAAAAAACAATCAAATTTAAAGATATTGCCCAACTTAAAAGAACTTTTAAAGATCCAGAAAAATTTGCCCGATTAAATAATAAGTCTGCTTTCACTCTAGAAATATCTAAAAGAATTGGAGCAAACATTGTAGAGACTGTTGATCAAGTTAAACAGTTAGTAAAGGAAGAGCAAAAAATTCTTCCATCAAAAGTCAAAATAACTTTTTCTGGTGATGAGTCTGTAAATATTAAAAGTATGCTAGGAGATCTCCAAAATAATGTAATTTTTTCAATAATACTTGTTATGAGTGTGGTTGTTATCTTTCTTGGTATAAGGTCAAGTTTACTTGTAGGTTTAGCCGTGCCGGGTTCTTTTTTATCATCTATTTTAATCCTCTATTCACTTGGCTTTACAATCAATATGGTTGTTTTGTTTGGGTTAATTCTCTCAGTTGGGCTGCTTGTTGATGGGGCTGTGGTTGTAGTTGAATATGCCCAAAGAAAAATACAAGAGGGTATGGGGCTAGCAGAGTCATATATAAAGGCTGCATCAAGAATGTCCCTTCCTATCATGGCTTCAACTTTTACTACTATAGCGGCGTTTATTCCTCTTTTATTTTGGCCAGGCACAACTGGTGGTTTTATGAAGTATATACCTATAACAGTAATATCTGTTTTAGGTTCAAGTTTAGCTATGGCATTAATAGTTATTCCTATAATTGGAACTCAGGCCTATAAAATTAAAAATCTTTTTTTCTTCTTTATTATACCTTTAATTTTATTTGGTATAATAAATTTTGTTGCATTTAATTTTTTATCTCAACTAGAATTTGATAACTACATAAATATGGGTGCAAAAGCCGTAACAACAATTTCAATTGCCGTCATTTTGTTTTTTGTTTTTAGGTATATTAAAAATAAAGGTTTTTTTCAGAAAATGATTATCCCTAGAATAAATGCTGATGATGACGAAGACTTAACTGATTTAGAAAAAGTAGGTTTTTTTACTAAGATTTACCTTTTTATTTTGAGGCTCTGTATAAATAATCCTATAAAAATAGTTGTTCTATCTTTCATGCTGTTAGTTGGTATCTATGGTGCATATGGAAAGTTTGGTAAGGGAGTTACTTTTTTTCCTTCAGTTGAAGCAGAGAATACCAAAGTAATTATTTATGCTACAGGCAATCTCTCAGTTTTAGAAAAAGACAGACTAGTTGCAAAAGTAGAGTCACAGGTATTAAACTTACAAAAAAAGAATAATGAATTTGAGTCTGTCTATACAACATCTGGAAATGTAGAAAATAGACAAGAAAGCTCGCCTGATATTATTGGATTTATAGATATAGAATTCAAAGATTGGGATAAAAGAAGAAAAGCAGAAACAATAATTTCTGAAATAAGACAAGAAACTTCATCTATTCCTGGGATTAAAGTTGAAACAAGAACTTTAAGAGCAGGTCCTCCTAGAGGGAAGCCCATTGAAATCAATTTAACTTCTTCTGATCCTAAAATCACAGTTCAAGAACTTAAGAGAATTGAAAAATATTTATCAAGCATATCTGGCTTAAAGGATTTAGAAACATCTCTACCCTCTCCTAGTATTGAATATGAGCTTTATGTTGATAGAGAAGAGGCTGCAAAATATGGTGCTAGTATTTCAATAATAGGTAACACCATTAAACTTCTTACAAGTGGGCTTAAATTGAGTGAATTTAGACCTGATGATAGTGATGAATCTATACCCATTTACCTTCGATTGCCAAAAGAACAGAGAACGATCGATCAATTAGATAATATTAAGATACCAACATCTTCAGGCTATGTACCAATTTCAAATTTTACTAAAATTGAAACCAATCAAGAGACAGGAAATTTGACCAGAGTAGAGCAGAATAGAATTGAAACAATTAAATCAGATGTAACTAGATTTTATCAAACTGATGCTTATGTCAGACTTATAAAACATTGGCTTGGAATTGAAAAATTCAATATTCCAAATAACTTTGGTTTAGATATTCCTGAATTTAATTCAGCTAATATTGACCCAAGAGTAAAAATAGAATTTAAGGGAGAAGATGAAAGTCAGCAGAAGTCTAAAGCTTTTCTACAAAAAGCTTTTTTGATAGCTGTTTTTTTAATGGGTTTAATTCTTTTGACCCAATTTAATAGTTTTAGTAGCACCTTATTAATTCTATTTGCAGTAATTATGTCAACTGTGGGCGTTGTTTTAGGGCTATTAATTACAAAGCAACCATTTGGAATAGTGATGAGCGGAATAGGAGTCATCTCGTTAGCAGGTATAGTTGTAAACAACAATATAGTCTTAATTGATACCTTTGATAGATTAATAAAAAAGACAAATGATGCCAGAGATGCCATTTTAATGACGGGTGCACAAAGATTGAGACCTGTTTTATTGACTACAACTACTACTGTACTTGGTTTACTTCCAATGGCTTTAAAATTAAATATTGATTTTGTAAACTTTGAATATAGTTATAACTCTCCTGACACTCAATGGTGGGTAGATTTATCGAGGGCAATTGTTTTTGGATTACTTTTTTCTACTTTATTGACTTTACTTGTAACTCCATCAGCTTTGATGCTTAAATCAAAATACTTAACTAACCCCTCTAAAAAATTTAATAAAGTAGGTAAACAAACTTAATAAAGCGAATAATAAATAAATAAATGCAACTAAAAGAGTTGTTTGCCAAAAATAGCTTATTAAAAATATTAAAATTATAACTGTAAAAATTATCATAAGTCTAAAATAAAGAGTTTTTACTTTTAGATTTTTCACAGAAGGAGTCGGAACCCTACTAATCATCATAGCGCCCGCAAATACAATTAATAAGGCACTTACAATGGGATAGTTGATAGTAAATTGTATTTGTTCAATAAAATCTAGATAAAGCGGAATCATTATGATACCTGCTGCAGCTGGTGAGGGTATGCCATAAAATACTTTGCTTTGCTCTCTCATATTTTCAATATTAAAACGAGCGAGTCTAAGAGCTGCGCAAATAATGTAAAAAAGACTTATAACCCATCCAATTCTACCTAGCTCATTAGTAAAACTTAAATTTATTAGTAAAGATGGAGCTAATCCAAAACTTATAAAATCTGATAGAGAGTCTAATTCAGCTCCAAATTGGGATGATTTTTTTAATTTTCTAGCCATCCATCCATCAAAGAAATCGAAGAAGGCTGCTAGCATTATCATAAGCACAGCAATTTTAAAATTACTTTGAATAGAGAACTTTATTGAGGAAATACCCGCAATAAGTGACATCAGTGTAATTAAATTAGGTATAAATTTAGTGAGCGGATGTTCGGTCATCTAAATGTCTAAATCTTTTTATATTCTCTAGATTGTATATTTTTGTTGTTTTTAAAATCTCTAGCAATGATAGTTTCACCACCGATACATTGCTGACCAATGCTTACCATTAAATTATATGAGTTGGGAAATTCTATATCTACTCTGCTTCCAAACTTGATAATTCCATATCTATCACCTTGGTTTACTCTCTCATTAGTTTTAAGATAACAAATTATTCTTCTGGCAATTAATCCAGCTATTTGTGTTATGTATATAACGTTAGATCCAGATTTTAGAGTTAACCTTAATCTTTCATTTTCTTTACTTGCTTTATCTAAAGTTGCATTGATGAATTTACCCTCAATATAATCAATTTTTGTAATTTGACCTGAAACTGGTAATCTTTGGATATGTACATTAAACACACTCAAAAAAATTGAAACTTTGGTATAACTTTTTTTTCCCTCTTTGTACTCACTAATATTTGTAATTAATCCATCTGCAGGGCTAACTAAAATATCATCACCTAATGGAACGACTCTTTCAGGATCTCTAAAAAAATAGAATGTAAAAATTAGTAATATTAAAAAAATTAAAAATAAAGGTTTATATATAAAATAAAAAAAAATTACTAATAAAAATAGTATTATCAGTGCAGCTGAAATTTCTTTATGAAACCTGAAGTACATAAGATGGAATTAATATCTGAATTGTATAATTTGATCAATAAAATAGATTTTTTTTATTAATTTAATCTGTTATACAATCAATATCTCTATATAAATGTCAAAAATTTCAGTAAAAAATCCTGTGGTCGAATTAGATGGTGATGAAATGACTAGGATTATATGGGATTTTATTAAACAAAAGCTCATCCTTCCATATCTTGATATAGATCTCAAATATTACGACTTATCTGTGCAAAATAGAGATCGAACAAATGATGAAATTACAGTTGAGGCTGCAAAAGCAATTAAAAAATTTGGGGTTGGAATAAAATGTGCAACGATAACTCCTGACGATAATAGAGTGTCGGAATTTAAACTAAAAAAAATGTGGCGTTCTCCAAATGGAACTATAAGAAATATTTTAGATGGAACTGTTTTTAGACAGCCCATTATATGTAAAAACATTCCAAGAATTGTAAGAACATGGGATGCCCCTATTGTTGTTGGTAGGCATGCGTTTGGTGACCAATATAAAGCTACAGAAATGAAGATCGACAAACCAGGAAAACTATTTATGAAATATGTTGATGAAGAGGGAAAAATAGAGGAAAAAGAAGTTTTTCAATTTCAAAATCAGGGTGTTGCCCTCTCTATGTATAATGTAGATGAGTCAATTAGAGGTTTTGCAAGAGCTTGTTTTAATTATGGATTAAAATTAAAATGGCCTGTTTATCTCTCAACAAAAGATACTATTTTAAAAAAATACGATGGAAGATTTAAAGAAATATTTAACGAAATTTTTCAAAAAGAATTTAGAACTGATTTTGAAAATAACCAAATAGTCTATGAACACCGTCTTATTGATGATTTGGTTGCGTCTTCAATGAAATGGTCAGGTAACTTTATATGGGCATGTAAGAATTATGACGGAGATGTTCAGTCAGATGCAGTTGCACAGGGGTTTGGATCTTTGGGTATGATGTCTAGTGTTTTAATGACACCTGATGGCAAAACAATTGAAGCTGAGGCTGCTCACGGAACGGTAACTAGACACTATAGACTACATCAAAAGGGAGAAAAAACTTCAACTAATCCTATAGCATCAATATTTGCTTGGACAAAAGGTTTAAACTTTAGAGGTGAGTTTGATGGAAATGATGAACTTATTAAGTTTTCTAGGGCGCTTGAAGAAACCTGTGTTGAAACTGTGGAGTCTGGTCAAATGACTAAGGACTTAGCAATACTTGTAGACAAAAATTCGCCTTGGATGAACACTGAAGATTTTTTAAATTGTCTTGATAACAATCTTCAAACTAAATTAAGTTAAATCTGGTTTTTAATACTTAAAAAGGCTTGATTTAATTGATCTTTTTTGTTTCCACCAGCTTGGGCAAAATCAATTCTTCCTCCACCACCTTTTGAACCGAGTAAATCAAAAGTACTTTTAATTAATACTCTAGCATCATAAGTGTCTATTAAATCATTAGTTAACCCAACGATGATAGATACCTTATCCTCATTTGCAGTAATACAAGCCAAAATAGATTTAGATTTTTCTGATTTAAATTTATCAAAAATTGATCTAAGTTCTTTTGGAGGCAGATTTTCTATTAATTGAGACACAAAATTAATTCCATTTATATCTGTTTCTTCTATTTTATTATTCTCTTCATTTGAGAGAATTGATTTATTTTTTAAATTATCTAAATAATTTTCTAATTTCTTTATGTAAAGGTTTTTATTATCTTCGCTAAAACTTATTTTTCCATTTAATTTGTTTATTTGTGAAATTAAATTAGTGATTTTATCATCAAGTTTTTTTTCAAGTAGTTGATCCTCTTTTAGTTTATTACTAATAAATTCATCTACCTTATTACCAGTGCAAGCCTCTATTCTCCTCACTCCTGATGAGACAGACTCTTCACTTATAATATGAAATTTTTTGATATCTTTAACATTTGTTACATGCGTTCCACCACATAACTCAATTGAATAAGGTTTATTATTATTTTCTCCTAGAGTGACTACTCTGACCTCTTCACCATATTTTTCTCCAAACAAAGCCATAGCCCCTTGTTTAATTGCTTCTTCTTTAGATTTAATATCAATTTGTGTTTCACAAGCATTTGAAATTATATTTGTTACCTCTTTTTGAATAGTATCTATTTGATTTGATGAAATTTGTTTATTATGACTGAAGTCAAAACGTAATTTATTTTCATTAACTAAAGATCCGCGCTGAGCTATATGAGGTCCTAAATTATTTCTCAAAGCGGCATGAAGTAAATGTGTAGCAGAATGATTTTTTTTAATAAGATCCCTTAAACTCGTGTCAACTTTAAGTTTAACCTTATGTCCTATTTTAAAGTTACCTGAAATTACATTACCAAAATGAATAAAAATGCCTTGAGGTGTTTTTCTAGTATCTGTCACTCTAAATTTGGCATTTTCTGAGGAAATTATGCCTTTATCTCCAACTTGCCCACCGGACTCTGCATAAAAACATGACTCATCTGTGATAATTGCTGATTTTTTTATTTTATTACTTAATTCATCAACTGCTTCTGAGTCTAAGACTAATGCAGTTACATTTGCCTTTAAGGTGGTTTCATCGTATCCCTTAAATACTGTTGGTTTATTTTTTCTTGCAATATCAAACCATAGCTTTTCAGTATTTCCATCACCACTACCTTTCCATGAAGATCTAGCTTCCTCTTTTTGTTGCTTCATTGATGCATCAAAGGACTCTATATCAACATCGATATCCTTTGATCTCAGATAATCTTGTGTTAAATCAAGGGGAAATCCAAAGGTGTCGTATAATTTAAATGCGATTTTGCCGTCTAATTTATTATTTTTAATATTAGGTATTTCTTGTCCGAGTATCTCTAGGCCTTTACTTAAAGTTTCTCTAAATTTTATTTCCTCATTGTAGAGTGTTTCCTTAATTGCCTCAGCTCCAGTGTTAAGTTCTTGGAAGAAATCGCCCATTAAATTTTTCAATTCATCAAAAATTTTGTGAAATAATGGTTCTGAGGAGCCTAATGTATATGCATGTCTTATACCCCTTCTTAATATTCTCCTTAATACATAACCCCGCCCCTCATTTGAAGGCAAAACCCCGTCAGCAATTAAAAAAGAGGAAGCTCGCAAGTGATCTGCTATAACTCTAAAACTAGATTTATTTTGTTCAGATATTTTTTTTTGCATGAACTCTTGAGTAATATCAATAATATTTGAAAACAAATCAGAACTATAATTGTCATTACTACCATTTAATAATGCTGTTATTCTCTCTAGACCCATCCCGGTGTCTACACACGGTTTAGGTAAATCAAGTCTAGTTTTTTTGTCTACCTGCTCATACTGCATAAAAACTAAATTCCATATTTCAATGAAACGATCACCATCTTCGTCAACCGAACCTGGGGGGCCACCAAAATATTTATCACCATGATCATAAAATATCTCCGAACATGGTCCGCAAGGTCCTGTGTCACCCATTGACCAAAAATTATCTGAACTTGAAATTTTAATTATCTTACTATCGGGTAAATTGGCTATCTTTTTCCAAAATTTTTCTGCAACTTCATCATCATGATATATTGTAACTAATAATTTATTTTTGTTTATTTTAAATTCTTTAGTTATTAAGTTCCAAGCATATAGAATTGCTTGCTCTTTGAAATAGTCACCAAAAGAAAAATTTCCTAACATCTCGAAGAATGTATGATGCCGAGTTGTAAATCCAACATTCTCTAAATCATTATGTTTTCCTCCTGCCCGAACACATTTTTGAGAGGTCGTTGCTCTTTTGAAATCTAACTGCTCCATGCCTGTGAAAACATTTTTAAATTGAACCATTCCTGAATTAGCAAACATTAGAGAGGGGTCATTTTCCGGCACTAAAGATCCAGATTTGACATGCCTATGATCATTATTTTTAAAATAATCAATAAACGCATTGCGGACTTCATTAGAGTTCATATTCATGGAATATAGATTAATTTAACTGAAATTTAATATTATTCTTTAGGGTTTTTTTCGACGGTTTCTTCTATTGTGGAAGGAGGTGGATCGATCATCAACTCTTCAACGGTTTCGGAATTTGATCTTATTCTGCCTTCTATTTCATTCAATAACTCTGGATTGTCCTTTAAAAACTGTTTTGTATTTTCTCTACCTTGACCAATTTTTTCGTCTTTGTAAGAATACCACGCTCCAGACTTATCTATAATATCTGCTTGAACACCTAAATCTATAATTTCGCCAATTTTAGAAATTCCTTCACCATACATAATGTCAAATTCAACCATTTTAAAAGGAGGGGCCATTTTATTTTTGACTACCTTCACTCTCGTTTGGTTTCCTATGATATTATCTTTATCTTTTATTGCGCCAATCCTTCTAATATCTAGTCTTACAGAAGAGTAAAACTTTAAAGCGTTACCTCCAGTGGTGACTTCAGGGCTTCCAAACATAACACCTATCTTCATTCTCAATTGATTAATAAAAACAACCATAGTATTTGTCTTTGAGATTGAACTAGTTAGTTTTCTAAGCGCTTGGCTCATTAGCCTTGCCTGAAGTCCGGGTAAAGAGTCGCCCATTTCACCCTCTAACTCTGCTCTGGGAACTAAAGCTGCCACTGAGTCTATAACTAATAAATCTATACCTTCAGATTTTACAAGAGTATCTGAGATCTCTAAAGCCTGTTCACCAGTATCGGGTTGAGATATCAATAACTCATCAATGTTCACTCCAAGTTTTTTTGCATAACCTGGGTCTAAAGCATGTTCAGCATCAATAAAAGCGCAAGTTCCTCCAACTTTTTGAGCTTCCGCAATTATATGTAATGTTAGAGTTGTTTTACCTGAACTTTCTGGGCCATAAACTTCTATGACTCTTCCTTTCGGTAAACCACCTATTCCTAGAGCTATATCTAGACCAAGAGAGCCTGTTGAGTATACATCAATATTTGCATCAATATCTTTCTTTCCAAGCATCATTATGGAACCTTTCCCATATGATTTTTCAATATTACTGATAACAGATTTAAGCT
The DNA here is from genome assembly GCA_902527545.1 of uncultured Alphaproteobacteria bacterium. Classification (GTDB taxonomy): domain Bacteria; phylum Pseudomonadota; class Alphaproteobacteria; order HIMB59; family HIMB59; genus HIMB59. The sequence continues at coordinate 20,637 of CABZPR010000003.1, forward strand.
TGTTTAAATTTTCTTTTTTATCCATTTGATTCTATAGTAAATAGTAAATATTTGTTTCTACTTAACAAGAGTAATAATGGAAAATAACTATAATTTTAGCGATTTTATACCAGGTACAATCGTGGAGTGTCCATCTCAACCAGATTGGGGCCTGGGGCAAGTTCAATCTTGTATAAATAGTAAAATCACTATTAACTTTGAGAACGTAGGGAAAAAAGTTATAGATTTAAATGTAGTTGATTTAAAGATACACGAAAATGCTGACTGATAATTTTAAAAGAAAAATTGATTACTTAAGAATATCTGTCACTGATAGATGTGATTTAAGGTGCACTTATTGTATGGCCGAGGATGTAACCTTCTTGCCTAGACAAGAAGTTTTATCAATTGAAGAAATTATTAAACTTACAAATATATTTAATGAGTTAGGTGTAAAAAAATTTCGATTAACAGGTGGTGAACCTCTTGTAAGAAAAAACATTGTTTCAATTATAGAACATTTAAATAACCTAAAAAATCAGGGTAAAATTTCAGAGCATACTTTAACTACAAATGGTACGAATTTATCAAGATATGCATCTATTCTTAAAAATAATGGTGTTGAAAGAATAAATGTTTCTCTTGATAGTTTAAATACTGAAAGTTTTAGGAAAATAACTAAATGGGGAGATCTTAGTAAAGTTTTAAATGGGATAGAGGCAGCTAAACAAGAAGGTATAAAGATAAAAATAAATACTGTTTTGACTCAAAATTTCAATAATAAAGAAATATTTGATATTTTAGATTGGTGTAAAAAAAATTACTTTGATATTTCGTTAATTGAAATAATGCCCATAGGTGATATTGGAGAAAAGCGATTTAATCAATATTTATCAATGAAGAAATTTGAAGAGCATTTAGTAAATAAATTAAATTTAATTCCCTCTAAACACAGAACTAATGGCCCCTCTAGATACTATGAGTATTCAAATCATAAATCAAAAATTGGTATTATATCTGCTATTTCTCATAACTTTTGTGATACTTGTAATAGGGTAAGACTTACATGTACTGGTAAGTTATATATGTGTTTAGGACAAAATGATTTTGTAGATTTAAAATTTGCTCTAAGAAATCAAACAAAAAATGATATTATTGCTTTAATAGAATATGCCATGTCAATTAAACCAAAAGCACATAACTTTAAAATTCAAAAAGATAATTTTGAAGGATATGTTAATCGTTATATGAATGAGACTGGGGGTTAATAAATGAAAATATGTTTTGTTTCTTTTCCTCTTGAAAAAAATATTGAAGCTCAAGAGAAACTTATAAAAAAATACGGTAATTACGAGCCTGAAGAGGCAGATTTCATTGTAGCACTTGGAGGTGATGGTTTTATATTAAAGTCACTTCATAATTATATGAAACTTAACAAGCCAATTTATGGTATGAATTTTGGATCTGTCGGATTCTTGATGAATGATTACAAACTTGATGGATTAGAGGAACGACTAAATAACGCTCAATTAACAAAATTAAGACCTTTAGTAATGAAAACTTTAAATCCCACAGGTCAAGAAATTAAAGCTATTGCGATTAATGAGATCAGTATTCGTAGAGAAAAATATCAAGCTGCAAAAATTCAAATTATGATAGATAACGAAGTAAGAATAGAAGAGCTTGTTTGTGATGGTGTAATATTATCAACAGCAGCAGGTAGCACTGGGTATAATTACTCTGCTTCAGGACCAATTATCCCACTTGGAAGTAATGTTGTAGCACTTACTGCTGTAAGTGCCTATAGTCCCAGACATTGGCGTGGAGGTCTATTAAAAGATAATGCAAAGATTAAAATTATAAATAATAATCCATCTAAAAGACCGATAGTAGTTCATGCTGATCATATTGAAGCTAAAGATGTTATTTCTGTTGAAATTGAGATGTCCGAGGGTATGGAAATACCTTTATTATTTGATAATGATCATAAAATTGAAGAACGTGTTTATAAAGAAATGTTTAAATCCCACTAATTAAGTGAAATTTCCTAACAACTCAAAAGTCTTCTTAATTTTTTTTTTATTACTTATTTTTCAAAAAAATTCTATTGCTAATGAATGTTTAATAAAAAAAGAGTTGAATATCGGGTTTATCGAAAATAACTACATAGATTATAAATATTACTTATATTATGCACTCGGTGAGTACTCCTTAATTAATGATGTAGAATTTACAATTAGCCAAGTTAATCAAAATGCAAATGAATTTGATATTATATTTGGAGAATTTAAAGATTTAGCTAAGTTAAGTTTAAATAAAACTCAGATACCTAATAAAGTTTTAAATTTTTATAATGACAATGAAGTTGAAGTTATGGGAAATATATTCCCCCTAGATTTAGATACATTTATATTATTAAGCCAGGATGATTACGAAAAATTAAGTTTTGAGGAATTTTCAGAATTATATAATCCAATAAAATATACACTGGGAATGAGTTTTAAAAACAAAGAGGATATAATTAATTTAATAATATATCATCTGGAACAACCCTCTATTAATATAAATGGTTTATCATTTGAGTTAACTGTAGATTTATTTTCAAAAACATATCAAAATCTTAACAAAAATATCGTTAATAATAACTTCCTAGAAGTTTTCAATTCTTATGAAAACTCGGAGAATGTTTATACGTTATTTAGTGATGGGATTTTACTCAATAAAAATATTGATTTTAGAAGTTTTCAGCTTTTTCCAAAGAGTAAATATATTTGGGATAGTGAAGAAGGGGTTTTTAAAGAAAGTTTAGAGAGTAAACCTTTATCTTTTTATGGTTTTAGCGCCTATTTAAACAACTCTCAAGGTTCAGGGCTTTTGTGCTATCTAATTGATGAAGAGGTAAGATTAAAGGCCTTCAGAGATTTTAACATCCAACTAAGTCCGTTATCAATTAATGAAGTAAAAAGTATTGAAGAAGATTTGCCTGATAATTACAAAAAAATTTTAGAAAATAAAAATAAAAATATACTCAAACCAAATTATTCCTCGGAAAATAAAAACTATGAATTATTTTCTGGTCTAATTTTTGGTAAATATAAATATGATGATATCATCGATAATCAAGACTATTTGAACTGATAAAAGTATTGAAAAACCTAAGTAATCATCTAAATTCGACTAACAATTTTAACATGGCCTCGTGCTGGAATTGGTAGACAGTCTGGACTTAAAATCCAGTGGGATTTATTCCCGTGGCGGTTCGAGTCCGCCCGAGGCTACCACATTTACTAAATGATCATTGTCGAAGTAACTTTTAAAATAGACTCATCTTTAACAGAGGAAATACTAAGGGAAAAATTTCTAGAGACAGCTCCAATTTACAAAACTACACCTGGTTTGATAAGAAAAAACTATATTTCAGACCTCAAAAATAATATTGCTGGAGGTGTATACTGTTTTGATAATATGTTAAATGCAAAAAGATGGTTTGATGATGAAAGAATTGAATGGATCACAAATAGATATTCAAAACCCAAGTTAAAATTTTATCAAAGTTTTGTCATGGTGGATAATGAGTCTAAAAAAATTATTTCAGACAGCAATCTGTAAAGATGTATAACTGATTAATAAATAGGCGGCGTCCTACTCTCCCAAGCCTTAAGACTAAGTACCATCGGCGCTGGAGGCCTTCACGACCGAGTTCGAAATGGGATCGGGTTTTTTCACTCCGCTATGACCGCCACAAACTTTTTATAACATTTTAGTTAAAACTTTTCGCTGTGCATTGTAATTCAAGCATTGGATTATTAGTACTGGTTAGCTTCATGTGTTACCACACTTCCACATCCAGCCTATCAACGTGGTAGTCTTCCACGATCCTATAACGAAGCCTAGTTTTGAGGTTGGCTTCCCGCTTAGATGCTTTCAGCGGTTATCCATTCCGTACATAGCTACCCTACGATGCAGCTGGCGCTACAATAGGTACACCAGAGGTACGTCCACCCCGGTCCTCTCGTACTAAGGGCAGATCCTCTCAAGCTTCCACAACCATGGCAGATAGGGACCGAACTGTCTCACGACGTTCTAAACCCAGCTCGCGTACCGCTTTAATTGGCGAACAGCCAAACCCTTGGGACCTGCTTCAGCCCCAGGATGCGATGAGCCGACATCGAGGTGCCAAACCTCCCCGTCGATATGGACTCTTGGGAGAGATCAGCCTGTTATCCCCGGCGTACCTTTTATCCGTTGAGCGATGGCCCTTCCACGAAGTGCCACCGGATCACTATGACCGACTTTCGTCTCTGCTCGACTTGTGGGTCTCGCAGTCAGGCAGGCTTATGCCATTGCACTCGACGAACGGTTTCCAAGCGTTCTGAGCCTACCATCGCGCGCCTCCGTTACTCTTTGGGAGGCGACCGCCCCAGTCAAACTGCCCACCATGCATGGTCCCAACACCGGATGACGGTGTATGGTTAGGCATCAAGGAACAGAAGAGTGGTATTTCACTTGTGACTCCAGAATGGCTAGCGCCACTCCTTCAAAGTCTCCCACCTATGCTACACATCTGTTCCCTAATACCAATACAAAGCTGCAGTAAAGGTGCACGGGGTCTTTCCGTCTAACCACGGTTACTCGGCATCTTAACCGAGAATTCAATTTCACTGAGTCTATGTTGGAGACAGTGGGGAAATCGTTACGCCATTCGTGCAGGTCGGAACTTACCCGACAAGGAATTTCGCTACCTTAGGACCGTTATAGTTACGGCCGCCGTTCACCGGGGCTTCAATTCAGGGCTTGCACCCCTCCTATTAACCTTCCGGCACCGGGCAGGCGTCACACCATATACGTCGTCTTTCGACTTTGCATAGTGCTATGTTTTTAGTAAACAGTCGCTACCCCCTCTTCTGTGCCACCTCCTACTGGTTGCCCAATAGCAGGTCACTTTTATCCCGAAGTTACAAGTGTAATTTGCCGAGTTCCTTCAACATAGTTCTCTCAAGCGCCTTGGTATTCTCTACCCTCCTACCTGTGTCGGTTTTGGTACGGTCTAATGCTGGAGCTATTTCCAGGGACAAATTCACTGCAAGTTCAATCCAGTAAGAACTTACAATTTACTCCATCCGTCACTACCAGCTGGTGCAGGAATATTAACCTGCTTCCCATCGACTACGGCTTTCGCCCTCGCCTTAGGGGCCGACTAACCCTGCGCAGATTAGCTTTACGCAGGAAACCTTAGGATTTCGGCGGAAATGTCTTTCACATTTCTTATCGTTACTCATGTCAGCATTCGCACTTCTGATACCTCCAGCAATGCTTACGCATCACCTTTACAGGCTTACAGAACGCTCCGCTACCCAATTACAAAGTAATTGTCAAAGCTTCGGTAAATGATTTGAGCCCCGTTACATTTTCGGTGCAGGATCTCTTAATTAGACCAGTGAGCTGTTACGCTTTCTTTAAAGGATGGCTGCTTCTAAGCCAACCTCCTGGCTGTCTTGGAGTTCCCACTCCCTTTCACACTTAATCATTATTTGGGGACCTTAGCTGTTGATCTGGGCTGTTTCCCTCTCGTCCAAGGACCTTAGCACCCATGGACTGTCTGCCGTGCAGACTTATCGGTATTCGGAGTTTGATTAGGTTTGGTAGGAATTGCTTCCCCCTAGCCCATTCAGTGCTCTACCCCCGACAAGATTCACACGACGCACTACCTAAATAGTTTTCGCGGAGAACTAGCTATTTCCGAGTTTGGTTGGCCTTTCACCCCTAATCACAAGTCATCCCGTAGCTTTTCAACGCTAGTGGGTTCGGTCCTCCGGTGAATTTTACTTCACTTTCAACCTGCTCATGACTAGATCACTCGGTTTCGAGTCTAATCCCATTAACTAAATCGCCCTATTCAGACTCGCTTTCGCTTCGCCTACACCTATGTGGCTTAAGCTTGCTAATGAGATTAAGTCGCTGACCCATTATACAAAAGGTACGCTGTCACCTCATAAAGAGGCTCCAACTGCTTGTAAGCATCCGGTTTCAGGGTCTATTTCACTCCCCTGCTAGGGGTTCTTTTCGCCTTTCCCTCACGGTACTGGTTCACTATCGGTCATAAAGTAGTATTTAGGCTTAGGAAGTGGTCTTCCTATATTCAGACAGGATTTCACGTGTCCCGCCCTACTCATGTCTATTTTTTACTATCTACCCATACGAGGCTATCACTCACTATGGCCTGCCTTTCCATACAGTTTTGGTTTAGTAAAAAGTAGCACTGGCCTGATCCGCTTTCGCTCGCCACTACTAACGGAATATCTTTTCCTCTAGGTACTTAGATGTTTCAGTTCCCTAGGTTCGCCCTTATAAGCTATGAATTCACTTATAAGTTATTGGGTTTCCCCATTCGGAAATCTCGGATTAAGCTTATTGACAGCAAGTCCGAGCTTATCGCAGTCTGTCACGTCCTTCATCGCCTCTTTATGCCAAGGCATCCACCAAATGCTCTTACGCGCTTGAATTATTAACACACAGTGAAAAGTTTGTAGTTAATAACTTTTTGTAGTTATTTGTTGTTATATTAGTTGTTTAATTGACGAATAACTCGTGCAAGTCATTCGTCTGTGTTATCAGCTTACATATTTACGATTTTAAAAAGTTGGTGGAGGATAGCGGGATCGAACCGCTGACCTCCTGAATGCAAATCAGGCGCTCTCCCAGCTGAGCTAATCCCCCAACATTGTTGGTGGGCGAGGGAGGACTTGAACCTCCGACCTCACGCTTATCAAGCGCGCGCTCTAACCAACTGAGCTACACGCCCAATCAATGCTCTTTATCAACACATGTTGAAAAAAGCAAAACAAATAGACGGTGGTTACTTCGAACGTACACTTAGTTCAAAGTTTTTTTCCTTTAGAAAGGAGGTGATCCAGCCGCAGGTTCCCCTACGGCTACCTTGTTACGACTTCACCCCAATCGCTGGCCGTACCGTGGGCAGCTGCCTCCCGAAGGTTAGCGCACTGACTTAAGATAAAACCAACTCTCATGGTGTGACGGGCGGTGTGTACAAGACCCGGGAACGTATTCACCGCGGCATGCTGATCCGCGATTACTAGCAATTCCAACTTCATGCACTCGAGTTGCAGAGTGCAATCCGAACTGAGATAACTTTTGGGGATTAGCTCCACCTCGCGGTATTGCGTCCCGTTGTAGTTACCATTGTAGCACGTGTGTAGCCCAGCGTGTAAGGGCCATGAGGACTTGACGTCATCCCCACCTTCCTCCGGCTTATCACCGGCAGTTTCGCTAGAGTCCTCAGCCGAACTGTTAGTAACTAACGATAAGGGTTGCGCTCGTTGCGGGACTTAACCCAACATCTCACGACACGAGCTGACGACAGCCATGCAGCACCTGTGCGAAAGCCAGCCGAACTGAAGGTTACCATTCTGTAACCGGTACTTTCCATGTCAAACGCTGGTAAGGTTCTTCGCGTTGCGTCGAATTAAACCACATGCTCCACTGCTTGTGCGGGTCCCCGTCAATTTATTTGAGTTTTAATCTTGCGACCGTACTCCCCAGGCGGGGTGCTTAACGCGTTAGCTACGACACCGAACAAAAGTCCGACGACTAGCACCCATCGTTTACTGCATGGACTACCGGGGTATCTAATCCCGTTTGCTACCCATGCCTTCGCATCTCAGCGTCAATATCAGTCCAGAAAATCGCCTTCGCCACTGGTGTTCCTTCCAATATCTACGAATTTCACCTCTACACTGGAAATTCCATTTTCCTCTCCTGAATTCCAGAACAGAAGTTTTAAAAGCAATTCCTAGGTTGAGCCCAGGGATTTCACTTCTAACTTTCTGTTCCGCCTACATGCGCTTTACGCCCAGTAATTCCGAACAACGCTAGGACCTTCCGTATTACCGCGGCTGCTGGCACGGAATTAGCCGGTCCTTCTTCTTCGGCTACTGTCATTATCCTCACCGATGAAAGAGTTTTACAACCCTAAGGCCTTCGTCACTCACGCTGCATTGCTGGATCAGGGTTGCCCCCATTGTCCAATATTCCCTACTGCTGCCTCCCGTAGGAGTCTGGGCCGTGTCTCAGTCCCAGTGTGGCTGATCGTCCTCTCAAACCAGCTAAAGATCGAAGCCTTGGTGAGCTTTTACCTCACCAACAAACTAATCTTGCGCGGGCCAATCTTATAGCGATAAATCTTTCCCATTACTGGAGTATACGGTATTAGCTACAGTTTCCCGCAGTTATTCCGTACTATAAGGTATGTTCCCACGTGTTACTCACCCGTGCGCCACTAAGGACACCTAGCAAGCTAGGGCCTCCGTTCGACTTGCATGTATAAAGCATGCAGCAAGCGTTCGTTCTGAGCCATAATCAAACTCTTAAGTTGAATTACCTACTCATAAAAAACAAAGTTTTAAATTGACGTAGGTTAGACGCCAAAATAACGAACTATCATTTTTCTCAAATGAAAGCTTGATCGAAATTTGACGTTATAAACCCACCGTCTATTCATTTCATATTTACAAAAAATAAAGAGCAAGAATCACTAATGCACAATAAATGGCCTAATGAATCGAATAAAAAGTAGAATATATCTACACTTTATGGAGACATTGTCAAATGCATTTCATTAAAAAAAATAAAAAAAAACTATTGAAAAGAAAGCGTTTTTCAAGGAGTTGGTTGCGGGGGTAGGATTTGAACCTACGACCTTCAGGTTATGAGCCTGACGAGCTACCAAGCTGCTCTACCCCGCGATCAGAAAACGAAAGATATGTCAAAATATCAACAATTACAATGATTATTCTTGGTAGCGGAGGAGGGATTTGAACCCCCGACACATGGATTATGATTCCACCGCTCTAACCAACTGAGCTACTCCGCCATAAAGAAATATTGTTTTATATTATATTAGCGTAATCTTAAATGATTTTGTTTATTTCTCTTAATATGAATTTTTTCGCATTACTAACACCTAGTTTATTCACTTGAGAGTTTATAACAATCTCTACACCCTTCGGTTTTCCATCAAAAATTGGATAACTACCTATAGAAATATTTTTATATTTTCTCTCTGCTTGAACAAGTACATGGGCTATTTTACTCTCAAAAAGTTTTGTAGATATCGTGGTTGAATAGAATTTATTTTTAATTTTTATCATTTTTTTAAATTCTTTCATCATCGCTTGTACTATTGAGGGTATGCCAGCAAAAACATAAATATTTTTAATTTTAAAACCTGGTGCTCCACTAACTTTATTTAAAATTAACTTAGAGCCTTCCGGCATATACGCCATTTTCATTCTAGCATCAGTTAATTCAGATTTAATTTTCCTGTAATATTTTTTTAATTCTTTGTATGCACCATTATGTAATTTGTATTTTTTTTTAACTGCCAAACTAATTGACTCAGATGTAATGTCATCGTGAGTTGGACCTATACCACCAGTAGTAATAACAAAATCATATTGATTTTTTAATTTCCTTATTTGAGAAATAATTATTTTTTTTTGGTCAGGAATTACAATCACTAACTGCAGAGATATACCACAAATGAACAACTCTTTTGCTATATAATTTATATTTTTATCTTGTGTCCTACCTGATAATATCTCATTGCCAATGATGACAAGACAAGCTGAGTTAATTTTTTTAGTAGTTACCATAAATGAAGTATAAAGAGGAAATCTTAGAGGGTTTTTTTATAAAACGCTATAAGCGATTTTTTGTCGATTTAAATATTGATGATGTAGTTGTCACAGCTTACTGCCCAAATACAGGGTCACTTTTAGGTTTATTGAAAGAGGGTTCAAATGTATTAGTTGCAAAAGTTGAAAATCCAAATGCAAAATTAAAATATAGATTGGAGGCAATTAAAGACCTTAAAACTTTTGTCGGTGTAAACACATCTCTACCAAATGACATAATTTTCAATGCTATGAAGGAAAAAAAAATTTTGCAGGAAATTAAAGGTGATTTCAAAAAAGAGGTGAAATATGGAAAAAATTCTAGAATTGATATCTTTGCTAACCACCCTAATGGAGATACTTACATTGAAGTTAAATCAGTTACTTTATCAAGGAAAAAGAATTTAGCAGAATTTCCAGATGCAGTTACTTCAAGGGGATCTAAACACTTAATTGAGTTAAGTAATATGTCCAAAAAAGGGAGTAAATGTTTTTTAATATATTTAATTCAAAGAAATGATGTAGATAGATTTTCAATAGCTAAAGATTTAGATAATGAGTATTATAAAAACACTCTTAAAGCAAAAAAAAGTGGCGTGCAATTTAGAGCCTTTAAATGTAACGTTTCACATAAAGGTATAAATATTACAGGTGAGATAAATATTGATGAAAATTAAGTCATACAAAAGTGATGAAGTAGAACCTTGTAGAGAGGCAAGTAAAATAACCGCAACTATTTTAGATGAATTAAATAATATTATAAAAGAAGGTGTCTCAACATCTGAGATTGATGATTATTGTTTAACAAGAATTGAAGAGCTAGGAGGGACACCTGCACCATTGTTTTACAGAGGTTTTCCAAAGTCTACATGTACCTCATTAAATCATGTCATTTGTCATGGAATTCCAAATTATAATCGAAACCTCCAAAACGGAGATATTTTAAATATAGATGTAACGACAATAATTGATGGTTGGCATGGAGACTCATCAAGGATGTTTAAAGTAGGAGACATTTCAATTAAAGCAAGTAATCTATGCAAGGTTACCTACGATTGTTTGATAGAAAGTATTGATGAAATAAAAGTTGGTGAGCCGATCAGCAGAATAGGAAAAAAAATTGAGGATATAGCAACTTCAAATAATTTTAGTGTTGTTAGAGATTTTTGTGGACATGGAGTTGGATTAAAATTTCATGAGAATCCAAGTATTTTACACTATTACGATAGTGAGTATGATAAAGTAAAATTTGTAGATGGAATGATTTTTACAATTGAACCCATGATCAATGTTGGTAAATATCAATCAAAAATACTTAATGATGGTTGGACTGCAGTGACTAAAGATAAAACACTTAGCGCTCAGTACGAACATACTATATACATTAATGGTGATAATATTGAGATTCTTACAGAGTCTCCAAATAAGGCTTTTTATAATTGATACCAAGATACTCCAGAAAAATTCTTAAAGAAATCTGGGAAGATAATAATAAATTTCAAATATGGCTTGATCTTGAAATCCTCGCTTGCGAGGCTATGGAAAAATTGGGTCAGATACCCAAAGGGACCTCAAGCAAAATCAAAAAAAAAGCAAAGTTTAATGTAAAGGAAATAGAAAAAATTGAAGAAAAAACAAAACACGATGTAATTGCTTTTTTAACTAATGTAGCAAAATATGTAGGACCAGAGTCTAGGTATATTCATAAAGGACTAACATCTAGTGATATTTTAGATACTTCTTTCTCCATACAACTTAACCAATCAAGCAATATAATTCTTGGAGGTTTAAAAACTTTGAGTAAATCTCTTTTAAATATTGCAAAAAAACATAAATACACATTATGTATCGGTAGAAGTCATGGTATTCACGCCGAAACGACTACTTTTGGATTAAAAATATTAGGATATCTAGCCGAAAACAAAAGAAACATAGATCGTCTTGAAAATTCGATAAAACAAATACAAACAATTCAAATGTCTGGTCCTGTAGGGACATACTCAAATATTGACACAAGGGTAGAGCAAATGATTGCTAAAAGATTAAAATTTTCAATCGAGCCTGTCTCCACGCAGATAATTCCAAGAGACAGGCATGCGGATCTTTTTTGCTCTTTTGCTATTATTGCAAGCTCCATAGAACGTCTATCAACTGAAATTAGACACTTACAAAGAACAGAAGTTTTAGAAGTTGAGGAGGGTTTTGGAAAAGGCCAAAAGGGTAGTTCGGCAATGCCTCATAAAAAAAATCCAATTTTATCAGAAAATTTAACAGGACTATCAAGAGTGATTAGATCATTAACCATCCCTGCTTTAGAGAATATAACTTCATGGCATGAAAGAGATATAAGTCACTCCAGTGTTGAGAGAATTAACGCTCCTAATGCCACCATAACGCTTGACTTTGCAGTTCAAAGAATGATTAACGTTTTAAATAATTTAAACATAAATAAAAAAAATATGATGAAAAATTTAAATCTTTTAAATGGTCTACCCTATTCACAAAATGTCCTGATTTTTCTTATTGAAAATAAAGTTTTAAGAGAGGATGCCTATAAAATTGTTCAGGATTGTGCTTTGAAAACTTGGAAAGGTGATATGTCTTTTAAAGATAATCTTTTAAGTCATCCTCGTTTAGCAAAATTAAAAATATCAAGTAAAGTTAATAATATCTTCAATAATAAAAGTCTTTTTAAAAATGTTGATAAAATATTTAAAAGGATTAATTAATGGCAGCAAAATTGAAAAAATTATATGAGGGAAAAGCAAAAATTATTTATGCCAAAACTAGTAAGGAAGTCATAGCTACTTATAAAAATGATGCTACAGCTTTTAATAATTTAAAAAAGGGCTCGATAAAGAATAAGGGTGCAATTAATAATGCTATATCGAGTTATTTATTTCAAATATTGAATCATTGTGATATCCCAACACACTTTATAAAGAAAATTGATAAAAAATCTCAGCTTTTAAAAAAAGTAGATATTATTCCAATTGAAGTTTTAGTTAGAAATTTCTTTGCTGGCTCTTTATCTAAAAAGTTTGGTGTGAAAGAAGGAACACAATTATCTGACACGCTAATTGAGTATTGTTTGAAATCGGATGAACTTGGCGATCCTCATATAAGTTCTGAACATATTCTTAATTTAGGTTTATGTGATTTTAATGAATTAGAGTTAATAGATGAATATTCTTTGAGAATAAATGACATATTAAGGTCAACGTTCTATTCTATTGGAATAAATCTAGTTGACTTTAAATTAGAATTTGGAATTTGTAAAAAAACTGATGAGCTTGTTTTAGCAGATGAAATATCACCAGATACATGTCGTTTGTGGGATTTAAAAACAAATAAAAAACTTGATAAAGATCGATTTCGTAGAGATTTAGGAAATATCGAAGAAGCATATGAAGAGGTGCTTAATAGGTTAAACTTGAAAATTTAATGCGAATAAAAATTTTAGTAAGACTTAAAGGCCAAATTTTAGAACCACAGGGAAAAGTAATTGAACAATCACTTAATAGTTTAGGATTTACAGAATTTTCAAATATCCGACAGGGAAAACTCATTGAATTAGATTTACCCGATAATATAAGTAAAGAGGAAAAAGCACAAAAAATCGACTCTGCTTGCAAAAAACTTTTAGTCAACGATATTATTGAAGAGTACGAAGTGCTTGGATGAGTTTTAAATCTGCTGTTATAACATTTCCTGGATCTAATTGTGACAGAGACGCATTATGCTACTTAAAAGATTTAACTAAAGGTGAGGTTCATAATATTTGGCACGAGGAGACATCATTGCCAAAAGTTGATTTAGTAATTTTACCTGGGGGGTTTAGTTTTGGTGATTATTTAAGATCAGGAGCAATGGCATCAAAGAGTAAAATTATTGATGAGGTTGTAAAACATGCAAATGATAATAGATATTTATTAGGTATTTGTAATGGCTTTCAAATTTTAACTGAAATTGGACTTCTTGAAGGAGCATTAATTCGAAATAAAAAACTTAAATTTTTAGGAAAAAATTGTTTTATAAAAAAAAAATTTAAAAATAATTTTAATTTATCAATCAAAGATAACCAAATTCTTCAAATACCTGTAGCTCATAACGAGGGAAATTTTTATTGTGATACTGAGACTTTAAATTTATTAAAAAATAATGAACAAATTGCATTTGAATATTGCAAAGGTGAATTCTCAAACACTGAAGAAAATATAAATGGTTCAATAGAGGCTATTGCAGGTATTACAAATAAAAAAAAGAATGTTCTTGGAATGATGCCTCATCCCGAGAGAGCATATTCTGATTTTCATCAATCACAAGATGGAAGACTTATTATAGAGTCGTTAATTTCATGAATGAAGAGTTAATACTTCAACACGGTTTAACTTTAGATGAATTTCATGTCATTAGGAAATATCTAAACAGAGACTTAAGCATTGAGGAATTGGGTATTTTTTCTGCTATGTGGAATGAACACTGTTGTTATAAAACTTCAAAAAAATGGCTTAAGAAACTCCCTACAGATAATGAAATTGTAATTCAGGGACCAGGAGAAAACGCTGGTGTAATTGATTTGCAAGATAACGATGGTATTGCGTTTAAAATAGAAAGTCACAATCATCCAAGTTACATAGAACCTTTTAACGGTTCAGCAACTGGTGTTGGAGGTATACTAAGAGATATATTTACAATGGGAGCAAGACCAATTGCTACTCTTGACTCAATCAGATTTGGTTTAATAGAAACTGAAAAGACAAAATACTTGTTAAATGGTGTGGTTAATGGAATTGGACACTATGGTAACTGTATTGGAATTCCTAATATTGGTGGTGAGTGTGAGTTTGAGTCAACATATGATTTTAATAATTTGGTTAATGCTATGGCTGTGGGACATGTTCAAAAAGATAAAATTTTTTACTCTAAACCAAAATCTATTGGTGGCCTTATTGTTTACATTGGATCTAAAACTGGAAAAGATGGAATTCATGGAGCAAGTATGGCCTCTGATGTTTTTTCAGAGGAAGATGAAGATGAAAAAAGACCCTCTGTACAAGTTGGTGATCCCTTCATGGAAAAACTTTTAATGGAAGGGTGCTTAGAATTAATGTCTTCAGGATTAATAGAGTCTATGCAAGATATGGGAGCTGCGGGTATTACCTCCTCCAGTGTAGAGATGGCTTCAAAAGGAAATGTAGGTGTTTATATCAATCTTGATAAAGTTCCATTGAGGCAACCCCTGAGCGCCTATGAGATACTTTTATCTGAAAGCCAAGAAAGAATGCTAGCTGTTATCGATAAAAAAAATAATCATAAAGTCAGAGAAATTCTTCAAAAATGGCAAATTGATTATGAAGTCATTGGAGAAATTACAGATACAAAAAGAGTTGTGTTTGAGTCAAATAATAAAAAAGTTGTCGATCTTCCTGTAGAAATAATTGTTAATGATGCTCCTGAATACGATAGAGAGTTTTACATCCCAAAAAAAAGAAAAAACAAAGATTTTGATTTTTCCAAAATTAAATTGGAAGATATGATAATTAACCTTCTTACAAATCTTAATTATTTAGATAAAAGTTGGGTTTTCGATCAATATGACTCTACTGTAATGGGAGATACTATCAGAGAACCAGGTCAATCATCAGGTATAGTAAAGATTCACGGAACACAAAAAGTTATTGGTGCATCTACCGACTGCAATCCATTATACATAAGAATCAATCCTTATGAAGGAATGAAATATACGGTTGCTGAGTCATATAGAAATCTAATTGCATGCAATATTAATCCTTTAGCGATTACAAATAACCTTAACTTTGCAAGTCCTTTAGATCCAAACATTATGGGAGAGTTGGTTTTATCTATTCATGGATTAAAAACTGCAGCTGTCAAATTCAATACACCTATTGTTTCAGGTAATGTATCTTTATATAATCAGACAAATGAAATACCAATTAAGCCTACACCTGTAATAGGAATGGTAGGTTCCAATATGGATTTAAATAAAATAAACACAAATAAGTTTTGTGAAATTGGTAATAAGATCCTTATTTTAGGAAAACAATTAACAAAAAATTGTAGTCCTTACTTATTACAAGATCAAAAAATTGCTTTTAACATATGTGAATTTAATGACTTAGAGGTATTAGATCTAGATTTTGAGAAAAAAATTGCAAATTGTGTTTTGGAATTATCAGATTTGAAATGCATTATGTCTTGCAATGATATTTCCAGAGGGGGTATCTTTTCGGCATTATTAAAAATGCAATATAAGGATATGGGTTTTAGGGTCAAGGTCCCTGATCCTATTGATTTATTCTGCGAATATAGTGCTGGATATGTGATTGAAATCAGAAGTAAAGATTTTGAAAAAGTAACTTCATTTCTGACAAAAAAAAGTGCTGAATACCTAGAAATTGGGGAGATAATTAAAGAAGGAATTGAGATAAACTCTAAAAAATTTGACTATTTTGATATTATGAATAAATATCGTAATGATTTTGAGAAGATAATTAGTTAGATGCCTATTGAACAAAAAAAATTAGAAGGTCTCCTTGAGAACAAATTTCCAAATTCTAGAATTGTAATTGAGGATCTTGCCGGTGATAATGATCATTATTCAGTTGAAATTGAAAGTGATATGTTTAACGGATTGTCACGTATACAACAACACCAGTTAGTTTACAAATTACTAGATGGATTAATGGATAAAGAGCTTCATGCTATGCAATTAAAAACGAAAGGAACAAAGTAATGGAATTAGAGAGTAGTACAAAAGAACAAATTGAAAAAATGATTGGAGATAATGAAGTTTTCCTATTTATGAAAGGTAACCCTGACTTTCCTATGTGTGGTTTCTCGTCAGTCGCAAGCGCAATTTTAAAAAAAACTGGGGTTGAGTTTGGGCATTGTAATGTACTTGAAGATAACAACATTAGAGAAGGTATAAAAACTTATTCAAATTGGCCTACGATACCTCAACTTTACATAAAAAAAGAATTTGTAGGTGGTTGTGATATTATGAAAGAAATGGCTGAGTCTGGTGAACTTCTAGAATTACTAAACACAAAAGGCATCAAAACTGAGGTAAATTAAAAAAGGGGCATTTATTTTGCCCCTCTCATTAGTTATTTGAAATATAATTATTTAATTCTTTATAATAAGAATTATTTTCTCCAACTAGTTTTTTTAGTAAGGCTAAATTATTTAGGGCATTTTCTTTTTGACCAAGATCTACATACATCTCACCTTGGTATTCGATAGCACCTAAGTGTTCTGGGTCTAATTCAAGAGCTTTTTTGTAATATTTTGCTGCATTATCAAAGTCTTCACTTTTTCTGTAAGCAAAACCTAATTCATTGTAAACATCAGCTTTAGTAAAATCTGTTGAACTAGCAGTTGTAAGAGTCTTCAGCTTTCTTATTGCCTTATCATAATCTTTGCTTCTTATTAGCTTAATTGCTGACTTATAATCTTTTCCATAATTAGTTTTAGCACTATCATCGGAACTAGACCCAGCAGCGAAAAGGCTTGTAATAAAAAGAGAAAATATGACTGTAAGTATTTTTATTTTCATAAATATCTTTTCGAAATTTATGCGCTGTTAGATTAATTGAATAGATTATTAACTATTGATTATCTGGAGTAGAATTCAACGACTAAATTAGGTTCCATTTGAACAGGGTAAGGAACATCTGTCAATTGAGGTCCTCTTACAAATTTACCAAGACATTTTGATATTTCTAGTTGCAAATACTCAGGAACATCTCTTTCATTAGAACTTAATGTTTGAATTATCATTGGAATATTCTGGCTAGTTTGTTGAAGGGATATTTCATCGCCATCATTAACCTGATAAGATTTTTTATTTACTACTTTACCGTTTACCAAAACATGCCCGTGATTTACTAGTTGTCTTGCGGAAAATACAGTTGGAGCAAACTTTAGTCTAAACACAACAGCATCTAATCTTCGTTCTAAAAGTTCAATTAGAATTTGACTAGTATCGCCTTTTTTTCTAGAAGCTGCTTGATAAATTTTTAAAAATTGTTTCTCAGTAATATCGCCATAATATTTTTTGAGCTTTTGTTTAGCTGCTAATTGAACTCCAAAATCAGAAGGTTTTCTTCTTCTTGCTTGACCATGTTGGCCAGGACCATAGGGTCTTCTATTAAAAGGACTTTTAGGTCTACCCCATAAATTTAGGCCTAATCTTCTATCAATTTTATGTTTTGACGATAGTCTTTTTGTCATGAATTGGTGATTTATATAGATTTAGCCTTTTAAGTCAATTTATTTTGTAATAAATTTTAAAATTCCATAGGCTGTTTTTATTTGTTTTTGGTCTATTTTTGATGTTTTTAAAAAATTTCTTAAAGATATTTCTAAATTATCTCTTTTGGATGAGATTGATGTAAATTTTCTTTTTTCTAGTATTTTCATCAGAAATGATAAAAATTTTTCAATATCTTTTGAGTTTGCAGGAGAATTTTCAAAAGTTGGATTAATATTAGATAGAGATATTTGACTCAATTCATAAGCAATTAAAGCTACAGTATGAGATAAATTGAGCGAACTCTTTTTGTATGTAGGGAGAGACAATAGAAAATTAGCATGCGATATCTCCTTATTGGACAATCCATTATTTTCTTGACCAAACAAAATTGATATTTTTTTCGATTTTAGTTTAGATATTTCATTTACTTTTATTGGAGGTATGTGAAAGTCTCTTTTCCTAACTGTCGTTGCAATTAAGATATCACTACCTTTCATAGCTTCTGGTATTGATTGATATACCTTAACTTTTTTAACTAAGGGTGAAAAATGCTTTGCGGATTTTATTCCCTTATCATTAGGCCAAATTTTTCTTGGACTTACCAAGGATAAGTTCTCAAAACCAAAACATCCTATTGATCTTAGAGACATACCAACATTTTCAGATAACTGGGGTTTGTTTAATATAAATTGAATTGTTTTTTTCAAGAGGACTTAATTAATTTATAAATTAAACTCTCTCTAAGGGCGTTATAAGACGCATCAATTATATTAGTAGAGACACCTACTGTTGTCCAAATAGATCCTTTTTGATCCTTTGTCTCGATAAGAACACGAACTATTGCATCTGTTCCTTTTTCTGAGGATAAAATTCTTACCTTAAAATCAGTTAATTCTAAATCCTCTAAAGCAGGGTAAAAGCCCATTAATGATTTTCTTAAAGCTTTGTCCAAAGCATTTACTGGACCATTTCCTACTTCTACATTCATGTATTCTTTTTTTTCAACTTCTATCCTTACAGTTGCTTCAGACTCAGTTACTAATTCTCCTTTAGCATTCCATCTTCTATCATCAATAACTTTAAATCTTTTTAATTCAAAGTACTCTGGGATACCGAAAAGAGTTTGTCTAGCTAGTATCTCAAAACTCGCAATTGCCTGATCGTAAGCGTAACCCTTGAATTCTCTCTCTTTTACTTTTTGGAGTAAAAAATCTAATTTATCTGAATGATCATCTGGGTTAATACCAACAGTATTTAAAAGAGATATGATATTAGATCGGCCAGATTGATCAGAAATTACAACTTTTCTAGTATTACCTACTATTTCTGGGTCTATATGCTCATATGTTTTAGGGTCTTTGTTAATTGCTGAAACATGCAAACCTCCTTTATGTGAAAAGGCATTTTCACCAACATAGGCTTGTTGAGTATTTGGCATACGATTTAAAATTTCATCTAGAAGCAATGAGGTTTTCTTTAAGGCTGATAATTTTTCTTTAGGAATACTAGTTTCAAATTTTGTTTTCAAAATTATTGAGGGAATAAGAGATACTAAATTTGCATTTCCACACCTTTCTCCTAATCCATTAATTGTGCCTTGAATTTGTCTCACTCCTGCTCGCACAGCAGCCAGTGAGTTGGCAACTGCATTTTCTGTATCATTATGCGCATGGATGCCCAGTTTTTCACCTGGTATATACTTTGTTACTTCTTGAACAATTGTCTCTACTTCATTTGGCAGAGTTCCACCATTAGTATCACACAATACTATCCACCTCGCTCCATTATTTAAAGCCTCAGTTAAACAATCTAATGCAAATTTAGGATCTGATTTATATCCATCAAAAAAATGCTCAGCATCATACATTGCCTCTAAACCTTTTTCATTGATATGAGCGATACTTTCACCAATCATTTTTAGGTTATCAGATTTTGAAATGCCTAAAGCCTTTTCGACCTGATATGAAGATGATTTCCCAACAATGCAAATATGTTTTACATTTGTATTAATTAAAGTATTTAGACCTGGATCGTTTGAAACACTCGTATTAGGTCTTCTGGTCATTCCAAAAGCAACCAAACTAGAATTATTAAAATTTGTTGTAGAATTAAAAAAACTATCATCAGTTGGATTTGACCCTGGCCAACCACCCTCAATATAATCTAAACCTAATTCATCGAGAGCATTAGAGAATTTGATTTTATCATCTACACTAAAATCAACACCGGTAGTTTGTTGACCATCTCTTAATGTAGTGTCAAAAAAATAAATTTTATTTTCTAGTTTTTCTTCCATGTTGTGCCATTTATGGTGTCTTCTAAAACAATCCCTTGTTTAAATAACTCATCTCTAATTTTGTCTGCTAGCTCAAAGTCTTTATTTTTTTTAGCCTCTTGTCGGCGAGATATCATATTTTCAATAAATTCTTTATCAAGGTTTAAATCTGTTTTATTAAAACTAGGATTTAATCCTAGTAAGCTTAAACCATTATTAAAATGAGTTAATAAATCATCATTATTCTTGTCTTTTTTAATGTTAGCTATTATTTGCTGTAATCTCATCAGTGCTTTTGGGGTATTTAGGTCATCTAAAAGTGCATTAACAAATTCTGAGTCTAATTCTTTGCTATTAACCTCTTTAATATGCTCTCTCCACTTGTTAATGATGTTTTCACTATAACTTATAAGATCGTTTGAAAAATCAAGTGGTTGACGATAATGAGTAGTCAGTAGTGAATATTTGAGAACAGCAGGATCATGTTTAGATAATAAATCATTAACAATTGAGGTATTTCCTAAAGATTTTGACATTTTTTCACCCTTAAAATTTATAAATCCATTATGGAGCCAAAAGTTCGACATTTTTTTATCATGACAACATGTTGACTGAGCAATTTCATTCTCGTGATGTGGAAAAATAAGATCAATACCGCCCGCATGGATATCAATGGTTTCTCCAAGTAATTCTGAAATCATAGCTGAACACTCAATGTGCCATCCAGGTCTACCATTACCCCATGGGCTATCCCAATGAGGTTCATTTGTTTTTGATGGTTTCCAAAGGACAAAATCTTCAGGATTTTTTTTGTAATCGGCAACTTCTACTCTTGCACCAGATATTATGTCTTTTAATGAGAACTTAGAGAGAGAACCATAACCCTTAAATTTCTTTGCTTCAAATAAAACATGTCCCTCAGATACATAGGCATATTTTTTTTCAATAAGAGATGTAATCATCTCAATCATTTTTGAAATATAATCTGTGGCTTTTGGTTCATGTGTTGGAGATAATATTGATAAAGAACTTAGATTTTGTTGATATATTTTTTGAGTAGAATGTACCAACTCATCTGTTGATATTTTAAGTTCATTAGCTTTATCTATAATTTTATCATCAATGTCTGTTATATTTCTTACGTAACGTACACTATCCTCTCCAAAAATTAGTCTTAGGACTCTAAATAAGATATCAAAAACTATAATTGGTCTGAAGTTTCCTATATGTGGATTACTGTAAAGGGTGGGTCCACAAGCATACATCTTAACAGCAGATGGGTTAATAGGTATAAGTTTTTCTTTTTTTTTGGTTAAAGTGTTAAAAAGATTAATATTCATTTAAAATTTTTTTTAAACCTTCGTGGCCAAAATAATTATATAGGTCTTTAACAGATGGGCCATTTTGATTACCTGTAAGTATATAACGTGTATTAGTAAATATTTCTTTTTTTGATAGTGATTTATCAATGCTCATTAAGTAATTGACATATTCATCAAAACTAAAATTTGAAATACCATTCAAATTTTTAATCAAAAGTTTGATAAAGTCACCTGAGGGTTGAATTTTAATTTCTCTTCTATTAATAATATTCCATAAATTTCTTATATCTTCATATTTTTCAACATTTTCTTTAATAAGTTCCCACTCAGTTTCAGTTAAAGCTAACTCTTCTAGTTCAGGGAATTCATTATTTAAATCTTTTAAATTCATTGACCTTAATGAATTTTTTTGAAAAAAGTCAATTTTATGAATATCAATTTTTGGTAAGTTTTTAGAAATATCCTCTAAATTAAAATCTCTAAAATTATTCTCTAAAATGGTTTTAAAATCATAATCTGAGTTTAAACCAAGTGAACACAAATAAGATAGAATACTGTTAACTGTATATCCACTGTTTCTGAATTGCTTAAGTGAAATTGAGTCCAAATTTCTCTTACTTAGTTTTGTTCCATCCTCATTAAGCATTAATGGATTGTGACCTAATGAAGGTAAATCAGAATTTAAACATTTAAATAATTCTAAATGAATTGCTGAATTAGTTAAGTGGTCTTCGCCTCTAATAATGTGAGAAATTTTCATATCTATATCATCGACGACACTTGGAAAATGGTAGAGGTAGCTACCATCAGCCCTTCTTAAAACAGGATCTGATTGAGAAGCTAGATCTACTTCGGTCTCTCCTTTTACTAAATCATTCCATTTAATTTTAGTCTGTGAAAGCTTAAATCTCCAATAAGGCTGATTACCATTAATTATTTTTTTTTCAATTTCTTCTTTAGATAAATTTAATGAGGATCTATCGTAGATTGGAGGTTTTCCTGCTTTTAACTGCAACTTTTTTTTTATATCTAAATCCTCACTTGACTCAAAACATGGGTAAACAAATTTTAAAGAAATTAATTGATCAAAAAGTTCATTATATTTCTCAATTCTTTTGCTTTGATAAAACGTTTCATCATATTTTATTTTTAACCAATCAAGATCAGATGCTATGGACTTTACATATTCATCTTTGCTTCTCTCTTGGTCAGTGTCGTCATATCTAAGAATAAATTTACCATTATTTTTTTTCGAATATGCCCAATTTAAAAAGCAAGATCTCATATTTCCTAAGTGCAGGTGACCAGTTGGGCTCGGGGCAAAACGTGTAATTATCATTTAACTTTTTTTAAGAGGTACTCTCTTGAAACTTTTACTCTAGAGGAATTACCATATTTTATAATATCAGCAGTTGCATATGTTTCTGACCACTTTTCTGGTAGATAACTTCCAGTTCCTATGACATCTATTGGAGCTTTGGCTAAAGACATTGCCTTGCATTTCTCATTTGTAAATCCGCTAGATGCAATAATTTTTACTTTTTTAAAACCAAAATTATCAAGTTGTGCTCTCAAATACCACAAAGATGCAGCAGAGACTCCAGGCCCAACTAAGTGTTTTAACTCTTTGTCAGATCTGTATTCTTTGATTGAACCAGGTGCGTGTTTTTCTAAGACCTCATATGATTTTGAGGTATCAAGATTCTCAATAAATCTTCCATTTGGGGTATCAAGTCTTATCATTACTTTTCCAGCTTTAGACAACTTATCGAAGTGGCTACAAACTTGAATAGAGTCAGTAATTTCCTTACCGAAATAATCAGGCAATACAACTAAATCATCTTTTGGAAATGTTTCATGAAACATTTTTACTGCCTCAAGAGTAGATCCTGCATATCCTATTAATGCATGTGGCATCGTTCCTAATGCTTTATTAGATTGAAAATAATGTGATGTTGCATCTATCGATGTTCCAATAAAGCCTTTAGCTTTTTTTCTTTTTGCTGATTTTGAACCTACTGATGCCGCATATGACATTAATTCAGACATCTCTGTGCCTGCACAATGTCTTGCATCCATAGCTATAAAGGACGTTTTAGGCAAGTCTAAACACATTTGATATGCATTAGCTGCTGCTATACAAGCTGGACCAATTTTTTGTAAGAGTAAAGTTTCCAAATCGACTATATTTTTAAAAGATCCCCTAATATAAAGAATTGGTTCTCCAGCACCAAAATGGTCACCCTCTTTGAATGGGCTAGAAGTTGATATTTTAATACCTCTGTCTTTTGAAATTTGTTTTATCCAATTTATTGCTAGTTTTAATGCTATAACACCTGGTCTACGAATAAAAACAGCATAAGTAACTTTTATGTCTCCATACTTTTGGATAATTTTTTTTGTTTTTAAAAAATAATTATCAGTAAAATTATTAATTAAATTTGAATTTGTTTTTTTATTCATTATGAATAAGAAAACTAATTCATTTCGCCATTAGATAATAAATCAGCCAGAAGAAAAGATAGCTCTAATGATTGATTAACATTTAGTCTTGGGTCACAAAACGTATGATACCTATCACCTAAATTTTCATCTTTAATATCATCAGGTCCACCGACACATTCAGTTACATCTAAACCTGTTAATTCAAGGTGAACGCCTCCTGCGACTGAACCCTCTGATTTATGAATTTCAAAAAAAGACTGAATTTCTTTAAAAATATTCTCAGTAGCTCTTGTTTTATAGCCAGATTTACTTGTAGATGTATTTCCATGCATAGGATCACATATCCATGTAAGATTAAGTCCGAGTTTATTAATTTCTTTCAATAAATCAGGGTATTTTGAATTAATTTTATCTGCTCCCATTCTAACAATAAGTGTAAGTCTTCCACCTTCATTCTCAGGATTAAGTATCTCAATATTTTTTTTTAAATCATCAATGGTTGTAGATGGTCCTACTTTAAGACCTAAAGGGTTTTTTATACCACTTAAATAGTGTATGTGAGCACCGTTAGGATCTCTAGTTCTATCACCAACCCACAAAAAATGAGAATTTACATTGTACCACTCACCTGTAGTGCTATCTATTCTTGTAAAAGCTTGTTCATAAGGTAAAAGAAGTGCTTCATGGCTTGTGTAAAAATCTGTCTCTCTTAGTTCTCTTGTATTTTTTTCATTTACACCACAGGCATTCATAAATTTTATACTTTCTGCAATTTTTTCAGATAATTCTTTAAATTTTTTTGTTGTATCAAAGTTATCTGCAAAATCTAAATTCCATTTATTTAATTGTGTTAAACTAGCAAAACCTCCTTGAGCAAAAGCTCTTAATAAATTTAAAGTTGAAGCTGAATGGTTATAAGCTCTGATCATTCTTTTAGGGTCTGGTTCTCTAGAGGACTCGTTAAACTCAAATGAATTAATAATATCCCCTCTATAACTAGGTAGCTTTTGACCGTTTTTTTCTTCAAAGTCTGAGCTTCTTGGTTTAGCAAATTGTCCACCCATTCTCCCTAGTTTAACGACCGGTTTATTAGTGGCAAAAGTCAAAACAACAGACATTTGCAATAGTAATTTAAAATTATCTCTAATTGTATTGGGGTTTAATTCCTGAAAGCTCTCAGCACAGTCACCGCCTTGTAAATAAAAGGACTCTCCTTTTTGAACTTGATAAATTTGTGATTTTAGAGACCTAGTCTCACCAGCAAAAATTAAAGGAGGCATAGAAGATAATTCCTCTATTACAGAGTCTAAATTACCTTGATCAGCATAAGCAGGCATTTGCTTTGCTTCAAAGTTTTTCCAACTATCTTTAGTCCATTTCATGAGGCAAGGATTATATTGTTAAATGTATTAAATAAAAGAAATTATTGGGTTTTAGATTTAAAAGGCCAAATTTTGGGTAGCTTTAATTTAGGTAATGATGGCTCATAACCTGTAGCATAAAAATTATCTATGCTGGATTGTTTATTATCTGAATACTTTGAATCAATATCTTCATGATTGATAATTCCGATATTATCAACGATATCTACAGTGGTAATTAGGCCATGATTGTCTGTAATGTAATAGCATTTATCTAAATTTAAATAATCATATGAGCTTTTACCGATTTGATAAGAATTTTTATCAGAACCATCAGATAGAAAAATAAAATTTTTTATGTTTTTTATTTTATATTTGTTTGAAAGTATGTATGTATCGTCATCCTTGAGTATCTCATGAATATACTTTTTGTTACTTAATTTTAAATTAGGGAAAAAAGTTCCTTTTGATAAGTAACTAGGATATTGATTATCATCAATAATATTAGAGAAGAAATTATTTTGTTTGTTAAAATTATTATTAATTTCTAATACTTGATTAGAAAATATGTAAGATTTATTAAACCTGAGTAAAAATTTAAATATGAATAAAGATATAAACTTAGGGAAAAAATTATAAAAATTAAAAAAAAGAATATTAATATAGTAATTGTTATTATTACTGGAATTATACGTATTCTTAGTGTCTAAAGTATTTAAGCTTAAAAGATTGGCTATTTCAAAACATATTCCCAAATAAGATTTATTTTTGATTGTAATCTCTTTGGTATTATTATTTTTAGAGTAATAAATAGATAAACTAGTTGGGACTTTGATTTTAATAAGATCACTCTCTTGAATTTTTTTATTAGCAATTTTCTTAATATATTTTTTTAAAAGGGATAGATTCTCAGAAAAAAAGTGTATTGTGCTGCTATTTGGAAAAACAATATTTATTTTTTTAAATTTTAAATTAGTAAAAATTGATGAGCAGTATTTGTGTTTAGTCTCATTGATTTCAAATCTATAAAAAATTTTATAATCTGTTGTTTGGATTTTAATATCTGGATTATTATCTTTAACAGTGTAGCCATTATCATTAATTAAATAAGATATTTGTTCTCCTGTAATAGGTTCTCTTGTAAATAACTTAGATTTATTGATTATTCCATATGTGTCTAAAGGCACTGAATTAAATGTATTTGATTTCAATTTATCCTCAGGAAAAAAAATAGTTTGTTTGAAATTAGCTTTTTCGATATTTGAAGAAAACTGTGGTTTGATACCAAACCGAGCGTCAATCACACTAGCTAAAATCTCATTATCAACTTCGATATTCATATTAAATAGTATTCAATTTATTCAACGGTAACTGATTTAGCGAGATTCCTTGGTTGATCAATATCAGTTCCTTCATTAAGAGCAAAATAATATGAAATGAGTTGAAGAGGAATAGTATAAATGAAAGGTGTGTCAATAAAGTTTTCTTTGGGTAGGCTTACATTATGTGTGTTTAATGATTTTCTGTGAATTTTTACACTCGATAAAATTATAACCTTACCATTTCTAGCAGCGATTTCCTCAGCATTAGAAATAGATTTCTCATATAGTTCGTTGTTTGGCGATAAGCAAATTGTTAATGATTTTTTATCGATCAATGCGATTGGGCCATGTTTCATCTCTCCTCCTGGAAAGCCTTCGCTATGCATGTAAGATATCTCTTTTAATTTCAAGGATCCCTCTAATGCTATTGGGTATACAATATTCCTTCCAATAAAATAACAAGTATCAGATTGGCTTAATTTTTTTGCAATTTTTTTCGCCTCTGGTGTAAAATCATTTATTAATTTTTTCAGCTTTATTGGTAATAACTTTAGAATTGCTAAATTCTTATTATAATCTTTTTTCGATATGGAATTTGTCATTTTACCAATTTCAATAGAAAGATTGGCTAAGCTCAATATTTGACAAGTAAAAGCTTTAGTTGAGGCTACACCAACTTCTTTATCAGCATAAGTAGGTATGGTTACATCAGCCTCTCTTACCATACTACTCTGCAAAGAATTAGTGATGACTACAGAGGAATGTTTGTTTTTTTTGATATATTTTAGAGCCATCAAGGTATCCATGGTTTCACCAGATTGTGAAATAAAAATAAATAAAATTTTTTCGTCTTTATTTATTTTTTTATATCTAAGCTCGGAAGCTAATTCTGATGAAGTATCTATATTTGTATATTTATTAAAGTAATACTCACCAACTAAACAGGCATGGTATGCAGTACCACATCCAACAAATATTATTTTTTTGTTTACAATTAAATTTTTAAATTTGCTTTCAAAATCATTAAAAAATTCTTTTACATAATTTTTTTGAGTAGTTTTTATAACTTCAGGCTGCTCATGAATCTCTTTCAACATATAATGTTGATATTTTCCTTTATCATATGGGTTTTGTTTAATTTCATTTTTTTCGAAGAGTATTTTAGCTTTATTTAAACTAGATATTTTAGACTGCTGAATTTTAATAATATCACCATCTTTAAGATGATAAATCTTATCACTATAATCAGATAAAATAGATGAATCTGAGCATATGTAAGAGGAGTTTCTATTATGTGATAAGGCGATTGGACTGCCATTTTTTAATAAGTAAAAACAATTATTTTTTTTTATAAATATAACAAAAGCGTAGTTTCCTTTAATTACACTTTTAAACACTCTAATGGCTTCATCTGAATTTTTATATTTATTGACTAAATAGGTGAGAAAGTAAAAACTGATTTCAGTATCTGATTGAATATTTTTAGGAATTTCTACAAATCGATTTTGAATTTTTCTATAGTTTTCAATAATACCATTACAAACTAAAGTAAGATCATCATTTGCAAATGGATGAGCATTATTTTTGCTAACAACTCCATGTGTTGCCCATCTTGTATGACCTATCACACCATAAAAATTTTTATCTGATACATTTTGAGCTTTATTTTTTAGTTCTGATATTTTGCCGACACTTTTAATAGTTTTTATTCGTTCTTTTGAAAACAAGGAAATGCCAGCAGAGTCATACCCTCTATATTCCAGCTTTTTTAAAATATCTATAGAGTTATTCTTTAAAGAAGATGAATTTAAGATACCAACTATACCGCACATTATTTTTTATTATTAATTTTATTTTTCTGTTTTGATCTGGCTATTGAAAAATGATTATTTGGTATTGATTTAGTAATTACAGATCCTGCAGCTATGTATACTTTATTGCCTATATTAACAGGTGCAATAATAGAAGAATTTGAGCCAATAAAGGTATTATTACCTATTTTGCATTTCAGCTTATTTTTTCCATCATAATTACAAGTAATAGTTCCAGCCCCAATATTACTATTTGTTCCTATAAATGAGTCTCCAATATAACTTAAATGATTTACTTTTACTCCCTTTGATAATTTTGATTTTTTAATCTCAACAAAATTACCAATTTTTGCCTCATCTGCGATAATAACCTCAGGTCTTATTCTTGCATAAGGGCCAATGGCGCAGTTATTACCTATTGTGGAATTTTCAATATAAGAAAAGGACTTAATAATAGAATTACTTTTGATGCTTACATTTTTTTTTATAACAACATGTGGCTCAATTACTACTCCCGGAGCGATACTAACATTGCTCTCTATATAAACCGTATCAGGATGAATAATTCTAACACCGCTATCTATTAATTTTTTCTTTATAAAATCTTGAGATAATGTTTCTAATTTATTAAGTTCATTTAAGGTGTTAGCACCTGATATCACTGTGGCTTTATTTAAAAAAGTAGTCATTTTAAGCTTTTTATTTAAACAGACATTTACTAAATCAGTAATGTAAAATTCATTCTTATTTTTATTTTTTTTTATTAATTTTAAATTTAATGCAGCTTTTTTTGAAATTAAAAATATGCCAGTATTTATCTCATTGATTAATTTCTCTTCGTTTGAACATTCATTTTCTTCAATAATACTAATTAATAAATTATTTTTTTTAACTACTCTTCCATATCCTTTTGGGTTTCTTACATTTTGTGTAAGAACTGATAAGTCAACATCATTCTTTACACCTTTTGAAACAAAATCAGAGAGTATTTTATAATCGAAAATAGGTGTGTCTGCTAAGGTCAATAAAAAATAATCAAATTTATTATTGTATTTATAAAATTGTTTAAAAGCTCCACCAGTACCGTCTATTGGATTTTGAATAAACACTTTTTCATGAATAAAATATTTTTTATTAGCTTTACTTGAAATAATAAAAGTTTTTTTTACTTGTTTAATTTTATTTAGTGCATCTAAATTATACTGTATTAACTCTTTACCAGATATTTCATGAAGAAATTTTGGTTTAGGTGATTTAAATCTTTTGCTCTTTCCAGCAGAAAGAATAATGGCGCATATATTCATAAAGTTGTAAAATAATATTAATTAATCTTAACTGAATACTAAAAATATATCTAATTATGTAAATTATGCCAATTATCGTTAAATCAAATTTATCAAAGCAACTTACACATTTCTTAAAGTCTAAACTATTAAAAGATGAATTAGTAGTTTTGCCAACAGAAACTGTTTATGGGTTAGCTGGTTTAGGAACCAATATTAAAGCAGCAAAAAAAATTTTCTTATTAAAAAAAAGACCTTTGAAAAAAAAATTAATATTTCATTGTTCAAGTTTAAAAATGGTAGATAAATTTTTTAAGTTAGATGATGAAAATTTAATTTTAGCTAAGGAATTTTGGCCTGGACCTCTTACTCTTGTTTTACAAAGGAAGTCTCTCGAAATACCCAAATCTCTTACATTAAATAATGAGTGTGCTGTAAGAGTTCCAAATAATAAATTTACATTAAATTTAATTAATAAAGTAGGTAAGCCCCTTGTAATGCCCTCAGCAAACAAATTTAAACAACTAAGCCCAATCAACAGTGAAATGGTTTTTCAGCAATTTATTGAGACAAATTTATTAATTGTAGATGATGGAAAATGTAAAGTTGGTATCGAGTCAACTTTAATTAAAATATCTGATAACAAATTGAACATAATAAGACCAGGGTTTATATCATTAGAAAATGTGAAAAAAATATTACCCTATATGGTTATTAGTAAATATAACAAAAATTTAAGTTTTCCTGGAACTTCAAAAAAACATTATTCTCCCAAGAAGAAAATATATTTAAATGTCAAAAATGCTAAAAAAAAATCTGCATATATAAACTTTGGAGCAAACAAGAGATATCAATTCAAAAATTTAAGTAAGAATAGAAATTTAATTGAAGCTGCCAAAAATCTTTATCATTTTATTTTTTTAGCAGATAACGATAACCAATATAAAAATATAAGTATCGCACCTATTCCTTATAAGAAAATAGGAATCGCTATAAATGATAGATTGCGAAGAGCATCTAAATGAAATTTCCAATAAAAACTATAAGAAAGGGTGGCCAAATAACTGCTTTCCCTAAAAATTCTTTGGAGGTATCTAAACTGGTTAAATTTTCTAACAAATATAAATTTCATATTTTACCTATTGGTGGAGAGACTAATAGAGTGGATGGCACAAAACCTCAATTTGAAAAAACTATCCTAATAGATTTTAAAAAAATGAATCGTATTGAAGAAGTTGATACTGATAATTTTATAATAACAGCTCAAAGCGGAACATTGTTAAAAACCATACAAAAAGCAGCAAATAATAAAAAACTTTTATTTCCAGTTAATATTGCGCCAAGTGATAAATGTACAATTGGGGGTAATATATCTACTAATGTTGGGGGTTTGCAAACTTTAAGATATGGTAACATAGAGGATCATATAAATGGCCTTGAAGTAGTGCTTAGTGATGGAACTATTTTAAATTTTTTAAATAAACTCAAAAAAGATAATTTTGGCCCAAAACTGTGGAAGTTATTTTGTGGTTCTGAGGGTGTTTTTGGAATAATTACAAGAGCAAGCTTAAAGTTAATCCCAAAAAAAAAATACAATTCTACATATTTAATACAAACAAATAGTTTAAATAAGTCAATTCGATTACTGAAATTTTTAAGAAACAAGTACTTCGATAATTTAACAAGTTTTGAAATAATATTTCCAATACCTAGCTCTTATTTATTTAATGAAAGTACACATCACTTCAATTTAATCATAGAGATACAATCTAATGTTATTGGTAATTACAAAAAAGAATTAAAAAAATACTTTAATTTAAAAGAATTTAAAATTTATAAAATGGAACATAATAAATCAAAATCATGGATATGGAGCAAAAGAGAAGAGTTAGTATATAATCAGATAAAATATAATTTTACTGAAAAATTTGATATTTCTTTACCCATTGATAAGTGGTCTGTCTTTATTAAGAAGGTAAATACATTTGTAAAGGATAATAACATCTTTACTCCTTATTTTTTTGGGCATTTGGGAGATGGTAATTTGCATTGCAATTTTAAAGTACATCCTAATTCAAAAAAGAATTGTGCTTACCTCTCAAAATTTATTTATGATTTGACTATCCAAAGTGAAGGTAGTGTTGCAGCAGAACACGGTCTTGGTTTGAAAAAAAATTATCTTTTAAAAAAATATAAACCTAGTGAAATTTACCTTTTTATTAAAAAATTAAAAAAACACTTAGATCCGAACTCTAGATTAGGCAAAAATAAGTTATTTCAGGCTTAATTGATCTTTTAGTTTAAAATAACTCATTGCTAAAACTAATAATGGCTTATCAATTACGCCAAAACCAGGAAAGTTTTTATGTCTAAACTTTTCAAATAAGCTCAAATTATTGTTCTGATTTGTTATTGTTTCAGCAAGCATTTTTCCAACCATAGTTGTTATGGCTAAACCATGTCCTGAATATCCTTGTGCAAAAAAAATATTATTATCAATACTACCGATATGAGGGAATCTGTTTACAGTTATGGCAACGTGCCCACTCCAAGTACACCAAGCTTTGAACTTTTCTAAACCAGGAAGTATCTTTTTTATACTTTTTTTTAAAGATAATTCCAAATTTATCGGATCTATATTAGAGTAACTTACACCTCCACCAAAAATTAGATTATTATTAGAATCCAGTCTAAAATAATTTAGTACAAATAACATATCTCCCACTGTGATAGGTTTTCGAAAATATTTACTCAATTCTGTATTTGGAATTTCAGTAAATGCTGATACATAAGTTTTAACAGGCATTATTTTTTTTCTTAAACTTTTATTCAAATTATCAATATATGCATTACAGCAGATAATTAATTTATCAGATTTAACAGTTAAATTTTTTTCAGTTTTTATTGTTACTTTTTTTTGAGATTCATATGATATTACTCCTGTATCTTCAAATATTTTACAATTTTTATTTTTTAATAATTCTCTTGCTAATCCTAGACAATAATTAAGTGGATGAATTTGACCACACTCTGTGTCATACATTGCAGATTTGTAATAAGGGCTATCAAAATACTGGTCCATTCTATTTTTTGGTAGATACGTAACTGATTCATAATCAAATTTTGTTTGAAGCCTGTCTACGTATTTTTTTAACTCCTCATCGTGGGATTTACTTACTGCGGCTAAAACATAACCCTCGATTAAGTCACATTGTATATTTAACTCTTTGATATTTTTTTTTACTTCTCTAACAGCGTCTAATGTGAATTGCCATAATATCTTAATTTCCTCTTGAGTGTGTTTTTGGCTAGAGTAATTCTCTGAGGAAAAACCATGTAATAATTGCCCACCATTTCTTCCAGATGCGCCCCAACCAACTTTATTTTTCTCCAATATGACTATGTTTAAATCTGGATTTAATTTAGATAAATATAATGCTGATGAAATTCCTGATAAACCTGCTCCAATTATACAAACATCACATTGTAAGCTCTCATTTAATTTGTTAGTATTAAGGCTGAATGCTTTTGTTCTTACGTAATAATTATCTGAGTAATCCATCAGATACATAAATATCAAATTTTAAAGGTTAGTTATAGTTATGAATAATTATGTTGATTGGTTAAAGAAAAATAAAATAACAGAGGTTGAATGTATGATACCTGATAATTCAGGCATCCCAAGGGGGAAAATACTACCAACAAAAAAATTTTTAAGCTCTATTGAGTCAGGTGGATTAAGATTACCTTTAGCCCTATTCAAATTAGCAGTATCTAGAGATGTAACTTATTCAATAGATGATCAAATTTTAAATCCTACAGATGGTGATTTTATTTTAAAGCCTGATTTTAATACTCTGAGAACTGTTCCTTGGTATGAGGAACCAACCGCGCAGGTAATTTGTGATGCTGTTGATAACAATGATAATGTTATAGAAGTCCACTCTAGAGGTATTTTAAAAAAAGTAATTGGTCTTTATGAAAAAATAGGACTTGAGCCTGTTGTCGCTCCAGAAATTGAATTTTATTTAGTTAAGAAAAACAATGATCCAGATAATCCTTTAGAGACACCGAGTGGGCAATCTGGAAGAATTGAAAAAGGAAATCAATCTTACGGTATTGACGCTGTTAATGAATTTGACCATATTTTTGAGGATCTATATGACTACTGCGAAACTCAAGAATTAGACGTAGAAAATATTAATCATGAGGATGGACCAGCACAAATGGAAATTAACTTCAAGCATGGTAATCCACTTGACTTGGCTGATCAGGTTTTTTTATTTAAAAGAACTCTTAGACAAACTGCGTTGAAGCATAATTTGTATGCAACTTTTATGGCTAAACCAATGGAAGATACTCCAGGAAACTCGATGCATATACATCAATCAATTTTAAAAAAAGGTAAACCAATATTTGTGGACAAAAATCTTAAAACTACAAAACATTTTGATAATTATTTGGGTGGATTACAAAAATATTCAAAAGCTTTTTTACCTCTTTTTGCACCTAACGTTAATTCTTTTAAAAGGCTCAGAGGTTATTGGGAGGAAGGTACACCATTTAACCTTAACTGGGGTTTTGAAAACCGTACCTGTGGTTTTAGAGTGCCAAATTTTAACTCTGCTAACCAAGCGAGAATTGAAAATAGACTGTGTGGATCAGATGTTAATCCATACTTAGCAATTGCAGCAACTTTATCTGCGGGATATCTAGGTTTGAAAAAAAAATTAAAAGCAACTCCAGAGACCAAAAAAGCTGCATATAACGTGAATGTTTCTTTGACAGAAAGCATCTATCAATCAATAGATACTTTTTCAAGATCCAAGGAAGCAAAAGAGATATTCGGTGAAACATTTATCGAATTATTTTGTTCAATCAAAGACTTAGAGGTAAATGCTTATAATAAAATAATTACTGCATGGGAAAGAGAATATTTACTTCTTAATGTTTGATCTATTAATTAAGTAAATACTAAGTGCTGCTAATATAACAATTAGCATTATTATTGCAGAAAGAGCGTTAACTTCTGGACTCAATCCTAATCTAACTTTAGAAAAAACCACTATTGGCAAAGTATTAGCTCCGGGACCAGTAGTAAAACTAGCAACGACAAGATCATCCAAAGAGAGTGTAAATGCAAGTAACCAACCTGATAATATTGCTGGTAATATTACAGGGGCAGTTATTTTCCAAAAAATCATGTTTGGAATTGTCCCTAGATCCTGGGCGGCCTCTTCTATATTTTTATCGTAACTACTCAACCTTGATTGGATAATGACTGCAACAAAAGCTACAGAAAAAGTTATGTGCGATATTAAGACTGTTAGTTGTCCTTTTGAGGAAGGAAAGCCAATAATATGGTTAGATGATATAAAGAATAACAACAAAGAAAGCCCTAAAATTATCTCAGGCATAACCAAAGGAGAAGAACTCAAGAAAATAAAGAAAGGCCTGGCTGGAATTTTTGATATTCTTGTTAATGAAAAACCAATCATTACACCCATGATTGTTGCAAATGTTGCAGAAAGAGAAGCAATTTTTAGACTAGTATAGAAAGCCTCTAAAATTTGTTCATTTTGAAATAATTCCTTATACCATCTAAAAGAGAAACCTTTCCAAACCATAACTCTTTTATTTTCATTAAAAGAATAAGCTATAAGAGTTAAAATAGGAAAATATAAAAATGAAAAACCAATTGTTAAGGTAAGAATTTTTAAAAATAATTTATTCATTTCTAAAATTATATTTTGCGTACATTAATTGAAAAATAATTATTGGAAATACAAGAATTACAATACCAGACATAGCAAGTGCGCTAGCAATAGGCCAATCTCTATTTACAAAAAATTCATCCCAAATTATTTTTCCAAAATAAAGCTTATCACTGCCACCTAACATTTCTGGAATTATATATTCTCCAACAACTGGTATAAAAACTAACATACTCCCCGCAACGATTCCTGGTAAAGATAGAGGTAAGATAACTTTTACAAACGTGTTTAAAGGCTTTGCCCCTAAATCGTTAGATGCATCAATCAAATTTAAATCAAATTTAACCAAATATCCATAAAGCGGTAAAATCATAAATGGAAGGTAAGTATAAACAACGCCTAAAATTACAGCATAATGATTGTGTAACATAGATATTGGTTCAGAAATTAGCCCTATATGTATGAGAACCGAATTTATTATACCAGAACCTTGCAGTAATACTTTCCATGCATATACCCTTAGAAGAAAAGAACTCCAAAAAGGTATGATAAGCATAATCAATAGTATGTTTCTTATACTTGGTTTGGATTTTGCAACGTAAAAAGCAATGGGATAACCAATAAATAAACATAATACAGTGGATGTAAAAGCTAATGATAGTGAATTGAGGTATGATCTGATATAGAAAGGGTCTGAAAAAATGAATAAATAATTTCCAAGAGTTGAATTAATCTTCAATCCATTTTCAGATAAAGAGAAAAGATCACGATAAGGTGGCATACCCCACTCAGACACAGATATAGATATTTTGAAAATTAAAGCTAACGGAACAAAAAAAAACAAAACTAGCCATAAATATGGAGTGAATACAAACCAGACGTTTTGTTTTTTTAAATTTTTAATCATTAAAGAAATATATTGATGTTTCGTTAAAACTTATCTGAACTTTATCATCCCATCTTATTTGAAGGTTATCAGAAACTAAACTATTTTGCATAAAAGAGTAAAATTCAAATCCATTAACCTCAATTAAATACTTAGTATAGCTCCCTAAATAAGCTACTTCTTTAACTACACCAATATTTAAATTATCAGATTGATTTTCTAGTTTTTTAACAGAAATTTTTTCAGGCCTAATTAAACATTTAAAATAATTTTTTTTATTGTTAATATTTTTAACTTCATAATTTAATTCTTTAATGATGATTTGATTATTTTTATTAAGAACATTAAAGATATTGGCTGTGCCAATAAAATTCGCTATATATTTGTCCTTCGGTTTTTCATAAATCTCAACAGGATTACCGACTTGGAGGATTTCTCCATTTTTCATAATTGCCATTCTGTCAGATAATGACATTGCTTCCTCTTGATCATGGGTAACAATAATAAAAGTGATACCTAACTTATATTGTAGATTAACTAACTCGAATTGTGTTTGTACTCTTAGCTGTTTATCTAATGCTGCAAGTGGTTCATCCAATAAAAGTAATTTTGGTTTTTTGACTAAACATCTTGCTAATGCTACGCGTTGTTGTTGACCACCAGATATCTCATTAATTTTCCTTTTCTCTAAACCATTCAGTTCTAGTAAATTTAAAATTTCATTAACACGATGATTGATTTCTTCTTTAGAAATTTTTTCTTCTTTTAGTCCAAACTGGATATTATTAGTGACATTTAAATGCGGAAATAGTGCATAATTTTGGAACATAATATTTAAAGGTCTTACATATGGTGGAAGTTTCGTGATATCCTTTCCCTCGAGTAGAATTCTTCCTTCATCAGGCTTCTCGAAACCTGCTATAATTCTCAAAAGTGTTGACTTACCACATCCTGAAGATCCTAGGAGACTGAATATTTCAGATTTTTCTATTTTTAGATTAACTTTGTCTAAAGCAACAACATTATCAAACCTTTTTGATACATCTATGATTTGTAAAAAAGGTTCAGACATAAAAAAGATTGTGAAAAGCGCAACTAAAGTAAAAGTTGCGCTTTTATTAAATTATTGAGAAGCTTTAAAACTATTAAATACTCTCGAAGATATCCTAGACTTTTGAGGTGAGTCAGCTGTATCTGCAAAAAGTTTAGTTAATGTCTCTTCTGTCGGATAAATAGCTGGGTCTGAGAGAATATCAGGATCTATCAAACCTTCAGTTGTGTTAGCTACTAGATTAGGATTTGAGTACCACACATAGTTAGTAATCTCTGCAACAACTTCTGGTCTTAAAATATAATCTATAAATTTATGAGCATTTTCTACGTTTTTTGCGTCTGCTGGAATTCCCATCATATCAAACCAAATTACTGTTCCTTCATTTGGAATTGAATACCAGACCTCTTCGATTTCCTCGTATGCTGCTATAAATACATCACCTGACCAACCTATTGCTAAGCAAATCTCACCATTTGCTAAATCATCAATGTACTGAGAAGAGTCAAAATACTTTATGTAAGGTCTAATATTATTCAATAATTCTAGTGCCTCTTGATTAGCTTTAGTGTTTTCTGTATTTGGATCATGGCCAAGGTAATTTAATGCAATCTCAACAATTTCACTTGGCGCATCTAAGAAAGCCACACCACAATCTTCGTATTTAGAAATTTGATCTACATCAAATATTATGTCCCATGACTCAACATCTCCACCTCTTTCCTCGACTGCAGCAACATTGTAACCAATTCCAGTTGTGCCATACATGTAATTAACAGAGTATTCCCCACCTGGATCATGAGCATCAGTTTTTTCTAAAACACTTGGATCTAAATTTTTGAGGTTTGGAATCATACTTTTATCAAGTTTTTGAAAAACTCCAGCTTTAATTTGGTTTTCCATAAAGGAGCCTGATGGAACAACTAAGTCATAACCACTTCCTCCAGCTAAAAGCTTAGCCTCTAGTACTTCGTTTGAGTCAAATACATCGTATGTTACATCAATACCAGTTTCTTCCTCAAAATTTGCAATTGTATCTTCAGCTATGTAATCGGACCAATTGTATATAAATAACTCTTCTTTAGCGCTCAAACTCATAGGAAGTATTAGCACTAAAAGAGCTGTTAAAAATTTGTTCATGTTACCTCTCCTCTTAAATAAGTAGAATTTGAATAATATGATAATTTTTTTTAAAAATCACAAATTTTTTTATATAGATCTGGTCTACGATCTCTAAAATTTCCCCAAGATTGGCGGTATTTTGTTATTTCTG
This sequence comes from uncultured Alphaproteobacteria bacterium, assembly GCA_902527545.1. GTDB lineage: Bacteria > Pseudomonadota > Alphaproteobacteria > HIMB59 > HIMB59 > HIMB59. The sequence continues at coordinate 59,329 of CABZPR010000003.1, forward strand.
AAAAGTCGAAATTCTTAGATACAAAGCCCTCATCTTTTTTGTCCATTTCAATTTCAATATTACCCAAATGATTAGTGATAAAGGAACTTCCATAAAATGTAACAGATATTGAACCTTCATTTTCTGTGCCAATTCTATTAGAAGCAATAACTGGAATTTGATTTGCAGCTGCATGACCTTTCATTACGTTTTGCCAGTGATCTTTTGAGTCTAATAAAGGGTCTTGAGGTTCAGAACCAATTGCTGTGGGATATAATAAAATATCTGCACCAGAAAGTGTCATAGATCTCGCACATTCAGGAAACCATTGATCCCAGCATATACCACAACCAAGATTTCCAAATTTTGTATTAAATACTTTAAAGCCAGTATCTCCAGGTTTAAAGTAAAACTTTTCGTTATAACCAGGACCCTCGGGAATATGGGACTTTCTATATAAATCACTTAGTTTACCATCGGCATTAATCACAACTAGAGAATTAAAAAAATTATTTTCTTTCTTTTCAAAAAAACTTATCGGCATTACCATATTATTTTTCTTACAAAAATTAGAAAAAATTTCAAAAAGTTTGTCATTAGGAAATTCAATTGCATAATTAAAAAACTTTTTATCCTGAGTTGAGCAAAAGTACTCAGTTTGAAATAACTCTTGTAGAAGGAAGATATTTACATTTTCCTTAGATGCTTGTTGAGCAATATGTATAGCCTTATTTATATTTAAGTCTTTTTTTTCTTTTATGGATTTAAATTGTGAAGCAGCAACCTTAACTGACATTTTTTGGCACATTCATAGTAACACAATGGATATTACCTCCACCATAATTTATATGTGAAGTTTCAATCATCTCAATTTTTTTATCTTTAAAAATATCTTTAAAAATATCATAAACCATTTCATCTTCTTTGACATTAAATTTTGGAACAAAAATTTTATGCTTTGAAAAATAAAAATTTATATACGATGCAATAAGCTTTTTATCATTGACAACTATTTTTGAAGGTAGTGGTATATCAATTAATTCTATATTACTTTCAATGCTAGAGAGGTTACTTAGAATAATTGATTTAATCTTAGTTAAATTATTTGAATTCAAATCATCTAAATCATAACTTTTTGCTATTAAATATTTTCTATTTCCAATAGGACATAAAATATTGTCTATGTGCCCATCAGTATCATCATCTTTTAGACCTTCGGGGATCCAAATTATTGAATTTAAGTCAAATAAACTAGTCAGTGTTTGCTCTATTTTTGCTTTTTCAGGATTATTTCTATTTGGGTTAAGTAGCACACTTTCAGTGGTAAATAAGTTTCCGTATTCATCGTAAGTAATAGCACCCCCTTCTAAGGTAAGATCATTTAAATATGAGGTAATAGAAAATTGATTTGAGATATATTCACCTACTTTATTATCATTAAAATAATTTGGGTATTTTCCATAACCATTAAAATTAAAGTTAATACATTTAAGTTCATTTTCCTCTTTTATAAAGATTGGGGCAATATCTCTCATCCAAGAGTCATCTAGCTCTAATTGAATAATATTTATTTTTTGATTATTAATATAAATTTTACACTCATTATAATCCTCTTTATTACAATACATATAAACTGTTTCTTCGTCCGAAATACAATTAGCCAAATATGCCATTTCTGATCTGGCATTTTTAATTATTTCGTTGTAAAGATTTTTATTACATGGCCAAGCCATTAGACATTTGTCATGTTCTTCCCATTCTGGAATTAACTTCATAAGATTATAGTATATATTTTTTTTTAATTATGAATATTTGTATGCTCTCAGATATAGTCAAAAAAGAAAAAAGAATGCCCCTAATACCAAATGATATTATTGAACTAAAAAACATATCAACCAAATTTAACTTTTATATTGAGAAATTTACTGACAGAATAATTGATGAGAAAGAGTATATTTCAGTTGGGTGTAAATACTATACAAATCAAAAAATAGATTTATTCTTATCAATGCAAGGTTTGAAACAAAGTCAAATAAAGTCAAATCAAAATTACTTAGTCTTATTCGATGTTGTAGAGTGTGTTGAGCAAAATAGAGCTATGTTAAATAAAATTTTAAAAAATAATTGTTCTCTGTTATTTTACGATTTATTGAGTGGCAAACACTCAATTAAAATTTTAAAATCTTCCAATAAAGAGCATTTACTAAAATCAACTATTTATATAAGTAATAAATTAAAAGCAAAATTACCGGTATTTTGTAATTCCTTAAAAAGAGATAGTATTGAAAAATTTTATTTATCCAAAAAAGGATATATTAATTTTCGTTATTTAAGTTTACTTGAAAAATTAGTTTAATATTAAGTAAATACCTGTAGATACTAATAATAATGCAAAGAAATACTCAAAGCTTCTTTTTAATTTAGGGTTAGATACTAAATTTTTAATTAAACTTCCAAAAAGTGCCCATAAACTTATACACGGAAAACTTACCAATGATGACATCAACCCTGTAAAAACAACAGCTATCCAAAGCTTTTCTTCTAAAGGCATAAAACCAGATGCGACTGTAATAGCAATTGTCCATGCCTTAGGGTTTACCCATTGAAAAAGAGCAGCTTCGTAAATATTTAAGGGTCTACCTGTATCTTTCTTATAATCCTTTAGGGACCCGATCATTTGGTAAGCTAAATAAATGAGATAAAAAAAACAAAGCCATTTTAATATCATTTGAAATTCTGGTTTATTAATCAAAATTAAACCTAAACCTGTGCAAATTAATGAAACTTGAAGAGCATGACCTAAAGAAATACCAGTAATATGTGGTAGAGACCTTTTAAAACCAAATTTTAAGCCTGAGATTGTTAACATAGCATTGTTGGGCCCAGGTGTGATAAACATGACGGTGTAATATGATACAATTGCTACAACTAAAGCTATATCTATCAATAAATTAATCTTTAATACTAAATTTATTATCTTTTAAGATAACATGTATTGGAACACCAGTTGAGAGTTCAACAGAATTAATATTATGTGGTTCATAAATATTCATAACAATCAAAAGCGCTCTTAGAGAATTCCCATGTGCTGCTATTAAAATATTATCATTTTCATTACTTTGAATAGCAGGTTTAATTACTTCCTCAAAATATTTTGTAACTCTTCTGACTACATCCTCGAGACTTTCACCGTTAGGGGGTTGATCAGAATAACCCCTTCTCCACTTATGAACTTGCTCTTCTCCAAATTTTTCAGCAGTTTCCTTTTTGTTTAAACCTGTGAGATCACCATAATCTCTTTCATTTAAATTAATGTTTGAGATTATTTTTCCTTCATTATTTAAAAAATCCCACTGATCGAGGTTTTGAAGAATTATTTTAGCGGTTTCTTGAGCTCTTTTTAATTCGCTTGTAAATACAATATTGAATTTAATATCTAAATTTTTGAAGTTTTGCCCCGCTTTATTCGCCTCCTCAATGCCTTGTTCAGATAATTCAATATTTTTAAAGCCGGTAAAAAGATTTAATTTATTCCACTCACTTTGACCATGGCGAATTAATAAAATATTTTTCATTGAATTTGATATATATTATTAATTACTCATGGTCAAATTTCGCATTGAAAAAGATAGCTTAGGTGAAATTAAAGTTGAAAGCACGAAACTTTGGGGTGCACAAACTCAAAGATCAATAGAAAACTTTCAAATAGGTATTGGGAAATTTCATTTTCAAAATATTTTTATAGAGGCTCTTGCAGTGCAAAAAAAATCATGTGCTTTTGCAAATGCAGAATTAAAATTATTACCGAAGAATCAAACAAAAATTATTAGTAAAGTTTGTAATTTAATTATATCTGGAAAATTAAACGGTCACTTTCCTCTTGTTGTATGGCAAACAGGATCAGGGACTCAAATCAATATGAATCTTAATGAAGTCATTGCAAATAAAAGTAATCAGTTATTAGGAAGAAAGCTCCCGACAAATACCCCACTCCATCCTAATGATCATATTAATATGTCTCAATCATCAAATGACAGTATTCCTACTGCTATGCACATAGCTACTGTGCTATCAATAAAGAAAAAATTACTTCCAGAAATAGTTTTTTTTAAAAAATCTTTAAAAAAGAAAATTTCTGAGTTCAAAGGAATAATTAAAATTGGAAGAACTCACACTCAAGATGCAACACCAATAAAAATTTCAAATGAATTTTTAGCGTTTTATGATCAAGTATCTTATGCAGAAAATGTTATTAAAAAAAGTTTAGATAAACTCTATGAATTAGCTCAAGGAGGAACTGCTGTTGGATCTGGAGTAAATGCACCAAAAAACTTTTCTAAAATATTTATTAAATACTTAAAAAAGGAAACAGGTCTTCCGTTTAAATCTGCCCCAAATAAGTATGAATCTCTTGCTTCCCATGATGTATTTATTGAAGTCATGTCAGGTGTCGAAATTTTAACTAGTGCTTTATTTAAAATGGCAAATGATATTAGGGTATTAGCTTCTGGGCCAAGAAGTGGAATTTCTGAGTTAATTCTTCCAGCCAATGAACCTGGTTCATCAATCATGCCTGGAAAAATAAATCCTACACAGTGTGAAGCACTATCAATGGTGTGCTCACATGTGATTGGTCTGAGAAACTCTATAGCCTTTGCTTGTTCTCAAGGCCATTTCCAATTAAATGTTTATAATCCATTAATCATACATAACACTCTTGATGCGATAAGTTTAATTAGCGAGGCTATGGCTTCATTTAATAAAAACTGTTTAAAAGGATTAAAAGTTAACAAAAAAAGAGTAAATGAACTTTTAAATCGCTCTTTAATGCTTGTTACACCATTAACTAAAGTTATTGGTTACGATCTCGCCTCTAAAGTGGCACTAAATGCTTATAATAAAGACATTTCATTAAAAGAGTCTTGTATGGAGCTAACTGACTTATCTGAGGAGGAATTTAATAAATATACTGATCCAAAGAAAATGATTTAATTGATTTTATGTATCTTATAATTTTCTTTTGATTTAAATAATTCTTTAAGCAAATTATTTGTAATGAAGTGTCCTGTTTTAAAACCAATATAAGTTCCAACTATAGGGTAACCAGATAAATAAAGATCACCAACTACGTCTAAAACTTTGTGGCGCATTAATTCGTTATCGTACCTTAATCCATCTTTATTGAGTGGTTTTTTGTCTTTAATAACAATAGCATTATCTAGTGAGCCTCCTTTAATTAGGTTTTGAGACTTGAGGTATTCAATTTCTTGAAAAAAACCAAAAGTTCTCGCTTTTGATATGGACTCAATATAGTTACCATTTAAATTCTTAATTTTAATATCTTGATCTTCATACTTTCCTTCGAAACTAGACTCTAAATTAATATTTAACCCCTCATCTTTTGGTAAATTAGGTACTAACTCAGCAAATCCATAATCACATGAAAATTTAACAGGCTTAATTATTTCTAAAATCTTTTGTTCTGAGTCTTGCTCTTTTAGACCATTTTTTAAAATGTACTCAACAAACACATTAGAACTACCATCAAGTATAGGCACTTCGATATTATCAATTAAAATTTCACAATTGTTAATATGTAAACCTGCAAGAGCACTCAACAAATGTTCGACTGTTTTAACTTCAACCCCATTTGAGGCTATGTTAGTTGAAAATTTCGTAGATATTACATTATTCCATTTGGCAGGAATGATCGTAAATTTATCGGTCCTGTTAAAAAAGATCCCTGAGTTTAGAGGCGCTGGATTAAGGGTAATATTAGTATTTACACCAGTATGTAAACCAATTCCATCTAATCTTATAGATTTTTTGAGAGTAAAACTCTTCATTTAGAGGATAGTATGAAAATATCTAAAAAGTATTACTTTATAATTGTAAAACTTTGTATTTATGTAATTTATTGATTTGAGCCTTTACGAAGATATGAAGGAGTATCTATATCCTCAATGGTCTCATTTTCATCACTAAATTCTGAAATATCCGAAACTTCAGATATTTCATCGCTATCATTACTTCGTTTGGTTTTTTCGGTCTCTTCTTCAACAACGTCACTAAATAAAAAAAGGTTTGGATCAGTCTTTGTTTTTTTTTGTTTTTTCTTTTTTTCCGGAGTTTCCACGCTTTCTTCTGTTGTTTTTTTATCTGATGTCATCAAACTAGAGAGCATATTAAAAAAACCTTTCTTCTTTTTTTCTTCAGAATTTTCAGAATTTATAATATTTTCAATGTTTTTTTCAATTAATTCATCTTTATCTTCTTGCGTGTCTTCTGAGTCATGAGTCAAATTAAATTCATCTTTTTCAGAATTGACTTGTTTATTTTCAACTATACTTGATATGTCTTCAACACGTTTAGTATCTGAGCCTTCGTAAGAAAAACTGCCATCAATCTTATTTTGTATAGAACTAAAACCAGCATTATTTTCTGAGTCTGGATAGTAGAGAATTTTTTTTCCTGAAGCCTCTATACCAGTAGCAAAAATACTAATTTTTAATTTACCTTGAAGCGTCTCATCTATCAAAGAACCAAAAATTATGTTAGCCTCAGGGTTAACACTTTGTCTAATAATGTTAGCAGCATGATCTACTTCCAATAAAGTCATGTCTGTTCCACCAGAGATATTTACAATTACTCCTTTGGCAGTATTCATATCAATATTTTCAATTAATGGGTTGGTTAAAGCTAAATTTGATGCCTCTACGGCTTTATTATCACCCTCCGCAACTGCTGTGCCCATCATCGCAAAACCCATTTCTTTTATAACAGTTCTAACATCTGCAAAGTCTAAGTTAATGAGACCTGGTTGTGTGATTAAATCAGTTAATCCTTTTACACCATCAAAAAGAACATTATCTGCTTTTTTAAAAGCCTCTGCGAATGAAGTTTGCTCATTAGAAACTTTAAATAAGTTTTGATTTGGAATTATCAATAATGTATCTACATTACTTTTAACATCTTCAAGTCCTTGTAAAGCTAGGTTCATTCTTTTAGTGCCTTCAAAGTTAAATGGTGTAGAGACTATTGCAACAGTTACAATTCCTAATTTTTTTGCAATACTTGCAATAACTGGTAATGCACCTGTGCCTGTACCACCACCTAAACCAGCAGTCAAAAATAGCATATTAGTGTTTCTAAGTTCCTCTGAAATCAAATCAATACTCTCTTCAGCTGCATCTTTTCCAATAACAGGATCTGCTCCTGCCCCTAAACCTTTTGTTTTTTCTAAGCCTAATTGAATACGATTATAACATAGTGAATTTTCAAGAGCTTGGGCATCTGTGTTTGCTACAATAAAATCTACATTATTTAAATTTGATTGAATCATGTTATTGACAGCATTACTACCCGCACCGCCAATTCCCATAACTGTTAAAGAAGGTTTTAAGTTTTTTTGATCAACTACTGGTTCTATATCTAGTGTCATTTTTTTCCCCGCAAATCAACCTATAGTAGGTCTACGAATCTTTTGTACCATATTTTATTTGAAAAAGAATCAATTTTTTTATTAAAGTCGTTTTTTTGAGGATTATTATTAGTCAATAACCAGTAACTGGAATATAGGGACATTATACTAGCATCATTTAAGACTTTAGGGATACCACAGGATTTGGGTGGTTCTAAAAACTGAATATCTAAGCCAAATCTCTTACGAAAATAATTGTAAAAATTTTTAATCTTGGATCCTCCTCCAGTAAGTAAGTAAGAGTAAAAATTCTTGTCCTTAGGTAAAGATTTGAAAACTAAAGAGAAAAGTTCGTCTAGGCGGTCTAAAGTAATTTCTTTTAAATTATCATGTCCAACATTCTTTTTTTTATTATCACCGAACTCCTCCCATATTGGGATTTCAATAGTTGAATTTCTAGTATCAGATAAATCTATGGTAGAGATTTTTAGTTTTTCGGCAAAGTCGAAACTAATATTATGAATATTTACTAGATCATTTGATATTTGCTTACATCCATAGGGTATTTTTTTTATGAAATGTAGAACTTTATTTTTCATCATTATAACATTTATATTATTAAAACCAAAATCAATTAGAATAACATTAGTTTGAGTTTTAGGTTTATTTTTCAAATAGTAATAATAGGAAGTAGTAGAGTCTAAATAATTTATAATTTTTATTTGCAATTTTTGAAAAATGTTGTTCAAAAGATTAATTTGTTTACTGTCAATCATTGAGACTAGTGAAATAATAGATAACTTATTACAATTTAAACCCTCGGGGTTTTCGGTTATTAATTTGTCATCAATTTTATAATGAGATGTATAGATATTATAATAATACTTATTATCTTTAGGAATTTTTATTTTTGAAATTTTTCTTAAATCATTTTTTTCAATTATTGCTCCATTGATGATAAGGTCTTTTTGAGTTTTCTTAATTTTGATACTTTGATTAGTTATAAGTATGTAAGTATCCTTTATAATGTAATTTGCTTGTTTTTCAGCCTGGACTATAGAATTTTTTATACATTCAATAAATTCATCAATATTTTCTATTTCCTCTCCTGTATAACCTCTAGATCTAGACATACCAGTGCCAATAATTGAAAAATCTTTATCAAGTTCAGAGTAAATAATTGTCTTAATTGAAAAAGATCCGATTTCAATTATTGCTTTGTAATTATCCAATTATTTCAATCTTATAGTTTTATTGTGGAAATTTCTCAAGTCTAGATACTGATCATAATTTATATTTTTGTCAATTAAATCAATATTATTTTCAATAAAAAATAATAACTTAGCATCGATTACCTTTGGTAACATAACTATTCTTCCATTATTTAAGATCAAATTATATCTTCTATCATCTATATATTCTATCTGATCGATACTGAATAGTTTAAAAAGTGTTTTATAATGATCAATTAAATATTTATTTATATGGATGCTATTTTTTGAAATATCAATAAGTTTAATTTTATCTAAATAGTTTTGTTTAAAATATTTTATTGAAGCTTTGGTATTGTCCATAAATATTACCTCTTTAGTAGATTTATTTAGTGCAAATGGTTTTTTGATTTGAATCTTAATATTATTTTCATTATTTATTTTCTTTGATGAATGACTTTCAATGAATAGATAATCATCAACAAAATTATTTATATCATTTAAGTTATTAGCAATTTCAATTTCAAAATCGTGGTGTAAATCCGAGTCTATAAAGTTAATTATATTTGTTGGTTTTTTAATTATATTAATTATCGAGAAATAAAAAAAAATAATTAAAATTAATAATGATAAAAAAAATATTAAAATTTGTCTAAATCTTATGATCATAAAGATGAAATAATAATTTGTTTTAACAAATACAAATATGAGAAGTTACAAAAATTTGCTTGTTCAGGTGCAAGTGATATTTTTGTTAATCCAGGATGTGTATTCATTTCTAAAAAAAATATTTCTCCAGTTCTGTCACTAATAATATAGTCCAGTCTTGCTATGCCTTTACAATGACAAACCTGAAATATTTTTTTTGAAATGGTAATTAAAAAATTATATTTATTTTTTGATATGCGCGCTGGCAAAAAATGAGTGCTTTTATTTTTAGTATATTTTGCAATGTAATCATAATGTTTATTATTAAATTCTATTTCCGTAACGCCTAGTGCCTTTAGATTATTTTTATTTTCAATAACTGTAACGGTTAATTCTTTTCCATTAATGAATTCTTCTATTAATGTTTCGTTATTATTTAACATTATTTTTAGATCATTATTATTATTTATGAATTTGATACCTTTTGAAGAACCTCCCCAATTAGGCTTTGAAATTACTGGAAATTTAATTGGTTTATTATAAATAATTTCCTTAGGGGAAAGGACATTTAATTTTTTTTTTAAATAATTTTTTAACAATCGTTTATTAAAACAAAGTGCTGATGAGATGCCGTCAGAATGTGTGATAATTATATTATTTTTATGGGCAAATGAGTTTAAACCACCATCTTCTCCAAAAGTGCCGTGAAGAGAATTAAAAATTATGTCTGGTTTTAAAACTAAAATTTGGTCTAAGTTTTTTGTATTTAAATCAAGAAATTTAACATTAAAATTATTTTTTTTTAGACAGGAAAAAATATTTTTACCTGACATTAATGATACTTCTCTCTCATCAGACCACCCACCTGCCACGACAAGAATTTTGTTTAATTTAAGTTTTTTATCTATCAATCTATAATTCTTAATTCTTTTTCAAGAGTAATATTATGTTTTTCTTTTACTCTTTTTTGAATTTTAGAAATGAATGAGTCAATACTATTTGCACTAATATTAGGATCATTTTCAAAAAAATTTGAGTGTATTTTAGATAATTTAATTGGTCCATTATAAAAACTCTCATCTATTGATGATTTAATTAGTCTCCAAGCACTTGAATTAGAAGGATTCTTAAAAATACTACCACAGCAATTTACCTTTTGAGGTTGGGTTTGATTTCTTATGCCCTCATACTCTTTCATCAATTCTCTAATTTTATTTTTATTTCCATAAGAAATTTTAAATTTTCCATATAATATTATAGAATTCTTTTTTTGAAAACCTTTTCTATAATCAAATTTTAAATCTCTAATATTTTTTTCATAAACCTTTTTATCTTTTGTATCAAAAAAAATTACGCTTAATAATTTATCTTTTATTTCTTGATTATAACAACCTGCATTCATAAATATATTACCTCCAATAGAACCAGGTATTGTATATAAAAACTCATAACCATAAATTCCATGATGATAACAATACTTTGATAGATAATTATCTAAAACTGCAGCACCAACTAACATGTAATCAGAGTTTATTTGAATACTAGCAAAATCACCAAAAAGTTTTATACCCATACCATCATAACCTTCATCTTTAATTAGTGTATTTGAAAGATTACCAATTACTAAAATTTTTTTTTTATTTATTTCTTTTTCATTAACTAAATTAATCAAATCACCTTGATTGTGTATTTTATATAAATGACTAATCTTACCACCAGATTTTAACCATGAATATTTAGCTGATGAATAATTAGTAATTAAATTTTTATTTTCTTGACTCATAAAAAAAGCGTATTTGATTTGAGATATCTCCTGCACCAGCAGAAATAATTATATTTTCTATTCTATTTAATATAATTTGATCTAATAGGTTAAATAGATCTTGATAGTTGTCTATATATTTAGTTTTTTGATTGTTTAGAACATTTAAATCATTAACTAGATTTTTTGAATTTTTCATACCATTTTTATAATTTTCACCTGCTTCATATGTTTTTAAAATTATTAGGTTATTAATATTCCTCAATACGTCTAGATACTCATTGTATAAATCGTTTAGTCTAGAATATCTATGAGGCTCAATAATTAAAAGAATATTTTTTTTTTTGTATAAATACGAGATATTTATTAGTTTTTCAATTTCCGTAGGATGATGTGCATAGTCGTCTATAAATGTTGTTTTTTTTATTTTACCGAGAATATTCATTCTTCTTTTAGTTCCCTTAAAACTCTCTATATGAGATTTTTTTATACTGTATCCTAGATCATCAATAATGGATAATACTGCGGTTATGTTTTGAACATTATGTTCTCCCAATAAGTTAGTAGATAAATTCTTTGATAATATTTTTTTACCTTTGAAAAAACTAAAAAATGATTTTTTATCAGTTAACTTTATCAATTTATAACTATAGTCTGCTTTTGTATTTGAGCCGAATGTTTTTATGTTATTTGAGTATTTTTTTAATAAAGATAGAAAATGGTCATCATTATTGATAAAAATTTTAACATTTTTTTGAACTTGACTTACAATATATTCTTTTATTTTAGATTTAAAGTTGGAATATGATTTATAATAATCCATATGTTCTCTATCTACATTTAATAACAATAAATATTTTGGATTTAATTTAAAAACAGTTCCATCACTTTCATCTGCCTCCACTACAACATAATTACTTTCAGTAAGGTAAATATTTTGTCCAAAATTATGCATAATACCTCCAGAAATAATATTAGGGTTAAGACCAGCACGCACTAGCAAATGTCCGAGAATTGATGTAGATGATGTTTTTCCATGTGAGCCAGATACAACAATTGTGAATTTATCTTTGCAGATAAGCTGAAGAAGTTTAGATCTATTATAACATGGTATCTTATTTTTTTTTGCCTCTTTAATTTCAGGATTATTTTTTATTGCAGAAGAATAAAATATAATATCTCTATTTTTAATATTTGATAATTTATGGCCAATAAAAATAGGAATTTTATATTTTTCTAAAGTTACAGTATTAGAATTATAAGCAATATCACTTCCTGTAACATCGATATTATTTTTCTTAAGATAAATAGCTAAAGCACTCATGCCAATACCATTTATTCCAATAATATGCACTTTTCTTGATATTAATTCTGAAAACTTCATCTTGTGGTGTAACAAATAATTTTTTCGATAGAGTGTGGATTAATTAAATTATTAAAATAAAAGTCGTCTTTAAAATTTTTTTTTATTGGTAAATTAAATTTATTTAAACTCATATTATGACGAAGAAAATAGTTTAAGTTGAATTTTTGATGTTGATCCCTTGAGATTAGATGTGGAATAAAATAAACATTATTAGTGTAATATAGAATTTCATTTAGAGAACCAGAACCAGATCTAGATATTATGAAATCATATTCTTGAAAGTTAAGATTATTCTTAAAAGTGAAAAAAATTAATGAATTATTACTAATAAGGCTTTTATATTTTTTTTTATAAAATTCATAATGAGAACTAGGTGTTTGGATAAATAATTTAATATTTTCAATATATTTTTTATCTATGTCTGATATTTTTTTTATCATTGTATTATTTAAATCTAATGATCCCGCACTTCCACCAATTAATAAAATATTAATGAAATTCTTATCCAGAAGTTCTCTTGGTTTATTTTTATCTAAAAAAAAATTACCAACAAAAATTTCTTTTCTGCTAAAATTAACTTTTGGAAAAGAAATAAAAGCATTTTTGGCAATCAAATAATTAATTTTATTTGCTAATCCATATATATAATTTTGTTCATGTATATAAATATTATTTGAAGATAATAAAAGAATATTTATTAATTTTGAAAATATTAGAACAGGACAAGTTATAAAGCCACCAAATCCTATTAAAGTAATTTTTCTATTAAGAATAAATATTGATGATAAATTTAAAAAAACTTTGAAAATAAAAGCAAATTTATTTTTTGAATCCCAAACAATTTTATTAAGTTTATCGTTTTTAATTTTATGCAAATAATTTTTTCCTATTTCGTTTGTTATAAAAAGAATTTCATTTGGTTCTCTAATACTAGACAGATTATTAAGATATTTTATTGCGGGTAATATATGACCCCCTGAAGATCCAGCTATAACTATGAATTTAATTTTTTTCAATAGTAATCTCTTTTAAGACCTGATTTGACTCAATATCAATAATTTGAAAGGTTACTTTATCTTCATCAATAAATTTTAATTGGTAATGATTTTTATCTATAAGATAAAGATTGTTTAGATTTACATTTTCATTAACAGTTTTCAATGAATTATTACTATTACTCATTTTATAGAAAATTCCAAAAATAATTGCTATTATGCCTAAAACTAATAAAAACCCTTGTATAATAACTAAACTAATTAAAAGTTTTTTTTTTAACATATATTTTATGATCAAATCATATATTTATAAAAGTTTTAAAATTGAAATCTTATACGAGGACAATGATATAGCAATATTAAATAAACCTTCAGGTCTCATTACACATAAAAGAAATGAATTAGACAATGGCCCTAGTTTACAAGAAAGTCTAAAGAGTCAATTTATAATTGATGATGATGAAAAATTAAAAGAGGGTATTGTCCATCGTTTAGATAAAGATACAAGTGGCATAATAATTATTACTAAAAACCTGATATCTAAAGAAAAATTAAGGCATATGTTTAAAAATAGGAATATAAAAAAAAATTATCTAGCTTTTACCTACGGTGTTCTCAATCAAGACAAAATTGAGATCAATACAAATATTTCAAGAAATAAATATCGAAGGACAAAATTTGAAGTATCTGATAAGATTGGAAAGATTGCTATTTCTAAAGTATCAAATATAAAAACTTTTTTTGGTTCTTTAAGTCTTCTAAATTGTGAGATTATTACTGGTAGGACACATCAAATTAGAGTTCACCTTTTGAGTTTAGGGCTTCCAATAATTGGAGATAAAGATTATAAATTAAACAAAGAGCAAACATTTCGTTTAAATAATATGTCTGATGATATTAAAGATTTAGTTTCACAATTTCCTAGACAGGCTTTACACTCTTATAAGATAGAATTTATTCATCCAATTTTAAAAAAAAATATCAATATTACTTGTGAATTACCTAACGACATGAAAAATTTGAATAGAAATTTAAAATGAACATAGAAAATAAAAATTTATTGCCTGTAATTACGTCTGAAAATGATGTTTATCCTTATTTGAAAAAGATAAATCAGTTTCCTATTTTGACAGATGAGGAGGAGAAAAGACTCGCTAATAATTGGTTAAAAAATGGAGATACTAAAGCTGCTCAAAAACTTGTTACTAGTCATTTGCGTTTAGTCGCTAAAATTGCAATAGGTTATAAAGGATATGGCTTACCATTATTTGATTTAATATCGGAGGGTAATTTGGGTCTCATTCAAGCAATAAGAAAATTCGATCCTGAAAAAGGTTTTAGATTAGCTACTTATGCAATTTGGTGGATAAGGGCATCAATTCAAGAATATGTTTTACACAGTTGGTCTTTAGTAAAAATAGGGACAACAGCAGCCCAAAAAAAACTTTTTTTTAATCTTCGAAGACTTAGAAATCAACTCAAGAAATATGAGGAGGGTTACCTTACTAACGATCAAATAAAATCAATTTCTGAAGACCTTGGAGTAACTGAAGAAGAGGTAAAACAAATGGAGGGAAGAGTATTTAATCAGGATTTTTCATTAAACACACCTTTAAATGATGAGAATGACTCTGAATGGATTGATCAAGTAGAGGATGAAACTATTGATAATGTCACTAAGGTTGAAGAAAATGATGAATTAAAAAAAAGAAAAGCACTTTATAAACAAGCTATTACAAAACTTGAGCCTAGAGAAATAGAAATTTTGACTGCAAGAAGACTAGATGAAGAGCCAAAAACACTTGAGGACCTTAGCCAGAAATATTCAATTAGTAGGGAAAGAGTTAGGCAAATAGAGAATAAAGCTATTAAAAAACTTCAAGAAGAGATCAAACTTATCAAAGATCAAAAACTTTTAGCAAAATCCTGAATTATCTTATAATTGTTTGATTTCTTTCAGGTCCCAATGAAATAATTTTAATCGGAATACTTAAGTATTCCTCGATATATGAAATAAATTTTTTTAGATTATATGGTAGATTTTCAAATTTACTCAAATCTTTAACTTCGCCCCAACTAGGAAAAAGTTCAAAGTCTTCATCATCTAAAGATACTGCATCTAGAGAGTAGCTTTCACTAAAATTGACATCCTCATATTTTTTTAAATTATAACTTTTACACACCTTGATTTCAGAGAGATTATTTAATACATCAGCTTTTGTCATACAGAGTTCATCTACACGATTAATTTCACAACTATATTTTAAAGAAACTAAGTCAAGCCAGCCACACCTTCTTTTTCTTTTTGTAACTGTGCCAATTTCAACACCTTTCTTAGCTATGTAGTCGCCAACATCATCAAATAATTCAGATGGAAATGGTCCATTACCGACTCTAGTTGCATAGGCTTTAAATATGCCAACCGTTTTATAATCAACCTGTATTGCAGAACCTATAACAATATTTGATGAGACAGTATTTGATGAAGTTACAAATGGATAGGAGCCATGATCTAAATCAAGAAGTGCACCTTGAGCACCTTCAAATAATATTTTCTTATTTATAAATTTTTTTTTAATAAAAGAATTATCAACAATTAATTCTTTTACTAAATCATAAAAATTGAGTAACTCTTGAACTGTCTTTTCAATATTAATTTTACTTTCATCAAAACTCTCAAGAATTGGGTCATAAAATTTTTTTATTGTATGTAATTTTTCTTCAATTACATATTTAGATTTTAGATCATAAAGTTTAATGCTCTTTCTGCCAACTTTATCTTGGTAAGCAGGCCCAATGCCTTTGGAGGTTGTACCAATTTTTTTTTCATTTTTTAATATTAACTCATTAATTTTATCTAATTGCTTATGGTATTCTAAGATAAGAGGTATATTTGAGGACAAATAAACCATAGGGTTATCAATTTTTTTAGTAATTTGATTATACTCATTATAAAAATGATAAGGGTCAAGAACAACGCCTTGACCTAAATAACAAATTTTTCCACGAATTACACCAGATGGTATTAAATTTAATTTATAAGTAGTATCGTCAACAATTACAGTGTGACCAGCATTATTTCCACCTTGATATCTTACAACTAAATCAAAATCATCTGAGAGATAATCAACTATTTTACCCTTACCCTCATCACCCCACTGAAGTCCAATAACTGCTTTATTCATTAAATCAATTCAGCTATGTAATCGACATTGCATGAAAAACCGAAACCCTCAACTTTTTTTGTATTTTTTTTGTATTTATAACCACCACCTTGGGCTAATATTTTTTTTGTAAAATTTGAGTAGACGTAAAAAAAAATATCCTGATGGTAGTCTTGGGAAAAAAAATCTTTTTCTAAATTTAATTCAAAAGGAGCATTAATACTTTTTTTAAAAATATTTATAAATTTTGAAATATTATTTTTGTGAGTGATACAATTTAGTAGGTAACTTGTTTTATTTGATATTTTTGGATCTGTAAAAACATAAGTATAATTTTTTTTAATAATTTTTTTTAAAAACTTATCCAAAATTTGTAAGACTTCTTTGAAGGATTCATTTTTAGATAAATTAATAATTTCAACACCATGTTGTCTGAATTGTTTAATATTATTACTGTTCATTTTATCTTTTTTAAATACATCTCCCATGTAGTAAAGGAAGTGTTTGGAATTTGAGTCGTGAGTCAAAATTGTGTTAATAACCTGACCTGTGATATCTGAACGAAGAGTAGCATCTGATAGTGATCTTAAAGATTTATCTTCAATTACAGATGTGAAAATTCTTGAAAATTTTTTGTTAGCACTAACAATTTTTGTGAACGAGTTATCTAAACTCTCATATATATTGGCTGTTTGTGAGTATTTTGTATCAAATGAATTAACAAGCATCCGAAATAATTTTTTTAATTTGTTTTTTTAATTTGTTTAGACTAATTACTTTTATATTTCTTTTGTGATATTGCAAGTTTACTCTTAAAAGTGGCTCCGTGCCCGAAGGACGTATGTTGTAATAAATATCATAATTTTTAAGTAGTTTATTTAGTTCCTTGTAAATACTCTCTTGATTTAAATAAAATCTTTCATGATCTATTCTTTGATTTATATTTAAAACTTCAAGTAAATCGATACCATTTCTTAATACTGATAAGCTTTTGTTTTCTTTTAAAATTAATGTGAGTAATCTAATGGCTGTTGTCATGCCATCACCGATTAAAATGTCATCATGAAATATAAAATGTCCAGATGGCTCGCCTCCAAAAAAATATTTATTATCTAATATTTCTTTCAGAATATTTTTATCACCAACTTTTACTCGTTTTAATTTTAAACCTAATTTTCTTAGAGCTATATCAAGACCGTGATTTGCAATTTCGTTAGTAACTAATACAGAACCCCTTTTTATTATTTTTTTTGATAAATAATATTTAGCAAAAATATAAATTAATTCCTCTCCATTTAACACTTTACCTTTTTCGTCTATAATAATAACTCTATCACCATCACCATCTAAACAAATTCCTATATCGCATTTTTTTTTCTTAACTAACTTTGAAGCCTTATAGGGAAATAAAGAGCCACAGTTTTGATTAATGTTTGTGCCCGAGGGGTTATTACCAATAGTGTGCAAATCTGTACCCAATTCAAACAAAACTTCTGGTGCCACCTTATAGGATGCTCCGTTTGCACAATCTAACGCTACTTTTAGTTGACTATAATTTAGATTTCTATCAGCACTTTGTTTTAGTGCTTCGGAGTATCTTCCTAATGCATTTTTAAGTCTTATAGCTTTTCCATAATTTGACTGTTTTATTTTAAAATTATCAAAGTCGTAATTAAAAAATAAATCCTCTATTCTATTTTCATCTTCTGGGGAAATTTTTAGACCTTGCCCTGAAAAAAATTTTAGTCCGTTGTCCCTGTAAGGATTATGCGAAGCTGTAATCATTACTGAAAAATCTGCTCTTAACGACTTTCCTAAAACTGTTAAGGCTGGTGTAGGTAAAGGTCCTACTAAAATTACGTCGATACCCATAGATAAAAAACCCGATGTTAAAGCTGGTTCAAAAATATATCCTGATAATCTGGTGTCTTTGTTGATTACCACTCTTGAGATTGAATTTTTCTTCCTTAAAACAATTGAGGAGGCCTTTGCTAGTTTAAGAACATTTTCAGGCGTAAGTGGATACTTGCCAACTTCCCCCCTGATCCCATCAGTACCAAATAACCTCATGAGAAATATTTAATATTAGACTTATCGTTAATTTGGAAGGGGAAAATCTTGATCTTTTGTAAAAGATGGTAAAGGGCCTTTGTTTAATCTTTCTTTTTGATTATTTGACATATCGTCCGAACTATCTGAGGATAAATCGTCATCCCTTTTAGGTTTAATACCATTAATTAAGTTTTTAATTTCTTCGCCAGTAAGAGTCTCATATTCTAGGAGTCCTTTAGCTATAGTATGCAGATCTTTAATATTATCTGTAAGTATCTTTCTAGCTTTAGCCTCTGCATCTTCAACAAGGCGTATAACTTCTTGGTCAATTATTCTTGCAGTTTCCTCAGAAATATTTTTAGATTGCGTTACAGAGTGACCCAAAAATACCTCTTCTTGATTACCAGTATATCTTACTCTACCAAGCTTATCACTGTAACCCATTTGTGTAACCATAGCTCTTGCCAAGTTGGTAACTTGTTGAATGTCACCAGCAGCTCCAGAGCCTATCTTTTCAGGACCAAATATTAATTCTTCAGAAATTCGTGCAGCTACTGTAACCACTAATTTGTCTAAATATTCATCTTTACGATGGATTACTTTATCTTGCTCAGGTACGCTCATAACAAATCCTAGGGCCCTACCTGTTGGAATAATTGAAGATTTATATATTGGGTCAGCGTGCTTACAATGGAGATTTGCTAAAGCGTGTCCCGCTTCGTGGTATGCTATTACTTCTTTCTCACTGTCTGATATTATTTTTGATTTATTTTGAGTTCCAAGCATTACTTTATCTTTAGCATCCTCAAAATCATCCATAGTTACAATTTTTTTATTCTTTCTAGCCGCTATAAGCGCAGCTTCGTTTACTATGTTAGCTAAATCTGCTCCTGAAAAACCAGGGGTTGATCTAGCAATAGCAATAGTTTTAACCGATTTATCCATTTTAATTTTTCTTGTATGTACTTTTAAAATTTTGTCTCTACCGATAATATCAGGAGCAGGAACAACAACCTGTCTGTCAAATCTTCCAGGTCTTAATAAGGCGGGGTCGAGAACATCTGGTCGGTTAGTTGCAGCAACAATAATCACACCCTCATTAGCTTCAAATCCATCCATTTCAACAAGAAGTTGATTAAGGGTTTGTTCTCTTTCATCATTTCCTCCTCCCAATCCAGCACCTCTGTGCCTTCCAACAGCGTCTATTTCATCGATGAATATTATACATGGTGCATTTTTCTTGCCTTGTTCAAACATATCTCTAACTCTACTGGCTCCTACACCTACAAACATCTCTACAAAATCAGATCCAGATATTGAGAAAAATGGCACCCCAGCCTCTCCAGCTATCGCTCGAGCAAGAAGGGTCTTACCAGTTCCAGGTGGTCCAACAAGAAGAGCTCCTTTAGGAATTTTTGCACCTAATCTTTGAAACTTTTGAGGATCTTTTAGAAAGGACACAA
Source organism: uncultured Alphaproteobacteria bacterium (assembly GCA_902527545.1). Classification (GTDB taxonomy): domain Bacteria; phylum Pseudomonadota; class Alphaproteobacteria; order HIMB59; family HIMB59; genus HIMB59. Next base: position 79,389 of record CABZPR010000003.1, read on the forward strand.
CCTCTTCTAATTCTTGTTTAGCCTCATCAATTCCTGCGACATCGTTAAATGTCACTCTTTGTTTATTTTCATTAAGTAATTTAGCTTTTGATCTTCCGAAACCTAGGGCTCCTCCGCCTTTACCCGATTGCATTTGACGCATGAAAAATATCCAAACACCAATAAGAAGAAGCATTGGAAACCAAGAGACAAATATACTTAGCAGCGGATGCATACCAGATTGTTCAGGTTTTGCATTAATGGCTACCTCATTATCATTAAGCGTTTCAATTAAATTTGGATCTCTAGGGGCATAAGTTGAAAAATCAACACCATCCATAGTTTGGCCAAAAATATTATTCCCTTGAATCTCAACCGATTTAATTTCACCATTTTGCGCTTTGTCTAATAAAGTTGAATAAGTGTATGTTACAGAAGAATAATCTCGTTGAGAGTTTTTAAATACATTAAACAAGCCAAGTAAAATCAGACTAATGATAATCCAGACAAAAATATTCTTCGAAAAATTTTTCATAATTATAATATAGTTAGAGTTACTTACGTTTAAAGTACTAAGTAAGATTTATACATATTTTTTTATTAAAGACACCTATTTTTCCTGAAAATACTGACATTTCTTTACTGTTTTTTAAGTGAACATTTAGTATTTTTATGAAATTTCTTATATTTTCATCACGAATTTGTTTTTTCATAAGATGACGATATTCATAATAAAATGACTGTACTATAAAAAACCTAAGACTCTCGTTCAAAAGATTAAATTTTTGTATTTCAACAACAAAAATTTTGTATTGTATTCTTTTAAAAAAATTATGGTGCAAGCAATTTAGATGAAAAATTTTAGAAAAGTTGACTCTTTCACTATTGACTTGTTTAAAGAGTTTTCTTGAAACTAAAAAATTTCTTATTTTGTTTCTTGTATAATCTAACTCTAAATTAGTTCTATCCTCAAACCAAATGAGTCTCTTGTTATTGGCATAGTTTTTAATTTGTCTTTTTGAAAATTTCTTTAATGGGCGATGTAATTTAATTTCCTTATATTTTTGTAGGAAGATTTTTGACAATCCTGGTGCACTGGATTGTTGAATTTTTCTCAAGAAAAATGTTTCATTTAAATCATCGAGATGGTGACCTAAAAATATGTCTTCAATATTTCTTTTTTTTGAAAATTTGTATAAATAATCATATCTGGTTGATCTAGATTTTTCTTGGAAACCCTCTAATTTATTGTTCAGAGATAGTTTTTTAATAAAAACATTTTTATTTACAAGGTTATAAAATTTTATGAATTGTTTAATTTCATATTTTCCTTCAGATCTTTTTTGGTGATCAAAGATTAAATAATATATATTTTTATTATTAAAAAATTTTGATTTTATTATTAAATCGAATAGAACCGTGCTATCTAAACCACACGAAATTGAAATTAGTATTTTTTTATTAGATTTTATATTATTTTTAAGATAATTTTTTACACTTTGTGCAAGCGATACATTTTTAATCAATAATTAAACCACAATTTTTTTCAGTTTGAAGTGATTTTGCATTCTCAATAACTTCTTTATTTTCTAAATAAGAACTCGAAAAAATTAAATCCTCCATAATTAGACATCCATTTTCTTGATCACCAATGCTAAAAAGTGACTTTCCAAGCCAAAAATAATTTTCAGACTTAAATTTAGAGAATGTTGAGAAATCTCTGTGTCTTATTCCAAAATATTTTATAGCTTCAATTATTTCATTCTCCATAAAATAAGTCCTACCAAGGAGATAGTAAGTTTCGGCCAAATATTCTTCTTGATCAGTATTGGAGTCAATTATTAAAAGTAAACTTTCAATAGCAGACTTATTATCAAGACTTGCAAAGCTTGTTTTTGCATTTTTTAATTCTTGCTCAACATCTATTATTGGCTTATTTAGTTCAATTTCTCTCTCTTCAATCAGTTCATCTAAATCATTAAGCATCGAAATATTTACTTCTGAAATAGTTTTTATCTCTATTTCACCTAATTCCTCTTTTTCGAGACTCAATGAAGAAATTGTTTCATCAGGCTTTTCACTTTGGATTTCTGTAATTTTTTCTGTATCTCTCTCAAGATCTGAAAGGCTTATTTGTCCTAATAATTGTTCGTCTTCTGAATTTTCTACGATATTTGAAGAACTTTCTTCTATATTTAATTGATCAGATATGCTGATGATTTTTTTTTCTTCAGAGTCAGATGATGTGTATAAAGAATATAAATTACTAACATCATCTTTAATATCCGAAATTTGTTTTTCCAATGAAATGACACTTTTTGAAATATCATTTATTAGTTTTTTTAATTCTTCTAAATCATTTTTACCACTTGAGTATGTATCATCACTTAGTGACGATTCATTTTTATAAACAAACTTCTGAAGATCAATTATATCATTTTTAATTCTGTCTAATTCTACAGATGCCTGATTGTGTTTTTCAGATTGAGATTGGTTACTAAAAAGGAGTAAGAAAAAAATAACAAAGATTTTGTAAATTTTTTTCATAGAAGTTACTGGTGCCCTTCTATAAAGAGCACCTTAATGAAATTTTAATTAATTACTTACTAATGTTACGCCGCGTCTATTTTGACTGTAGGCAGTTTCATCAGATCCAATGACTTCTGGTCTTTCTTTACCCCAGCTTACATATTCCATTCTATTAGTATCAATTCCAGCTTGAGCTAGATAAGAGTAAACAGAAAATGCTCTTTTGTCTCCTAAGGCCAAGTTGTACTCACGAGTACCTCTTTCATCAGCATGGCCTTCAACAGTTATGTTAGTGTCAGGGTATTGCATTAACCAAGCCGCTTGCGCATCAAGTGTTGCTTGTGCATCAACAGTAAGTTCTGAACTGTCGAATTCAAAGAAAACTCTATCGCCGACATTAACGATCAAATCTTCTTGGGTACCAGCTGTTATTTCACCACCAGAAGAAGAGGTAGTACTAGCTGAAGCTGCATCTGAATCTCCGCCTTGTTCTGTTTTAGTAGCAGCACATGAAGCAAGGAAAAAACCCGCAACAATAAGCATAAACAAATTTTTTAACATTATAAATCTCCGCGTAAATATATTCTTACTATAGTTTAGGTAAATAAACACTGAATTTTTTGGAAATCAAGACAATTCTTATTTAATTTTTTATGAATTTTGTTGAATTTTAATGATTATTTATAACAAAGGTGACCAAGCAGGGTCGCTTCCATCCCTTGGAGTTGGAATGACCCTCTCATTGTATCCAGTAATGTCAATAAAATGTATTGTTACTTCACCACCAGTACCATCAAGATTTGACCTTTTTTGTCTATGAAATATTAAATATCTACCATTTGGGGACCAAGCGGGTGACTCTAAAGCGAAATCCCTAACAATCACTCTTTCATTATTTCCATTCACATCCATAACGCCTATGTGGAAATTACCCTGGGTTAGCTTGGTAAAAGCGATCAAGTCACCTCTTGGAGACCAAACTGGGTTTCCATATACACCTTTACCTTTTGAAATTCTTTTAATGTTATCTCCATTCTTATCCATAATAAATAATTGGGGACTCCCACCACGATCAGAATTAAAAACAATTTTTTCTCCATCAGGAGAAAAAGATGGTGATGTATCAATTCCAGAGTCATTTGTTAATCTTGAGCGAGATCGAGTGTTTAAATCCATTAAATATATTTCAGAATTTGCTGCATTGTTGGGATCTGAAAAAGACATCACTACACTTTGGCTATCTGGTGAAAATCTCGGTGCAAAAGTCATTCCAGGAAAATCTCCAACAATTTCTCTTTCACCTGTTTTAAGATTGTAAATATAAACTCTTGGAAGATTATTTTTGTATTCCATATATGTGATTAATTGTTTATTTGGTGCAAAGCGCGGAGTTAATACCATATTTTTTCCATCTGTTAAAAATTGATGGCTATCTAAATGTCCATCTTGATCCATTATTGCTAATCTTTTTACTCTTTGATCTAACGGGCCAATTTCAGAAACATAAACAATTCTTGTATCAAAGTAACCTGTTTCACCAGTAATCCTCTCGTAGACAATGTCGCTTACAGTGTGACCCACTCTTCTTATTAGATTTTCATCGGGTATTGTTAGTTGCAATTTTTCTATTTCTTTTGCATTAAAGACATCATAAAGCCTCATTCTGAGTCTAATCCCTTTATCAGTTTTACTAACATCTGCACTTAATAAAAACTGTGCTTTGATTAATTTCCAGTCTTCAAAACGTGGAACTTTTTCAACTAAGTTGTCTGATTGAATGTAAAGATCTTCATTTACAGTGTAAAAAAGTCCGGAATTTGTAAGATTATTAGAAATAATTAGTCTAAGTGTATTTCCGTATCTAGCTGTATCTGAGTCAGCGCCAAAAATTTGAGTTATAGCTATGGGAGTGGGCTCAACTTTACCTTGTGCAATAGTTACCTCTAAAGCAGAGTTTGCATTAAATGAAAAAAACAAAATTATTAGAATTTTTTTAATCATAAAAATATTTCTAATCAATTAAGCAACATACACCTTAAATTTTTATTAATCAAACATCCAGCTGAAATCAAAAGTAAAGTTTATTTCTCTCCACTGTTCATATTTATCTGCGGGTAGCAAAAGTGGACTACAATCTGGATTATTTACTGCTCTCATTGCAGCTTCAGCAGCAGTTCTAAATGATGGATCATTTAATTTCTCTTTATTGACTACTTTAGAACTTTTTACAGTTCGATCAGGGTTAACTTCAATGTAAATGACAGGTTTTATTTCTTTTAAATTTGCGACACCAACATTAAGATTTAAACAGCCATGTAATTGTTGCCTTAATAAATCAATTTCTGAAATAGTCATAGTTGGTCCAACTTTTTCTGTGAAAACTTCCTCTTGTTTGACTTCAGATGCTTCCTGCTCTTTTTTAAACTTTTTATCTGGATTTTCTATATCTTTAAGAACAGTATTTACATTGAAAGTTATCTTTACAGGCTTTTTCTTAACAACAATCTCAATATCCTTTTTAGGCTCAGGTATTTCTTTAGGTTCAGGTTTTTGTTTTAATTTAATTTCAAAATCATTTTCTATAGGTGGCGGTGTCTCCTCTTCTGGTTTTTTAATTTCAGGTTTTACTTTCTCATCAATAATAAATTCATTTGTTTTGTCTGCAGAGTTATCAACTAATACTTCTTCATTAGTATCCTGAATTATTGGATCAATTGACTCTTGAGATGCTATTTCTTTTATATCTGGTTCAATAGCCTCAGTTTCATTCTGTTTTGGAGTCTCTTCTTGAAATGTTGGAACAATTTCATTTATCTCCTCAACAAATTCAGGTGCAGCTGTCTTTTCTTCAATAATGAACATTTCAACTGGTAAAATCATTGGAATATCACTGATTTTTTTTTCAAAAGTAAAATTTATCATTGGTATCAAAATTAGTAGATGTAATAGAAAAGAGAATATTTGAAAATAAAAATCACTTTTTTTGTAACTGAAATTTTCAATGAATAAGATTAAATTTCTAAAAGGATTAAATAGTGAAATAGTAGACACTTAACTTGGTTTTTTCGTTACAAGAGCAATTTTTAAAAAACCAGATGTGTTCAGAGCACCAAGAACCTTCATTACTTCTCCATAATTAATTGTGGTATCAGCTCTTAAAAAAATTCTTATGTCAGTATTTGAGCCTGCAATAGTTTTAACTTTCAATATTAGCTCATCAAAAGGGATTAATTCTTCACCTAAGTAAATTTCATTATTTTCATTAATTGAGATTTCAAGTGGTTCCTTTTGTGCATCTAAAGAATTAGCCTCAACTTTTGGCAAATTAACTGGAACACCCACAGTTAGAAGGGGAGCTGTGACCATAAACACAATAAGTAAAACCAACATAACATCAACCATCGGAGTAACATTTATATTTGATACAGGTCTGTGTTTTTTTCTCATATAATTATTTAACTTGGCGTGAAATTATATTAACTAAATCCTTCCCAAAACTCTCAGCCTCTGACAAATAGTTATCAATTTTAGAAGTTATGAGGTTATAGTATGCGGTTGAGGGAATAGCTACGAAAAGGCCCAAAGCAGTTACAAATAAAGCCTCTGCTATACCAGGTGCAACTACAGCGAGATTAGTATTTTGAGCAATTGCTATTGCTTGAAAACTGTTCATAATTCCCCAAACTGTTCCAAATAATCCTATAAAAGGTGCTACAGATCCAGAGGAAGCCAAAAAAGACAATCCTTTATTTAAATTTGTATCTTCAACAGCAATACTTAAATCAAGAGAGGTATAAAGTCTTTGAATGAAAGCTGAGTCTATTTTATTTTTCTGAATTCGAGATTTTTCATATTCATTCATAATATTTCTAAATATATTTGAGAAACTTTCTTGATCAAATTCGTCAATTTGTTTGTATAGCTCATCTAAAGACACCCCAGACCAAAAATGGTTTTCAAATTTTTTTGATATTTTCTTAAGTTTATTTATTAACAAAATTTTTTGAATGATTGTCTTCCAGGATTGAATTGAAAAAATTACTAGCAATATTATTACAAATTTTACAACCCAGTCAGATTTTAGAAACATTCCCATCATTGAGAAATCTACCGAACCTTCAAGGGATGCTAAGTTGACTACTTCTTCCATTAATTATTCTTCATCAATTATGTTTTTACTTTTAAGTTCTTTAGAGACATTCTCAAAATCATCTGAATGTACCATTATCCAAAAACCAGGTCTATTTTTTTCACATAATGCAATGACTGGGGTCTTTTTTTCCTTGTCTGCTAAAGATTTTGTATCATCCCATAATTTAATAGCTGTGTGTTTAGCTCTTAGTTTACACTCAATGAATAAATTATCGTGAATTACATCTGAATGAGTAACTTTTGAATTAATACCACTAAGGGCATTTCTCATACCGCCAAAAAACTTTGCTACAAGTCTTTCCCTATTTTTCCAAGCTTTATCAGGCATTATTAACCTCTAAAAGTTCACTATCAAAATCGAGATTTGAAAAACAATTTTGAACATCATCGTTATCCTCTAACTCTTCATTTAATCTAATAAGCTTGTCAAGATCTTCCTTTTTTTCAATTTTTACAGTTAAATTTGGCTTCCAAATAATATTTGCACTTTCAATGTCAAATTTTTTATCTACTAGTATTTTCTCAAAAGATGCCAATTCCTCAAAAGAAGAATAAAGATAAGTTACATCATCATCTGTATTGTAATCCTCTAAACCATGGTCAAGCAAATCCTCCAGTGAACTATCGTCTATTTCTTTTTTGATTTGTATTTCTCCTACTTTATTAAAATTAAAACTCACACTTCCTGTCTCCCCCAAATTCCCCCCATTCTTTGAAAAAATAGATCTAATTTCTGAAGCTGTTCTATTTTTATTATCTGTTAAGGCCTCAACTATAAAAGCTGTTCCAAATGGACCATACCCCTCATAGCGAACTTCTGAATAATCAGAGGCTTCAGTATTATTTTTATTAATAGCTCTATCTACATTATCCTTTGGCATATTGACACTTCGAGCATTTGTTATTGCTAGTCTCAATCTTGGATTGGACTCTGGGTCAGTTCCTCCAATCTTCACAGCTATTTGAATTTCTCTTCCTATTTTTGCAAATTGTTTTGCTCTTTTTTTGTCCTGAGCACCTTTACGATATTGAATATTTTTAAATTTTGAATGTCCTGCCATGAGTTAAGATAATAAATTACTATCCAAAACACCACCTATTTGAATAGATTGAATTGAATTTTTATCACCCACTTTTGTAGTAATGACCGCTCCAGAAATAGTTGCCAATCCCTCTGCGGGTTCCAGTCTGTGAGAGTTTGAACCAGTTCTCATTCTTTTGATGGCGCTTTCTTTTTTCATACCAATAACAGAATTATAATCTCCTGTCATGCCAATATCGGTTTGAAAGCAAGTGCCTTTTTCTAATACCCTAGCGTCTGAAGTTGGAATATGAACATGAGTTCCATATATAGCTGTAAATTTACCATCATAATTTTGAGCTATACCATTTTTTTCAGATGTTACTTCAGCATGTACCTCTAAAAATGAATAATCTATTTTATGGTCATTAATTATAGATAAAAGTTGTGTATCAATTGAATTAAAAGGATTGCTTAAGGGAAGGTCAATAAATGTTTGACCATGAACTTGGCTTACCAATATTCTTTTTCCATTATTATGAGTAAAAATTTTAAACCCCCTGCCAGGAGATCCAACTTCGAAATTTAAAGGTCTGATAATATTATGATCTGGGTTTTGATCCATATATTCTATGATCTCTTTTTGTTTCCAAGCATGATTTCCTAAAGTTATAGCATCAGCTCCCCAACTTATAAGCTCTTCGTAAATTTTTCCTGTAAGTCCATAACCACCAGCTGAATTTTCAGCATTAATTATTGTAAAGCTAATATTAAATTGATCTTGTATCTTTTTTAAATTTTCTTTGAGAGCCGTTCTACCTGATCTTCCAACAACATCTCCTATAACTAAAAAATTCATAAAGAATAAATTTTTTGTTCTGAACAAATATAATCTACTTTTTGGTCAAAACTCTCCTGAAAATTGTAATTGGTTTTTTGAATTTCAAAAGCAGCTAAAATGGTTTTTAAATTTCCTTTTTTTTTCAATTCTTCAATAGTTCTATCAAAAAAACCTCCTCCATAGCCTACCCTAAAACCTTGTTCGTTGAATGCAGAGCATGATGCTATAATTATATCAGGGTCTAATGTCTTTTCACCCTTAGGTTCCATGATACCGCCAAAACCTTTTTCCAAATTTGGGCTATGAGGGTCATATTCGAAGTACTTTAAAGAGGATCCCTTTGATATTACTTTAGGAAGTGAACATTTTATATTTTTATTAATTAAATCATTAGAAATTCTCAATACATCTGCCTCATTTTTATATGGATAAAATAAGCCGACAGAACTATTTGGATTAATTTTTTCTATTAAATCTATTATTTTTGAATTTATTTTATTGGAAAAAATATCTAAATCCGAAGTGCTTAGTTGCATTCTTAGGTCCAGGTGATGTTTTCGAATTTGTTTTTTATTCAATGATTATATTATCATTTAGTTTTTTGAAAATTTGTTCAATGTCAGATTTTAGATGATTATTTTCATTTTGTAATTCTTGAATACGGCTCTCATAAAATAATTTCTTGTTCAAAGAGTCTTGCAATATTTTTTCTTTTTTCAAAATATCTTCCATAGATTTAAGATAGGCAATAAGTGTGGATGTTAAAAAAGGAACATTCTCTTTCTTCTCATCATCTATGAGTTTACTAATTGAGGAAGCAATCTCTTTTACTGTTTCAACATTATCATCGGAGCATTGTATTTTTAGTGGTCTTCCTCCAATTGTTAAAGTTAAATTAGCCATCTATATCTATTGATCCAAGTAATTCCTCAATTTTATTAGTTGCTTGATCAATAAGTTGAGATTTTTCAGATAGCTCAAGTTTGTTATTTTCTAATTCAGTTACTAATTCTGACTCTCTTCTTTCTAAATATTCTATCTTGGCTTTTAATTCTTGTCTCTCATTGATTAATTCTTGATTATTAGTTTTATAATTCTGGAGTTTTGATGCAATTTGCTCGATTTTTTGAAGTATTTGTTGTTGAAATTCGTTCATACTTTAATTATTAGTTATTAAGAAAAGTTATTCCATTGAAAAATTATACCAAATTAGCGAATTGTATCAGATTTTTATCAATTGATGCGGTAGAAAAAGCAAAATCTGGTCATCCTGGTATGCCGATGGGAATGGCTGACATTGCCACAGTGCTCTTTCATGATTTTCTTGTTCATAATCCCAGGGATCCAAACTGGTTACTTAGAGATCGATTCGTTTTATCTAATGGACATGGCTCGATGTTGCTTTACTCACTTTTATACCTCACCGGTTATAAAAAAATGACAATTTCTCAAATTAAAAATTTCAGACAATTGGGCTATATCACAGCGGGACATCCTGAATATGAACAAGATGCTGGTATAGAAATAACGACTGGTCCTCTTGGACAAGGTATTTCGAATGCGGTAGGAATGGCCATTGCACTTAAAAAACTTTCAAAAGAGAAAAAATTGTCTAAAGCCCCAAAGGTATATGTTTTTTGTGGTGATGGCTGTTTAATGGAAGGTATTAGCCAAGAGGCAATAAGCCTAGCTGGTCACTTAAAACTTAATAATTTGATACTAATATACGATAACAACAACATTAGTATCGATGGATCCACAGACCTAGCTTTTAGCGATAACACAAACCTCAGATTTAAGTCAGTAAATTGGGAGGTGCATAGCGGAAAAGGTCATGATCATAAAAATATTTATAAACTTCTAAAAAAAGCACAAGTGTCAAAAGTCCCTTGTTTGCTAAATTTTAAAACAACAATTGGATTTGGTTCTCCAAATAAGTCTGCAAAATCATCATCACACGGCTCACCCTTAGGTTCAGAGGAAGTGAAATTAACTAGAAGTAAATTATCTTGGAATGAAAAACCTTTTCAAATTCCAGATAAACTTTTAAAGATTTGGCGAAACTCATCCACCAAAAACTTACAAATATACAAAAAAACTAAATCAATATCTCAAACAAATCTTTCAAAGAAAGACATAGATAAGTTATTTAATAAAATAGAAATAGATTTGAAAGATTTTAAGTCTGATCAGGCTACTAGAAAATCATCTGAAGCAATATTAAATTATTTCAAAGAAGAGCATCCGATACTCGGAGGCTCCGCAGACTTAACTGGCTCCAATAACACCAAAGGTAAAGAAATGTCTGTAATGGATAGTATAAACACAACGGGACAATATATCCATTATGGTGTAAGGGAGCATGGTATGGCTGCCATAATGAATGGTATAGCTGCTACCAAAATTTACAAAACATATTCTGGAACTTTTTTGAGCTTTGCTGATTACATGAAACCAAGTCTTCGTTTAGCTGCATTAATGAAAATTAATCCTATACAAGTTTTCACACATGACTCTATTGGATTAGGTGAAGATGGACCTACTCATCAACCTATTGAACAAATTAATATGTTAAGACTTATTCCAAATAGTTATGTTTTCAGACCCTGCGATCTTAAAGAAACAATTTTATGTTGGAGAGAGGCTTTAAAAATTAATGATGCACCCTCATTTATCTGTCTCTCAAGGCAAAATTTGCCGCAAATTTCAAATAAAAAATTAGACTCGAAAAAATTTAAAGGTGCTTACATTATATATGGTCCAAAAATTAATAATGATATTACTATTTTAGCCACTGGTTCAGAAGTATCTTTAGCTGTCAACATTGCTGAGAGAATTCGAGGTGATGGTATTATTGCAAAAGTCATTTCAATGCCATCAACATCTGTTTTTGAAAAGCAGTCGAAAACTTTTAAAAACAATTTATTAAAATCAAAATCTAGTGAAACTTTTATAATTGAAGCTGGGTCAACAATGTATTGGAATAAGTTCACAAAATATGAAAATATATTCGGATTAGATAATTTTGGTGCTAGTGCACCCGGTAATGAAGTTTTTAGAAAATTTGGTTTAACAACAAAAACTATATCTAGTAAAATATTAAGGAAAATTAAAAAAAAATGAAAAAAAAAGTAGCAATTAATGGTTTTGGTAGAATAGGTAGGCTTGTTTATAGAGCATTTTTGGAGAGATTAAATGAATTTAGAGATCAATATGAGATAAGTTATATAAACGACTTAGCTGATATTGACTCAAATATTCACTTACTTAAATATGATAGTATTCACGGACCTCTAAATAAGGAAATTAATAAAATTTCCGATGAACAATTTTCAACAGAAAAAAATACAGTTACTGTAACATCTGAGAGAAACCCTACTGATTTGAAATGGAAAGATAAGGATGTCGACATTATTTTAGAGTGCACAGGTGTTTTTGCATCTAAAGAAAAGGCAATGTCTCATATCGAAAGCGGTGCAAGTAAAGTTATAGTTTCTGCTCCATGTTCTGGTGCTGATATAACAGTTGTGCAAGGAGTTAATAACAAAAATATTAATATAGATCATCAAATAATCTCTAATGCCTCGTGTACAACTAATTGTCTGGCTCCTGTAGCTTTTGTTATAGATAAAGAGTTCGGAATTGAAAATGGATATATGACAACTATTCACTCTTTTACAGGAGATCAAAACACAGTAGACACATTTCATAAAGATCTTAGAAGAGCAAGAGCAGCATCAAGTAATATTATACCGACAAGTACGGGCGCAGCAAAAGCTGTTGGTCTCGTCCTTCCTCATTTAAATGGAAAATTGGATGGCACTGCTATAAGAGTTCCAACGCCAAATGTATCTCTAGTAGATTTTAAATTTAATACAAAAAAAAATATCACAGTTGAAAATTTAAATAATAAATTCCAAGAATATTCAAATAGCTCTCTTAAAGGTATTTTAGGAGTGGACACAGACCCTAAAGTATCAAGTGATTATAATCATGACGCAAGGAGTTCTATTTTAGATTTAAGTGAAACAACAACGGTGTCAGATAATTTTGGTAGAGTATTGACATGGTATGATAACGAGTGGGGATTTTCAAATAGAATGCTTGAGACAACCGCTCAAGTGTGTAACTTATAGGGGCTATTATGAAAGTAACAAACACTACAAGAAAAATTATATCAAACTACACTCACGAAAATATCGGTGTCAGATCAAATCTTATGAAAATTTTGGGACATGGAAAGTTAGGAGGAACTGGGAGAATGATAATTTTACCTGTCGATCAGGGTTTTGAACACGGACCTGATAGAAGTTTTGCTGTAAATTCCCCTGCGTATGATCCAAACTATCATCACCAACTTGCAATAGAAGCTGGATTATCTGCTTATGCTGCTCCTCTTGGTTTGCTGCAGACGAGTTCTGGAAATTATAATGGCCAAATTCCAACTATATTAAAAATTAATAGCTCTAATACTCTCGCAACATCTCTTGATCAAGCTGTAACTGGAAGTGTAAATGATGCACTTAAATTAGGATGTGCAGCAATAGGTTTTACGATTTATCCTGGATCTGATCATAATTTTGAATTAATGGAAGAATTTAAAAGACTTAGTTTCGAGGCTAAAGAAAAAGGACTTGCTGTGGTTTTATGGGCTTATGCGAGAGGTTCAAAGATTAGCAAAAAAGGTGAAACAGCAATGAACATAATTTCATATGCAGCACACATGTCTGCTCTATTGGGAGCTAATATAATTAAAGTAAAACTACCTAGTGATTTTTTAGAAGAAGATCCAACTAAAAAAGCATTTGAAGATAATAATATACCCATAAGCACTTTAAAGGATCGTGTGGCTCATATAAAAAAAGTTGCATTTGATGGAAAACGCTTAGTGGTATTTTCGGGTGGCGATGCAAAAGATGATAAAGCTTTAATGGATGAGGTGCTTGCAATTCACCAAGGAGATGGAAACGGATCAATTATTGGAAGAAATTGTTTTCAAAGATCGAGAGTAGATGCATTAGCTTTATTAGAGCGAATGATTCAAATTTATAAGTCTAAATGAAGATTAATGCTAACGACTTAAAGATAGGAAATATAATTCAGCATAACAATTCGCTATGGAAAGTAGCTAAATTATCCCATACACAACCTGGAAAAGGTGGGGCATACATTCAAGCTGAGTTGAAAAATATTTCAAACCAGTCAAAATTGAATGAGAGATTTAGAAGTTCAGAGTCTCTTGAAAAAATTCGCGCTGAAGAGATAGATCATCAATTTTTATTTCGCAGTGGAGAGGATTTTACTTTTATGAATAACCAAACCTATGAGCAAATAGTTATGAATGTTAGCCAAGTGAATGAAAATACAGCAAAATTTCTTGAAGATGGAATGGAAGTATCTATTGAGTTTTATGATGAAAAACCAATGAATGTTAATCCTCCTGAAAACCTTACAGTACAAATAGCCGAAACAGAGGCTGTTGTTAAAGGACAAACAGCATCTTCATCATATAAACCAGCTTTGTTAACCAACGGAGTAAGAGTTACTGTTCCCCCACATATTGAAACGGGCGACAAAATTAGAATAAACACGTCTGAATTAACCTATATAGAAAAAGCAAAATAATTTTTTCTATGGCTATTATCCCACCAGTAATTGTTGTTATGGAAAAGGCATGTAGAAATGCTGCTAAATCTTTAATTAGAGATTTTGGAGAGCTTGAGAAACTTCAAATTTCTAAAAAAGATAAAAACGACTTTGTATCATCTGCAGATATAAGAGCATCTGAAACTATCAGTTATACTTTGGGAAAAGATAGACCTGATTTTCTTCAAATTGACGAAGAGACTTTTAGTGCTGAAGATTTAGATAAGCTTAAAGGTGATACTCCTGTGTTCATATCAGACCCACTTGACGGAACAAAAAATTTCATTCATGGAAATGGTTACTTTGCAGTAACTATTGGATTAATGCAAAAAGGAAAAATTATTGCTGGAGTTACATATAACCCGATTTTGAATGAATTATTTTGGGCTCATAAGGGTTCTGGATCTTGGATTAACAACCAAAGGCTCAGGGTTTCCAAAAGAGATAAGTTAGATGGATGTATGTTTACATCTGGTGTGCAAATCAAGCATGAAGATATTCTTGAAAAAGGAATTGCTCAAATAGGATCGCTTCAAAGGAAAACAAGTGTCAGAATACTTGGTTCTTCAGCTCTTGATTTAGCAAATGTGGCATCAGGAAAATTTGATGGATTTTGGTCATTAAGATTAAATCTTTGGGATATCGTAGCAGGTATTATTTTAGTAAATGAGGCGGGCGGGCTATGCCTAAATGAAAAAGGTAATGTTTTTGATCCCTTAAAAGATGAAAGTTTAATAGCCTCTAGTGCAGCGATTAGCGGTGAATTGCTGAAAAGCCTATAAATATTTACTTGATTTTTTAACCTTTGATCTCTATTTTCTCATAACCATGAAACAAAAAATACATCCTGATTACCATGAAATTACTGTAGAACGTACTGACGGATCAACATATAAGACGAGATCTACTTGGGGTAAAGCTGGCGATACTATGAAGCTTGAAATTGACCCATTATCTCATCCAGCTTGGAATCAAGGATCTGGAAAAATGGTTGACTCAGGTGGAAGAGTTGCACGTTTTAAAAATAAATATAAGTCATTTAATATTTAATATTTTAACAAGACCATGTCTGACAATAAACCTTTAATGCCCTTAGCTACGGCCGTATGGTTGGTAGACAATACTGCTTTGAGTTTTTCCCAAATATCTCAATTCTGTCAATTACATGAGCTAGAAGTTCAAAGTATTGCAGATGGTGAGGACGCTTATCGTATGCAAGGATTAAACCCTATAGCCAGTGGTCAATTAACTATGGATGAGATTAAACGTTGTGAGGGAGATCACTCACTTGAACTTCAATTGCAAAATAAAAAATCTGAGTCCATTCAATCGAGCGTTAAAACAAAAAAATACTTACCATTATCAGTAAGACAAGAAAGACCTAAGGCTATAGCTTGGCTAATTCGTGAGTATGGACAAATACTAACAGATACACAAATAGCTAAACTTACAAGTTCTACTAAGCCTACTGTTGCTAATATAAGAGCTGGTAATCAATCTCAACCAATTACAGAATTTAGAAACCCCACTGATCTTGGTTTATGTACTTATGATGAGCTCGAAGCAGTTGTTGAAAAAGGTCAGCGAAAAGCAGAACGCGAGAGAAAAGCAAAAGAAAAGGCAGAAAAATTACAGTCTACTACTGCTTAGTGAAGAATAAATAAACATCTCCTAATCTTATACCAAATTTTTTCATAGTAGCTTTGTTGAATACATTTTTTTCATCTTGCATAATCATCCAATCATCAAATTGAACATTCATTATTCCATCACCATACTTGAGTTTTAATGTGTAATGCCAATTTAAAGCATTACCTGAACTTTCACCTAAAGCTACACCTATAATATCATCAGAAACTCCTTCGTAAGTATATTCACCAGTTTTTTTTATTTCCCATCTTCTGAATTCTTCCTCTCCATCATCATAGAGGAAGGTCTCATTGAGAATAAAATTATCTTCTTGTTGAATACCTTCCATTTCAACAGTAAATTGTCGCCTTACCTTTCCAAGTCTATCAATAAAAAGACCACTCGCTGTTGTTTTTCCTAAAAAATACTCTTCTATTTTGAATATTGGTTTCTTGTTGGCAAAGTCTTCAAGTTTCATGTTATTGCACCCACTGACAAATATTAATAAAATACTCGCTATTAATACATTTCTCATACACACAATCAATACGCTCATTGATGAAAGTAGATCTTTAACAGATTTAATTTACTTATTGATAAAATCTATCTGATATACATCAATAGTTTTTGCCTTAAAACCTCCTGAACAATATGATAAGTAAAAATTCCACATTCTTTTGAAATCTTCAGAGTAACCTAAATTTTTAATTATATCCCATTTATTGTTAAAATTTTTTCTCCACATCTCAAGTGTTTGATAATAACTATCGGCCATTTGATTTTTAATTTGGAAGTCGAATTTTTTTTGATTAGCTATTTTTTCTAAAGCTTTTACTGATGGTAACATCCCACCAGGAAAAATATATTTTTGAATAAAATCAATTTTTCGAGTATACCTCTCAAAGAAATCTTCAAAGATTACAATAGTTTGCATTGAAAATACTCCCGATGGTTTTAACAAGTCTTTAATTTTTTCAAAATAAGTTTGCCAATATTGTATTCCAACAGCCTCAAACATTTCAATTGAGTAGATTCTAGAATATTCTCCTTGATGTTCTCTGTAATCTTTATATATGACATTTAACTTATTTTCTAAATGATGTTCTCTAATTTTTGTTTTTACAAATTCGTATTGCTCTTTTGAGATAGTTAAAGTATCGATTTTGATATCAGGGAATTTTGAAATTAAATAAAAAGCAAAACTTCCCCATCCAGACCCAATTTCTAAAACATGATCACCTGGTCTAGGCTCATTACCCACAATAAGACTTTCAAATTTATTTTTTTGTGCCTCAGATAACGTTTCCAAGCCTGTTTTAAAAAAACCTGAGGAATAAGTTAAAGTATCATCCAGCCACTCCAAATAGAAGTCATTACCAAGATCATAGTGAGCATGAATATTTTTTTTACTCTGAAATAATGAGTTTTTAGTTTTATTCATATATTTTTTTGATAAAAATCTGTAAAACTTAGATCCACTCATTTCGTTACCAAAAGCTCTTTCATTTAGTGCACCAAATTCTAAAAATTTACTTAAATCGTCTGCTTCAAATTTCTTTTTTATATAAGCTTCACCAAGCCCAACTGAACCACGAAAATACAAATCCCATATCATAGAAATACGACTAATTGTTAAATGCACTGAAGGACCCTCTAATTCACCGTAAAACTCATAAGATTTACCCTTAACATTTAAAGTCAAAGATCCATATCTAATTTTAGAACAAACCTTTTTTATATATCTATCAATAATCAATATTTTACCTAATTGTATCTAATCTAAGTATAGATTATCTTTTATTCTATTGGAATATTTAAAGAATTTACTTTTTTTTAACAAAAGCTTGATTGCCTGATAGTGAATAAGAGTAATTGTTTTTACACTCCCAAAAATATTTAAAATTAAAAACAAAATAAAATTATAGAAAGTTATTTCTTTTAAATTTAAATCTATGGAGGCATAAAATATTTGCTCCTTTTTAAGGTTAAATTGATTAATATTACAAAAAAAATGGTTTTTTCTTTTATTTTTTGAAGAAATCTTATAAGTGCAGTCCATTTCAATAAATGGTGACACATACATATTTTTTTTAAACTCTTTATCTTTAAATTTGTTCAAAGTTAAATAATGAACTTGGTCTCCAAATGTATTTTTCACTTCATATATGATCGACTTAACTTTATTTTTACTATCAAGATATAAATAAAAGCTAATAGGGTTAAAAGAATAACCAACAATTGATGGGATACATATAAATTGAATACTATTAAAAACAATATTGTGTTTTTCAGCAACATTTTTTGCAAAATCATATAAACTCTTTTTTTTATTTCTAAATCCGTGCTGTTTATAAAAAATTGAAAAAAAGTTAAATCTATTTAGAGATATAAATGGATGGATGTTTATTGTGTTACTTAGATTTATACTTAAGTAAGGTGCATTATATTGAAAAAAATTATCAGTATCCCTTGTTCTTTTATGAATTATTTTACCTATTCCAAAACAATGAGAAGAAACTAATTCCATTGCACTCTTGATGTATCCGCATTTTTAAACTCCTTTAAATCTATATTTAACATTTTACAAACTTTTATAGCAGATTGAATACCGTCTTCATGAAAACCATAGCCAAGATAACTACCAACATAATAAGAATTCTCATAGCCTTGAATTTGTGAAATATTTTTTTGAGCATTTAGAGTTTTTGGTGAGAATATTGGATGTTCATAAATTGTTTGATAGTGATTCTGATTTTGATCCTGATTAAGAGAGACAAAGAAATTGTCATTAGTTTCTAGTGGTTGCAATTTATTCATCCAATAACTTAAAGTACATTTCTTATTTAAATTCGTATGAAAATTCCAACTTGACCAAGCTTTTAAATGACTTGGCATAAGAGAGTTATTTTGATGTAATTGTGCTAAATTTTTTTGAAAATCAAATTCATTTAAAACCTCATACTCTTTCTGATGTATTTGATCTAAAAGAGGAAAAAAATGGTTGGGAGGACATGCAAATATTATAATGTCAAAAACAGATTTTTTTCCTTCAAAGAAAATTTCAATCTTGTCATTTCTTGAAATTTTTTGAATTCTACATGACTTTTTGATTTTAAATTTTGCAGATTTAATTAATAAATTGATATATTGTTTAGAACCATTACTTATTGTTTTCCATTGTGGTCTATCCGTGAAATTAAACAATTTATGATTTTGAAAAAAATTAATAATACTTTTTAATGGCTGATTAAGAGAGTCTTGATCGGGAGTTGACCAAATACTTGAAATTAAAGGAACAAGATGGAAATTAATAAATTCATCAGAGTAATTTTTTGTTTTAAGAAAATCTCTAATTGAAATATCTGATGTAATATTTTTTTTTTGATAAACTTTATAAAAAATAATGATGTCTTTTAACATTTTGTAGAATTTTAAATTAAAAAAATTTTTACGATCTGCAAATAATGCACTTAAACTTCCTCCCCCGTACTCGAATTTGTTTTCCTCATTAAGAAAACTAAAGGACATATTGCTATTAACAGTTTCGACTTTGAGAAGATCAAAAAATTTTGTTAAATTTGGGTATGTCAGTTCATTGTAGACAATAAAACCTGTATCTATTGGTATAGTATTTCCGATACTATCTTTGACTTCTCTTGTATTTGCATGCCCACCTAAATAATCATTTTTCTCAAATAGTGTTACATCAAAATATTCTTGTGAAAAATATGCTGTAGATAATCCCGCTATACCAGATCCAATTATAGCTATGCTTTTTTTCAAATTATGATTTCGTTTGTTGATAAGCATCAAGTGCTCTGTTGCGAGACTCTTTCAAATCAACGATTGGATTAACATATTTTTTTTCTTTGACTAAACTATCTAATAATTTTTTATCTAAATATGGCTCAAATACTGTTTTTGATGAATTAAATATTTTTAATTGTGGAATATACTTCAAGATAAATTGAGCCTGTGGATCAAACTTTTCTGACTGAAGCACAGGATTAAATACACGAAAATATGGGGAAGCATCTGCGCCACAGCCTGCTATCCACTGCCATCCAGCTGCATTACTAGCTTCATCATAATCTAGTAAACTTTTTTGAAAATACCGCTCACCTAATGTCCAGTTTAATAATAAATTTTTCACAAGAAAACTTCCAACAACCATTCTAAGCCTATTATGCATCCATCCCTCTTCATAAATTTGACTCATTGCAGCGTCTACAAGAGGTATGCCTGTTTTACCCTCAGTCCATAGAGCAAAATCTTTTTTACTGCTTCTCCATGGGAATTTTTTAAATTTAGGGTTAATCGGTTTAGTTGATAAATCTTCAGAATAATACAACAATGAATAAGAAAATTCTCGCCAGCCAATTTCTGATAAATAAGTATTTACAGCATTATTAGATTTTTTTGAATTTTGGATTTTTTCAATTATTATCCGCGGGGATATCTCTCCAAATCTTAAGTGAGGAGATATTCTTGATGTTTGATCAAAATCAGGCCTATTTCTATTTACATCATATTTATCTATATGAGAAGAAATGTAAGTCTCAATTTTTTTCAAAGCTGCATCCTCTCCTGGACTCCAATAATTATTAAACTTCTTATACCAACTTCTATTAGATAAAAAATTGATTTGAGTTTTTTCATTGTGTTTAAATGATTTGATTGATGTATTTTTTTGGTAAGAAAATTTCTTGCTCATATAAACTTTAAAAGCAGTTTTCCAATAAGGAGTAAAAACTTTAAAGAACTGACCAGAGTTATTTTGTACTTCCCAAGGTTCATTAAGTAAGTGTGAATTAAAAGTTTCAACATGAATATTTTTATTTTTAAAAAAACTCTTTATCTCAGTGTCTCTTTTTATAGATTGGTCTGAATAGAGCCTATTCCAAATTAATGATGAAATTTTGTATTTTTCAATTAGGTGTGAGAGATTTTTTTTCGCTTCACCATCAGTTATTATAAGCTTTACATTAAATTTTTGTTCTAAATTCTTGGAATGCAACTGAAGAGTTTTATTTAACCACCATTGACCAGCATCTCCAGTGGCTTTCTTTTCAATGTCATCATAAATATAAACAAGTAATGCTGGGGATTTTTGTTTCGATATAAATTCCAGACAAGGATTATCAGTAATCCTAAAGTCTCTTCTCAGCCAATATAAAGTTCTATTTTCGATGATAAAATAATAACAAAATTATTTACTATGAGGAGGCATTTTCTTTTCTACAAACCAAACATGCTGTTTCAAAACAGGGTCATACTTTCTCTGGCGAAGTTTGTCAGAAACTTTCAATCCTTTAGTGGGTTTACGTACAATATATTTTGTGCCAGTTTCAGGTTTTTCTTCAGGTATTAACTGTTTAAGTTGGTATGTAGACTTTTTAGCCATTGGCGTAAACTAAACTAATTTTGAATTTGGTCAACATTGATATTTAATGAAATCAAAGAACTTTTTTCCAATGTTCTCGCTTATCTTTGAGAGAACGTCTCTTTTTTTCTGTCATATTATCAAAACAGATGGAACATGAATATCCTTCTTCATATTTAGGAGATTTTCTCTCTCTTGGAGTTAAAGGCATGTTACACCCGTAACAAAGCTTACTCGTACCTTGAGAAAGTTGCTTGTTCAAAGATACTCTGTAGTCAAAAACAAAGCATTCACCCTTCCATGAGTCAGCAGATGTGGTTTCAAAATATTTTAATATTCCTCCTTTAAGTTGATATGTCTCAATACCATATTTTTCCATTAAAGGTCCTGCTTTTTCACATCTAATACCACCTGTACAATAAATACCAACTTTTTTATTCTGAAATTTTTCTTTGTTATTCTTTATATATTTTTTGAAATCTTTAAATGTTTTAATTTTAGGGTTGATAGCATTTTTATAATGACCAATTTTAAATTCATAATCATTTCTTGTATCAAGAATTTCTACATTTTTATCATTTGCAAATTTATCCCAATCACTTGGTTCAATAAACTTAGATTTTTTAATGTCTGAAATTTTTAATCCAAAATCAGATGTAACTATTTCCTTTTTAAATTTAATTTTAAACTCGTTAAAAATTCTTTGGCCATTAAAGTCTGATATTTTTATATTTTCTTTAGTGACTCCTAAAGACATGAAATAATCGATAATTTTTTTTTCTAATTTTGAAGAGACTGCTATTGTACCATTTAAACCTTCCTCGCTAACAATAATCGAACCTTTTATTTGTTTTAAAAGAAAGTGTAAATTTAACCTCTCTTTTAATAATCTGGGATTGGATACTTTAAAGAAACTGTAAAACGCAATTACTCTCATTAGTATGTTTTATAACAAATGTATAGATTGATCAAATGAGGCGTTTAAATTACTTTGATTTTATTAGTAAATTGATTTTCAAATTTAACTAACTGAGGCATAAATTTAAACCAAGCATCTTTCAAAGCTTCTACAAATTTTTCGGTAGACTCTGGGTCATGACATGGAGTAGGAGTTATTCTTATTCTCTCAGTTCCTTTTGGGACTGTTGGATAATTAATAGGCTGAACATAAACCTGGTGCTCATTTAAAAGAAAATCACTAATCTCTTTACACAATTTGCTATCTCCAATTAATACTGGGATTATATGTGAACCTGAGTCTAAAAAAGGAATACCTGCGGTTCGTAGTTCTTTTTTAACAAAATCAACATTCTCAAAGAATGAAGATCGAATTTCATCGTTTTTCTTTACTTGTCTAATGCTCTCTAAACTTCCAGCAGCTACTGCTGGGCACATGGATGTTGTAAAAATAAATCCTTTTGAAAAACTTCTAACAAAATCAATTATTGTTTCAGTCGAGGCTATGTAACCTCCAGCTAAACCAAATGCTTTTGCCAATGTTCCATTGATAATATCAATATGCTCAGATAATCCTTTTTGATCAGCTACACCTGCTGCATTGGGACCGTATAAACCTACAGCGTGAACTTCATCTAAGTATATTAATGCTCCATTATCCTGAGCAACCTGAATAATGTCCTCTAATGGTGCAAAATCAGCTTCCATTGAATAAACAGACTCCAAGACGATAATTTTTGGTCGAGAAAAATCTACTCCCTTTAGAATATCCTTTAAGTGTTTCACGTCGTTATGACGATAAATAGCTTTTTCTTTTTTACTACTACGAATTCCCTCTATAAGTGATGCATGATTTAGTTCATCACTTAAAACTAAGCAATTATCAAAAGCAGATATAATAGATTTTAGCGCAGACTCATTAGCGCTATATCCAGAATTGAATGCTAGAGCTCTTTCTTTTTTATGTAAGAGTGCAATTTCTTTTTCGAGTTGAATATGGAAATTAGTAGTACCTGATATATTCCTTGTTCCTCCACTTCCTGCTCCTAACTTTTCAGCGGCAGATTGCATTGCAGAAATAACTTCTTTGTTCTGGCTCATACCTAAGTAATCATTTGAACACCAGACATCAATCTCTTCAGTTTGACCATTACTATGTCTTGTAGCTTTGGGATACTGTCCGGCTTTTCTTTCTATGTTGTTAAATATTCTGTAGTGACCTTCATCTTTTATTTTGTCAATTTCGGATTGAAGTGTGCTTAAGTAATTAGATTTCCAATTATGATTTTTCACAAATATTAATTTATTTTTTACTTATATAAAAGATACTGCAATAAAGACGCATAAAGCCTATAACTAGGGGCTTTTTGTCCTATTTATTCTAGGAATTACTTCTTTGCCAATCAGTTCAATAGATTTTATTAAATTTTCATGGGTAATATCAGCAATATCCATTTGAAATTGGAATCTATCAATACCTCCAAGGGCATGACTATGTCTGATAATCTTTTCAGAGACCTGATCTGGATCCCCTAAAACTATAGCGCCTAATGGACCAATTTGATTGTCAAATTGGTCTCTAGTCACTGGGCCCCAACCTCTTTCTTTTCCAATTTTTGTAAACATTTTATGATAACCCTCATAATACAAATCTATTGCTTCATCCATACTATTTGCGACATATCCTAATGAATGAAGTCCTACTGAGAGTTTTTCTGGGGGATGTCCTGCTTCTTTACCTGCCTGTCTATAAATATCTACCAAAGGCTTAAAGCGATGAGTATTACCTCCTATTATGGCAATCATTAAAGGTAAACCCATTGAGCCTGCTCTAGCAAAAGATTGAGGTGTGCCACCAACGCCTAACCAAATTGGGACAGGGTTTTGAATGGGCCTTGGATAAATAGGTAAATTATTTATCGAAGGTCTAAATTTACCAGACCAACTAACAAATTCATTTTCTCTAATTTTTAAAAGTAAACCGAGCTTTTCAATAAACAACTCATCATAATCTTTGAAATCCAAACCAAACAATGGAAAGGCTTCAGAAAATGATCCTCTTCCAGCTACCATTTCTGCTCTACCTCCAGATATCAGATCAAGAGTAGACAAATTTTGAAATACACGAACAGGATCTGCTGCACTTAAAACAGTTACAGCACTTATTAGCTTAATATTTTTTGTTTGTGCTGCAGCAGCAGATAATATCATAAATGGTGCTGAGTCTAAAAATTCTTTTCTATGATGCTCTCCTATCCCAAATGAATTTAATCCAACTTCATCTGCAAAAATAATTCTATCAATAACATTATTAATGGCTTTAACACTATCTGAGCCTTCTCTTTTATCTGCAAAACTGTCTATACCGATTTCCAAGGTGTTCTTCTAAAATTTTTCAGTGTTTGTTCTAATTTCAATTTCCCAAGACCAAGCTTTTTTATCCTGTAAATAAAAATTTAGGTATTGTTTTGCAATTTCATCAGGGTGTATCATTTGATAATTTCCAACTGGTTCTTTTCCAATACCTCCATCTATAACGAAATGACCTATATGAATATTTTGTGGGTGCAGCTCTCTTGCCAAAGATTGTGCTAAGCCTCTCAAACCAAACTTTCCCATAGCAAAGGACGCAGATTTAGCAAAACCCTTTACACTTGCAGATGATCCTGTGAAAAAAATATTACCTTTTCCTATTTTTAACATTCTTTTTACTGATTCATGCGCTACTAGAAAAGCCCCATAACTATTTACTTTTATTGATTGAAGCATTTCATCAGGATCGTATTCAATAAAAGGTTTTACAATTCTAAGAGATGGATTATAGATAACAATTTCTGGAGTGCCTATAATTGAGTCAGTCTGCAAAAATAAATTTTGAACACTTTTATTTTCCGTTGAGTCACACTTAAAAACTAAAGCGTCGATCTCTTTTTTTAAACTGTCAAGTTTGTCTATGTTTCTGGCAGCAAGTACGATTTTCATCCCCTTCGAATTAAATGCTCTAGCCAAAGAAGCACTTAAACCTGATCCTGCTCCGACAATTAAAACTGCTTTTTGTGACATAATTTCAAACATTATTTAGTTATAACATATTTTAAAATATGTACATATTGACCAATAAGTCTCGCTTAAATTGTATTAGCGTTGATTATTTGTTATTTCTTTATGTCATCAATGGTTATGAAAAAGATTGTTTTATTATCAAGAAAAAGTTTTCTCGCTAAAATTCAGACACACATTGCGGAAATAGAAATTAATAAAATACAAAAAAATATAATCGATACGAATTACTCATCAAGCGTTGGTGACACGGACATGTCAGCTAAAGCTTGGGAACAACATGGATTTGGAATATTTACAAATTCACTCTCAAAAAAATTAATCTTAAAAGATGCAGATGTGGTAGTTCATTCATTCAAAGATCTTCCTGTTAAAAATCTTAATAAGACATCTTTTATTTGTCTCAAAAGAGATGATCCAAGAGATGTTATTCTTATTAAAAAGACTTCATTAAATAAAAAAAAATTAGTTATAGGGACATCCTCTCCTAGAAGAAAATATTATTTAAAAAAATTAAAAGAGTTTTTACCCTTTGAAGAATTGAAGCCATTCGACATTAGGGGAAACGTACCATCTAGGCTGGAAAAAATATTAAATTCCTCAAAAGAGGACGGGGTGTTTATGGCTAAAGCTGCTATAGATAGAATTTTTAAATATGGAGAAAAAATTAATAAAAAAGATTATAGAAATTTTAAATTGAAATTTAAAAAGTTTGAAAAAATAATTTTACCAATTTCTGAATTTCCTAGTGCTGCAGCACAAGGGTGTATTGCTTTGGAATATAGGAGAGGCGATCAAAAAACAGAAAAGATATTGAAAAAAATTAATCATTTACCTTCGTTAGATGATTGTCAAAGAGAGAGAAAATATTTATACAAATGGGGAGGTGGTTGCAATTTAGATCTAGGTGTAACTATTGAAAATATTCTAAATGAAAAAATCTTATTTGCACAAGGGAAAGATAATCAAACAAAAAAATATTTTAAAGAAAAAAAATATCTAAATAATAAAAAAGTTAAAAAAGTTAAAAATATATTTCCCTCAAGCTTATCAAAATATCAAATGTTTCAGAGAAATTTGCATGAATTTAATAAAACATTAAAAAATAAAAATGTTTTGGCCACAAGATCAGAATTTAAAGAGTTTAAATCTTTGAAAAGTGTATCAAATCTTATAACTTCTGGCGTTAGTTCTTGGAAAAAAATAAGTAAAATGGGTATTCTTGTAAATTCTTCTCTCGATAGTTTTGGTGAAAATTATCGAGAAATTAAAAATTTTTATAAAGATAATCAAAAACCTACTTATAAACTTACATATGAAGGAAATATGCTAAATAAAAAATTCCCTGTTATATCACACTATAGTTTAGTCCCTTTGATTAATGACAATACGATTGATAATTTGTTTGTAGCGGAGAGTTTTTATTGGATGAGTTTCTCTGCATTTAAATTAGCTATACAACTAAGACCAGAAATACTAAATAAGCGTAATTCTTGTGGGCCTGGTCAAACGTATCTTCAAATTTCTAAATTTATTCCTAAAAATCAATTAAATGTATATCTTACTTATGATGATTTTAAAAATTTTGAACTTAAATGATTAAAAATTATTTTCCTATTGATCAGTCAAAATCTCTTAAAAAGAAAATTTTAATTCAACCTTTATTTGTGGATCAAAAGGTAAAAAATTCAAAGGAAATTAAAGGATTAGGTGATAATAAGTGTTGGTCATCTTCATCTATAATTAAGGCAATTGAAAAGGATTTAAAAAAAGGTATCAAAAATTTTCTTCTTTTTATCGTTCCAAATAAAAAACAAAAACATCCAGAGGATTTTAGCTTTCACTATGAAGTTATAAGAAAAATTAAAAATTATTTTGGAAAAGATATAGCTTTACTTATAGATACATGCTTATGCTCAATAACTGTTGATGGACATTGTGGAGTTACTCATAAAAAATCAATTGACCTTAATAAGACACATTACTCTTTAGGATTAGCGGCAAATACATATCTTGAGGCTGGAGCTGATATAATTGCACCAAGTGACATGATGAAAAATACGACTAAATATTTAAGAAAAATATTTGTTCAAAATGGTTTTTCAAATTCTCAAATAATGAGTTACTCAACAAAATTTAAAAGTCACTTCTACGGCCCCTTTAGGGATGTTGCAAAATCATCACCACAGGGATTTGATCGATCATCATATCAATTACCTGTTGAAGACAAAGTAAAGGCGATTAAAAGCTCAATTAGTAATGCAGTTCAAGGTGCAAATTATTTAATGGTTAAGCCTGGAATGACTTCAATAGATTTAATAAGAGATATAAAAAAGGAGACACTGCTTCCCACGGGTGCGTACCAAGTAAGTGGTGAGTATGCTAGTCTACAAATGCTCAGCAAAGCTAAATTTGGCAATTATGTTGATTTGCTCCTAGAGTCTTTAACGGTACTCAAAAGAGCTCAAGCAGATTTTATTATTAGTTATGGAGCTAGAGATATTGCAAAATACCTATAACAAAAATTTTTTTAATGCCTTAAATAAAGTTGAACAAAAAATTCCTCCAATTTGGTTTATGAGACAGGCTGGTCGATATCATCAGCATTACAGAAAATTAAAAGAAAAATACTCTTTTGAACAATTATGTAAAGAGCCTGAGCTTGCTTGTGAGGTAACTCTTGGACCTATTGTTGAATTCGATTTTGATGCTGCAATATTGTTTAGTGATATTCTTTTTCCTTTAGATTATTTAGGTTTGAGTTTGAAGTTTAATCCTGGACCAATATTTGAAAAAAATTTAAGTTCAAAAATGATATCCGAATTTAATATTGATGAATTTGAAAGTTTTATAGATTTTCAGAATATATCTCTAAAACATATTAGAAATGAACTATCAAATGATAAATCCTTAATTGGATTTACTGGTGGACCTATAACCTTATACCATTTTGCAACGAGGAATAATCTTGTATCACAAACACTATTTCAACAAACCCTGCCCGTTTTAGAAATGTTAATACAAAAAAATATACAAATTCAGTTACAAAATGACATTGATTTGTTAATGATATTTGATACGGAAGCTAATAAACTAAATGATAAAGATTTTGATGAATTCGTTATTCCTTTTTTAGTTAAAATTTCAAATAGTTATCCAAATAAAATTGGATATTTCACTAAAGAAATTTCTCAAACTAAATTTAATAAATTACAAAATTTAAAAAATTTAAAACTTACAGTTTTAGGAACTAATTTGGAGGTTTTCACTGAATTACCAAAGACACATTTATCTTTACAGGGGAATTTTTCAAATGATTTGTTAGCTATGGAGGACACTAAATCCTTTTCTGATTACATTGATAAATATATTGAGAAATGTTTACAGAGTGAGCCATCTCATAGATCTGGGTGGATTGCTAGCCTCGATCACGGTGTAAAAAAAACTACTCCTGAGGCTAATGTTCATTTATTCATAGAAAAGATAAGAACTAAGTTATCATAAAAATCGTAATGTTTTTCAATGGCTTCATTTAAAGGTAATAAACTCTACGTTCATGGCTCTGGTCTTAAGACAGGTATTTTGATCACAAATTTAGGAACACCAGATGAACCAACTAAGTCGTCTTTAAAGACTTATCTAAAACAATTTCTATCAGATGAACGTGTAATAGAAACACCAAAAGCTATTTGGTGGCCTATTCTTAATGGTATAGTTTTAAATACTCGACCAGCGAAGTCAGCTAAAAATTACAAATCTGTTTGGACAGAGGAAGGTTCACCTCTTCTATTCCACACAAAAAACCAATTATCTAAAATAAAAGAATTTATTAATAAGAAATATCAAAATATCGTATTTGATATTGGAATGCGTTATGGGAATCCTAGCATCTCTAAGGGTTTAAATAATCTTAGAAATCAAAATTGTGATCGTATTATTATTTTACCTTTATACCCTCAATATTGTGCGGCTACAACGGGCTCAACGTTTGATGCTGTTGCAGAAGAATTAAAAAGTTGGCGTTGGGTACCATCTCTTCGTTTTATTGGAGGATATTACGAAAATGAACTTTATATTAAAGCTCTAAAAAATAGCATTGAAGAATTTTGGACTAAAAATTCAAAACCAAAAAAAATCATATTTAGTTATCATGGTGTTCCAAAAAAATATTTAGATAAAGGGGATCCGTATCATTGTTTTTGCAGAAAAACTACTAGGCTTGTGGCAGAGACCATGGGCCTACCAGAGGAAAGTTATATGACCACATTTCAATCTAGATTTGGACCAGCAGAATGGCTTCAACCTTACACAGATAAAACTATAGAGAGCTTAGCAAAAAATGGTACAGACCACATTCATGTTATAAGTCCTGCTTTTTCCTCAGATTGTCTCGAGACAATAGAAGAACTTAACGAGGAAAATAGAGAAATATTTATGGAAAATGGTGGAAAGGAATTTGGATATATTCCTTGTCTAAATGATCGAGAAGATCATATACTCCTACTCACTTCGTTGATAGAAAACGAACTACATGGGTGGGTATGAGTGATCAAATAAAAAATCAACAAACTAAAGCAGAAAAGTGGTTTCGAGAACTTCGAAATCAAATGGTTGGATCAATACAAAAGCTTGATGGGTCTGAATTTATAGAAAAAGAGTGGCAAAGACCTGGTGGTGGTGGAGGTTTGATGTCCTTATTAAAAGGAGAAATATTTGAAAAAGTAGGAGTAAATATTTCAACAGTGCATGGTAATTTTAGTGAAGAATTTAAAAAATCAATGCCTGGAACCGAAGAGGATCCAAGCTTTTGGGCCAGTGGTATCTCAGTCGTAGCTCACATGAAAAACCCAAAAATTGCTGCAGCTCATTTTAACACTAGGTACATAACCACAAAAGGAAAACAATGGTTTGGTGGTGGTTGTGATTTAACCCCTGCAATACCTGAAAAATTAGAAACAGATAATTTTCATCAAGGTCTCCAACGAACATGTGATCAACATAATTCAACTTATTATGAAAAATTTAAAAAACAATGTGATGAATACTTTTATTTAGAGCATCGAAAAGAAAGTAGAGGTATAGGAGGGATTTTTTTTGATTATATCAATACAGACTTTGATAAGGATTTATCATTCATAAAAGATGTTGGGCAATTCTTTGTTAATTTTGTAATTGAAAACTCAAGAAGAAAAAAAGAATTTAACTTTAATCAAGATGACTTAGATGCTCTCTCAAAAAAAAGATCTCGTTACGTAGAATTTAATTTGCTTTATGATAGAGGGACATTATTTGGATTAAAAACCGGTGGTAATATTGATGCTATATTAATGTCAATGCCTCCAGAGGCTAAATGGTAACAAAATGTATGAGTTATTAAAAATTTTACATATCATATCTTTTGTATCATGGTTTGCTGGGTTGTTTTATTTACCAAGACTTTTTGTTTATCATGTAGAAAACATAACCAATCCTGAAATGAATAGTGTATTTCAAAAAATGGAATATAAATTGCTAAAAATTATAATGAACCCAGCAATGATATTGACTTGGGTATTTGGTTTAGCCCTTATCCATTATGTAGGTTTTGAATTATGGCTTTTTTTGAAAATTATATTAGTTCTTATTCTCTCTGCATTTCATATGTATTTAAGTAAAATTAGAAAAAGTTTAGAGAGTAATTTTAGAAACTATACCTCAAAATATCTAAGAATTATCAATGAAGTGCCTACAGTTCTTCTCATTTTAATTGTAATACTTGTAGTTGTAAGACCTTTTTAATTTTATGGATCTTACCCAGGGGGATATAAAAAAACAATTAATCGGTATGGCTGTTCCAGCAGGAACAGGTCTTTTGTTTTATACTCTTTACAATGTAGTAGATACTTTTTATGCAGGTCTCATAAGCACAGAGGCTATTGCAGGCTTATCAATATCTTACCCCTTGTATTTTATTTTATTAGCCTTCGCTGTAGGTTTTGGACAAGGCACCACAGCTCTTGTTTCAATAGCTATTGGCAAAAAAAAATTTAACGAGGCAATTAAGATACATACTCAAGCCTTAGTTATCACTTTATTGGTTTCAATAGCCATAGGGCTGGCAACCTTTCTATTATCTAGACCTGTATTTTTATATTTTGGGGCTGAAGGTATTTTTCTTAACAATGGTCTTAGGTACATAAAAATACTCTCAATTGGTGCTCCAATTTTTATTGTTTCTTTTGTCGTTAATTCTCTTTTATATGCACAAGGAGATACAAAAAAAAATAGAAATGCATTAATCATAAGCTTTTTTATTAATTTAATATTTAGTCCTTTCTTGTCTTTAGGTTATGGTCCTTTTCCTGCATTGGGAACTCTCGGCATAGCTCTTGCAACAGTCATATCTCAACTATTTCATTTTTTCTTTTTAAGCTATTATGCTATTCGCAGTCCTTTGTTTAAGTATTTCAATTACAATTATATTTGGCTAGAATATGAATTCGTATTAAGAATTCTAAGACAATCTATACCCTCTAGTATGAATATGTTTATGATTGCAGTTGGTTTCTTCATAATGCAAAAGTTTGTTACAAGTTATGGTGCCTCAGCTAGTGCAGCTTATGGTATAGCTTTAAGAATTGAGCAGATTATTTTATTACCTGCCATAGGATTTAGTAGTGCTTTATTAAGTATGGTAGGACAAAATTTTGGTTCGAAGAATTATGATAGAATTTATGAAGCTTTTTTAATTTCATTAAAGTTATCTATGACAATGATGATTTTTGGAGCATTAGTGCTTATATTTGCGGGTGAAAGGATTGCTAGTTTTTTTTCAAGAGACAGTGAGGTGATAATTATTGCCGGTAGTTACTTGTTTATGGTAGCTTTTTTGGCTTTTATATATCAAGTTATTGATAGGTGTGATTCTGTACTTTCTGGTTTAAGAAAACCTTCTGTAAATGTTTTCTACACTTTTATTAGATTGGTATTTCTTCCCCCATTTGTAATTTATTTATTTTCTGAGACTCTAGAAAAAGGTCTAATTGGTATTTGGTGGGCTATATTTTTTACAAATTTACTAGGCTCAGTGTTTGTTTTTTTTCATATGAAATATTTATTTAAAAAGGAGTCCAGTATCTTAATAAATTAACTAAAATCTTTCAGGTCCTCCAAATGCTTGCTAAGCGCTTTAGTAGATAATTGTATCTCATAGATAAATAACATTATAGCTATTGAAAATATTAATATCCCTAAACCAAAAAAGTTTAATGCTAAGTCATAAATCTTGATATAACTAAAAAAAATAGATATTAAATTCAACAAAAAGCTGATCCCAGAGAGGGTTTGAACTGACCTAACTAATGTTAAACGGGTTGTAAGTACTTTAATTTGATCTAAGTGATGTTCAACCACATTGTTAGTTGGTCTATTTGTAATTATTGTGTCATGGATCTTTCTGATTAATGAAGCAAGAGAAGTATATCTATTACCAAACGATATCATCATTAAAGGTATAGCTGGAAACAAAAGTGCTGGATAAAGTGTTGTGAAGCTTGGCATACTATTAATGGAGCAGTTTGTTATAACTAGGAGGGAATAACTAAGTATCTATGTCAACACGGAGTTAATCGAAACTTTTAAAAACTGCTCCTATTTAATTTATACATAATATTTTAAAAAAAACTCGTGTTATGATTGCATAACAACTATGCAACTTACAGACAACTGATGAAATCATTTATAAATAAAAAATTAATAATTAAATTATTTCCAAGAAAATAATCGATAAGGTAAGTATAAGCAAATAAAGAATTATTATTATATTAACTAATTTCCAAACTTGTTTGTTTAAAAAATATAATCTTAGTGATTGAGCACCATAGCCTAAAAAATAAAAAAAAATAAATGACGATAGACTTGCACCTAATCCAAATAAAATCTTGTCAGAAATAGTTAGAAAATTTTTCGATAAATTTCCTAAAATAAAAACAGTGTCTGAGTAAACGTGTGGGTTTAAAAAAGTAAAAGCAAGTGTCTGAAGAGCTATTTTTGATTTTGATGTTTGTGTATATGTTTGTGAAAATACAATATCATGTTTAAATACTTTTATTTTCGACCATATAAAATTTAAAAGAAAGAGGACAAGCCCTATAGATAATAATAAATTGATTAGATCATTGATGAAATTTTTAATAAAGTGAAATATGAAAATTCCAAAAAAAATCAATAAGAAATCACCAACTATACATATTGAAGTTACTAAAAAAATATTATTTTTTTTTATACCTTGCTCTATAACAAATAAATTTTGTGCACCTATAGCAATTATTAAACTTAAACCTGTTGAAAAACCAAATATAAACTCGTTCATGACAATTTTGCACAGTTTATATACTTTACACCTAAAATCTATTTAGTAAGTTTGTGTGATGAAAGTTTTTGTTGGTGGAGTGTTTTTTGCTTTAATATTTATTTTTGTCGTAACTGATGGTTTTGTAAAAATTAGTCTACCTCTGTAAACCTTCTTCTTTTCCCACTACTCCACTCATCACTAAATTTCAAAGTCCCTAAGTGTAAAGGTATTTTTTCTTTAACAATTAGATTATTTTCTGAAAATTTAAAAAAAGATTTATGAAGATAACGAAACTCAAGCAAATGATTCATAATTCCATAATTTATATCCTTAATCACATTAGGATCTACATTCTGGTTTGAAATAAAAACATAATCATTATCTGCAGGAAAATTTAAAATTGAACGAAGTGATAAATTAGAGGGACGATCGAGTAAATCTGATTTTTTAATAATTGCATATTGAAATTGATTTTGTTCAATTTTTTTAATTATTTCATCAACGCTGTCATCAAGGCGTGTATTGCATTCTAGTGTGTTAGAACCACCATAACTATGTGAGATTTCAAGTTCCCTATCCAATACTTTGCATATACTTTTTGCAAGAATATATTCTGTTCCCAATGTAGAACGAACCATGATTGTTAAAGAAATATCTTGAGAAAGGGCATACAATAAATTTGTTTTAAGAAATAATATTACAAAAAAAGAAAATATTACTTTTAAATACATAGATTACTTTTAGCATAAAACATTCTAAATTGTTAAATAGAATTAAATGCCAAATTTTTCAACTATTGCTTTGATAGCTTGTTTTGCTTACGCCATTGAAAGTATTTTTGGTTTTGGTGGTACGATAATCTTTCTGGGAATTAGTGGATTTTTCTTTGACTTTAACTCTTTATTAAAGCTTGCAATGATTGTCGGGCTATCCTCCGGTTTAGCTGTTTTAATTCAATCTTACAAATATGTCTCTTTAAAGCATCTGATTAAAATTTTAATTTATACAATTCCTGGTGCATTAATTGGAACATATTTTATCAGTTATTTTACATCGGATATTTTAATAAAAATATTTGCATTAATTTTAATTGTTTATGGATGTTTCAACTTATTTTTTCCTGATATGAAGTTTCCTCAATTCTTGAAAAATTTTTTTGTAATTCTAGGTGGATTTATTCAAGGAATTTACACTATTGGAGGACCATTTGTATTAATGGGGTATAAAGATTATTTCTCCACAAAACAAGAGTTGCGGTCTACTATGGCTGGATATTTTTTTATTATAAACTCTTTGAGAGCAATATTTTTTGTGTTTTTGGGAGGAAGCTATTTAGAGATAGTGAAAATATACTATCCAATAGCTCTTTTAGTTATGTTGAGTGTTTGGCTGGGTTATTTTATACATAAAAAAATACCAGAAATCCTATTTAAAAGACTTATTATTATTGCTATCACTTTAATAGGAGTATTGATTTTATTTACAAAATGATTGACTGGGAACAATATGGACCTATTTACTCTGTAGCTCCTGGAATAAAAAAAATAAAAGACCTTCCAATTATTGAATTTGATGAGCATGAAGAAAGATACTTAAGTTTGAAACAAAAATGTAAAGAAAATATTTTTATTGATAATTATTTTACAAAAGAAATTGATATAACTGTATGCGAGAAGTTAAATTCTATATTAAAAAAAGAATATCCATCTAAAAACTCTAACTTTAATAACTTTGTAGAACTTGGTTATAATCTTCAAGAGGATATAGCAATTTTTCACAGATGTAACAAGCTTATAGCTTTACATGTTTCATTTCCTTCTGTTTGGGTGCCTAAAGAAAAAATTGGTCTTAGTTTTGCACAAATCCATCAACCTGTACCAGGTATGGAAAATTTTTTAAAAAATGAGGATAGATATGTTCAGATGATGGTTGAAGCAACAACTCCTATTATAAGATATGTCTGGGGAGAGCATTATGGTTATTTTTTATGTGAGCATGAACCTTTACAAGAAAGTGTAAAAGTGATGCACACAGAAAGACAGACTTTTATTGGAATACCAGAGAGTGATATTGGTATTTTCTTAATTCGAAAGAAAGTGATGTTTTATGATGACACATCAAATGATTTTAAGGAATGGTATGAAAAACAAGTCAGATCTATGACAGAGGATCAAAAAAATTATAAGATAAAAAAAATCTGAGTCGATACTAGCGATCGAAAAAATTAATATATTTGAAGGTAATCAGATTACTGATCCTGATTTCCCTCAGCTGGAGCATTTGGATCTGTAAGGCGCTCTAATTCAGCTAACTCCTCTGCTTCTCTTTTAGCTTCTCTTTTAGCTTTTTTAGCAGCAAGTTTTTCTTGACGCTTACGCTCTTTCTCCATAGCTCTTTCGCCAGCTTTTGATTTATAGTCAAAATGAAGTCCCATAAAAAGATTATATCAGAATTTTTTTGATACTAAAGTTTCACTTCATTGAATATTTATTAATTTAGAACTCTTTTTAAAAGGTTTATCCAATTTGAATGTGAAATTTTAATCATTAAGTTTTCATTAAAACCCTGTGAAATTAATAGATCGATTAATTTATGCATACCTAGAACACTATTCAGATCTTTTGGCATCATTGCACCATCAAAATCTGAACCAAATCCAACTTTATCATCTCCCAAATACTCAATAAGGTACTTAAAGTGGTCAACAATTACTTGTAAATCTGTATCAGAAACCATTTTTCCATCTTTCCTCAAAAAAGCTGGGGCAAAATTAACTCCAACCATCCCTTTGGTTTCTTTGATTGCATCTAATTGCTTATTTGTGAGGTTTCTAGAGTGTTGACAAATCTGATGAGCGTTGCTATGCGTGGCTACTAGGGGCGACTTTGAATATTTTGCTATATCCCAAAAGCCTTTTTCATTTAAATGAGAGGTATCAATTAGCATTTTTAGTGAATTACAATTTTTTATTAGTTCTATTCCTATTTCGGTTAAACCCTCTCCAATATCTGGTGAAGTTGGAAAAGCAAAGGGAACACCTTCTGCAAAAATAGTAGGTCTTGACCAAACTGGCCCAATTGATCTAAGACCAGCTCTAAATAAAGTTTCGAGATTATAAAAATTTTTATCTATACACTCAGCGCCCTCAATATGCATTATTACAGATAATTGATCATCATTTTTGAACGAGTTTTCCAAATCCTTGCTAGATAAACAAATCTTAACTTTATTTTTTGAGTTTCTTTCAATTTTTGAAAGGATAGATAATTGATTTAAAACAACTGGTAATGCATCGTTAACATCAACGGGTTTTGGTAGTGGTAAAGAATATTCATCTTGCTCCATATCTTTATAGTTGACCAACTTATCAGAGTCAGAGATATCTTGTTCTGGGGTGGGAACATATATGGCGCATAAGCCTCCCTTAAAATTAGCTTTGTTCATTCTAGGAAGATCTAAATGACCCTCTCCATCTCCGTTTATAAAATCTAAATGAGACTGTTTTGAATTTTTTAAATACAATCTAAATAATACATCGTTGTGACCATCAAAAATTTTATAATTAGACATTTCTTAATATTATTT
Organism: uncultured Alphaproteobacteria bacterium; assembly: GCA_902527545.1. GTDB lineage: Bacteria > Pseudomonadota > Alphaproteobacteria > HIMB59 > HIMB59 > HIMB59. Next base: position 116,503 of record CABZPR010000003.1, read on the forward strand.
TTATTACCATTTATTAGTTAAAGTATAACTAAAGTTATTCTCTCTATTAGAACTTCTAACGAAAGCATAAGAGAATATATTTTTTCCATTAATAGAATTATTAGAAATTAACTCCTTTTTTTGCTGTAATGATAATGATGTTCTTTTTGCTAAACCTTTGAAGGTTTTATAATTAAAATTAATGTCGAAAAGATCGATACCTGAAATTTCAGCAATAAATTGAAAATACTCTTTAGTACTATTTTTAATTTTTGTGCCTTCTAAAATATCATTTATACCTCCATCTGAACTACTACAATAAAAAGGATTACCCTTTAATAACCTTGTTATTTGATCTCTTTTATTTGTGACATAGAGTGAGTCGATTTGGGAAAGATATTCAATAAAAGAAATTGTTATTGGTCCATTTTTTGACATTTTTTTTAACCACTCCCACCAATTTTTGGCATTTTGAATGTATTCACTAGCAATCGTAGTTTTCATAGCATCATCAGAGCGTAAGATTAGATCTATAAAACTAATATTTTCTATATTTTTTTTAAGATTTAAACTCGTTAAGTCTATCCCAATATTTTCAAGAAGAGCAATAATAAAATGAATAGTGCCAAAGGGATATTTTGCGTAATAAGAGCTGTTTGGTAAAAAATATTTGTTGTTCATAAGATTTGGATTTATTTTTTTTGAATTTTGACTTAAGAGTTTATGGTGTTCCTCATTTACACTTATAATATGTTGGTCAACTGAGAATGTATTTTGATCTACAACGTACATATCCACAAAACATACATTTTTTAATTTATTTATAAACTGGTCAATTACCCAAATTTTTTCTGTGCTAGTAGAGAACCCAATAACATGACAATTTAAAAATTTTTTTAAAATTAAGCCTGATATTAGTCCATCTAAATCTGTGTTAATAATAAGGGGTTTATTTTTAAGATATTGTATCAATTTTGAGAAAAATTATAGTGCCTAAAAGGGATCACAAAAACTTAAAAGATAGGTTTTGAGATTTTTTATATTTATTCATTAATTTTCTTTTTTCATCAAATCGAAATTTAGACTCATTAAAATAATTATCATCCTCACATAGTTGTGAAAAAACATATTTTACAACACCCGTATTAACACCATTTCCTAACTGTTTATAGGCAACACTGTCTGGGACTCCAGCTTTTTTAAATATACTCCCATCAATTCCTTGCAGTTTTGATGCCTCGATGGGTGTGATTTTCCTAAAATGCTTAATTCCATCTCTAATATTTGGGCCAACAATAGACGTCTGGGTGATAGCAACTAGAGCTGGAAGATATGAGGCGGGCTTCACTCTTATTCCACTAGGTCTAAACTGAAGAACTAAAGATTTAATTGTTCTATTTTTTTTTGTCGGAAATGCTTTTCTCGCCTGCCATTCGAATTTTTGCCTAGACATGGGAAATTCTTCTATTTTTTTATTTGCAGGTTTCCAGACAATATTTTTCCATTTATCTAAAAATTTTTTGTTAGTTATATAAAAATTACTATTCTTAATCAGAAAATTCTTCTTCCATAATGGCATATCATCTTCAATAATTGGATTAGAGGTTAATGCATCTGCCCAAATTGGGAATCCGGGAAGTGTATTTGAGTCAAGTTTAGATACTAGATAATCCCAAGCATTTAACCATGTTAATTCTTCTTGAGTGAGTCTGTAGTTAGATAATGACTCCGATTGAGAAACAGCATTATCGGGTAGAAGATATTCTGCAATATTCCAGTTATCAGGATTATGGTTATGCTTATATGACTCTCTTTCGATGTACAAGGGTTCATTTTTCCCGTTAAGAGTTGCAGCAATAAATACTCTATCTCTTACTTGAGGCGCGCCACCTAATTCTTTAGGAATTAAATGCGGTGATAGAATTGTTGGAATTCCTGATACAGTGTAACCCTCTTCTCTGATAGACTCGATTATTAACTTCCATGTCTCTGAGTGTTTTGGCCCAGTAAGATTTCTCACATTCTCAAGGATTAAATATTTTGGATGTTTTGCCTTAACTATTTGCATAATATCAAAAAATAGGGTTCCCCGAGCTTTATCTAAAATACCTTTTTGTTTTCCAGACTTAGAGAAAGGTTGACAAGGAAAGCCTGCACAAAGAACATCATGATCTGGTACAAGACTTTTGATCTCCTTAAGATTTCTTGTTGAGTTATCATCTTCTATATCATTTCTTGTAATTTCTCTTATGTTTGAGATTAATTTTGTATTTGGGAAAGTTGATTTATATACAATTTGACAATCTTCATCAAATTCACAAGCAAGAACACAATCACCACCTAAATCACTTAGAGCAGAATGAAAACCACCTATCCCAGCAAATAAATCAATAAACTTAAACATCTTTAAAAAATATTAAAATTCCATGAGCCAAATGGGTCGCCATTTTTAAAATAAATATCATCAATTTTAAATTTATTATTATGAGATGATTCTGTTTTTTCAATAAAACCATTATTAAATTTAATTTGGATTTTTACTAATATTTTATTACCAACTTTGAAAGCAACATAAGAAGTTTTATACTTTTCTAAATAAATATCTTGAATTTCTGAAATTGGTTTAGGATCGCTTAATTTACAATCTTTTCTTCCAATTTCAATTACGTAATATTTCAAAGGTGAATTTACATGAAAACCTTTATTAAGTATTAACTTTCTCTCAGAGAGATCTTTATTTTCCCATGAAGTTATAAACTCATCCCTGATAAGATCAATGAAGTCATCAGTAACTGATGATCTTTTTCTTGACCAAGTATTTCTTGAACCTTTTATTAATTTACACTCTCCAAAACGAGATCTCATATCATGAATATATTTTGGAAGATAATCTTTTACGTAAATTAATTTTAATTTTTTGATTATGTCAGAGTCTAAAAAATTCTTGGCAGAGGGATTCCAATTATTAGAATTAGCAAATTTAATTGAAATACCAAAAAGAATTTCTTTATTATTGCATACCAAAATATCCGATGGCCCAAGACTATCGTTTTGGGTAGGAGCAAAACTTATATATCTATTATTCTTTACATCTAAATATTTAAGTTCTTTTGACAATATGTTTTTTGTTATATTATAGATTTCTATAACCTTATTTTTTTTTGGATGATCTTGGACTATATATTTTAGGAAATCGTCAAACTGAGATTTTATCATTAAAGCCATTCCAACTCCAAATTCATACTCAATTCCTGTATTGCGATTTAATTTTAAAGTATCGAAATCATTTAAAGGGCAAAACATAATTTTTAAATTATTATATATTATTTCTTAATTTACCAATTAATAGGTGCATGCATTAAAATAGGATTTGATCACTTGCGTCTAAAACCAGTCCAATAGCGGTCTTTTCTTTCTTGAAGAAAGAGTGCTCTATGTGATGTAATTTTTCTGCTGGTCCGGTAAATTCTTATTTAATTTTATCATGTATTTTGATCACGTAATCGTTCTTCTTCTTTTGTATAATAATCGTAAATTTCATTAGAGGCTTCTGACTCATTTCCATTTTGAGTAATGATAATTTTTGACAAATCCCTATAAGTTTCTACAACATTACTTTCTCCAGTTACGAGTTCGCTATCATCCCAATCCCAGCAACTTGCGCAGTCATCACAACACTCTTTCCAAGTTTTTCCCTCGTATGTCTCTTTAATTTGCATTTCACAATTTTCACTTTCATTCTCAAATGTTGCACCTGCATCCCAAATAAATGTTAGTATAACTTTAGTATTAGCTTCATTTTTACTTTCATCGCTCATATTAATTCCTAATACATTTAACTTTTATTAATTTTTATAATAATTTATTTATAAAATTTGTTAAATATATTTTTTTAAATATATGGGATAATAATTTGGCCCTTTCATTGCTTTTCCTAAATTATTATAAATAGGCTCACCGTAGGTTTACTTCTTGTGGTCTCAAAATGAGACAAGAGACGTCTTGTTTTAGCAAAAGTAAATTATTTTTCTCATACTATATTCATCACGAAAGGAAAAAATTATGAATAAAATATATGGATTTACTGGTAAATCACTAAACTATTGGTTAAGTATTTTTAATTTCTCCAGAGAAGATGGAATTGAAAACTTTTGTAAAGTCGAATACGGAAATGACTGGCAATGGGCCTATACTCATTATCAAAAAAATAAATCATTCCCATCGTCGTTTAAGGAAGTTGCTTAATGAGCAATTTATTTAAAACTCTTAAAAGTTTAATTAAGAATAGCAAACCAAACTATTCAGTATTTACAAAAAAAGAAGAGCAATATCTGTCCAAATCGGTTGATTTAATTGATCTTGAAAGAAGACAAAAAGAGATAGATAATCGGTTTATCAGAAGATTTTAAAGCGCCCTTTCATAAGGGCCTTTAGACTAGTTTATTAGCCAAATTTCTACAGCAACGAAGATAAATAACCCCGCAAAAATAAGATTTATAAAGTTTTTTGGACGATTAAAATAATTTGAGAATTTCTTCATTCCAAAAAAATGTCCAATTATTGAATAATTCATAGTTGATATAAAAAAAGACCCTACGGCAAAAATTAAAGCAATATTAAAATTTAGATTGTCATTAAATTTAATTGTAGCCAAAGCTGACCAAAAAGCGAAGGCTTTTGGATTGGTGTAAGCAACAATAATTGCTTTTCTCATACTATAAAAAAAGTTTTTTTCATTAGTAGATTTGATTAATTCATTAGTGTTTGAAAAATATTGTTTACCGATTTGAAAAGCTAGATAAAACATATAAGCACTAGCAAGAACTTTTAAGGCGTAAAATCCCCATCCTATAAGATTTGATATTAAAAATGAAATTCCAGTGGTAGCCAATAAACACCAAGTGAATGACCCAACTGCAGTTCCTACGGCAGCACCCCATATCTGATGTTTATTTCCACCCATACCAACAGATGCCACAAAAAAAGTATTAGGACCAGGAAGAAAAACTGCAAAATAAAAAACAATCCAGCCTGATAGCAGGGCTAAAAAAACTTCATACATATAAAACTAAATTAATGGTTTAGTATCTGGCTTAAGAAAAGTTTAGTTCTATCACTTTGAGGATTATTGAAGAAATCATCTGGTTTAGCTTGTTCAACTATTCTTCCGTCATCCATAAAGATCATTTGATCAGCGACAGTTTTAGCAAATCCCATTTCATGAGTTACAACTAGCATAGTCATACCCTCTTCAGCTAATTGAATCATTACATCTAAAACTTCTTTAATCATTTCAGGGTCTAAAGCAGAAGTAGGTTCATCGAAAAGCATTATATCTGGGTTCATGGCTAAAGATCTAGCAATTGCAACACGTTGCTGCTGGCCTCCAGACAACTGCCCAGGAAATTTTTTGGCCTGTTCAGGAATTTTAACTTTTTCTAAATAAGACATAGCAATTTCTTCAGCTTCTTTTTTTGGCATTTTTTTAACCCAAATTGGTGCCAGGGATATATTGTCTAAAACTGACAAATGAGGAAATAAATTAAATTGTTGGAAAACCATTCCAACATTTTTTCTTATTAAATCAATATTTTTAAGATCATTTGTGAGTTCTGTTCCATGAACAATAATATGTCCTTTTTGATGAGCTTCTAACCTGTTTATACATCTAATCATAGTGGATTTACCTGATCCACTAGGCCCACAAACAACAATTTTTTGGCCTTTAGTAACAGTTAAATCAATGTCTTTTAACACATGAAAATCATCAAACCACTTATTGACTTTTTCCAGTTGAATAACTTGTTCCATTTTTTTAACTATTGTCCGTCTTTAATTTCTTTTCTAAATATAAACTATAGCGAGACATACCAAAGCAAAATATAAAAAATACAAGTGAAATAAATACATAAACTTCATAATAAAGTTTTGTCCAAGTCATATCTGCTAAAGCTGCTCTACCAATACCCAATAAATCAAATAAACCAATAATTAAAACAAGTGAGGTGTCTTTAAATAATCCAATACACGTGTTGACTATTGGGGGAATAGCTATCTTTAAAGCTTGAGGTAAAATAATTTTACGAGTTGTCTGCCAATATGTTAATCCTAATGCTTCAGCAGCCTCAATATGACCTTTAGGAATAGCTTGTAAACCACCTCTTATAGCTTCAGCCATATAAGCTGATTGAAATAGGGTAACTGCTACTAATGCTCTTAAGAGATTATCTGGGTTAACACCGTCTGGTAAAAAAAGAGGTAGCATAACATTTGCTGTAAATAGCAAAGTTATTAGAGGCACACCACGAATAAATTCTATGAATACAACACACAATGATTTGATTATTGGCATTTTTGATCTTCTACCTAAAGCAAGGAGAATGCTCAGTGGAAAGGCAAGACCTATTCCAGTCACTCCTAAAAAGAGTGTAACTAGCAGACCTCCCCATTTATTGGTTCCTACGGTACTTAAACCTGGACCTCCATATAGTAAGAAGTATGCTATAAAAGGAAAAATGAAAGTGAAATAAATGAATAACTTTCTAAATGGTAATTTATCAAAAAGAATACCAATGATGGCAAAAGGAAGAAGAGCATAAGTTAAATTAACTCTCCAGGTTTCTTCTACTGGATATAAACCATACATAAATTGATCCCACCTTGCGTAAATTATAGCCCAGCAAGCACCGTACTCCCCTGGAACTATATTTTTAGAACAAAGAGTTCTATCAGTGATAATTTCTCCTTCAAAATTAGTCTTAAAATCTGCGCTAAAAATTGACCAATTTAAAAAAAATGATCCTATTTCATATACAAATATAACAGCAATAATTGTCATGATTGTGTTTACCCATGAGGAAAACAAATTTTTCACTGCCCAATTGAAGTATTTATTTCTAGAAAAATTTTGAGTAACTATACTCATGCGTTACCCTTGAATTGAACAGACTTATTATAGAGATTCATAAATAAAGAAATAGTTAGACTAATAGAAAGATAAGTTAGCATCACTATAAGCATAATCTCAATTGCTCTACCAGTTTGATTAAGAGATATACCACCAAAACCATGAACTAAGTCTGCATAACCTATAGCAATACCAAGTGATGAGTTTTTGGTTAAGTTAAGATATTGAGATGTTAAAGGAGGGATTATGACTCTTAAGGCTTGTGGGATAATGATTAATCTCATTACAAAACTACTCTTCAAACCTAATGCTTGTGATGCCTCTCTTTGTCCTTTTGAAACAGAGATGATTCCAGACCTTACTGTTTCAGATATAAAGGCTGCAGTATAAATAGATAAACCAAAAAGCATGCCCAAGAATTCAGGACGAATTACCATACCACCTTTAAAATTAAAACCCTTAAGAACAGGAGAGTCAAACTCTAATGGCATTCCCATCACATAAAAAAATAAAATCGGAGTAAAAATTATAATTGCACTATTTATTAAAAATATTGGATACTGTTTACCTGTTTGTTCTTGTTTTTTCTTTAAAAATCTTTTTATTAAAATTGAAAAAAATATTGCAAAAATAAAACTCCAGAAAACTATAGAGAAGCCCTCTTTAAAAATAGGGGAAGGTGAAAATAAACCTCTGTTAGTTAAATAAAATGTATCAAAAATAACGAAGGCTTGTTTAATTTTAGGTAGATTAAGTAAAATACTATAGTACAAAATTATTTGGAGAAGAACTGGAACATTTCTAGTAAATTCTACATATACATACGCGATATTTCTAAACAACCAGTTGCTCGAAAGTCTAATTATACCAACTAAAAATCCTAAAATAGTTGCTAGTATGCACCCACAAACTGCAATCATAAGTGTATTTAACAATCCTACAAAATAAGCTCTGAGATGAGTATCTTCACTTGAAAATGGTATTAGTCTGATACTAATGTCATAACCAGCAGAGATATTTAAAAAATCAAAACCTGAACTAATGCCTCGTTTTTCAAGGTTATATGCTGTTTGTTGAGCAATAAGATAAATGAATACCGCGAATAAACCTATAACTAAGGTTTGTATAAGTAATGCCCTGGATTTTTCATCGAAAATTATTTTTCTTATGAAATTTGTCTGCATTACAAAAAAGAATTCTTTCTAAGTACAGGGTATGGGCTGTTAGCCCATACCCAAGTGTTTTTATCTAAATGGAGGTGCGTATAATATACCACCATCTTTGTATAGCGCGTTTAAGCCTCTTTGAATGTTAATTGGTGTATTTGGACCAATATGTTTTTCAAAGCTCTCTGAGTAGTTGCCAACTTGAGTAAGAATGTTAGCAGCCCAATCATCAGAAAGACCAAGCATTGCACCATAACCAGCATCAACACCTAGCAGTCTAAGAACTTCAGGATTTTTTGAACCCTTCATTTCTTCAACGTTACCAGAGTTAATTCCAAGTTCTTCACCAATGATCATAGCATTGAGAGACCATCTCACGATGTCTGCCCACTCACTATCACCGTGACGTACTGCAGGGCCTAAAGGCTCTTTTGAAATAATTTCTGGTAGAACAACGTGTGCTGATGGATCTGGATAACCAGCTCTACTTGCATATAAACCTGAAGCATCAGTTGTGTAGATATCACATCTACCAGCTAAATAAGCTGCATCTGCTTCAGAGTTTGTTTCAACTGGAACTGATTCGTAACTCATACCATTTGCTTTAAAGAAATCAGCAAGGTTCATCTCAGTTGTTGTACCAACTTGAATACAAACTGAAGCACCATCTAAATCCATAGCACTTGATACACCAAGACTTTTGTTAACCATGAAGCCTTGACCGTCATAATAATTTACGCCAACAAATTCTAAACCAAGATCAACGTCTCTTGATAATGTCCAAGTTGTATTTCTTGAAAGCATATCAATTTCACCTGACTGAAGAACAGTAAAACGTACTTTTGATGTTGTTGGGACGTATTCAACTTTTGAAGCATCACCTAATACAGCAGCTGCAACAGCTCTACATACATCCACGTCAATGCCTTCCCAAACACCAGCATCGTTAGGAGCTCCAAAGCCCGCAAGACCTGTGTTTGATCCACACATTAACTTTCCTCTTTCTTTAACTAAATCTAGAGTGCTTCCATGACTACCAGCGATAGCTGTAGAAACACCTAAAGTTAAAACAAGAGATATAAACAATGATTTAATTTTTGTCATCGTTTCCTCCTTATATATATAAGCCTCGGCAGTATAGACTTATCTGGAGTGAAACTAAAATATAAAAATTCTATATAATTCGTGTATTTTTTTGCATAAATTTATGAAAAATAATAATCTGTAGCTTAATCTTGGTTGAATAAGTCTCTTGTAAAAATCTTGTTTTGAACATCATTTAATTCAGGGTGACTTCTATTACAAAGGATTAAATCAGCATTTTTTTTAAATAATTCTAAATCTTGATAAACCTCTGAATTAAAAAATTCTTTTTCTTTGATTAAAGGTTCATAGACTATGACTTTTATACCTTTCGCTTTAATTCTTTTCATTATGCCTTGCATGCTTGACTCTCTAATATTATCTGAGCCTTCTTTCATAACTAATTTATAGACACCTACTATTTTGGGTTTCAATTTTGAAATCTCCGAACCAATAAAATCTTTTCGCATTGAATTAGACTCTATAATTGCTTCCATTATTTTTTGTGGAACTTTATCAAAATTTGCAAGGAGTTGTTTCGTGTCTTTAGGTAAACAATATCCACCATATCCAAAAGAGGGATTATTATAAAAATCTCCTATTCTAGGATCTAGGCTTACTGATTTAATTATTTCTTTTGTATTAAGACCTCTTGACATTGCAAAAGAGTCTAATTCATTGAAAAATGTTACTCTCATTGCTAAGTATGCATTTGAAAATAATTTTGATGACTCTGCTTCTGTAGAATTTGTATAAACGATTTTAACATTTTTATCTTTCGATGCATCTTTGAGTAGTCTTGCAAATTCTTTACCTTTTTTTGAGTGAGAGCCAATAACTATTCTTGAAGGATAAAGGCTATCATTTAAAGCTCTGCCCTCCCTTAAAAATTCAGGTACAAAAATTATCTCAAGATTTGGAAATTTTTTCTGTATTTTCGTTATATATCCAACAGGTACAGTTGAACGAATTATTACAGTCGGGTTTGATTTAGATTTTTGAATATTTTCTAATGATTGCTCAATTGAAAAAGTATCAAATCTATTTGTTTCGATATCATAGTTTGTTGGTGTGGCTATTACTACATAATCAAAGTTTTCAACTTCAATTGGAAAATTATTTGAGGAACTTAGATTTAATTTCTTAGAAGACAAGTACTCAGATACTTCTTTGTCCTCTATAGGTGAGATACCCTTTACTAAGTTATTAGATTTTGAGTTATCTAAATCAAAGCAGGTAACGTCATTGTTTTGCGATAAGAGTATAGCATTCGCTGTACCAACATAACCGAGCCCTATAACTAATATTTTCAACAATTTTAAACTATTATAAATATATTATTGAACAATGACTTTTTGCCTATCAAAATTTTAATGCGACACATAGGCTTAAAAATAATAGAGAAATTTGAATTTTTTTATCTTAAATAACTTAAAAATTCAGAAGATATTGGTATATTGTATACCACGTTTTGTGAAAGGATCCAAAGTTAGATGTCAGATATAGAGATAGCAAGAGCTGCAAAAAAAATTCACATAAGAGATGTTGCCGCTAAAGTAAATATTCCCGAGGAAAATCTTATTCCCTATGGTCATGATGCAGCAAAAATTAATTTTGATTTTATTGAAAAAAGTAAATCTAATCCTGATGGAAAACTAATACTAGTTACTGCAATTAATCCCACACCTGCTGGAGAGGGAAAAACTACTACTTCTGTTGGGTTAAATGATGGACTGAATAAAATTGGAAAAAAGTCCATTGTTTGTCTAAGGGAACCAAGTCTTGGTCCATGTTTTGGTATGAAGGGGGGTGCTGCAGGTGGAGGTTATGCCCAAGTAGTCCCTATGGAGGAGATTAATTTACATTTTACCGGAGATTTTCACGCAATTACTGCTGCACATAATTTATTATCATCATTAATTGACAATCATATTTATTGGGGCAATGAGTTGCAAATAGATCAAAGAAGAATTACATGGGGGCGTGTTGTTGATTTAGGTGACAGATCTTTGAGAAAAGTAAATGTAAATCTTGGAGGGATATCTAATGGATTTCCTAGGGAGGATAAATTCGATATCACAGTTGCAAGTGAAATTATGGCTATATTTTGTTTAGCAAATGACATTAATGATTTACAAAAAAGAATTGGTGATATTATAATTGCATATAAAAGAGATAAATCACCTATTTATGCCAGAGATGTAAAAGCCGATGGCCCAATGACAGTATTGTTAAAAAATGCTTTGATGCCAAACCTGGTTCAAACACTAGAAAATAATCCTGCAATTATTCACGGAGGTCCATTTGCAAACATCGCTCATGGTTGTAATACAGTGATTGCAACGAAAGCTGGTTTAAAACTTGCTGATTATGTCGTGACTGAAGCGGGGTTTGGTGCAGACTTAGGTGCCGAAAAATTTTTAGATATTAAATGCCGTAAAGCCGGACTAACACCTAGTGTTGTTGTAATAGTAGCAACAGTTAGAGCGTTAAAGTCTCATGGGGGTGTGGAAAAAGCAGATCTAAACAATGAAAATGTTGATGCAGTTGAAAAAGGTTTTGAAAATTTACAGCGTCACATTGAAAATATCCAATCTTTTGGCCTTCAGCCTATAGTGGCTATTAATAGTTTCACTCTTGATACTGAAGCAGAGGGTAAAGTTATCTCTGAAGGGTGTGATAAGTTGGGAGTAAAGGCTATACTTTGTTCTCACTGGGCAAATGGTGGCAACGGTACTTTAGAACTTGCCAATGAGGTTGTAAAAATATGTGAGGTAAGTGACCCGTCTAACTTTAAGTTTATGTACGAAGACGAAGCATCGTTAGAGGAAAAAATTCGCTCTGTTGCAAAAAAAATATATAGAGCTGATGACATAGTTATTGACAAATCTGTCAGTGATCAACTTAAAGGATTTGAAGATAGTGGTTATGGCCATTTACCGATTTGTATTGCTAAAACACAATATAGTTTTTCCACAAACCCATCC
>CABZPR010000004.1 GCA_902527545.1 uncultured Alphaproteobacteria bacterium
AAATAAAAACTCTTATCAACTATCTATTGATCCATCAAATTATAAAAAATTGAAATACTTTACAGGTTTAGAACTAAAGATATTATCTTATGAACAAAATAAAATAATATTAAATTTTGAAAACTTTTATAATGATAAACAGATTAATTTTTTGGTAAACTTTTTTTAGTGCAAACATTCCTTAATTTAGATAGTTCTGATGAGGAAATATTATATTCTTCAGAAAATGAGTCAGTTATTCAAGCACTCAAGAGAAGAGATGAATACTTAATTATTTATGGACCTATAAAATCTGGTAAAACCACTATCGCAAATAAATTCTCTAAAGATTTTAATATTAATATGATTAATAAAATTCCTAGAGATTTAAATATAAAAAAAGAAACTTATTTAGACTTAAATAACCTACCAGCAAAAGATGAGAATTTTTTCCATTTCTTACAGCATTTTATAACAAATAACATTCCTTTGACTATATTTACCTCCGAAAATTCTATTGAAAATTTATCTGAAAAAATTTATTTCCCTGATGTTACTTCAAGATTAAGGCAATTTAACTCATGTAATATACAAAATCCGAGTAAAGATCTTCTTTTTAAATTAATAAATAAATATTTGTTTTTAAAATCTATTAGTGTCCCAGAGCAAATTATTGCTGAAGTAATGAAATATATTGAAAGAACATACATAGCAGCATTTGAGGCCGCAAAAACCATTAATCATTTGCTTTATGAGAATAACCATAATATTAATTTGTCTCTGATTAGGAAGCATTATGAACAAATATAGAGACTATTATTTAAAAGATATTAATAGTGATCTAGTAGATAAAAAAATTACGGTTTCTGGATGGGTTAATAGATCAAGAGATCACGGCAATTTATTATTTATAGATTTAAGAGACTCAACTTCACTCTTACAATGTGTTGTAGATAATACTTCTGTAAATTTTCCTGAATTATCAAAAATTAAAAACGAAGATGTTATTAAAATTTATGGTCAAATAAACAAAAGAAGTGAGGAAACTATAAATACGAACTTAGACTCGGGTGAAGTTGAATTAAAAATTGAAACTTTTGAAATATTAAGCCGATGCTCAAAAACCCTTCCGCTCGAGGTAAATTCAGATAGTGATTATGGTGAAGAGGTAAGATTAAAATATAGATATTTAGACCTTAGAAGATCTAAAATGCAACGTAACATTAAGTTAAGAAATCAAATTATAAATTATGTAAGAGATTTTATGAATAATGAGGGTTTCATGGAATTAGCAACCCCAATTCTGACAGCCCCCTCCCCAGAAGGGGCTAGAGATTACCTGGTACCTTCCAGAATACATAAAGGATCATTTTATGCTTTACCTCAAGCACCTCAGCAATTTAAGCAACTTTACATGGCTTCCGGTGTTGATAAATATTTTCAAATAGCTCCGTGTTTTAGGGATGAAGATAGTAGGGCTGATAGATCACCCGGTGAATTTTATCAAATTGATATGGAGATGAGTTTTGCCACACAAGAGGATGTTTTAGACGTCATCAGTCGTTTATTATTTAATACTTTTGATAGATTTAAACCTAAAGATAAATTAGTAAATAAACTTCCATTTCCAACTTTTACTTATAAAGATAGTGTTGAGAGTTTCGGATGCGATAAACCAGATTTAAGAAATCCTCTAAGATTAGTTAATGTAACAAATTTTTTTGAAGGTTCAGGACTTAAAATTTTTGAAAATTTGATAAATAAGGGTGCTATTGTTAATTGTATTCAAGCTCTCAATTCTGACGGTAAGCCAAGAAGTTTTTATGATAACCTTAATAAATGGGCTCAAGAACAAGGAAAAAAAGGTCTTGGATATATCAACTTTGAAAATTTATCACCAAAAGGCCCATTAGCTAAAAATTTTAATCAAGAAAAGTTAAATCAAATGATTAAATATAATCATTTTAATCAAAATGATGGATTACTTTTCGTGTGTGATTTACCAGAAGAGTCATATGAATTCTCGTCAAAAGTTATTTCAAAAGTAGGAGAGGATTTAAATTTAATTGATCAAAATAAATATGAATTTTGCTGGATTGTTGACTATCCAATGTATGAAAAAGATGCTTTAACTGGCAAGGTTGACTTTAGTCACAATCCTTTTTCTATGCCTCAAGGAGGAATGGATGCATTGACGAAAGATGACCCCTTGAATGTTTTAGCATATCAATATGACATCGTATGTAATGGAATAGAATTGTCATCTGGAGCCATAAGAAATCATAGACCAGATATTATGAAAAAAGCTTTTGAAATTGCAGGATATGGTGAAAGTGAGATTAAATCAAAATTTAGTGCTTTGTTTGATGCTTTTCATTATGGAGTTCCCCCTCACGGAGGATGTGCACCGGGTCTAGACAGAATAATTATGTTACTCAGTGAAAATGAAAATATCAGAGAAGTAATAGCTTTTCCTTTTAACCAAAGAGCTCAAGACTTAATGATGAACGCACCAGTTAAAATAGAGGATAAACAGTTAAAAGAGTTAAATTTAAAAAAAGTTAGCGATTAGCTTTAAGTATTTTTTCTACATCCTCAATTGTTAAATTTTCTCCATCATATTCTGGAGGAATTTTGTAATTCATTATCCCTATCTTAAAATAAAATTTTCCTGACTTCCCTTTATAAAGATTTGCTCTTTGTTTCCTTCTCTTGAGAACTCCTATTTCTCTTACTTTATTGGTAGGTTTATTTTTTTTAATAGTTATCAATTCCACTGCTTGATCTAAATCAATTTCCAAGACATCATATTTTCTTCCCAAAGAGGCAAAAATATCTTGGTATTTAACATATGGTCCATACGCCCCTATGTTAGCTATTACCGGATCTTCACTATTTGGAAAATTTCCAAGTGTTATTGGTAGCTTTATTAACTGACTAGCAATATTCATACCAATTGTATTTTGATCATAGCTTTTAGGAAGAGTTACTCTTTTAGGCTTATCTTCATCAGTGTCTTTTCCTAATTGTAGATAATATCCATAAGGACCCAAGTGAACTGCTATTTCTTTTTTAGAGTCAGCATCTATACCTAGGGTTCTTGGAAAAGTGATGATTTCATCTCCCTCACGATTTTTTGGATTTACCTCTTTAACGAATGCACCTATAGAAATTGTAAATTTACATTCAGGGTAATTTGAACAGCCAATAAATCCTCCCATTTTTCCAACTTTCACACCCAAATTGCCTTCACAATTTTCTGTGTTTGCCCAAGAGGAACATTTGATATCAATGTCTCCTCCAATTTTTTTGAAAATAACTGGTGATAATTCTTCATTTATCACATCAATTACTTCTCTATTAGGCTTACCCATAACCTCATTTATGAAAAACTCAAAATCTTTCCAAAAATTTAAAACAATATTTTTCCATTCTGCTTTATCAGCAGCTACATCATCAAGCTGATTTTCTAAATCAGCTGTAAATTTGTATTCAAGAAATTTTTTAAAATAATTACATAAAAATACATTTACTACTCTACCGCGATCATTAAGTATAAATGATTTTCCACTTTTTAAAACATAACCCCTATTAACAATTGTTTGAATTATAGAGGCATAGGTTGAAGGTCTTCCAATTTCTAACTCTTCTAATTTCTTTACTAAACTGGCATCAGTATATCTAGATGGAGGAGAAGTATATGACTCTAGTGTTTCAACTTCACTTACAGTGTATTTATCATTTTCTTTTATATTTTCTAATAGTGAAATAATCTGTTCTTCATCATCCTCTTGTAGGTTGTAAACTTTTTTATATCCATCAAAAATTAATTTACCAAGCGTTGCTTTTAAAGTTATGTTTTTTTCTTCACAATCTATTTGAAGAGTATTTTGGTTCGTTTCAGCACTTGTCATTTGAGATGCTAATGTTCTTTTCCAAATTAAATCATAAAGTTTAAATTGTTCTTCAGTAAGGTAATCTTTTATGCTTTCAGGTTTTATTGAAATATCTGTTGGTCTAATTGCCTCGTGCGCTTCCTGTGCATTCTTTTTTCTAGACTTATACTCGATCGGCTTATCTGGTAAATATTTATCACCATATTGCTCACTTATATTTTTTCTAATTGTATCAATTGAGTCTTTAGAAAGCGTTATGCTATCTGTTCTCATATAAGTTATTAAAGCAATAGTTTCCTTATTTATATCTATGCCCATATATAAACCTTGTGCGATAGTCATAGTTTGGCTGGCACTAAAATTTAGTTGACTATTTGCTGTTTGTTGCAAGGTTGAAGTATTAAAAGGTGCTTTTGGTTTTCGAGATATTATCTTTTCATCAATTTTTCTAATAAAAAATTTGTTGTTATTTAAATAATTTTTAGCCTTTTCAGCTAAAGCCTCGTTTTTAAAGAAGAGCTTGTCTACTTTTTGCCCATCTAGACTTGTAATGGATGTATCGAGTTTTGCACCGTTAATTTCCCCATGTACATTTATTTTATAGAATTTCTCTGGCTCAAATTGTTCTATCTCAATTTCTTTTTCATAAATGAGTCTTACTGCTACAGATTGCACTCTTCCTGCAGATCTACTGCCAGGCATTTTCCTCCAGAGAACAGGAGATAAACTATATCCCGCTAAATAATCTAAACTTCTTCGGGCTAAATAAGCACAAACTAGATTATCATCAACTTTCCTAGACTCTTTGAAACTATTTATTACTGCATTTTTAGTAATTTCATTAAATGTAATTCTCTCAAATTTATTTTTATCTATTTTTTTTTCTAAAGACTTAACTAAATGCCATGTAATCGCTTCACCTTCTCTGTCTGGATCAGTTGCAAGGTAAATTTTTTCATAACCTTCTGCTTTTTTCTCTATACTATCCAACATTTTCATTCCTGCAGTTGTTGTTTCCCAATTCAACTCAACATCACTGTAGTCTTCAGTCACTTTTACACCATCTTTTTTTGCTAAATCTCTAAAATGACCAACCGTAGCTATGACTTCAAAATCATTTCCAAGATATTTATTAATCGTCTTAGCTTTTGCGGGAGACTCTACAACAAGTAAGTTCATAACTATAAATTTATTTTATTTTCTTCGCCTTTAATTAATCTTTTAATATTTGAATTATGTTTAAAAAATATTAAAAGAAAAATAATAAAAACTATTCCTTTTTCTAAGTTGCCATAAATAAAAATTAATTGATAAATTGTCAAAAGAAATATTGATAAAAGGGCTCCTAAAGAAGAAAGTTTAGTGATTTTGACTGTAAAAAACCACAGGATCATTGCTAAAATCGTTGGAATAGGAGTTAAAAATAAATTTGCACCAAAAAAACATGCCACACCTTTTCCACCCTTAAAATAAAGCCAAATTGGAAAAATATGTCCAATTATAGAAAAAAGAAAAATTAAATATTTATATTTAAGGTAGTGTTCTGGAAATAAATAATAAATTATTAAAAATGCAAAAATTGGTTTTATTCCATCCAATAACAGGACAACAATACCAGCTTTTTTTGAAACACTTCTGTATACATTGGTTGCACCTATATTACCTGATCCTGTCTTGGTTATGTCTTTGTTTGTTAAAAATTTGGTTATTAGTTTCCCAAAAGGTATGGATCCCATCAAATAGGCAAACGTTAATATTAGAAACATCACTCTAATATATAACGTAAACAAGCCATCCTGAGGTAAACACCCATCTCAACTTGTTTTAAGATCAGTGATTTAGGATAATTATCTAAAACTTCATCACTAATCTCAATGTTTCTATTTACTGGGCCAGGGTGCATCAAATATGGCTTATTTAACAGATGGTTATTTTGTAAACAAAATTCTTTTTTAAAAGATTTCATCATATTCTTTGCATCTTTTGGAATTCTCTCTTTTTGAACTCTCAACATCATCAAGACATCTAGTTTTTCAAGATAATTAAGATTTTTATGAAATTTAATTTTATCATTTATTTTAATCAATTCATTTCTGTTTAAAAAATATGTAGGTGCTATTATATGAATTTGATAGCCCATTTTTGAAAGAAGTTTGATATTTGAGTGAGCTACTCTGCTATGTTTAATATCTCCACAAATACCAATTTTTATTTTTTTCTTTTTAAAAATTTCTTTTATTACACAATAATCAAGTAGTGCCTGTGTGGGATGTTCATTAGTCCCATCTCCAGCATTTATTACAGGAACATTACTTTTCTTTGCTATGTTCATCGGTGAAAAATTATTTTTATCTCTAATTACTAAAGCATCTGGTTTCATACTCATCAAAGTATCCATGGTGTCATTAAAAGTTTCACCTTTAGACAAAGAACTTTTTTCAAAATTTATATTAACTGAATTGTATCCCAAATTTTTTGCTGCAAGTTCAAAACTTATTGTAGTTCTTGTAGAGGGCTCTAAAAACAAGTTAAAAATATTTTTTGTTTTATTTCCTAAAATTCTTTTTTTTGATTTTTTAAATTTTATAGCTAACTCAGCAATAGAGCGAATATCCTTAGCTGATAGATCGTCTATAGAAGTGATCTTTCTATTTTTCACTAGAGGAGTTTCTATACAAACTTAGAAAATCATCAAGTATTAAACATGCGCTCTTTTGATGAATATTAGTATTTTCTGAATTTTTCATTGATTTATAGGGCTTACTAGACAATCTCTCATCGATAAACAAAATTGGACAAGAGATAATTTTCTCTAATTTTTCGGCAAATATTTCAACTTTATTTACCATTTCAGATAAAGAGCCATCAAGATGGTAAGGTTTACCAATCACTATTCCATGAACATTTTCAGTTGTTATAATTTCTATAATTTTTTCGAATAATAATGTTTCGGTAAAAGTTCCGTAAGGAATAGAAATGATATTTGATGGATCGCTGATAGCCATTCCAATGTGTTTTAGACCATAATCTATAGCAATAAATTTCTTGGTATAATTATTGCTTACAAGAAAATCTGATATAGTATCGACGACCATTATGAGTGACATTGATATTAAAAGAATTTCTTATTTAGCAAAGTTAAAATTACCCTCAGAAAAAGAGGAATTTTACTCTAATTCCTTAAAAGATATAATTAAATGGGTAGATAATCTTAAAAAAGTTGACACAAAAAAAATAGAGCCTTTGCATAATGTAACTGAAAAAACCGTATCAATTAGAAATGATGAGGTAATTAAAAGTAATTCTGTTGATGATGTATTAAGTAATGCTCCAGAGAGAGCACAAAATTTTTTCAAAGTGCCTAAAGTGGTTGAGTAAGTGAAGAATTCAATTAGCCAAATTAAAAAAGCTCTTATTGAAAAAAAAATAAGTGTAAGTGAACTTTATGATGAATATTTAGTAAAAGCTAAATCTGGTAATAACAACAGCTTTAACTTAGTGATTGACAGAGAAAACAATATTTCTTCAATTAAGGACTCTCAAAACAGATATGACAATGGCAATCCTTTACCTTTAGATGGTATTCCCCTAGGTATTAAAGATTTATTTTGTACTAAAGGAATAAGAACAACAGCATCATCTAAAATTCTCAGTAATTTTATTCCTAATTATGAATCATTTGTGACCCAGCAACTTTTAAATGATGGTTCGATTTTTATTGGTAAAAATAATTGTGATGAATTTGCGATGGGCTCTTCAAATGAAACTAGTTATTTTGGTCCTGTAATTAATCCTTGGAAGAATAAAAATTCTCAAAAAGATAATCTTGTTCCAGGCGGCTCCTCAGGGGGTTCAGCAGCAGCTGTGGCAGAGGGTTCATGTGTAGCTTCAATAGGTACAGATACTGGTGGTTCAATTAGACAGCCAGCTAGCTTATGTGGAATAGTTGGTTTAAAACCTACATTTGGCTCATGTTCAAGATGGGGAATTGTAGCTTTTGCCTCTAGTTTAGATCAAGCAGGACCTTTGACAAACTGTGTTGAGGATGCGGCTTATATTTTAAATTCAGTAAACAAACATGATTTTAATGACTCTACTAGTTCAAATCATCAAAGAGAGGATTATTTAATTGATATGAACAACAGTCTTGAAAAGAAAGTTAAAATTGGAATTCCCTCTGACTATCTCGAAGATGTCAGTGACGACATTTTAAATCAAATTGATAATACAAAAAAAGCACTCTCCAAACATGGCATAGAATTTGTAGATGTAGAATTTAAGACTACTGAATACGCACTTTCAACTTATTATATTTTAGCACCTGCTGAAGCCTCGTCAAATTTAGCAAGATATGATGGTGTACGCTACGGAGTTAGAGAAGATGGCGAAAGTCTTGACGATATTTATCTAAATTCGAGAACAAAGGGATTTGGTGATGAAGTGACCAGAAGAATTCTTATAGGTGCTTATGTTTTGTCAGCCGGTTATTACGATGCTTACTACAGACAAGCTCAAAAAGTTAGAAGATTAATTAAAAATGATTTTCAAAGAATTTTAAACGAAGTTGACTTTATACTAACACCCACAACACCAAATGAGGCTTTTAAAATTGGTGATAAACTTGATCCTATATCTATGTATAAAAATGATATTTATACTGTTCCCACAAGTCTTGCTGGCCTTCCTGGGATATCTATTCCATCTGGTTTAAGTAAAAATGGTCTACCTTTGGGGGTTCAATTTATTGGAAATTATTTTGAAGAAAAAACACTTTTACAGTTAGCAGCGCTTGCAGAAAAGGAATTAAGTTTCAATGAGCAATAATTGGGAAATGGTAATAGGTCTTGAAGTACACGCCCAACTTAAAACTTCATCTAAATTATTTTCCTCCTCACCAAATCAATTTGGATCTGAGCCAAATGAGAATGTAAATTTTATTGACTCAGGAATGCCTGGAATGCTTCCAGTTATGAACTTTGGTTGTATTGAAATGGCAATAAAAACAGGATACGCATTAAATTTTAAGATTAATAAGCATTCTGTGTTCGAAAGAAAAAATTACTTCTATCCTGATTTACCTCAAGGTTACCAAATTAGTCAATTTGAATTCCCAATTCTTAGCGAGGGTTATATCAATATTGAAAGTGGTGATAATCAAAAAAAAATTAGAATTGAGAGAGCCCACTTAGAACAAGATGCTGGCAAGAGTATCCATGATATTGATCCAAAATATAGTTTTATTGATCTTAATAGAGTAGGCACACCATTATTAGAAATAGTTTCGTATCCTGATTTATCATCTGCAGATGAGGTAATAAACTACATGTCTTCTCTAAGACAATTGCTTATGTACATAGATGTATGTGATGGAAATATGCAGGAAGGTTCTTTAAGAGCCGATGTAAATTTATCTGTTCGCAAAAAGGGCCAGGAACTTGGCACTAGATGTGAAATTAAAAATTTAAATTCATTTAAATTCATTAAACAAGCTATCGAATATGAATTTCAAAGACAAATTAATATAATTGATGGTGGTGGAGAAATTGAACAGAATACCATGCTGTTTGATACAAGCACTGGGGAAACAAGAGCAATGAGAAGTAAAGAATTCTCACATGATTATCGTTATTTTCCTGATCCTGATTTATTACCTGTTAATTTAACACAAGAGCAAATTGATAAAATAAAACCCTTAGTAGGAGAACTTCCACAAGACAAGTTAAATAAATATATAGATAATTATAGTTTAGATAAAGACATAGCTAAAATCATCATTGCTGAAAAACAAAACGCTAATTTATTTGAAAAAATGATTTCTGAGTCAACAGTAAAACCAAAATTTATAGCAGCTTGGCTAGTTGGAGATATATTTGCATTTATCAAAGAAAATAATTTAGAGGTAAATAGTCTAAATGAAAAAACTAAAGACATCACTGATCTTTTGAGATTAATTTCTGATGATGTTATTTCTAATAAAGTTGGTAAAGAAATTTTACCAAAAGTTTTAAATAGTGAAGGTAAGCCATCTGAACTTGTTAAGGAACTAGGACTTGAACAAGTGTCTGACTCTGGAGAATTGGAAAAAATAATTGATGAAGTTTTAGTAGGAGAAGAGGAGAACATTTTAAAATTTCAAGGTGGTTCTGATAGAGTTTTAGGATATTTTGTCGGTAAATGTCTAAAAGCTACAAAAGGTAAAGGTAATCCTAAATTAATAAATAAAATCCTTCTCGAAAGACTTAAAAAGTAACCGCATATACTTATTTATTAATAATAAGAATGACAATTCTTTTTATTCGACTATATTTCGGCTATAAATAAGCCTAAGGAGAGGTGGGTGAGTGGCTGAAACCAGCGGTTTGCTAAACCGCCGTACGACGCAAGTTGTACCGAGGGTTCGAATCCCTCTCTCTCCGCCATAAAAAAACATATATATTTGATATAAAAATAGTAAAAAATAATAATGCTCACAGGATCTATACCAGCAATAATAACTCCCTATTCAAACGGTGATGTTGACTATGATAGTTTTGAAAAACTATTAAATTGGCAAATCAAAAGTGGAATATCTGGGGTAACAGTTTGCGGAACCACAGGGGAGTCACCAACTTTATCACATGATGAGCATATGAAGTTAGTTGAGTTCGCAATAAAAGTTGCTTCAAAAAAAATACCTGTTATTGCCGGCACAGGATCTAATTCCACTAAAGAAGCAATTGAATTTACCAAACACGCCTATAAAGCAGGAGCAAAGTACGGATTAGTTGTTACACCATATTATAATAAACCTAATCAATTAGGTTTGATTAACCATTTCAAAAAAATTGCAAAAGTTTCACCTTTAAAACAACTAATTTACAATATACCAGGAAGATCAATTGTAGACTTGTCTTTTGATAGCTTTAAGGAACTAAATAAAGTATCAAACATTGTCGGTATTAAAGACGCTTCCAATGATATGTCAAGACCTTTAATAATGAGAACTTTTATGAAAAAAGATTTTAATTATTTGTCTGGTGAAGATGGAACTATTGCTGGTTTTTTAGCTCAAGGCGGTCATGGCTGTATATCAGTTACAGCCAATGTAGCTCCCAAGCTTACATCAATGCTCCACTATCATTGGAAAAAAAAGAATTATAAGGAATTTGATAAAGTAAATTTAAAATTAGCTCCATTGTCAAAAATATTGTTTGCTGAACCTAATCCTACACCAGCTAAGTATGCCCTCTCTTTAATGGGTAAATGTAAAGCTGATGTAAGAGAACCTTTGTATGAATTAAGCACTGATACAAAAAAACAAGTAAGAAAAATAATTAAAGATTTAAATTTTATTTAATTGTCTATTCAAAATCGTAGAGCAAAATTTGATTATGAAATCAAAGAAACTTATGTTGCTGGAATAGTGCTTGAAAGTAATGAAGTTAAACCACTTCGAAGCGGAAAAGCCTCTATTCAGTCAAGTTTTATTAATGAACAAAAAGGTGAAATTTACATCAATAATTTTGAAATTATTTCAAGAGGTAAGAATTTTGACCTCAAAAAGAAGACGAGATCTGTTAAAAAACTTTTACTTAATAAAAGAGAGATTAAGAAGATTTTAGGAATGTTGACTACAAAAGGTTTTACAGCAGTTCCTATGGAGATTTTCTTTAATGAAAAAGGTTTAGCAAAAGTAAAATTTGGAGTTGGCATCGGTAAAAAGAAATTTGATAAAAGGGAGACAATTAAGCAAAGAGAGTGGGATCGTAAAAAACTAAGAATTTTAAAAAAATAATAATTTTCTTGTAATTTTACTTACTTTTTCATATAAACCTCACATGGCAAGAGTTACAGTAGAAGATTGTACTAAAAACGTTGATAGTCTTTTTGATTTAGTTTTACTGGCATCTCACAGAGCAAAGGTTCTTAACGCTGGTAATGAAGCCCAGGTCCCACTAGATAATGATAAAAGCACGGTCATAGCTCTTAGAGAAATTGCTGATGAAAAAATTAGTGTCGAAGATGTCAAAGAAGACATTATTAAGAGTTATCAATTAGTTCAAGAGAAAGAAGAAGAAAACGAAGATCATCTTCTTGAAGATTAAAAGTTATATTTAGTTTATTATTTTAGCTGATGTTTCAAACCAGCTACTTCAACAAGAGTTACAGCGAGTTTAAATCTGCATTAGAGTCATATGACAAAAATTTTAGAGAGGATCTATTTGTAAAAGCTATTGAGGTTGCTGAAAATTCTCATAAGGATCAATTTCGTGCCTCTGGAGATCCATACATAATTCATCCATATGAAGTATGTAAATCACTAATTGAATTAAAATTAGACACAGAAACTGTAATTACTGGTTTACTACACGATGTCATTGAAGATACTGAATTTTCAAAAGATGAATTAAAAAAAAATTTTGGCGATGCAATATCTGGCCTCGTTGATGGTTTAACTAAAATAGATTTTTTGGAAGAAAAAAAAACAACAAGATCAGAAAAAGAGGCCGAAAATTTCAGAAAATTATTAATTTCTACAGCTAAAGATATAAGAGTTTTAATTATAAAATTAGCTGACAGGCTTCATAATATTAAAACTATTCATTATTTTAAAGATGTTGAAAAAAGAAAAAGAGTTAGCAATGAAACTTTATTAATTTATGCCCCTCTTGCTCAAAGATTAGGATTTGAGAATTGGAAATCAATTTTAGAAAATATATCTTTTAAAAATTTACACCCAGATATTTTTAACAGAATCAATGACAAAATAGATAATACCTTCAAAAACTTGGAAGGTTCATTTATTGATCTTGAAAATTTAATGAGGGAGCAACTTTCCAAGTCTGATATTGATGCTGAGATACATTACCGAAAAAAAAATCCTTACTCCATTTGGAAAAAAATAAATAAGAAAAATACAGATTTAAATTCTATATCTGATATAGCTGCTGTCAGGATCATTACTAAATCAACAAGAGATTGTTACAGGGTTCTGGGCATTATTCACCGAAATTTTTCCGCTAAAGTTGGAAGAACAAAAGATTATATATCTAGTCCAAAACCCAATGGATATAGATCGATACATTCTGATCTTATTTTTCAAAAAAAAATATTTGAAGTACAAATAAGATCAAGAGCTATGCATATGATAGCGGAAAATGGTATTGCTGCACATTGGAGATATAAATATTTAAATAAAGACAGTCAAAGTGAGGGTGTCTATGCTTGGTTAAGAGATGCTGTAAATTATATTGAGGAAAAAGATGAACAACATCTCATCCTTAACAAAACCTCACAACAATTTTTTGACGAACAAATTTATGTTTTTTCACCTAAAGGAGAATTATTTACACTTCCACTTGACTCCACTCCAGTTGACTATGCGTATACTATTCATACAGATATTGGTGATAGATGCGCCGGAGCAATAGTTAATGGACAAGAGTCACCTTTAAGTACAAAACTAAATAATGGAGATCAAGTTGAAATCATTCTTGATGAAAGCACAACAATTTCACCCTTATGGATTAGATTTGTAAAAAAAGAAAAAGTAAAAGAAAAAATAAGGTATTTTTTTAGGTCAAAAAGAAGAAGAGAGTTTGAAATACTAGGTAAAGATATATTAAACTATATCGCAAAGTCTAAAAATATTGCTGCCGATGAAAATACATTTAATAAAATTTTAACCAAAACTGATTTTAAATTTAAAAATAAACTTTTTGAAAATGTTGGAAGAGGTTTTTTATCTAGAGCTGAACTAGATAAATTATTTAAGGAAATGGAAGATAATATTGTAAAAAAAATTTTTCAATCTAATGATGACGAAGAAAGAGTAGATGTATTAAAATATGAAAATGGTATTGCTATTAATTATGCAACTTGTTGTTCTCCTATTAAGGGCGATAGCATTATCTCAATAATGTCATATGGTCGAGGTCTTGTAGTACACAATACAATTTGTGACAGTTTAGGTTATTATCATAAAGATAATTTTTATAAATCTGAATGGGGGGAAGGAGAAAGTCAATCTGAATTTAATTCAAGGATAGAGATAGTTATTAAAAACCAACCTGGAGCTCTATTTAGTATTACATCAATCTTTGATAAGCATGAAATTAATATCGAAAATATACGTATCGCTAATAGAACTAAAAAAGTTTACACATTTATTATAGATATAAGTATTGAAAGTTCAGATAAACTAAAATTTGTGCTTGCCGAAATGAAAACTTTGAGCCAAGTTGATAAAGTTAAAAGACAATCAATTAATTATTAATGAAACTAGGCGTTAATATAGATCATATAGCGACTCTTCGTAATGCTAGGGGTCAGGATAATCCAAATTTAATTAGAGCATTGAAAGTTTGTCAAGAAGCAAAAATTGATACACTAACTGTTCATTTAAGAGAAGATAGGAGGCATATAAAAGATAAAGATCTCTTTGAATTAAAAAAATATTCTAAAATTCCTATTAATCTTGAAATGGCGCTTACGGAAGAGATGATAAAAATAGCAAGCAAGATCAATCCAAAATTTATTTGTATTGTTCCCGAAAAAAGAAATGAAATTACAACTGAGGGTGGTCTTAATTTAAACAAAATATCACAAGCAAAATTTAAAAAATTATTAAAAATATCTGGTAAAAAAAATATACAATTAAGTGCTTTTATTAACCCAACAAAAAAAATGATTAATTTAGCTAAAAATTTAGGTTTTGATACAGTAGAACTACACACAGGTAATTTAGATAAAAAAATTATTAGAAAATCCACAATAAATCAAATAAATGAAATGATTGAGTATGCTCACTCTAAAAAATTAATTGTGAATGTAGGGCATGGTTTAAATTTTAAAAATATTAAGTTTATAAAAAAAAGAAAATATGTTGATACTGTTCACGTTGGTCATTTTATAATATCTGAAGCAATATTTATTTCACTAACCAAGACTATAAATAATTTTAGAAATTTAATAAAAAAATGATAATTGGTCATGGTATAGATTTAGTTGAAATAGATAGAGTAAATAATATCTATGCTAAATATAAGAAAAATTTTATATCCAAATACTTTTTGAATGATCAATTCA
The DNA here is from genome assembly GCA_902527545.1 of uncultured Alphaproteobacteria bacterium. Lineage (GTDB taxonomy): Bacteria > Pseudomonadota > Alphaproteobacteria > HIMB59 > HIMB59 > HIMB59. Next base: position 14,943 of record CABZPR010000004.1, read on the forward strand.
AATCAATTAATAAAAACTTATTAGCAAATAATTTTGCAATAAAAGAGGCTTTTTCTAAAAGTATAGGTATGGGTTTTAGATCTCCTTGTTACCCAAATAATATTGTGGTTAGTCGTAATGAATTAGGAAAACCAGTCATTTCGCTTAAAAATAAACTTGAAAGTTATTTAAATGATACTTTTGGGAAATATGTTATACATGTTAGCCTAACAGACACAAAATTATATTCGATTGCGTCGGTAATTATTGAGCAAAGTTAAATCATCTTTAATTAATAATTTTAAAGCGCTTTTTTGGGCTTTAATCATTGCAGGGGTAATTAGAACTTTTGCTATCGAGCCATTTAAAATTCCTTCTGGATCAATGAAGCCCAACTTATTGGTTGGGGACTTTCTATTTGTTTCTAAGTGGGATTATGGATACTCAAGATACTCATTTCCTTTTGGACTTCCTCCGTTTAAAGGAAAAATCTTTGAAAGCAACCCTGAAAGAGGAGATATAATTGTTTTTAAACTCCCAGGACAAGAAAACATCAATTATGTAAAAAGATTGGTTGGGCTACCAGGAGAAACAATAAAAGTTCTAAATGGCAAAATCTATCTAAAGACTAAAAATGCAACTGATTTTGAAGTGTTAGATCAGATAGAAGATGGATTTTTTTACGATGATCAATACGGTAAGGAAATTAAGCAGTTAATTGAAAATGAATATAGGATATTAAATATCACTAATGATGGACCACTTGATTATACTCCTGAGTACGAAATACCAAAAGATAAATTCTTTTTTATGGGTGATAACAGAGATAACTCATCAGATAGTAGAATTTTAAGTGGAGTTGGATTTGTGCCAAAAGTTAATATAGTTGGCAAAGTCTGGTTTATTTGGTTCTCAGTTGATACAGATTTTTCTCTATCAAAATTTTGGAATTTACCCTTTCATATTAGATATGATAGGCTCTTTAACGTTATCAAATAAATATTTTGAATAAGAGACAAATTTTCAAAACAATAAAAAGCCTTGAGGGTTTTAATAAAAGCATAGAACACGATAGTTTTGAAAAATCAAAAAAAAATGCTGATAAACCTTTTCAAAAATATGAGTTTCTAGGAGATAGAGTTTTAGGCTTAATAATTTCAGAATATTTAGTTACTACTTTCTCACACAATACTTTAGATGAGATTTCAAGAAGATTTATTCATCTTGTAAACACAAATACCTTAGCAAAAATATTTAGAAAAAATAATTTAGGTGAAATTTTTAAACATCAACTCGATCCCAACTCAAGTAAAAATTCTATATACGCTGATGCGCTAGAGTCTCTAATTGGATTTGTTTATACAAGTAAGGGTTTAGTGTTTTCAAAAAATTTAATAATGGAACTATGGCAAGATGAATTAGATACACTTCCTAAAAAAGATCCTAAAACATTTATACAAGAATATTGTCAAAAAAAATATAAAACAATTCCTCTTTACAAATTGATTGAGGAGTCTGGTACGAAACATAAACCTAAATTTTTAGTTTCATTAAAAATTAAAGATAATGAAGTAGAAGCAGAGGGAGTTTCAAAACAAAAAGCCGAAATTTTAGCTGCAAAAAAAATGATTAAGATCATTAATAAAGTTAGTAAATAATTTATTGTACAAAACTGAGGCTATAATAACGAAAGTAGAAAATTTTAAAGAAAATCATTTAAGTATATCAGTTTATTCTTCTCAGTATGGTCAAAAATCACTTGTAGTTTTTGGAGGAAAATCAAAAAAAAAAAATACTACATATGTTAAGGGATCATTTAATAATATTGAATTTGATAATAATAATGTTTGCCTTTCCTCAACATCTATAAATACATTTAAATGGTTTTTATTTTCAAAATATGAGTTAAAGGCAATTGATTATTTTTGTTTTTTGATAAATAAATTATTATTTTTAACTGATCAAAATTCAAATGTTATAAGTTATTATTTGTTATTGATTTCTAAATTGAATGAAAGATCTAATTACTTACCAGAGTTATTATTGCTAGAGCTTGAAATTTTAAAAGCCTCAGGTTATCAACCTGATTTAAATGAGAGTGTTTTAAAAAAAATTTTCAATTTCCATGAAAAAAGTAATTTGAAAACTTATGAGCATATTTATGAACATTTGAAAGATAATAAAGATCATCAGTTGGTTTTTTTTGATTTTATGAGCAGAATAGTCAACAGAGTATTGATTAATTTGAATATTAATTTACCTTTTTCTAGAGATGAAATTACCAGGAAAATATAAAACTATTTATATAGCCTCTGATCATGCAGGTTTTAGATTAAAATCCTTTATTATTGAGGAATATTTGGCCAAAAAAAAATTTAATTTCTTTGATTTAGGCACTAATTCAGATAAATCTGTAGATTATCCAAAATTTGCAAAAAAATTATGTAAAAATATCAATAAATACAGCATGGGTATCTTGATCTGTGGATCGGGAATAGGAGTAAGTATTAGTGCTAATAGACATAAGCACATAAGAGCATCGCTTTGTCATAACGCACAAACAGCAAAAATGACCAGAAAACACAACAATAGCAATGTTATATGTTTAAAAGGAAGACCTTTTGTAAAAAAAAATATTTTTGCTATGCTCAACGCCTATTTTAAAACAGAATTTGACAAAGGGAGACATTTAAGGAGAATATCGCAACTATGACACTTAGTGAGAATTTTTTTTCTAGTAATCTAGAACATGCAGATAAAGATTTATATCAAAGTATTTCACAAGAACTTTCAAGGCAACAGAACCAAATCGAATTAATCGCTTCTGAAAATATCGTCTCTAAAGCTGTGCTTGAAGCACAAGGCTCCATTATGACTAATAAATATGCAGAGGGTTATAGTGCTAAAAGATACTATGGTGGTTGCGAATTCGTAGATATAGCTGAAAATTTAGCAATTGACCGTTTGAAACAATTGTATGGATGCAGTTATGCTAATGTTCAACCTCACTCAGGCGCACAAGCTAATCAAGCTGTATTTTTAGCACTGATTAAACCAGGTGACACTATTTTAGGAATGTCTTTAGATGCTGGTGGTCACTTAACACATGGTTCGAGACCAAATCAATCAGGAAAATATTTTAACGCTGTTCAGTATGGCATAAACCCAGAAACTTCCTTAATAGATTATGACGAAGTTGAAAGATTAGCTATTGAACATAAACCGACTTTGATTATTGCTGGTGGTTCAGCTTATCCAAGAAATATCGATTTTAAAAAATTTAGAGATATAGCAGATAAGATCGAGGCTTATTTACTAGTAGATATGGCACACTATTCAGGTTTAGTTGCTGCCAAAGAATACCCGGATCCATTACCACACGCACATGTGGTTACATCTACAACTCACAAGACTATTAGAGGTCCAAGAGGGGGTATGATACTTTCAAATGATTTAGACCTTGGAAAGAAATTCAATAGTTCTGTTTTTCCTGGTTTGCAAGGAGGACCACTTATGCATGTGATCGCTGCTAAAGCTGTTGCTTTTGGTGAAGCTCTTCAACCAGAGTTTAAAACATACATTCAACAAGTAAAAAAAAATGCATCAATTCTTGGAGAAGTTCTAATGTCAAACGGAATAGATATTGTCACCGGTGGAACAGACTCTCATATGGTTTTAGTAGATTTAAGATCAAAAAATGTAACGGGTAAAGATGCAGAAGAGAGTTTAGAGAGAGCTGGAATGACTTGTAATAAAAATGGTGTTGCAAATGATCCAAACCCTCCAACAATCACTTCAGGTATAAGATTAGGATCACCAGCTGCTACTACAAGGGGCTTCAAAGAGAAAGAGTTTAAATTTATTGGTGAAAAAATCTCAACAATCATAAATGCACTATCTTCATCTAATGCAGATATCTCGATGACCGAAAGCTCTATTCTCAAAGATGTTACCGAGCTCTGCTCTAATTTTCCAATCTATAAATAAATATGAAGTGTCCCTTTTGTAAGGAGAAGGAAACATCTGTCTTAGACTCTAGACCTACAGAAGACGGCGGTGTTATTAGAAGAAGACGTCTTTGTGGATGTGAGAGAAAAGAGAGGTTCACTACATTTGAAAGAGTACAATTTAGAGAATTCTTAGTAGTCAAAAAAAATGGTGAAAAATCCATGTTTGATAGAGATAAAATTGCCAAATCTGTTGAATTGGCATTAAGAAAAAGACCTGTAGATATTGATACAAAAGAAAAATTAATTTCAAAGATAGTCAGAGACCTTGAAGGTATGGGTGAAAATGAAGTCAGCACTAACACAATTGGCGAAATGGTTATGCAAGGTTTATATTCATTAGATAAAGTTGGCTATGTTAGATTTGCTTCTGTTTATAGAGATTTTAGAGAAACTAAAGATTTTGAGCAATTCTTAGAAAAAATAGATAAAAAATAAGATTTGTTAAGTGCAATTCATCAAAATTATTTACAAAGTGTAAATAATTTATCAATAAAAAATATTGGATTAACTGGGAAAAACCCTTCAGTAGCATGTCTGATTGTTGACTACTCTAAATCTCAAAAAGGAATTGTCCTAAGTTATGGTTTAACATCAAAAAATGGCAGACCTCATGCAGAAATTAATGCCTTAAATAAATTACCTCAAAATAAAATAAATAATAAAACCGTTATGTATATTAGTTTAGAACCTTGTTTTAAAAATAATAGCTGTTGCGCAAAAGCAATTGCCAATGCTGGAATAAAAAAAGTTTTTATAAGTTCATTAGATCCAAACCCAAATATAAAAGGAAAGGGGATCAAATTTTTAAAGCAGCAAAATATCAAAGTAATTCACTCATCAAAATCTTTAGATAAATTTCAAAAAATTAATAAATATTTTTACACTCACCAAACATTAAATAGGCCTTTTATTACTCTCAAAATTGCTATCTCCAAAAACGGTTTAAGTAAAAGCCCAACAATTAATAATATTACCTCTGAACAAACTCAATATTTTATGCATCGGATGAGATTATCACACGATGCTATAGCTGTCGGCATGAACACATTGTTGGATGATAAACCAAAATTAACTTGTAGATTACAGGGTGTTAAAAAAAATTTAAAAAAAATCCTTATCTCAAATAAAAAAAATAAAATTAAAAATTACTTGTCACTTAATGTTGATTACAAAAAATTATTAAATGAGGATTTTTCTTTATTTAATAATTTACATGTTCAATCTATTCTAATCGAAGGCGGAATTAGCACTTTTAAATATTTTCTTAATTGTAATTTGTTTGATGAGATTATAGTCTGCCAATCAAATATGATTATAAAAAATTCCAGTAAAAAATACTTTTTATCAATGAAATCATTAAAAAATAATCTTAAATTAAAATCCTCTTATCAATATGGACAGGATACAATTTATAAATTTGTAAATTAATGTTTAGTGGAATAATTCAATCTCAAGGTAAAATTAAAAAACTATCTAGAGAAGAAAAATCTTTGGTAGTTGAAATTCAAACTTCTCTAAAAGGATATAAGTTAGGTTCTTCAATATGCTGTTCAGGTATATGTTTAACAGTTACATCAAAAAATAAAAATACCTTTAAAGCTGATATTTCATACGAAACTATGAATAAAACTAATGCTAAATATTGGAAAGTTGGAAAAAAAATAAACTTAGAAAAATCTTTAAAAGTCGGTGATGAAATTTCTGGTCATTTTGTTTTTGGTCATATTGATACTACTTGTTCTGTTGAAGATTTATATAAAGTTGGAAGTAGTTGGTTTTTATCCTTTAAATTTCCAAAAAATCTTAAAAAATTTATTGTCCAAAAAGGTTCTATTTCTCTAAATGGTATTTCACTTACAATAAATGAAGTTAAGTCAAATAAATGTCATTGTATGATCATACCCCATACCTACAAATATACTGATATTCATACATATAAAAAAAATGAAATTTTAAATCTTGAAGTAGATATGCTAGCAAGATACGCTCACTCCTCGAATTCGTAGGTTATTAAATTAATGTCAGATTTTACAAATATTGAAAATATAATTAGTGATGCTCGTAATGGTAAAATGTATATTTTGGTTGATAGCGAGGATAGAGAGAATGAAGGAGATTTAATTATACCTGCATCTCTTTGTAAGTCAGAACATATCAATTTTATGGCGACTTATGGAAGAGGTTTGATTTGTTTATCTATATCTGAGAAGAGAGCAGAGGAATTAAAGCTCCCATTGATGAATCCTGATAATTGGAAAAAAAAGACCACAGCTTTTACTGTCTCAATAGAGTCGAGCACTAACATATCTACTGGTATTTCTGCATTTGATAGAGCAGAAACAGTAAAAGCAGCTATAAATCCAAATTTCAAATCAGGAGATATAGTTAGCCCTGGTCACGTATTTCCATTAATTGCCTGGGATGGTGGAGTTTTAACCAGAGCAGGACATACAGAGGCTGCTGTCGATATATCTAGATTAGCTGGATTAAATGACTCTGCAGTAATTTGCGAAATTATGAATGATGACGGTACTATGGCTAGGGTTCCAGATCTGATACCCTATGCAAAAAAACATTCTTTAAATATAGGGACAATTCAAGACCTTATCGCATATAGAATTAAAAATGATTTACTCATAAAAAAAATTCCTGAAAAGCAACACCAGATTAAAAATATTTATTCTGACATCTTTGAATTTAATGTTTTTGAAAACACTATTGATGGATTACATCATGCAACATTGCACTTAGGAGATTTATCCAAACAGGAAAGCGTAATGACAAGAGTTCATCCTGTTCAAGGTTTCGATGACATAATTATGAATTTTAATAATCCCAAAACAAAAGACTTACATGCTTCAATTGAAAAAATAAAATCTCATGGATCTGGAATTATAGTGCTAATCAATAATCCTATATTAGGAGATCTAGGAAAGTTATCAAATGATGAAAAGGTAAAATATTATGGTTTAGGAGCTCAAATCCTTAAAAATTTCTCTATTAATAATATTTCTGTACTATCTAATTCACTGAAAGAGGATTTAGACCTTGGTATTTATGGATTAAGAGTAAACAAAATAGAGAGCCTATGAAAAAATTAAAAATAAAAATAGTAGTTGCTGATTATTACAAAGAAATAACTGATCCGTTAACACAATCATGTATTGAGATTTTAGAAAAGAGTAAACTTAAATATGAAATTTTAACTGTTCCTGGTGTTTATGAAATTCCTCAAATGATAAAATGGAAAATTAAACCAAATAATTACAATTTATTTATCGCCCTAGGATGTGTTATTAAGGGTGAAACATATCATTTTGAAGTTATATCTGACTCTGTTGGAAAAGCACTCTTAGATATAGTAAATCAAAATAAAAATACGATAATATCTAATGGTATAATAAATTCTTATAACAAGTCTCAAGCGTTAAAAAGATCTAAATCAAAAAATAAAGGAAAAGAAGCGGCTAATGCTATGGTGAAAATGATCGAATGCTTAATTTAAATAGAAACACGAGATTATTTTTCTTTCAATTTATATTTCAAAGAAATTATTCAACTGACTTTGAGTTAGATGAATTTATAAAACAAAACATAAAAAAAAGACCTTTTAACAAAAAAAAATTACTTTTATTATATGAGAGTTTTAACTCTAATTTAGAAAAAATCAGAGGACTGATAGATTCTAAGATTATTAAAAAAACAAACAAAATAACAGTTTTCCTTCTATATGCTTTTTGCTCTGAATATCTTTTAAATAAAAAGCAAAAAAAGATATTAATGGCCGAATATATCAATCTTTCCAAGGATTTTCTTACCCAAGAGGAGGTAAAATACTTCAATTATTTGTTAGATGATGCCTCTAAAAAAGCACCTTGAAAATAAAATTAAAATAGATTAACAACTTACCATGTCTCAAATACAGTTCTTGCAAATAGTAATATTTGCTGCAATAGCAGCGATTGCTTTCGGAATATTCACAACTAATAAAATTCTAAGTTTACCTAAAGGCACTAAAAGAATGATAACAATTTCTAGTGCTATTCAAGAAGGAGCTAAGGCTTACCTTAACCGTCAATACACAACCATATCAATTGTTGGTATTGTAATATTTTTAGCATTCTTTTTAATACCTTTTAAACACATCTATGATGTTCCCGTAGGGTTTCTTATTGGTGCAGTTTTATCAGGCCTTGCTGGTTATATAGGCATGAACGTCTCAGTAAGAGCAAATGTGATAACAGCTCAAGCTGCAAGTACCTCTTTGAAAAAAGGTCTTTATGTTGCTTTCAACGCTGGAGCAGTAACAGGGTTGTTGGTAGTTGGACTGGCTTTAGCCGGTATCGCAGGATATTTTATGATACTATATTTTGGATTTGATAGAACAGGAAGAGAACTTATTGAACCGTTAGTCGCTCTTGGTTTTGGATCTTCATTAATTTCCATATTTGCAAGATTGGGTGGGGGAATTTTTACAAAAGGAGCAGACGTTGGAGCTGATCTGGTTGGAAAGGTAGAAAAAAATATACCTGAGGACGATCCAAGAAATCCAGCTGTGATAGCAGATAACGTAGGAGACAACGTTGGAGACTGTGCAGGTATGGCAGCAGATTTATTCGAAACTTACGTTGTTTCAATTGTAGCAACAATGGTTCTAGCTATTATCTTTCAAGGAACTGTTAGTGAGCTAACTATTTATCCGTTATTAATCGCAGGCTCTAGTATATTAGCATCTATTATTGGCTCAAAGTTTGTATCAATCTCTACTCCAAAATCTTCAATTATGGGAGCATTGTACAAAGGCTTTTTCATGACATTATTTATTTCTATAATTTTATTTGCACTTATAACTCAATATTCAATTGGCTTTGATCAATTTTTTCAATTAGGAGACAAGTGGTACAATGGAATGGATTTATTTCTTTGTGCGGTTTACGGACTAATAATCACTTTAGCGCTTGTTTTTATTACAGAATATTACACAAGTACTGAGTATAGACCTGTAAAAAGTGTTGCTGAGGCATCTCAAACTGGTCATGCAACTAATATTATACAAGGACTGGCTATGGGCATGGAATCCACAGCAATACCTGTCTTAATTATCTGTGCAGGAATAGGCCTTACTTTTTCAACTGCTGGATTATTTGGTATAGCAATAGCAGTTACATCAATGTTGGCTCTTGCTGGTATGGTCGTTGCTTTAGATGCATATGGACCCGTTACAGATAATGCAGGCGGTATAGCCGAAATGTCAGGTTTGAATAAGAGAGTAAGAGAAAGAACAGATGCATTAGACGCAGTTGGTAATACTACAAAAGCTGTCACTAAAGGATATGCTATTGGATCAGCAGGATTAGGTGCATTAGTTTTATTTGCTGCTTACACTGAAGATCTTAAATTCTTTAAACAAGAAACCGGTAATAATGCTTTTAATGTGTCATTTGATTTATCAGAGCCTTACGTGATAATCGGACTATTACTAGGTGGGTTGTTACCTTTCTTATTTAGCGCTTTAAGTATGACGGCAGTAGGCAGAGCAGCTGGCTCAGTTGTTTTAGAGGTCAGACAACAGTTTAAAGAAAAAAAAGGCATAATGTCTGGAAAAGATAAACCTGACTATGGCAGGTGTGTTGATATACTAACAAAGGCAGCAATTAAAGAGATGATCATCCCATCTTTATTACCTGTGCTTTCGCCAGTAATTATTTTCTTTGGCGTTTATTCCCTTACAGGTAGTGTCAATACAGCCTTTCAAGCACTTGGAGCTCTATTAATAGGAGTTATAGTTACTGGTTTCTTCGTAGCTATATCAATGACTGCCGGTGGTGGTGCATGGGATAACGCAAAAAAATATATCGAAGATGGTAACTTAGGTGGGAAAGGTAGTGAGACCCATAAAGCCTCTGTTACCGGAGACACTGTTGGCGATCCTTATAAGGATACAGCTGGCCCGGCTGTTAACCCAATGATTAAAATAACAAATATAGTTTCAATCTTATTGCTCTCAATAGTTGTTCATTTAAATATTATTTAGTTTAAGTTAATTTCTTCAACGGACCTTAAAATATTATTTTCAAATTTAAGTTTTAAGGTCTTGTTGTAGACTGTTTGCTTGAATGCAGCAATTCCTGTTTTTTTATCCGTTCTATAAATCCACAAATTATCTGAGTTTTCTTTTATCAAAGGAGGTCCAATAATGGCTAACACATCATCTTTTGAGTAATTAATTTTTTGAAAATTTTCTTTAATTTCATGCATACTGTTTTCTGAAATACCAGAAAAATACACCTCTTTAGAACAAGAAAATAAAATTATTGAGCATAATAAGACTATAAAAATAAAAGGTATTTTTAAAATATTCACAATAAAAACAAATAAGGTATAAGTTTCCTTAAAGCAATAATAAACATTTATGAGTAAGTATATAATTAACCTTGACCTACACGGAGGAGATTTTGCCCCACAATCAGTTCTAGAAGGGGCAATAATAGCTCAAACGAAAAATCCATCCATTAACTTTAATTTACATTCTGATAGGCATATTTATGAAAAATTTAGTCCATCTTTTTTAGAGTTATTTGCTAGTTCTAAATGGACACAATCTGAAAATTTTATCTCTCCAGATATGAAACCAAGTGACGCTTTAAAAAAGGACAATCGAAATAGTTCTATGTCAAATGCTATTTTAAATTTAAAAGAAAACAAAAATCAAATAACTATCTCTGCAGGAAACACTGGTGCCATGATGGCTTACTCAACTGTATATCTAAGAACCATTGAAAATATTACAAGACCTGCAATTGCATCATTTTTTCCTTCAGAAAAACATCCGGTATGTTTTTTAGATTTGGGCGCAAATGCAGAGTGTAACTCAGAAAATCTTTTAGATTTTGCTGTTATGGGCAGTACTTATTACAAAGTTCTTTATCCAAAAATTGATACCAAAGTAGCACTGTTAAATATTGGATCAGAAGAACTTAAAGGAAATAATTTAATTCAAGAGACACATGAATTAATGAAAAGCGATAAAAGAATAAATTATCAAGGATTTGTTGAAGCAGATGAGATAACTTCAACAAACAACCATGTTATTGTTACAGATGGGTTTTCTGGAAATATTGCGCTGAAAACAGCTGAAGGGGTATCTAAATTTATAACTGACTCTCTAAAAAAAAGTCTTACCTCCTCATCTTATTCAAAAATACTTTCTTTACTATTAAAAAAAAATTTCAAAGACTTTAAAAATTTAATTGATCCCAGAAACTATAATGGCGGAATGTTTATAGGAGTAAATGGTGTTGTAATTAAAAGTCATGGAAATGCTGACTCACATGCGTTTGCAAATGCTATAGACTTTGGTGTAAAATGTATTGACTGTGATTTATTAAATGAGATTAAGAAAAATGTCTCGAGATAAAGCAACTAGAGAAACTATTGCTAAGCAAATATCTATTGAATTTGGTATAGCATACTCCACAGTTTACAAAAAAATCGATAAAATTCTTGAAATTTGGAGCAATGAAATGATTAATACTAATTTATCAATAAGTAATATTGGCTCATTTAAAATAAAAAAAAAAAATGAGAGAATAGGTAGAAATCCAAAAACTAAAGAGGAGCATTTAATTAAATCAAGAAAAGTTATTAGTTTTAAAAAATCAAATAAATTAGTCTTATGAACAAAAATTTTTACAATATTGATGATGTATCTAAATTAGTGGGAGAGCAGAAACATACAATCAGATTTTGGGAGAGTAGAATCAAAAAACTTAAAGTTGTTAGAACTCAATCTGGGCATAGATTATATGATTATGAGAACTTACTTCTTCTAAAAAAAATAAAATACTTACTTGATGTTCAAAAATTAACTATTGATGGTGTTAATAATTATTTATCAAAATCAAAACTTAAAATGAATTCACCAGATGATAATATCGTTTCAGATTTGAAGGATTTATTAGGACTATTAAAAAAGTCCAGATAATCGGGGGTTAGCTCAGTCTGGTAGAGTGCGCGTCTGGGGGGCGTGAGGTCGCTGGTTCAAGTCCAGTACCCCCGACCAAAAAAATGAAAATAATGTTTAAAAATTAAGTTTATTTTCAATTTATGTTGAAAATTTTATCTATAATCCTTGCTTTTTTAATGATTTTACTTATATTCCCTCTATCGTGAAAACTACTACTTTAAAAAAATCTGAATTTCAAAAAGCATGGCATTTGCTGGACGCTACTAATATTTCTGTTGGAAGGCTTGCTTCAAGGGTAAGTTTAATTCTTAAAGGTAAAAACAAACCACAATATTCCCCTAATTTACCAGTCGGAGATGGTGTGATTATTATTAACACAGATAAAATAAAATTTTCAGGTAATAAAAACACTGACAAAAAATATTATAAACACACTGGTCACCCTGGTGGTATTAAAGAAACTACACCTGACAAACTAAAAGAAAATAATAAATCTGATGAGATTATTAAAAAAGCAATAAAAGGTATGCTTCCAAACTCTCCTTTATTTAGAGACCTTATGAAAAATAATATCAAACTTTATAGAGATGCTAATCATCCACATGAGTCTCAAAATCCAAAAAACTTAGATTTTAAGTCTATTAATAGGAAGAATGAAGTAAATGTCTGATCAAGTCTATAGTACCGGAAGACGTAAAGAGTCTATAGCAAGAGTTTGGGTTTCTAATGGAACAGGAAATATAACAATTAATAAAAAAAACATTGATGATTATTTTCCTGATAAAGCACTAAGAATGATAATTAACCAACCATTAGAGGTTGCAAAAAAATCAGACTCTGTGGATCTTAGAATTACAGTATTAGGTGGAGGTTTATCTGGTCAAGCTGGAGCTATCAAACATGGACTTAGCAGAGCTTTAACAAAAATAGATCCAAACACCAAAGATGTTTTAAAGAAAAATGGGTTTTTAACAAGAGACTCCAGAACAGTAGAACGAAAAAAGTATGGTAGGCAAAAAGCTAGACGAAGTTTTCAGTTCTCTAAAAGATAATTTATTATTTATTTTTTCTGTCATTTCACTATCAATAATTACTATTTCTTGCGAAAGATCATTCCAAAATTTTGATAAAAATTTGATGGAAAAGAAAAAAGAATTAGAGGAATTCAACGAAAAGAGTAGTATTAGAAAAGAACAAATTTTAAAATCTCAAAATGAACAAGATTAAAATAGCAATTTTAGGTTTAGGAGTCGTAGGCTCTCATGTTGTAAAGTTATTAGAAAAAAATTCATATATTTTAGATGATACTAAATGTGAAATAGTTGCTATTGGCGCAAAAAATAAGAAAAAGAAAAGAATAATCAATATTAGCAAATACAAATGGGTAGGCGATTATAAGACCTTAATCCAATTTAAACCTGACTTAATAATTGAAACTATTGGAGGTACAGGAAAGTACATAAATGATCTATATAAATTTTGTTTAAAAAATAAAATATCTCTTATTACTGCTAATAAGGCTCAATTAGCAGAAAAGTCTAATCTGTTTTTTGAAGGCTTTGATAAGTCGAATTTATTTTTAGGTTTTGAGGCTGCTGTATTGGGCGCTGTACCAGTAATAAGAATGATAGAGAATAGTATTCACCCATCAAAGGTTAATTCAATTTATGGAATTTTTAATGGCACAACTAACTATATTATTTCAAAAATGTATGAAAATAAGATCAGTTTCAAACAAACATTAGAACAAGCTATAAAAAATGGATTTGCTGAACAAGACTCTAGTGCTGATTTATCAGGAAAAGATGCTATGCACAAACTTGTTTTACTCTCAAATATATCTTTTGGAAAAAAGTTTAAATTTTCTGATATGCGCTACGATGGAATTGAAAATATTAAGCTAATAGATTTAGAACAAGGTCTTAACCTTGGTTATAAATTAAAACTTGTCTCTTTAACAGAGAGATATAAAGATAAGTTTTTTTCATCCGTGGCACCCTGTTTTGTGCCAGAGTCAAGTTTGATTGCAAAAACTAATTTTGAAGAAAACGTTATTACTTTAGAAGGTGAGAATTTTTTAAAAACTAGCTTAGTTGGCAAAGGAGCAGGAGGTTACCCAACAGCCACTTCTATTATCTCAGATATTAAGAGATTTATTAATTATTCTTCTATTAAAGGTATTTTTATAAAAAAATACTCACAAATGTTGAATGCAAAGTTTGTCAATCAATCTCAAAGAATTAGACCATATTACTTAAGAATGTCTGTGCTCAATAAAGTTGGTGTTCTTAAATCGATTGCCCAATTATTTTCTCAAAAATCAATTTCCATAAAATCTATAATTCAATTGAATACTAATAATGAAAAAGTTGTTCCTATAATTATTATATCTGATCCTGTTGGTATTAAAAATATCACTCAAGTTGTAAATAATTTAAAGAAGACAAGTTTTATTAAAAACGAGATATCAGTTATCAGGATAGAGGAAAATATTGGATAGAAATCTTGCTATTGAGTTAGTTCGAGTTTCTGAATTTGCTGCATTAGCTGCCTCTAAACATATTGGAAGAGGAAATGAAAAGGCAGCTGACCAGGCTGCAGTTGACGCAATGAGAAAATGTCTAAATTCCCTTACAATATCTGGGACAGTAGTTATAGGTGAGGGTGAGAGAGATGAAGCACCCATGCTCTACATAGGTGAGAAAGTTGGTCAGGGTGGCCCTAGTGTGGATATAGCCCTTGATCCTTTAGAGGGCACTACAATTACTGCAAAAGGTGGAGAGAACGCTATGGCTGTTATTGCTTTGGCTCAAGAGGGTGGTTTTTTAAATGCACCAGATGTCTATATGAGAAAAATTTCAGCTAAGGTTGAAAATGAAAATGTTGTATCTCTCAGCCAAGATCTTAGATCAAATATTAAAGCACTGGCAGGATATAAAAAAATTAATACTGAGGATTTAGTAATATGTGTTTTAGATCGAGAAAGACACCAAGAAGATATTGAAATAATAAGATCTGCAGGTGCTAGAATAAAAATTATTGGTGATGGTGATGTCAGTGCTGTAATTTCTTCTGTCATAGATAGCAGTAACATTGATATGTATTACGGTATCGGTGGCGCTCCAGAAGGTGTACTAGCTGCCGCCGCTTTACAATGTGTTGGAGGATATTTAGAGGGACAACTTATTTTTTATAATGACCAAGAAACTGATAGAGCAAAAAAAACTGGCATAACAAATTTAGATAAAATTTATAAGCTAAACGATCTAGCTACAGGAGATGTTATGTTTTCTGCTACAGGTGTAACTGATGGTACAATGCTTCGTGGAATTAATATAAACAAGAATTTTGCCACAACACACTCTATTGTGATGCGTTCAAAAACAGGAACTATTAGAGAGATTGATGGAAAACACAACTTTGACATCAAACAACTTGACTACTGATAAGAGTTTTAACGGTACTATTTGGAGACCATTAAATTCAGATTTAAATGAAGAATTAGTTTTTGAAGTCGCTCAAAAGAATAATATATCTATTAATCTTTCAAAATTATTAATAAATCGTAAAGTAAGTAAAGTATCAAATTTTTTGAATTCAAAATTAAAAGATAACATATCTTTTAATGAAATTTTAAAATTAAACAATTTAAAAAAAATAACTTCATTTTTTAAAAAAATAAAAAATGATAAAAAAATTTCTATTTTCTCAGATTATGATGTAGACGGAGCCTGTGCTGCATCGATTTTTAAAAAATATCTTACTCAATTTGATATTGAGGTTTTTGTTTATATCCCAAATAGAATAAATGAAGGGTATGGATTAAGTACACCTGCCTGTAATAAATTACTAGATTTTAGCAATAATATTTTGGTTTTAGATTGTGGTAGTAATAATATTAATGAACAGAAGTTTATTAATAGCCAAGGTGCAGAACTTCTTGTGATTGATCATCATGAATGTAATCATTACTTTAATGAGTCTATTGTTATAAATCCTAAAACACCTGAAGATAAATCTAATCTTGATGATTTATGTGCAACAGCTCTATCATTTTTAGTTATCGTTTTTTTAAACAATGAGGAAATATTTGAAAAAAAAGACGTATTAAAATATTTAGATCTTGTTTCTCTTGCTACTATTTGTGATTTAGTTCCTTTAAACAATATAAATCGAACACTTGTAAAACAAGGTCTGAGACTAATTAATTCTGATAACTGTAATAAAGGTATACAAACTCTTATTAACCTTTCGAAGATAAAACAAAAAATATCAGAATATCATCTCGGATATATTATAGGCCCTAGAATTAATGCTGGAGGAAGAATGGGAGAGTCTTTACTTGCTTATAATCTTTTATCTTCAGAAAATATACACCAAACTGTTCAGTTTGCACAAATTATTGAGCTACACAATCAAAACAGACAAAAAATTCAATCGAAAATTGTCAAAGAAATAGATATCAATATCAATAACAATTTAAATATAAATTTTTTTTATGATGAAAAATGGCATATTGGCGTTGTAGGAATTATAGCTGGAAGATTAATGCGTATTAATAATCGTCCATCATTTGTAATGACTCAATCAAACGATTTGATTGTTGGATCAGGTAGATCGCAGGGTGAAAAAAATATTGGATTATTGATGATGCAAGCTACAGAAAAAGGTATTTTGATTAAAGGTGGTGGTCACCATAAAGCTTGTGGTTTTACTTTAAAAAAAGAAAATGTTGATGACTTTAAAAACTTTTTAATTGAAGAGACAAATAACTTGGAAATTTTAAATGAAAAGTCTTATGACTCTTTAATTGATGTTAATGTAATCAATAATAATCTTTTAAGTGATCTTGAGTCTTTGAGTCCTTTTGGCCAACAAAATGCTGAGCCAATATTTAAAATTGAAAATGCTAAAATTGAAATATTACAAATTTTTAAAGATAAGCATGCCAAATTAAAAGTATTTGATAATCTTGGCTTTTCATGTGAAGGCATGTTCTTCGATATTTCATCGAATGAATTAAAAAATTATTTATCAAACAAACCTGAGTTTAATTGTTATTTTAAGGTAAAAAAAGATACTTATAGCGAAAAAACTATAATTCATCTTGAAGATATTCATTGATTGATTTTTTAGTAAATCTAGATATTTTGTTTGTTTTAAACACTGATGTCTCCTTCGTCTAGCGGTTAGGACATCACCCTTTCACGGTGAAGACACGGGTTCGATTCCCGTAGGAGATGCCAAAATATTGACTTTTTTATTTCACTTTGTGAAATTTTGATAAAAATTGTATTAAAGCAATCTATAGGGTCATTATTTGTATAGAAAGGATATAGAGTAAATTATGCCAGGTAAAATTTCACTTTTCGTACCAGGACCTACAAACATGCCAGATAGGGTAAGACAGGCGATGGATATTTCTAACGAGGACCATCGTGCACCCGGTATGGATAAATTTTGGCACCCACTAATAAATGATTTAAAAAAAGTTTTTGAGACGACATCTGCACAACCAATTATATTTCCTGGTACAGGCTCAAGTGGATGGGAAGCAGCACTTACAAATTTATTAAGTAAGGGAGATAAAGTTTTATCAGCTAGATTTGGACATTTTTCACACCTTTGGATAGAAATGTGTAAAAAACTACACATTGAAGTTGAAGAAGTTGATCTAGAGTGGGGTTCTGGGACACCACATGACGAATTTGAAAAAATATTATCAGAAGATAAAGATCATAAAATTAAAGCAGTACTTGTAACTCACAATGAAACCTCCACTGGGGTTACAAATAATGTTAAAACAACAAGAGACCTTTTAAATAATCTTAATCATCCTGCCTTACTTTTTGTTGATGGAGTAAGCTCAATAGGCTCAATCAAATTTGAAATGGATACATGGGGGGTTGATGTTGCAGTTTCAGGCTCTCAAAAAGGATTTATGTTACCTGCTGGTTTAGCTATATCTTGTGTAAGTCAAAAGGCTTTAGAAATTGCAAAAACATCGAACTTACCCAGAGCTTACTATGATTATCATGATATGCTTAAAATAAATGAAACAGGCTATTGGCCTTATACTAATCCAATGCCACTTCTAAGAGGACTTAGAGAGGCACTTAATATGATGATGGAAGAGGGAATTGATAATATTTATGCACGTCATAAATTTTTAGCACAAGCTGTTCAAAAAGCATCTAGTGCATGGGGTCTTAAACTTTGTGCAAAGGATCCCTCACTTTATTCAAATACTGTTACAGCAATAATGGTACCAGAGGGAATTGACTCTACTGATGTAGTTAAAACAGCATACAACAAGTATAACACCTCATTTGGAGGAGGGCTTAATAAAGTAGCTGGAAAGTTGTTTAGAATAGGTCATCTTGGAGATTTAAATAGCACTATGATTTTAGGTGCAATTTCTACTGCAGAGTTAGCCATGTACGATGTGGGAATAAAATTTGAACTTGGAAGTGGTGTTGCTGCTGCCATCAAACATTTAAAGGCTTAAATGAAAATTTGTATTTACGGTGCAGGAGCTATTGGTGGTTATCTGGGAGCAAAACTTACTGAGATTGGCGCAGATGTAACTTTAATTGCTAGAGGGCCTCATTATCAGGCTATCAAGCAAGATGGACTGAAATTAAGAAAAGATGGCAAAGAATTAGTTGTATATCCAAAGTGTGTAGACACTGCGGAAAAAGCTGGAAAGCAAGACTATATTTTTGTTACTCTAAAAGCTCATTCAGTTCCGGGTTGTCTTGATGCATTTGAAGTTCTTATGAAAGATGATACTTCATTTGTTTGGGGTGTGAATGGTATACCATGGTGGTATTTCTACAATCACACCAATCCTGAATTCAAAGATAAAAAAGTTACTTCAGTTGATCCAGATGGAAGTCAATGGGATCGAATTGGCCCTGAAAAAATAATCGGCTGTATAGTTAATCCCGCATCAGAAGTTATCAAACCAGGCGTTATTCAACACTTAGAGGGAGATAAGTTTCAACTAGGAGAAATAAACGGAGAGGAAACAGATAGAATTAAAAATCTTTCAGAGACTTTAGAGAAAGCTGGTTTTCAAGCACCAGTAAGACCCAATATAAAAGGTGATATCTGGTTAAAACTTTTTGGTAATCTTTCTCTTAATCCTATTAGTGCACTTACAACATCTACGCTTGTCAAAATTTGTAGCAACGACGAAGTCAGAGACGTCATAAAAAATATGATGAATGAAGCTCATGCAATTTCTCAACATTTAGGAATAGACAAGCCTTTTGATGTTGAGAGAAGAATTGATGCAGCTAAAGCAGTTGGCGAACATAAAACATCTATGCTCCAAGATTTAGAACGCGATAGACCTATGGAGATTGATGCTTTAATTACTTCTGTTCAAGAGCTTGGAAAAATTACAAATGTTCCAACACCTACAATTGATACAGTTCTTGCTTTAACCAAACTTAGAGCTAAAGAAGCTAAATTATATTAGTTTAAAGCTTCTTTGATTGTCTCACCTAGCTTTGCTGGTGATTTGGATATATGAACTCCTGCTTCTTCTAAGGCACTAAACTTTGACTCTGCGGTGCCTTTTCCACCCGAAATAATTGCACCTGCATGACCCATTCTTTTTCCAGCAGGAGCACTAGCACCAGCTATAAAAGAAGCAACTGGTTTTTTTATTTCAGATTTTTTAATAAATTCTGCAGCTTCCTCTTCAGCAGTTCCACCAATCTCTCCGATCATTATGATTCCTTCGGTTTCCGGATCTTTTAAAAAGAGATCAAGGCAATCTATAAAGTTTGTTCCGTTAATAGGATCTCCCCCAATACCAATACAAGTCGATTGACCTAGACCTACAGCAGAAGTTTGTGCTACTGCTTCATATGTCAATGTGCCAGATCTACTAACAACTCCTATTTTTCCTTTTTGGTGAATATGACCTGGCATAATGCCTATTTTGCATTCATCAGGAGTAATTATTCCAGGGCAGTTGGGTCCAATTAAACGCGATTTTGATTTTTCCAATTTTCTTTTTACTCGCATCATATCAAGAACTGGAACTCCTTCGGTTATACAAACAATTATTTCCATGTCTGCATCAATCGCTTCAGTTATAGCACCAGCTGCAAAAGGAGGTGGAACGTATATTACAGTTGCATTTGCATCTGTGTTGTCTTTTGCCTCTTTAACACTATTAAACACAGGAAGTCCTAAATGCTCTTGACCACCTTTCTTTGGTGTCACTCCACCAACCATTTGAGTTCCATATTTTATAGCTTGTTCTGAGTGAAATGTACCTTGAGAACCAGTAAAACCCTGGCAAATAACTTTTGTGTTTTTATTAATTAATACTGACATAATTTCTCCTTTAGTTTAAAGCCTTAACTGCCTTTTGAGCTGCATCATCTAAATTATCTGCCGAAATAATTGAGAGCCCAGATTTATTTAAAATTTCTTTGCCTAAGTCAACATTGGTTCCTTCTAGTCTTACTACCAATGGAACTTGAATAGACAGCTCTTTAGCTGCAGCTACCACACCCTCAGCGATAATGTCACATTTCATAATACCTCCAAAAATATTTACCAAAATAGCTTTTACATTTGGATCTTGCAGAATTATAGAAAAAGCTTTTGCTACTCTCTCTTTTGTAGCCCCTCCTCCTACATCTAAAAAGTTTGCAGGACTACCACCATGTAATTTTATTATATCCATTGTCCCCATTGCGAGACCAGCTCCATTTACCATGCATCCAATTTGACCATCTAATTTGACGTAGTTAAGCTCATGTTTTGAAGCCTCAATCTCTGCAGGATCCTCTTCAGTTTCATCTCTCATTGAAGCTACATCTTTATGTTTATAAAGCGCATTATCATCTATCGATACCTTTGCATCTAAAGCCAAAAAATTACCCTCACCAGTCAATACAAAAGGATTAACTTCTACTAAAGAGGCATCTGAGGATAAAAAGCTATTGTAAATTTTTTGAATTTGATCACAAAAATCATTTGATAGGTTTTGATCTATCTTTAGACCCTCTGTTAATTTATTTAAACTATTTTGGTCAATAATACTGTCCCCAGGGACATTAACAGTAATAATTTTTTCAGGTTGCTTTTCTGCTACTTCCTCAATTTCCATGCCACCCTCAGTAGATGCTATAATTGAAATTGAAGATGTCGCTCTATCCACGAGCATACTTAGATAGTACTCTTTTTTGATATCGCACCCTTCCTCAATATAAAGTCTATTTACCTGTTTTCCACTTGGACCAGTTTGTTTTGTAACTAAAGTTTTACCAAACATTTTTTTTGCATTGTCTTTGGCTTCATCTTTTGAGAAGCAAACTCTCACACCACCATTGTCATCACCACTATCTGTAAATTTTCCCGCGCCTCTTCCACCTGCATGAATTTGAGACTTCACAACCATAACGGGTGTTTGGATAGAGTCTACAGCAGTTTCTATATCGCTATCATCTAATACTGGGTAGCCATTTAAAACTCTAACGTTATTATTTTTTAATAATATTTTTGCTTGGTATTCGTGCAGATTCATTTTTTTTCTCCTTTTATGCTTAAAACTATTTTTCCTATATGGTCAGATTTTTCCATAACCTCATGTGCTTTATTTACATCACTCATATTAAAAGTTTCAAAAATTGTTGGTTTATATTTATCATTCTCTATCAAAGGCCATATTTCTTTGACAACCTGATCAACAATATTTCCCTTTTCATATGGAGATCTTGATCTTAATGTTGATCCAGATATTTTTAATTGTTTATTCATTATATGTAAAAGATTAGTTTCTGCTTTAATCCCACCGAGAGCAGCAATATAAGTAAGTCTTCCTTTAAAGTTTAATATTTTTAAATTTTTTTTTAAGTAATCTCCTCCAACCATATCTAATATTACATCAACCTTTAAATTTTTCTGATTAAAATATTCTTCAAAATCTCTATCTTTGTAGTTAATAGCATCAGTGGCTCCTAATTCTATACAACTCTTACATTTCCCGCTCGTACCAGCTGTTACAAAAATATTTTTTGTATAATTTTTAAGAATTGAAATAGCAGTTGTGCCGATACCACTACTTCCACCATGTATCAAAATCGCCTCATCTCTTTGAAATTTAGATACATTGAAAATATTCTCAAAAACAGTGAGTGTAGTTTCTGGTAAGCAGCCAGCTTCATGTAAATTTAAATTTTTTGGTAATGGCATTACTTGTTTTTCATTAACATTTACGTACTCCGCATATCCACCGCCTCCAAGAATTGCACAAACTTGGTCTCCTAAACTAAAGTTTTTTACTGACTTTCCTAATTTGGTAACTATTCCGGAACACTCTAATCCAATAATTTCACTCTCACCTGAGGGTGGTGGATAATGTCCGTTTTTTTGGAGAATATCTGCTCTATTTATTCCAGCGAAATGAATTTCAATTTGGATTTGTTCATCAAGAGGGTCAGCGATCTCTTTTTCATCTAGAAACAAACTTCCATCTTTATAATTTATAAACTTCAATTTAACTGCCTGTGGTATTTTGTATACATTATACAATTAAATAACACAATCACTGTTGTAAAAGTTAGGAAAATCAATACTAAAACAAGGTTTTTTTCTAATTTTAAACTAAATCCTAAATTAAGAATATATTTTTAATATTCTCTTAAATAGTTTATTGTACTGCTTAACCTATAGGAGGAAACAATATGTCAATAATCAAAAAATTAGCATTAGTTATTGTTTCACTTTCACTTGTCGCTGTTAGTTCAGTGTCTTCTGCGAAGCCTTTTAGTCCGAAGAAGCCTATTGAGCTTATTATCCCAGCTGGTCAAGGTGGTGGAGCTGACGAAATTGCTAGATTAGTTCAAGGTGTTATCGAGAAAAACGACTACGCATCTAAGCCAGTGATTCCAATTAATAAAAAAGGTGGTTCTGGTGGTGAAGCTATGACTTATGTTAAGAAAAAAGCTGGTGATGAGCACACACTTATTATTACTCTTAACAACGTTCTAACTACACCTGTTAACCAGCCTGAGTTAGGAATTGACTTCTTTAATGACTTCACACCATTAGCAAGACTTATTACAGATACATTCTTAGTATGGATTGCAACTGAAGGTAAAAATACTCAAGGTGTAGAAACATTTGATGACTTCATCGCACTTGCTAAAGGCAATGGTCTAGTAATGGGTGGTACAGGAAGTATGTCAGAAGACGAATTACTTCTTGGTATGATGAGAGGTCAGTTTGGATTTGATGCAAAGTACGTACCATATGACGGTGGTGGTGCTGTTGCAAAAGGTCTAGTTGGCGGCGAGTCAGATTTTACATTAAACAACCCTTCTGAGCAGATGGGATTCTATCAATCAGGTGATTCAAAAGCATTAGTTATGATGACTCCTGAGAGAAATCCTGCATTCCCAGAAGTACCATCTTCATATGAATTAGGTTATCCTGATCTTGAATACTATATGATGAGAGCATTCATGGCTCCAGCTGGTGTTGATGCAGAGGTAGAGAAGTACTACACAGGACTTCTTCACACTGTTTATCATGATGACGAGTTCCAAACTTTCAACATCGACGATGGAAAGTTAATGAGCTGGTTAGAGGGTTTTGGTCTTAAAGATTTCTTAGCAATCGAATATGCTAAGCACGGTGAGATCATTAAAAACTTTGACTAATATTTAAATTAAGAGTGATATGAGCGTAACAAACAAAATAACTGTCAAAAGAGCAGAAATTGCGGTGGCCGTTATATTAGCGTTATGCTCAATCGCTCTGATGATTAAAAGTGCTGAGAATAGAATTACATGGAACGCAGAAGAAAACATGGGTGCGGGATTTCTTCCTTTTTACCTTTCTCTTGGCATGCTTATTTGCACTGTCCTTACCATAATTAAATTCGTTCTAAAAAGGTCACCACAATCTAAAGATGACTCTCCTTTTATTGAGGTTGAAGCATTCAAATATATTGCAGTAACAATTATTTCATTAATTATTTTAGTTTTAGCAATAGGCTATTTGGGAATTTACTTTTCACTTATCTTTTTTTTAGCTTTTTATCTTAGATATTTTAGTTCTAAAAGTGTCCTATTTATATCTGTATTCTCTTTAATCACACCAGTTTTAACCTTTTTATTTTTTGAATGGCTTTTAAAAATACCTTTACCCCAAGGTATTTCAGAGCCCTTATTTTATCCAGTATACGATTTTATGTATTCTTAATGAGATTGGTAAAGTAAAGACATAAAAGATGGATGTATTTATACTTCTTCTAGAGGGAATTTTTGTATCCTTTGAACCCTTAAACCTTGGTCTTTTAGTATTTGGCTGTCTAATTGGTTTATTTGTGGGTGCAATGCCTGGTCTTGGTTCAGTTAATGGTGTTGCAATACTTATTCCAATTACATTTATTATACCACCCACTGCAGCAATAATATTTTTAGCAGCTGTCTATTACGGCGCTATGTATGGAGGTGCCATAAGTTCCGTTATGCTAGGTATACCTGGAGCTTCTACTGCAGTAGCTACAGTTTTTGATGGAAGACCCTTAGCTGTTAAGGGAGAAGCTATGACAGCTTTAACTGCAGCAGCAGTAGGTTCCTTCGTTGGTGGAACTGTATCCGTTATTTTATTTACTTTATTTGCACCACCTCTGGCTGAGGTAGCACTAAGATTTAATGCGCCTGAAACCTTTGCATTAATGGTAATGGCCTTTGCAACATTTGTAGGCTTAGGTGGAGATGACGTTCCAAAAACTATTTTTTCTATATTAATTGGATTAGCTTTATCAACTATAGGCTTAGATCTAATTACAGGAAAGCCAAGATTAATTTTCTTTAATATCCCTGGATTTCTTCATGGAATTAATTTCCTTGTACTTGCTATCGGAATTTATGGAATTGGAGAGATGCTTTGGACCCTTGAAGAAACAAAAGGTAAAGTTCAAATGTCAAAATTATCAGTCAACATGAAGGAAGTTGGAAGAGCATTTGGTGCTCTTAAAAAAACTATAATGGCAATGAACATTGGTTCATTTCTAGGTTTCTTTGTGGGAATTCTCCCTGCGGCAGGTGCCACACCGGCATCACTTATGTCATATGGAATTACAAAACAATTATCAAAAAATTCAAAAGAATTTGGTTCAGGTGTTCCTGCTGGAGTTGTTGCTCCGGAATGTGCAAATAATTCTGCTAGTACTGGAAGTATGCTCCCTATGTTAACATTAGGTATTCCAGGATCACCTACAACTGCTATTTTACTTGGTGGCATGATTTTATGGGGACTTACACCAGGTCCTCTTTTATTTACTCAAGAACCCGAGTTTGTTTGGGGCTTAATTGGTAGTCTTTACATCGCTAACTTCTTTACACTGGTTTTAAATATTGCGTTAATTCCAGCTTTTTTAATGGTATTACGGATACCATTTGCCATCTTGGCCCCGGTTATTTTTGTTCTTTGTGTAACAGGCGGTTATGCACCTACACAAAGTCTTCACGACGTATGGTTAATGTTGCTATTCGGTTTTGCTGGATATATTTTGAGAAAATTAGATTACCCTGTGGCACCAGCTGTTTTATCTATTGTTCTTGGTCCATTAGCTGAAAAAGCTTTAAGACAGTCTCTAATTTTATCTGATGGTAGTATGGGAATATTTTTTGATATGGCAGAAAAACCTATTGCTGCAATCATAATGTATATTGCAATTGTACTTTTAATTATGCCAGCATTTGGCCCTCTCTACAGAAAATTTTTTAAAAAAGCACAGACTACATAAATGATCCAAAAAATAGGACCGGTAAACCTAAAAGGTAAGGTATACGATTCACTAAAAAAATATATTTTGTCACTTAATATATATTTAAAACAAAGTGATTTTCATCTAGATGAGAGGCAATTATCTGAAAAGCTAGGAGTTAGTAGGACACCTATTCGAGAAGCTGTTGCTAAATTAGAGCAAGAGGGAATTGTTAAAACAGTTCCAAGAAGAGGCGTATTTGTGCACAGAAAATCAAAAAAAGAATTGATTGATATTGTAACTGTATGGGCAGGTCTAGAGGGTTATGCAGCTCATTTAATTATTGCTAATTCAACTAAAGATGAGATTGAAAGTTTAAATAAGTATTGTCATTACTCAAAAGAGAACGTTTTGTCTGAACTTGATAACTACTCAAATGATAATATTAAATTTCATAATCAAATTATGAAATTAACTAAAGTAAAATTAATGGGAGAAATTTTAGAGTCACAGTTAATTCATTTACAATACTTGAGGAAAAAATTTGTTATAGAGTCACATAGAGCTGTGAAATCAATTGATGAACACAATGACATTGTTAGATCTCTTGTCGCAGGCCAGGGATCAAAAGCAGAAAAACTTCTTAAAAATCATGCACTTACTTTAGTTGATAAGATACAAGAAAGCATTAATTCATAAGGCAAAATTCTTTGCAAGACCTCTAAATCTGGTATACATTATACCACCAGGGAGAGGTTAAAAATGTCTACAGGATCTAACGAACAAATGATAACTGGCGGGGAGCTGGTTGCTAAAGCCCTTAAAGCAGAGGGAGTTGAGGTTATTTACACTTTATGTGGGGGACACATTATTGATATTTACAATGGATGTCTAAACGAAGGAATTAAAATTATTGACGTACGTCATGAAGAAGTTGCCTCTCATGCAGCTGATGGTTATGCAAGAATGACAGGTAAACCTGGGTGTGCAGTTGTTACTGCTGGACCAGGCACGACACATGCATTAACAGGAGTAGCAAATGCTTTTAGAGCTGAAATCCCAATGCTTTTAATAGGAGGACAAAGTTCACTTACACAACATAAAATGGGATCTTTACAAGATTTGCCTCACGTAGACATGATGCAACCAATTACAAAATTTGCAGCAACTGTAATGTCAACCGAGAGATGTGCAGACATGGTATCAATGGCCTTTAGGGAAACTAGAAATGGATCTTTTGGTCCATCATTTTTAGAAATTCCAAGAGACATACTTGACTCTTCAATTCCAATGAGCAAAGCCGTCTTACCAGAAGCTGGAAAATATAGTGCTTCATCAAAAACATTAGCAGACCCAGTAGATGTACAAAAAGCTGCAGACATAATTTCAAATGCAGAGAGACCATGCATACTTTTAGGTCAACAGGTTTGGACTTGCCAATCTACGAAAGATGCAATCGACTTTGTTAAAAATATGAATATCCCTGCTTATTTAAATGGTGCTGCAAGAGGTTCAATGCCACCTGGAGACCCACATCACTTTCACAGAACTAGAAGAAATGCATTTACCAAGTCAGATTGTATTATAATTGTTGGAACACCTTTTGATTTTAGAATGGGTTACGGCAAGAGATTAAATCCTAACGCAACTGTTATTCAAATTGATATGGACTATAGAACTGTTGGAAAAAATAGAGATATATCACTTGGTTTAGTTGGACATATAGGAACAACTCTAAAGGCTATCTCTGAAGCAGGAACAAAAAAAGATCGATCAGATTGGTTTAATGAACTTCGATCTGGAGAAGAGGCAGCTTTAGAAAAATTGATGCCTACATTTACAACAGATAAATCTCCTATTAGTCCTTATAGAGTAGCTTGGGAACTCAACCAGTTTTTAAATGATGATACTATATACATAGGTGATGGAGGAGACGTTGTAACCATAAGTGCTCAAGCAGTTCAACCTAGAATGCCTGGTGCTTGGATGGACCCAGGGCCCCTTGGAACTTTAGGTGTCGGAGTACCATACGCGCTTGCAGCCAAATTAGCCGCACCTGAAAAAGAAATTCTTTTATACTGTGGTGATGGTGCTTTTTCGATGACCGGAATGGACTTCGAGGCTTTTGTCAGACACAAAGCACCTGTTTTAACAGTTATTGGTAATAACTCTGCTCAAAACCAGATCAGATTTGGTCAAATTATGAAGTATGGTGAAGATAAAGGAAATGTTGGAAACATCTTGGGTGATGTTAACTTTGATGAGTTTGCAAAAATCTTTGGTGGTCATGGCGAAGCTGTTAGAGAAGCAAAAGAAATCCAACCTGCACTTCAAAGAGCTAGAGAAGCTGTTAAGTCAGGTATACCTGCGATCGTAAATATTTGGGTGGATAAAGAAGAATTTGCTCCTGGTACAAAAAACCAGACTATGTACAAATAAACTTTAGGAGGAAACCATGGAAGCTTTAAAAGGTGTCAAAATACTAGACATGACACACGTCCAGTCCGGACCAACTTGCACACAATTACTTGCTTGGTTTGGTGCAGATGTCGTAAAAGTTGAAAGACCAGGAGTGGGTGATGCCACAAGAGGTCAGTTGAGAGACGTTCCTGATGCAGATAGTTTGTACTTTACCATGCTAAATTCAAATAAAAGAAGTATAACATTAAATCCAAAGAAACCAGAGGGTTCAAAAATATTTACTAAGTTAATTCAAGAGTGTGATGTGATGGTAGAAAATTTTGCTCCTGGTGCTTTAGATAGAATGGGCTTTTCATGGGAAAAAATTCAAGAAATAAATCCAAGAATGATTTATGCTTCTGTTAAAGGTTTTGGTCCAGGAAAATATGAAGATTGTAAAGTTTATGAGAATGTTGCTCAGTGCGCAGGTGGATCTGCATCTACAACAGGTATGCTTGGAGAAGTTCCTTTAGTCACTGGTGCACAAATAGGAGATAGTGGAACAGGACTACATTTAGCATTGGGTATAGTTACTGCTTTATTCCATAGAGAAAAGTCAGGAAAAGGACAAAGAGTATCTGCTGCAATGCAAGATGGAGTTTTAAATCTCTGTAGAGTTAAACTTCGTGACCAACAAAGACTCTCAAGAGGGCCCTTAAAAGAATATTCTCAATTTGGAGAAGATATTCCGTTTGGTGACTCTACGCCTCGCGCAGGTAATGACTCAGGTGGTGGTCAACCAGGAAGAATTCTTAAATGTAAAGGTTGGGAAAAAGATCCTAATGCATATACATATTTTATAACACAGGCAGCAGTTTGGGAAAAAGTATGTGATGTTATTGGTAAACCCGAATGGAAAGAGGATGAAAATTACTCAACTCCTGCAAAAAGATTACCAAGGTTAAATGAAATATTTGATACTATTGAGTTATGGACAATGACCAAGACTAAATTTGAAGTTATGGATATATGTAATCCTCTAGATATACCAGTAGGTCCAATATTATCTTTAAAAGAACTAGCTGAAGATCAAGGCCTGAGAGATACTAAAACTATAGTTGAAGTTGATCACCCTGAACGAGGGAAATATTTGACTGTTGGTAATCCAATCAAGTTATCTGACTCCCCAGCAAAAGTTGAAAGATCTCCGCTTCTTGGAGAACATACTGATGAGATATTAAAAGAATTTTGTCAAATGAGTGACGATGAAATTAAGGCTGTAAGAGAGGCTGGAGCAGTATAAGATATATTTTAATTTAAGGAGTTATAATGAAAATAATTTTAATGGGGCAACAGGCATTTGGAAAAAGTGCTTTAGAGAAATTTCACACAGAAACAGATCATGAAGTTGTGGCAGTATATTGTGCACCTGACAAAGAGGGTAAACCAGTCGATCCTGTTAAAGAATACGCTCAAAGTGAAAGTTTGCCTGTCTATCAACCCTCAAATTTTAAAGACCAAGAGGTACTGGATCAAATTAAGTCTCATGGCGCAGATTTATGTGTGATGGCTTATGTAATAATTTTCGTACCTGAAGGAGCAAGAGATATTCCCACTCATGGATCTATTTGCTTTCACCCCTCACTGCTTCCACTTCATAGAGGACCAAGTTCAATAAACTGGCCTATAATTGGTGGCTCCACAAAAACAGGTCTTTCAATTTTTTATCCAAATGATGGTCTAGATGAGGGTGAAATATTACTTCAAAAAGAAGTTGATATTGGTCCTGATGATACTTTAGGAGATGTTTATTTTAAAAAGATTTTTCCATTAGGTCTTGAAGCGTGTGTTGAAGCTGCAAATTTAATTGAGTCTGGCAATGCACCAAAGACACCTCAAGATGACTCTAAAGCAACATATGAGTCTTGGTGTAAAAAAAGTGATGCAAGAATTGATTGGAAAAAACCCGGTCATGAAATTTATAATTTAATAAGAGGTTGTAACCCTCAGCCCGGTGCATGGGCTGAATTCATGGGTGATGAGTATGTCTTTTTTGACACTAAATTTATTGACGAGCAAAGTGCTGAGCATTTTCCAGGTCAAATCATATCAATTAATGCTGAAAACGTCAGAATCGCAGTTAAAGGTGGATTTATTGAGGTATCAAGATTTAAATCAGACCAAGGTAAATTATTTGTTAAAGACATGAATACTGCAGTATTTACAGAGGGTGATTTATTCTCATAATAGCTTTTAGTGGCTAAACTTAATAAAGATTCACTTAAGACTTTATCGTTTATAACTTATTTCATAATACTTTTTGTATTTTGGTTTATTTTATCTGGTTACCTTAAATCGCTCTTACTTTTTTTTGGACTGATCAGTGTCCTTTTTGTTTTCTGGATGTCGTATAGAGCAAAAGCGCTTGAGGAAGACTCTCTTCCTTTAAAAATTATTCTTAGATTACCATTTTACTGGATTTGGTTATTTAAAGAAATATTTAAATCTGGAGTAACGACAACAACTTTAATTTGGAATGGTAAATACTCTCCTCAACTTATAAGTGTCAAAGCATCTCAGAAGAATAGAACAGGTATCGCAAACTATGCAAACGCTATAACTCTTACTCCGGGCACAGTAACAATAGAAATAGATAAAAAAACATTTCTAGTTCATGCATTAAGTAAGAAACTATCCCAAGACTTGCTAACAGATGATATGAACAAAGTAATTACGGATTTAGATAAATGATTTTTTTTGCAACATTAATTGTTCTTGGGATCTCTGTAGCATTATGTTTAGTACGAGCAATCAAAGGACCAACACCTTTTGATAGAATATTATCTATATCAAGCATCGGGACTATTATAGCTATAGGTATCAGTGTTCATGGTTTTGCATTTGATAGACCTGATTTTGTCGATATTTCTTTGATGTATATTCTTTTGAATTTTTTAGGCACCATAGCAATACTTAGGTATTACAAAATAAAAAGAAAAAAAAGCAATGTCGTATAATTATATCGAGTTGATTTCTTTAGTCTTATTGGCAATTGGCTGCTTCTTCATTTTATCTGGGAGTCTGGGCTTAATAAAGTTACCCGATGTATTTAGTCGAATTCATGCTGCTGGTCTCATTGATACACTGGGATCGGGTTTTATAGTCCTAGCTTTAATAATTTATTCAGGTTTTAGTTTATTAAGCTTTAAACTTTTATTAATACCGTTATTTTTAATATTCACTAGCCCTGTAACAGGCCATGCAATAGCCCTATTTGCTCATGAGTCGGGGTATAAACCAAGGGGAAAAAATAAAAAATGAATTTTTTATTAATTAATTTTTTCTTAATTTCCCTTCTATTGGTGACAACCTTTTTTATTTTTAAAACCACGTCATTAATAAGTGTTGTTGCACTTACAGGGGCTTTTACTTTGTTATGCTCAGCTATATATGTGAATTTAGATGCGGTTGATGTAGCATTTACTGAAGCTGCCGTTGGATCTGGTATATCAACAATTTTAATGGTTATGGCTGCTGCAAAATTACCAGAAGGAAAAAAAAATAAATTAATAAATTTATTTCCGAGCATTATTCTTGCAGTAGCGATATCACTTATATTGATTATTATAATTACCAACCTCCCTTTATTAGGAGATCCTAATGCACCAATACATCTTCATGTAGTTCCAGAGTACTTAAAGGAAAGTAAAGATTTTTTTCATATACCTAATGTTGTTACTAATATTTTAGCAAGTTATAGAGGCTTCGATACTCTTGGAGAAACAATAGTAATATTTACTGCAGGCTTAGGTGTCATTGCTTTATTAACTAGCAACACTCTTAATCGTAAAACTAATTTTAAAAAAAATAAAAAAAATGAGAGATAAAATTTCATCAAGTCCTGTATTAAGCGTTGTAAGTAAAATTCTTTTTGCACCAATTATTATATTTGGGCTTTACGTTCAATTTCATGGTGACTATGGTCCAGGAGGTGGATTTCAGGCTGGGGTAATAGTAGCGGCGGCATTTATATTGTATTCAATGATATTTGGGCTTTCAAAAGGAGAAACTTTAGTTCCAATAATGATCAATCGATATTTAATGTGCGTAGGTGTTTTGTTATATGCAGGTGTCGGAATAGTTTCAATATTTCTTGATGGGATGTATTTAGATTACAATGTTTTGTCATCAGACCCATCAACTGGTCAACATATTGGTATTATATTAGTTGAGCTGGGTGTAGGAATCACAGTTGCAACTGTAATGATTGCTTTGTATCACTCCTTTGCTTCCTTTGGGGAAATTAATGAGTAATTTTATTTATTTTTGGAACCATTTTGCCTTTATTTTACTTATGGTTGGCGGATTATTCATAATCATCACAAGTCAAAACTACTTAAAAAAAGTGGTTGGCTTAGCAATTTTTCAAACTGCAGTTTTTGTATTTTTTGTATCACTCGCAAAAGTTTTAGATGGAACCGCCCCTATATTAACAAAAATGGCAAATGCCTATTCAAATCCATTGCCACACGTCTTAATACTGACTGCTATCGTCGTAGGAGTGGCTACTTCAGCGCTTGGATTGGCTTTAGTATTACAAATTTACAAGAACTACGAAACAATTGAAGAAAAAGAAATAGAGTCCTTGGAGCTAAAGTCAGATAAATAAATGTTTGATATATTTTTAGACGATGCTCCCGCATTGGTAGTAGTTTTACCTCTTCTTATTTCTGCAATTATTGCATTTATGCCATCAAAAATATGGCCTTGGATGATTTCAATCATCACTTTGTTGTTGCATTTATTTTTATCTTTACACCTTCTTAAAGAAATTTCTGTTTCTGGTTTAATTATATATGAGTTTGGAAATTGGGAACCACCATGGGGTATCTCTTTTAAAATAGATGGGGTGAATATTGGACTTCAATTATTATTTTCAATTTTTGTTTTGGTATCAACATTCTACTCAAGAAAAATTTTCTTGAATGAAATTGACTATAGGGACTCCGGAAAGGCCTATTCTTTGTGGTTATTGGCAGTTGGAAGCCTGAACGGAATTATTTTAACTAATGATATTTTTAATTTATTTGTCTTTTTAGAAATATCTGCATTAGCTTCTATTTCTTTAATTGCCTTAGGTGCAGGACAAAATAGAAAAGCATTACTCGCAGCTTTTAATTACCTAATTATCGGGGCGATCGGTGCTACATTTTATGTAATTGGGGTTGGCTTTGCCTACGCTATGACAGGTACGTTGAACATGAATGATCTTGTAATTCAACTGGCCCAATATTCCGATGGTCAGTTAGCCATCTTCGCAGGTATGTCATTCATGCTCATAGGGCTTATGGTTAAGGCTGCAATTTTTCCTGTCCATATTTGGTTACCACCTGCATATAGCTATGCTCCATCAGCTGTTTCTACTCTTTTGGCTGCTTTAGCGACAAAAACAATTCTCTATTTTTTTGTGAGACTTTTGTACGAAGTATTCATAATTTATCCGAGCTATTTAAGTTTGTTTTTAGATTTTGTTTTATTTCCTCTATCTTTACTCGCTATATTCATTGGGACTGTAATAGCCATCTATCAAGATGATATCAAAAAACTTTTGGCATTTTCCTCAATTGCGCAAATTGGCTACATCACACTGGCTTTTAGCCTTAAAGACCACATTGGAGTAGTTTCGGGCTTTGTACATATATTTAATCATGCTTTGATCAAAGGAGGATTATTTATGGCTGTTGGTTACTTTGCTATTCTTTATAAGGATAGAGTAACCCTAAACAGTTTAAAAGGTTTTGGCTATAAATACCCCATAACTTCATTTGCTTTATTAATTTGTGGATTATCATTAATTGGATTGCCTCTGACAAATGGTTTCATTTCAAAATTATATTTATTTCAAGCTCTTTATACAAATGAGATGTATTTTTCAATCGCTTTAGTTGCGGTAAGCTCAGCATTAGCTGTTGTATATTTCTGGAAAATAGTGGAACAGATGTGGTTTTCAGAAATTAAATTTAAATCTGAAAAAGAAGATGCTTATATTTATTTACCAATATGGATAATTACAATCTCAATAATTGTTTTTGGGTTATATTCAACACCAATAATTGAATTTTCTAACTTGTCTGCAGACTATTTAATATCAGGTTATCAAAATTGAGTAATTCGTTTTTAATCATACTAGGTATTATCACGCCACTTTTTGCAGCATTATTCTCTTATGTCTGTAGATATAATAATAACTTAAGAGACTCTTTTGGAATAATTGGAGGTCTGATAACATTTGTAATCAGTTTAAAAATTTTTCATGGAATACAAAATAATGAGGTATTTCAAATAACTTTTTTTACACTTTTTGATGGGGTAGATTTTGCTTTTAAAGTATCACCTCTTGGATCTATTTTTAGTTTAGTCGCATCTTCTTTGTGGATATTGGCATCTATCTACACTATTGGTTATATGAGGGGTGCTGGTGAAAAAAATCAAACAAGATTTGTAATTTTTTATTCAATCGCAATCCATGCTGCATTGGCAATAGCTTGGTCTGGAAATCTTCTAGTCTTATTTATTTTTTATGAAATATTAACTTTTTCAACTTTCCCTTTAGTTGGACATAAGCAAAACGCTGAGTCGCAAACTGCAGGAAGGCTCTATTTGTCGATTTTAGTGGGTACCTCTTTAATATTTTTCTTACCAGCTATATTTTGGATTTGGCTTGAAACAGGAACTTTAGATTTTCAAGATGGGGGAATACTTATAAATAAATTCCCAGCAGAGTACCTATCTTTTCTAATAGCTATGCTTGTGTTTGGTATAGGTAAAGCAGCAATTATGCCTATTCATCGTTGGTTGCCTGCTGCAATGGTGGCGCCAACTCCAGTTTCTGCATTACTCCACGCCGTTGCTGTAGTAAAAGCTGGTGTATTTAGTTTTCTCGTGGTTATTATTTATATTGTTGGTCCAGACTTTTTACTTCAAACAAAAAGTTCTGACTGGTTAGTCTGGTTAGCATGTTTCACTATAATGGCTTCTAGTATCATAGCGATAACAAAAGATGACTTAAAAGCGAGACTTGCTTATTCTACCATTAGTCAACTTTCCTATATTATTTTGGGAGCAGCTTTGGCTTCATCTTTAGCTCTAAAAGGAGCATCTTTTCATATAATAACTCATGCTTTGGGTAAGATAACTCTATTCTTCTGTGCAGGTGCTATTTATGTAACTGCCCATATTAAGAAGGTAAGTGACCTAAAAGGTATAGGCTATAAATTACCGTTAATATTTTTTGCTTACACTTTAGGCGCTCTATCAATCATTGGAGTTCCTCCTTTTATTGGTTCTTGGAGTAAATTTTATTTAATCATGGGCTCTATAGAGAGAGAATTTATAATTGTTGCAATAATCTTAGGTATTTCCTCATTGCTAAATATTTATTATCTATTACAGCCTGTAGTAATAGGCTTCACCCAAAACTCTAAGATAGAGATAAAATTAATTAAAGCCCCTTTAACTGTTTGGCCACCATTAATTACAGGTTTAGCCTGTTTAGTTTTCTTTTTTTATGCAAACTATTTTTTGAATAATGTTAGTGGAGTAATAGTGAATTAAATGAAAAAAAATGATTTAAAGAGTATGGGTAAAAGCTTTACAAAGTACATACTTATAATCGGAGCACTTTTAATTCTTTTAGACTTTACTTTTCAGAGACATGAATACTTTTCCTTTGTAGAGATATATGGCTTCCCAGCATTTTTCGGTTTTGTAAGTTTTGTTTTTATAGTCATGTTAGGAAAGTGGCTGAGGAAATTCTTAATGAGGAAGGAGGATTATTATGATCAGTAATTTTATTCCCGGTTTAATAATGATAATTACTTCATTCTTATTGCCAACAATTCCTCAATACTTTAGACACCCTGCGATGTTGTTATCAGTGGGTTTATCAGCTTTATCTTTATTTAATGGTTATGGAACTTTTTTAGAGTGGGACATACTTGGTTTAAATTTAATATTATATCAATCAGATAGTTTAACTCTTCCTTTTGCTATTATTTTTCATATTGCTGCTATACTTGTAATAATTTTTAGCTGGCACAGTAAAAATTTAATGGAGCACATGGCGACATTAGCTTATGCAGGCTCTGCTATTGGTGCTCTCCATGCAGGAGATTTTTTTAGTTTATTTATTTGGTGGGAAGCAACAGCTCTTACTTCAGTCTTTATAGTTTTTGCTGGAAATACAAATGCAGCAAAAGATGCAGCTATGAGATATTTGATCATTCAAGTTTCTTCAGGTGTATTACTTTTAATTGGCGCATGTTTAATGCTATATCAAACAGGAAACCATAATTTAGTTGTTCTAGATTTAAAAACAAATTTTGGAATTTTTATATTTATTGCTTTTGGAATTAAGGCTGCATTTCCTCTTTTAAATGGTTGGCTACAAGACTCTTACCCTGAGTCTTCAGTTACTGGCACAGTGGCACTTTCTGCTTTTACAACAAAATTGGCAATTTATGCTTTAGCTAGAACTTTTCCAGGCACTGACTCACTGATTTGGATAGGCGCAATAATGACAGCTTTTCCTGTATTTTTTGCAGTTATAGAAAATGATTTAAGAAGAGTTTTGTCATTTAGTCTTAATAACCAATTAGGCTTTATGGTTGTTGGTATTGGTATTGGTACAGAACTTTCTCTTAACGGAACGGTAGCGCATGCGTTCGTTCATATAATTTATAAAGCTCTTTTGTTTATGAGTATGGGTGCTGTTTTATACAGAGCTGGAACAACAAAAGCTTCTGAATTAGGTGGCCTTTACAAATACATGCCATTCACAACAATATTTTGCATTATAGGGGCCATGTCTATTTCTGCATTTCCGATGTTTAGCGGATTTGTCGCTAAATCTTTAATAATGTCCTCGCTTGGAGGTATGGGAATGGTTTTAATTTACTTTATTTTATTCTTTGCTTCCGCAGGTGTTTTGGAGCACTCAGGGATAAAGATACCTTACTTTGCTTTCTTTGCACACGAGAGGAAGAATAAAGTTAAAGAGGCTCCAATTAATATGCTAATTGCAATGGGTATCGCTGCTTTTTTATGTATTGCTATAGGTGTATTCCCAAAATATTTGTATCAAATACTTCCATACACAGTAGAGTATCAGCCTTATACTTTAGACCATGTAATAAGTCAGCTACAACTTTTAGTTTTTGCAATTATTGCATTTTTATTTTTAGTTAAATTTAAACTTTATCCCTCCGAGATTAGATCAACTGTTTTAAATTCTGATTGGTTTTATAGAAAAATGTTACCTGGTATTGGTAAACCCTTATTTAAAAAAATAGGTATATTAACAGATAGTTTATATAAAAATTTAGGTTTATCTTTTAAACAAGTATTAAGTAAATCTTATAAATTTAGTAATTTATCCTACATTAAAGTTACAACACCTAGTTTTGCAGGTACAATTCTAATATCAATTTTATTTATAATGTTAGTAATCGTTTTGGTGTGATTATTTTTTTATTTTTGCAGACTCTAGTTTAATAGCTTCTTGGATAAAAATTTGCCAAATTCTAACAATTATTTCAGCGTCAATTTTATTTTTTTTTGCTTTTGATTGAACAGACTTTAAAATATGAGTAATTCTTTCGTGATCAATTATTTCTTCTCTATTTTCCTTTAATTTAGTGACTTTGTGTATTTCTTTAAATCTATCACCAATCAGCTCAATAATCTTGTTATCAATATTATCAAT
This sequence comes from uncultured Alphaproteobacteria bacterium, assembly GCA_902527545.1. GTDB lineage: Bacteria > Pseudomonadota > Alphaproteobacteria > HIMB59 > HIMB59 > HIMB59. Next base: position 52,808 of record CABZPR010000004.1, read on the forward strand.
TTTCTTTCTTACTTTTTTAAGCTCTTCAATGTTATTTTTTTTAGTCATTTTTCTCAATATTGCTGTACAGTAAATTTATATGAAATTAAAAAATTCTAAACATAAAGTTGCCGTATTTTGTGGATCTATGTTTGGATCAAACAAAAACTTTAAAGATTTAGCTATAACAGTTACAAAATATCTAGCACAAAATGATTATGACATTGTTTATGGAGGAGGAGAAAATGGATTAATGGGTGTTGTTGCTAAGACAGCATTAAAATATAACGCCCATGTAACTGGTATTATCCCATCTTTTCTAGATAAGCGTGAGAAAATTCACACAAAAATTAACAAAATTCATGTTACGAAAACAATGGAGCAAAGAAAAAAAAAGTTTCTACAATTGTCAGATAGTTTTGTCGCTTTACCCGGGGGCGGGGGCACAATAGAAGAAATTAGTTTAGTAATCAGTGCTCTTCAATTGGGAGTTATAAAAGGTAAAAAATGTATTTTGTTTAATTATAATAATTATTGGTCTGATATAATTAATCAATATAAGAAAGTAATGAACTCAAAATTTGCTTATAAGAACTTTAAAGATTTATTTTCAGTTTGTAATAATCTAAAAGAATTTAAAGAATTATATTAATTTTTTTTTTAAATAACTTAACCAATTTTTTAATTCTTTGTGTCTTAACGAATCTTTTAACAAAGATTGACTATAGCTCTTTATATTAGGTCTTTTAAAGTCTTTGATTAAGCTTTGTATTTGATTTTTACTAAATAGTTTTTCTTTGAGTAAAATATTTTTTCTTGCATTTAAAATTTGTCCTGTGTATTTAAAATTAAATTCAGGATGATATTGGGTACCCCAAAATTTATTGCTTACAAGAGACTGAATTGAGTAATGATTGTCTGAGAGAACATGAGAGCTATTTGGCTTTTGAGATATATGGTCAATATGAGATGCAAAAGCATCAAATATCAAGGGCTTATCTTTATACATTGGATGATGCGCACCATATTTATTAATACTTATATTATAGGCTATACCAATTTCTCTACCTTTAGGATTTTTTTTAACTGTGCCACCATTTGCAACAGTAAAAAGTTGCATACCCCAACAACTACCAAACATATTTACCTTTAACTTTGATAACTTTTTCATGAGAGAAATTTGGTTTTTAATTTCTCTTGTATTATCATAAATATTAAGACTTGAACCTGTCCATACTATGCCAGTAAATGAATTTATGAAACTTTCATCATAATTTTCATCTAAGTTCATCGAGGGATAAATGAATTTAGTTTTTATTTTTGAATTAATTATTTTTAGTTGGTCTCTATAAAACTCACATATTGGTTGTAATCCATATCTAGCCAGTTTACTCCATCCATTTTTGTCATATCCATTAACTATTAGTAAATTCATTCATATTTAATATATTTAGATTAAGTACATGTCAGCATTTATCTACAAGTCGTTATCTGTCCTTTTTTTTGTTTTAATGAGTGTATGTATAAAGGCAACAGGAGACAACTTACCATTATTTGAGGTAGTTTTTTTCAGAAATCTATTTGCACTTATTCCATTGATAGTTGTTATTTATTATTTAAATCTAAAAATATCCTCTATAAACAATTACAAACTTCATTTTTTTAGAGGTTTAGTAGGAATTTCAGCAATGAGTCTTTTCTTCATATCTCTTAGATATGTTCCGCTGATCGAAATGCAAACAATCAGTTTTTCATCTGTTTTTTTTATATCTATATTATCAATTTTTTTTCTGGGTGAAAAAATTGGATATAGAAGGGTAATTGCAATCATTATAGGTTTTATAGGAGTAGTAATTATTTTGAAACCGGACGTGAATTTATTAAACAACTATTCTGTTTTGCCACTTTTAGCTAGTATATTTTTGTCAATGGCAGTGATAATTTTAAAAAAAATATTAATAACCAATAATAATGTTTTAACTGTATGGGCCTTTACTCTATTTGGAACAGTTTCAAGTTTGTTTTTCTATAATGATGATTGGATATGGCCAAATAATTTAGACTTAGTTTTTTTAATAGTTTCGGGTTTTTTAGGATTTGCTGCTCAATTTTGTCTTACAAAATCTTTTCAATTAGCAGATGCCTCTGTTCTTGCTCCTTTAGACTTCACTTCTGTTGTTTGGGCATTTGTCATAGGTTATATTTTTTTTGGTGAGTTTCTCTCGAAGGAGGTCCTACTAGGAGGTCCATTAATTTTACTTTCAGTTGGATATATTTTTTATCGTGAAACTGTCCTTCGAAAAAAAATAGTCCTTGGAAGCAACAAGCAATTTTAGAAATTTTTAGACAGATTTAAAATTTTTTGATATTTAATCTTGATGGAATATTTACACACAATGGTTCGAGTAAGTGATATTGAGCAATCACTTGACTTTTATTGTAATAAATTAGGACTAATTGAATACTCGAGGAAAGAGAGTGAAAAGGGTCGATTTACTCTAATTTTTCTTTGTGCTCCTGATGATAAATACACTGCTGATAGTAAAAAGAAACCTCTCTTAGAGTTAACTTACAATTGGGACAAAGAAGAATACAAAGGTGGCAGAAATTTTGGTCATCTAGCTTTTAGAGTAGATAATATTTATCAAGTTTGTGAAAATCTGATTAAAAAGGATGTTGTGATAAACAGGCCTCCTAGAGATGGATATATGGCATTCATAAAATCACCAGACGGCATATCAATAGAGTTACTTCAAAAAGGTGAGAGCCTTGAAATAAAAGAGCCTTGGGCTAGTATGCAAAATAATGGGTCTTGGTAGATTATATTTCTGAGAGTTTTTTTACTAGATCTTCTCTAGTCAGACTACCATTATTTTGAGCTAATACATTTAAGGCTTTACGTATTATATCCTCATCTCCTGGTTCCTCAAGATCAGATAATATTATTTCTCTGAGTAATTCTGAATTATCGGATTGTCCAATATCATCTAAAATGTATTGAGCAAAGATTTTGTTTCTTGAATTTCTTTTTTCAAATTCTGTTTGCTCTTTTTGGCTTTGCTCTGCTTCAAAGGCTTTTTGTCTGTCTTTAAATTTGTCCATAATTCATTATTTCATAGTTGGCATGTTGAGTGAAGCCCCTGCGACATCATCTGGCCATCTCGATGTTATTGTCTTACGTTTGGTATAAAAATTAATCCCTTCTTCTCCATGCATTCCATGACCACCAAATATTGAGCCTTTCCAGCCACCAAAAGTATAAAAAGACATTGGAACCGGAATAGGAATGTTTATCCCAACCATTCCTATTTGGACATTTTTCATAAAATTTCTCGCTAATGAACCACTTGATGTATAAATAGAAGTGCCATTGCCAAACTGATGTTTATTAATAAGTTTTATAGCCTCTTCAAAATTATTCATATTAAGAACAGATAAAACAGGGCCGAAAATCTCTTCTTTGTATATAGTCATACCATCAGTAACATTATTAAATATAGTAGGACCAACAAAATTACCATTTTCATAACCTTGAAGACTAATTTCTCTTCCATCTAACTCTAATTTAGCACCCTCTTGAACACCTTTTTCAATATATGATAGAACTTTTTTTTTGTGTTCCTTTGTAATGAGAGGTCCCATTTCGCTTTGTGGGTCTAAAGACTCCCCAACTTTGATTTTACTTGCCTTCTCCTTTAGCAAATCCATAAATGGTTTTTGAATATTTCCAACAGGCATAGCAACTGATGTTGCCATACAACGTTCACCAGCAGATCCAAAAGCTGCTCCAATTAGTCCATTTACTGCATCCTCTAAATTCGCATCTTCCATTATAAGCATATGGTTTTTAGCACCACCAAGAGCTTGAACTCTTTTATTTGTTTTTGAACATTCGGTGTAAATGTACTTAGCAATAGGTGTTGAGCCAACAAAACTTACTGAAGAAATATCTTCACACTGAAGTATTAGATCTACAATATTTTTATCGCCATTTACGACAGTGAGGACGTTATCAGGTAGACCAGCTTCACTCATTAACTCTGCAAGTTTTAAAGAGCATTGAGGTACTTTCTCAGAAGGTTTTAGCATAAAGGCATTTCCACATGCTATAGATAATGGAAACATCCACATTGGAACCATAGCTGGGAAATTAAATGGTGTAATACCAGCACAAATTCCCAAAGGCTGCTTAATATCAAATAAATCTACATTTGTTCCAACGTTAATTGAGTGATTTCCTTTCAATAAATGAGGAATGCCGCATGCAAAGTCAACTACTTCAAGACCTCTCTGCAAAGATCCTTTAGCATCAGAAAAAACCTTGCCATGTTCTTCAGATATTATTTTTGCTATTAAGTCAAAATTTTTTTCAATTAAATTTTTAAATTTAAATAAAATTTCACTTCTTTTCGTAATGGGTGTATTAGCCCATAAAGGTTGTGCTAATTTCATTTTATTGATAATTTTTTCAAACTCATCTCTTGTTGTTTTTGGAACATGCGCATATTCCTCACCCGTACTAGGTTTATATAATTTTATGAAGTCTTCTGAATTACTAGATATTCTTTTAGAGTCAGAGAAATTTTCAATTATTTTCATGTGATGTTTTTAATATTAAATTTGTTTTTAGTAAAGATAATTGATTTATTTTAGTCAGTTTGATAATATGGACCTTTAAGGGGTGCTGAAAGGCTGAGAAAGGTAATACTTAACCCTCGAACCTGATCCAGGTAATTCTGGCGTAGGAAGTTTCCCTTAAATACTTTTAAAACAAGAGCAAACTAGATGGAAATTCTTTTTTTAATTTTATTTGGATTAATTTTTACTGCGTCATTCTTTTTTTTGAAAAAAAATGAATTATCAGATGATAAATTCGTTATTAAAAATAAATATACCTTATTTTTTTCAATATCTTCTTTTGTATCTTCTGCATTGGGTTTTTGGATAATATTTTCGCCTGCCGCAGCAGCTACTTGGGGTGGAATGGGTAATGTGATTGGTTATGCTCTTGGAGCTGCGATGCCTTTAGTTTTATTCATCTTTATAGGAAAATATGTAAGAAAGGTTTTTCCAAACTCAACAGGCTTTCACGATTGTATCGAAAATCGGTTTGGTAAAAACTTATCCCACTTTGTTATAATAGTTTCGTTAGTTTATATGACAGTTTTCTTAATAGCTGAAATTACAGCTATCTCAAAGTTCTTTAATTTTTTAAATGATACACCTTATTGGATTTCTTCAATGATAATTATATTAATTGCTTTATCGTACGTTCTAATTGGAGGATTGTCGGCAACAATATTTACTGATTTAATTCAATTCATATTCATTATAGGAATTTGTTTGTTTTTAGTTTTTAAAATTCCATTCCAAGACTTTTCAGATAACTCTTCATTTATGATCGAAAATGCACATTTATTTGATTTTAATAATCAATTCCTATGGATAACAGGTTTGACTTTTTTAGTAGCAGTTACATTTACCAATCTTTTTCACCATGGTAATTGGCAAAGAATTTATGCTGCTAAAGATAATAAAACACTTAGTATTGGCTTATTTATATCTGCTTTAATTATATTTATAATTGTTTATTTCATTGGATACTCTGGACTAGTTTCAATCTCACTTTACGCAATGGATGACCCTGATTTAACATTTGTGAAACTTTTCGGTTTACTCGAGACTTCATTTATAAAATACATTTTTGTAATATTAGCCACTTCCCTTGTATTGAGCAGTATTGATACATTAATAAATGCTATAAATTCTCAGATTGTCTCCCTAAGCACAAGTTACTCCTTAAAATCCTCTTCAAACTTATACTTTATTATTGTTTTCTTGGTGGCAGTTTTCATACTATCCTCGCAAGGTTACAATGTTTTGTACGTCTTCTTAATTGCTGATTTAATTTGTTGTTGCTTAGTTTTACCTTTTCTGTTGGGATTATTTGGTTTTAATATCTCTACAAAACAAATATATATAATCTCTTTTTTGAGCTTACTACTGGGAGTATTAATATTTCCTGATCCCTCATTCAGCAAAAATATAATGAGCGATTTTCTAAATATTAATTTCACATTTATTAATAACTATAAATTATTCTCATCATTTTTAGTGCCAATCCTATTTTCGACAATATTGACACTTTTGATGAAAAGGAAAGGTACATAATGGAACATATTTATAATGATTTAAAAAATTTAAGAGATAAAGGAGCGCTTGTACATTGTATTACAAATTACGTGGCAATGAACATAAACGCTAATATTCTTCTCTCTATCGGAGCATCTCCTTTGATGTCTCATGCAACAAATGAACTCAAAGAAATAGCTGCTATATCGTCTTGTCTTGTTAATAATATTGGAACGTTAGACGATAATTGGAGGCCTAGCTTTTTAGAGGCTTCTAAATATTATGTTGAACAAGAAAAACCAATCATATTAGACCCTGTGGGTTCAGGTGCGAGTAAGTTAAGAACTCAAACTTCTCTTGAAATTATTAAAAGATCTAAAAAATTAATCATTAGAGGAAACGCATCTGAAATTCTATCACTAGTAGATCAAAATAAAATATCTTCAAAGGGAGTTGACTCATCAATTGAAAGTCACGCAGCTATTGAGTCTGGAAAAATTTTATCCAACGAGAATAATTGTGTTGTATTTATAAGCGGTAGAGATGACTTCATTATTTATGAAGATAATGTCACTAAAATTTCAAATGGATCAAGTGTAATGACGAAGGTTACAGCTATTGGTTGCTCTTTGTCGTGCATAGTAGGAGCATTTGCTGCTGTAGGTGAAAGTTTATACAAATCTGCTATAAGCTCAGCGGCTATTTTCTCAATCGCTGGAGAACTCGCAGCATCAAAATCAGAGGGGCCAGGAGATTTTCAAGTAAATTTCTTGAACAAATTAAATAATATTACAGAAAAAGAAATTTTAGATAATTTAAAAATTACTAGTGTTTAAATTTTGTTTTGTTACTGACGATAAACTTACACCATTAAGTAAGTTGGATAATTATTTGAAAATAATATTTGAGAGTAAGGTAGATTGTATTCAATTAAGGTTTAAGAATTTAAAAACAATTGATTTATACAACTTAGGAAAAGATTTAAAAAAAGATTGTGTTAAATTTAAAAAAACTCTTATTGTCAATGATCGTGTGGATATAGCAAAATCTATAAATGCTCATGGTGCACATGTTGGTATGGATGATTTACCCTATAATCAAGCTAGAAAAATATTGGGAAGAAAATCTATAATAGGAGTTTCAGCAAGTAATAAAAATGAATTCATAAAGGTAAAAAAGTTAAAGGGAGTTGACTACATAGGTGTTTCAGCCTTCTCGTCTAATACAAAAAAAGAAATGAAAAATTATTTTGGTTTAAGCGGGCTTAAAATTTGTGCTAAAACTACAAAAATTCCTTTAATAGCAATAGGAGGTATCAATATTAGTGATGTAAATAGTATACTTAAACTAAAAATCCATGGAGTTGCTATGATATCCTCTTTATTAAAAGGTAATATTAAAAAGAATTGTATGGATGTAAGTAAAATTATTTCAAGTTATGAAAAGATATAAAACTGTATTAACAATTGCAGGTTCTGACTCATCAGGAGGGGCAGGTATCCAAGCTGATATTAAAACTATAACATACTTTAAATGTTATGCGATGTCTGTAATTACTGCTTTAACTGCACAAAATACTCAAGAGGTAAAAAGTATTTTTAATACAACCCCAAAGTTCATAAGAGAACAACTTAACACGACGTGTAGTGATATTAAACCAGACTCAATAAAGATTGGTATGTTAAGTGATAAAAAAATTATTCAAGAAATTTCAAAATTTATTGACAACTATAAAATATCTAAAGTTGTTTTAGACCCTGTTATGGTTTCAACATCTGGTTATTTACTCTTAAAGAAAAGAGCTATATCAAGTTTAACTAAAAACCTTATAACAAAATCTATGATAATTACTCCTAATTTGAAGGAGGCAGAAATTCTTACAAATACCAAGATTAATAGTAAAGATGATATGATTAATGCAATTCAAATTTTAGAAAAAATTGGCGCTAAGGATATACTGATTAAAGGTTTAATTAAAAATGGAAAAATATTCGACTGTCTATTTATAAAAAAAAATAAAAAAATTCACTTTTTTGAGTCTAGTATCATTAAAAGTAAAAACACACATGGAACTGGGTGTACTTTATCGTCAGCAATTGCTTCGAATTTAGCTTTAGGTGAAGATATTTTAAATTCTGTCAAAAAATCAAGAAATTATATAAAAAGAGCCATAATTAAAGGAAGTTTGTATAAAATTGGTAAAGGTAGCGGCCCAGTTTACCATTTTTAACTTTAAATTTAGAAAAATTGCTATAAAAAGTTTACCAATATTTAGGCTTACTATTTGAATACTAATTAAAAAAATCTCATAAAATTTTTAACTATGTTTGGATATACGCTAAATATTTACTACTTAAGATTAAGAAAGGACTATAAATGGCTACAGGAACAGTGAAATGGTTTAACCCAAAAAAAGGATATGGGTTTATTGCCCCTGATGGAGAAGATAAAGATATCTTTGTCCACATCACAGCTGTTCAACAAGCAGGTTTAGACCGCCTCGATGAAGGCGACAAAGTCGAATTTGAAGTTGTTGAAGACAAAGGCAAATCCAAAGCAGATCAGTTAAAAAAAGTTTAATTGATTTTGCGAATACTTTTTATTTTATCGTAGGCTTGATTTATCTCGGATAGTCTGTCTTCAGATTTAATGATTAATTCTTGAGGAACACCCTGTGCCCTTAATTGGTCAGGGTGTAACTCTTTGCTTAGCTGTATCCATCTCTTTCTAATTTCACCATCAGAAAAACTTTTCTCAACTCCTAAAATTTTGTATGGATTAATTTGTTTATCCAGCCACATAGTTTTTATACTTTCATATTGAGCTTTATTTAGTCCAAAATAATCAGAACAATTTTGAATAAATACTATCTCTGAGTCGCTGATTTCACCATCAGCCTCTGCTATATAAAAAAGTAAATTTAAAATTTGCTCCAAAACTTGAGGCTGTCCACGAAATAGCATTCCTATTTGTTGAGCATATTGATGATAGTCATCAGAGCTTTTTTTAGCTTCATTAAATATTTTGCTAACATCGCTTTGAAAATCAGGAGGTATTTTAAATTTTTCTTTAAAGGCGCTTATTTCATCAGTTGTAACTTGACCATCTGCTTTAGCCAGTTTAGCTGCTAAAATAATTATACCTATCGTTATAATTTCTTGAGGTGAATTAGAGGCTATATTAGAGTCAGATTTTTGGTTTCGAATACGATCAACACTGTGACCCGCTATTACACCTAACATAGCTCCGATTGGCCCCCCAAGAGCTAAACCAAAAGCCCCAGCTAAAAGTTTTCCCCATATACTCATCTAAAATTTATTTTTTATAAGTCTTATTAACTATTTAAGCCATTCGTTAGTTTTGTTAATGTCCTTAAGACTGCTTTCTGTGCCATGAGAAAAATGTTTGCTCATATCAGGGTAATATTTATAAGAAATTGGTTTTCTACCCATAGCAACTGCCATTTCTCTTACATGATGAGGGTCGGCACCGCAACAAATACCAATAAAATTTACATTGATGTCCATACATTGTTTGGTGAATTCAGCCATTTCAAACCTGTTACATGTTAATCCATCAAGAGCAATATGAGAAACATTACCATCTAAACAATTACAATTTGGATCCTCTATATACATGTGTGTTGGGAATTCTTCAGTTGTTCTATATGGAACAGGTAATGCAGCCACATGGCATGAGACTTTTTCTCTAATGCTTGGCAGCAGTTTCATTGTCATTTCAGGACCACGATAACAATTAAGGCCAACTACATCAGCACCATGGTCTTCCAAAATTTTACAGGCCTCTCCAGCACTATGACCTTCTCTTGTTTTGTCACCTTTAGGTATAGCAAGATTTACGACAGCTATTAAACCTGCATTTTTAATTTCCTTTAATGCTAATTTAGCTTCTTCAGTCCAATTAATTGTTTCAGCAATAACAAAATCAACATTAGCTTCTTTTGCCCAAGCTATTTGTTCTTCAAACATTTTTTGACAATCAATGTGAGATTGTTTGTCATCAGGGTCATAAATATTAGTATTAGCTACATTACCAGCTATCATTAAATCTAACTGGGGAAACTCAGCTGCAGCATTTTTTGCAATTTCTAATGCATTTTTTTGAAGAGGTTCTAATAATTCTTCCTTTCCAATCAAACGCAACTTTTCTCTGTGACCGTAATAAGTAAATGCTTGAACAACATCACTACCAGCTCTAATAAATTCTCTATGAAGTTGAGTTACTACTTCAGGATTATCAAGAACAACCTCAGGAACGTAAGTTCCTGCCTGTAAATATCCTCTTCTCTCCATTGCAAAAAGATAACCTTCTGCACACAAAATAGGTCCTTCATTGAGTCTTTGTATTAGATCCATACTACCTCCTAAATAAATATCTAGATTATTATAGCTTTTAAAAAATTCTATAAAAAATTTCATAATGTTTTTGGATTTTATCCGTAGAAAATAATTCAAAGATCAGTATGTTTTAATCAAATGGAATTTGAAAATAAAATCAAGAGTCTTCCAATATGGAAAAATCTTGAAAATATTGAACCTTTAGAGGGAGGAATTACAAATCTTAATTTCCTAGTATCAGACTCTGGTTCTAAATCAGTTGTAAGATTAGGGTCAGATATACCAGAACATTTAGTTTATCGATCAAACGAAATTATTGTTAGTGAAGCAGCCTATCAAATAGGGGTGTCTCCAAAATTAATTTATAATGAACCTGGAGTATTGGTCTTAGAATTCATTGAAAGTAAAACTCTTGAACCAAAAACTGTAAGAGAAAATTTAAATAAAATTGTTCCGATCATAAGAAAAATTCATGATGAAATACCTAACAAGTTATCAGGTCAGCCTCAAATTTTCTGGGTTTTTTATGTCATAAAGTACTACTCAAATTACTTATTAAATAATAATAGCTCTCACATTTCATTAATTCCAAGTTTGTTAAAAAAAGCAGAAAAGTTAGAAAAACTCTCCTCTCCAAGAGAAATTGTCTTTGGTCATAATGATTTATTGGCTGCAAATTTTCTTGATGATGGTTCTAAAATATGGGTAGTAGATTGGGAATATGGTGGTTTTAATGATCCTTTGTTTGATATAGGAGGTTTATCTTCTAATAATGATTTAGATGAAAATCTAGAAAATGAAGTTTTAGAAATGTATTTTAAAGAAAAACCATCAAAAGATTTAATAATTAAATATAACGCAATGAAAACTGCTAGTTTATTAAGAGAGACAATGTGGAGTATGGTCTCTGAGATCACTTCTAAGATAGATTTTAATTATGCTGAGTATACTTCAGATAATCTCAAAAAATTTGAGGAGTCATTTGATAAACTATAATGATAGATAGTTCAAAAATTGTAGTAATTGGGGGTGGTATAGTGGGTTGCTCTACTGCATATCACTTAGCTGATTTAGGACATGAAGTTGTACTTATTGAAAGTGGTAAATTAACATCTGGTAGTACATGGCATGCTGCTGGACTAGTTGGCCAATTAAGAACAAATGCAAATATTACTCAATTATTAGGATATTCTGTTGATCTTTATGACAAGCTTGAAAAAGAAACAGGATTAGGAACAGGATGGAAGATGAATGGTGGATTGAGACTAGCTTGTAATAAAGAGAGATGGCAGGAGGTTTTAAGACAAACTACTACAGCTCATTCATTTGGTTTGGAGATGGAACTACTTACTCCAAAAGAGGCTCAAGATTTATGGCCAATCATGAATATAGATGATGTTTATGGAGCAGCCTTCCTTCCTACAGATGGACAAGCAAATCCGACAGATATTTCACAAGCATTGGCTAAAGGAGCTAGAAACAAAGGAGCAAAAATATTTGAGGAAACTAGAGTATCAAAGGTAATTATAAATAATGGCGTAATTGAAGGTATTGAAACATCTAAAGGTAAAGTAAAGTGTGAAAAAATTGTTTGTTGTTGTGGTCAGTGGACCAGACAGTTTGCACAAGATGCTGGAGTTAATGTCCCTTTAGTATCTTTTCAACATCAATATTTGGTTACTGAAAAAATAGAGGGTGTTAAATCAGACCTTCCTACTTTAAGAGATCCTGACAGGTTAATTTATTTTAAAGAGGAAGTTGGAGGCCTTGCAATGGGAGGGTATGAACCAAACCCTTTATCATGGGCTGAAAAATCAGTCCCAGAGGATTTTCATTTTTCACTTTTAGACTCAAATTACGATCATTTTGAACAAATAATGAATAATGCTCTTGGAAGAGTTCCTTGTCTTGAAACTGCTGGGGTCAAAGAATTAATAAATGGACCTGAGAGTTTTACTCCAGATGGAAACTTTATTTTAGGAGAGAGTCCTGAATTAAAAAACTTTTATGTTGGCGCAGGTTTCAACGCATATGGGATAGCTGCTGGAGGTGGAGCGGGTATGGCACTTGCAGAATGGGTAGCTAATGGAAGACCACCTTACGATTTATGGCCAGTTGATATAAGAAGATTTGGAAAACCCCATCAAGATTTGGAGTGGGTAAGAAAAAGAACTTATGAGGCTTATGCTAAACATTACACTATGGCATGGCCTTTTGAGGAAAACTCCTCAGTGAGAGAATTTAAAAAATCTCCAATTTATGAAAAACTTAAAAACTCAAATGCATGCTTTGGTGAAAAAATGGGTTGGGAGAGACCTAATTGGTTTGCACCAAAAGGAAGTGAGCCTAGGGATATTTATTCTTTTGATAGACAAAATTGGTTTGAATTTGTTGGAAATGAAGTAAAGGCCGCAAGAGAGAGTGCTGTTCTGATTGATCAAACATCTTTCGCTAAGTTTATTGTATCAGGTAAAGACTCACTACAAGCTTTAGAGTATTTATGTGCAAATAAAATTGATAGACCAATCGGTTCGACAATCTATACCCAAATGTTGAATGACGATGGTGGAATTGAATGTGATTTAACAATAACAGTTATAGATAAAAATACCTTTTATATTATAACTGGAACAGGTTTTATGACCCATGACTATGATTGGATAATTTCAAATATTCCAAATAATTTAGAAGTAGAGGTTAAAAATATAACATTTGATAATTCAGTTTTTTCATTAATGGGACCAAATTCTAGAAAGATCCTTCAAGGGCTAACAAATACAGATTTATCAAATGATAATTTTCCATTTGCTACATGTAAAAAAATCAAAATTGCATCAAAAGATGTTTATGCAATTAGAATAACCTACATGGGTGAGTTAGGTTGGGAGCTCCATTTCCCAATAGATTTTTCCTCAGAAATTTATTCAAAGGTAATGGAATATGGAAATCAATTTGGACTAGTTAATGCTGGATATCGATGTATAGAGAGTTGTCGTTTAGAAAAGGGCTACAGAGCTTGGGGTTCAGATATCGGGCCGGACCATACCCCTCTTGAGGCTGGATTAGGATGGGCAACTAAAATTAACTCTGACAAAGATTTCATTGGAAAAAAAGCACTTTTAAATCAAAAATCAAAAGGTTTGAAAAAGATTTTTGCAGGTTTTACGTGTGATGATCCAAATCAAATACTTTTAGGAAGAGAAACTATATTTAGAGATGGTAAACAAGTAGGTTGGTTATCAAGTGGGGGTTACGGATACACCATAGGTAAATCTATTGGTTATGGGTACATAAGAAGTAAAGATGTTATAGATCAAAACTTTGTAGAAAATGGTAATTACGAATTAGAGATAGCTACTAAAAAAGTTCCCTGCAATGTGCATCTTTATCCTATCTATGATAAAGAGATGATTAAGATTAAATCTTAAGCTCTTTTATTTTTAAAAAAGCGTATTTTGTAACAATATTTTGTGTTTTATTTGTTTTTAAAATTTCTAAAATTTGTTTTTTTTTCATCGGGATTATCTTTATATATTCTCCCTCATTAGGATTTATAATTTTAAAGTTTGTAATTCTAGGTACGTATGCAAGATATATATCAGTAATTTCTTCTAAAATATCTGGAGCAATAATGAGTGACTCCAACTTTTTTACCGAAATAGGTTTGACTCCAAGTTCCTCTTTGATTTCTCTAATAATAGCTTGTCTACTTGATTCTTTATTTTTAATCCCACCTGCTACTATTTCTAGAGGGTAGGGTGAAAATTTATTAAAAAAATAATTTGGTCTCATCTGTCTTATGAAATAAAAAACTTGATCTTGTTTGTTAAAACAAATAGCTGAGACACTATTTCCATTATAAATGTAGTTTTCTCTTATCTCTTTAAAATCAAGTTTATTAGTATATTTAATAAATAATTCATAAATATTTTTATAGATCTTCCTCTTCTTAATATTTGTCATAGTTTTTGGATCTTGTAAGTTGTTTAACTTAGTTTATTTTATTGAAATTCAAATGAAAGTTTTAGTTGCTGTCAAAAGGGTTGTTGATTACAAAGTGCAGATTAGAGTAAAAAGCGACAATAGTGGAGTAGAAACACAAAATGTTAAAATGTCTGTTAATCCACCAGATGAAAATGCCATTGAAGAGGCAGTAAAGCTTAAGGAACAGGGTCTTGCGGATGAGATAATATCTGTATCTATTGGAGATGATAAATCTCAAGATGTTTTAAGAACATCCATGGCTATGGGAATTGATAGGTCTATATTGGTCAAAAGTCAAAACACATTAGAGCCATTAGCAGTTGCTAAAACACTAAAAATAATAATTGATAAAGAAAAACCAGATCTCGTTTTAATGGGTAAACAAGCTATAGATGATGATTCAAATCAAACAGGTCAGATTTTATCTGCATTATTAAATTGGCCACAAGGATGTTTTATTTCAAATTTAAAAATTGAAAATAATAAAGTTTTTATATCAAGGGAGATAGATGAAGGTATTGAAAACCTAGAAACCTCACTTCCAGCTGTTTTAACATGTGATTTAAGATTAAACACACCAAGGTTTGCCTCTCTTCCAAATATAATGAAGGCTAAAAAAAAACCTCTTGAGACAATTGATATTGACACTCTTGGAATTGATACATCATCAAAAATTAAAACTTTAAAAGTAATTGAGCCTCCAAAAAGAAAAGCAGGGATTATGGTCAATGATGTTAAAGAATTGGTTCAAAAACTAAAATACGAGGCAAAAGTAATTTAAATGTCTGTACTTGTAGTAGCGGAACATGATAACAAAAATTTAAAATCATCAACTCTTAATACTATTAGTGCTGCCGAAAAATTAAGCGAAGATATTCATCTTTTAATTTTAGGTAATAAAATTGAAGATCTTGCTAAAAGTTCAAAATCAATACAGTTAGTTAAAAAAGTAATTATTTGTGATCATGAGAAATTAGAAAATCAAATACCAGAATTATCATCTCCTATAATTTCTAATTTAGCTGAAAACTATTCACACATTTTAGCACCTTCTAGTACATTTGGAAAAAATCTGCTACCTAGAGTATCTGCTCAGTTAGATGTCACACAAATAAGCGATATCATAAGTATAGAGTCCCAAGATACTTTTATCAGACCTATTTATGCGGGAAACGCTATTTCTTATGTTCAGACTGATCAAAAAATTAATTTAATGACTGTCAGACCCACTTCTTTTGAAAAATGTGAAGAAACAGGGGGTGATGCTACTTTAGAAAATATTACTTTCATTGACTCAGAGGTTAAAACAACATTTGTAAGTAGAGAAGTATCAAAGAGTGACAGACCTGAATTGGGTAATGCTCGGGTAGTTGTATCTGGAGGTAGAGGTCTAGAAAATTCTGATAATTTCAAACTTTTATATGATTTAGCTGATAAACTTAATGCAGCTGTTGGAGCATCGAGAGCTGCTGTTGACTCAGGATACATTGGCAATGAATACCAAGTCGGACAAACTGGTAAAATGGTTGCTCCTGAACTTTATATTGCCGTAGGTATATCTGGTGCAATACAGCATTTAGCGGGTATGAAAGAAAGTAAAGTCATAGTCGCTATTAATAAGGATTTAGAGGCACCGATATTTAATATAGCTGACTACGGACTTTCTTCTGATTTATTTCAAGCAATACCTGAAATTATTAAAGAGTTAGATCTACTTAATCAGATAGAATCGTAATATTTAATATATAATCAACATTATGAGCGGAGTGCAGAGAGAAGAATTAAATTACGATGTAGTAATAGTTGGAGCTGGTCCAGCTGGTTTATCAACAGCAATTAAACTAAAACAACTCGATACGAATTTGTCTATTTGTGTACTAGAAAAAGCATCTGAAGTCGGTGCTCATATTTTAAGTGGTAATGTTTTTGAAACTAAGGCTTTAGATGAACTCATTCCAAATTGGAAAGAACTTAATAGTCCAATCAATACATCAGTAACATCAGAAGATTTTTTATTTTATACAAAAACTAAAAGTATGAAGGTCCCAAACTTTTTTTTACCAAATGTTTTAAAAAATCATGGAAACTACATTATTAGCTTATCTAATCTTTGCAAATGGTTAGGTGAATTTGCCGAAAACTTAGGAGTAGAGATCTTTCCAGGATTTGCAGCTAGTAAATTACTTTATGATAACGATCAAAAGATTATTGGTGTTCAAACAGGTGATATGGGTTTAGACAAAAATTTTAAACCTAAAGATAATTATGAACCTGGGATTAATATTAAAGGTAAAGTTACAGTTTTATCAGAGGGTTGTAGAGGTCACCTGGGAAAAGAGGTTCTTAAAAAATTTAATTTAGACTCCAAAAACAAATCTCCTCAACAATACGGTATAGGCTTTAAAGAAATTTGGGAGATCAACTCTGAAAATCACCAACTTGGTAAAGTTTCACATAGTGTGGGATGGCCTCTTGAAAGTGATACATATGGAGGTAGTTTTTGTTATCACGCTGAAAATAATCAAATATACTTAGGTTACGTAATTGGTTTGGATTATAAGAATCCATACCTTTCTCCTTATGACGAATTTCAACAGTTTAAAACTCACCCTGATATCAAAAAATTATTAGATGGTGGTAAAAGAATTTCTTATGGAGCAAGAGCTCTAATAGAGGGAGGATTGCAGAGTCTTCCACAAATGCATATGCCTGGGGCGTTATTGATAGGATGTGATGCAGGCACTCTAAATATGCCAAAAATTAAAGGATCACATACCGCAATGAAAAGTGGAATAATTGCTGCAGAAGTCATCAATGATCACATAAATAGTAATAAAGAACTGTCAGAGTATGAGTCAAAATTCAAAAACTCATGGGTATATGTGGAATTATACAAAGCAAGAAATGTAAAGCCCAGTTTTCAATGGGGCCTGATACCTGCAATGATTTTTACTGGATTAGATCAAAAAATATTTGGAGGTAAACTTCCTTTTACTCTTCAACATAAGCACGCTGATCATGAATCTTTGATCCCAGCTAAAAAAGCAAAAAAAATTACCTATCCTAAATATGATGGTGTTATTACTTTTGATAAACCCAGTTCAGTTTATCTATCAGGAACTAATCACGCAGATGATCAACCTAACCATTTGTTACTTAATGATAAAGATCTTTCAACTAATTTTACTATTGAAAAATACGACGAACCTGCCCAAAGGTATTGCCCCGCAGGCGTGTATGAAGTTGAATTTGATAATGACCTCCAGAAAAAAATTTTAAAAATTAATTCTCAAAATTGTATTCATTGTAAGACATGCGATATTAAAGAACCTTCTCAAAATATTGAGTGGGTAACTCCTGAGGGTGGGGGTGGACCTATTTACTCTGGGACCTAATTAAAGTCGTATTCAAAGTTTTGCGAAGTTGCATTGATATTTACTAATTTAGCACCATGCTTTATATGAAAATGTGTTGCAATAGGTGTCAAAGGAGAAAGTGTGATAAAGCGATCTATATTTTTCATTTCATCTTTAACAAGCTTTTTTGTTGTAAAAATAGTTTGTTTACCTGCTCCTCTTTTTCTTGACCAAACAGTATAGGCTACAGCAATGTTTGCGTTTTTTTCATGAAAAGCATTTTTGCTCATTAAGTCTAATTCTTTCATTGTTTGTGGTACATCGTTACAGAATGCAAGACAAATAAACCCTTCAACATCTTCATTAGATTTTAATCCATAAATCTTGCGGCCATATGAGGTGCGAAATTCATTGTCAATATCTGGTCTGATTGGATCTTCGCTAGTATCCACTGAGTCTAACTCAACTAATTCTGCCTTTGATAGCCAACTAAAAAAATTACTTAATTTATTTTTAAATTTTTCCAAATTACAACCATTGATGCTTCATAGCTAAAACATCCTCATCACCATGTAAAATTATGGAAGCTAAACTATCAATTTTTGGCAAAATACTTGATACATAAATGCTTGATGTAGCTATTTTTGCGTCCAGAAATTCATTATCAATTTCACCTTTATCTTTTAATTCAAGTGATTTTTTTGCAGTTTTAATCATCATCCAACCTCCAAAAATATAACCTAACATCATTAAATAATTTACACTCGATACAGCAGGCCTTTTTTTATTGTTAGATGTAGAAACAATGTGCTCAACAACTTTTTTTGCAGAGTCAATTGAACTATCCATTTTTTTACATAACTCTTTTAATCGATCTGAACTCGCAGTTTCTTCTGTATCAGTTTTAATTTCATCAATTAATTCTAATATGCTTTTACCATTGTCTCGAAGCGTCTTCCTAAAAACTAAATCATTTGCTTGAATTGCAGTGGTGCCCTCGTATATAGGGAGAATTCTAGCATCTCTATAATGTTGTGCGATTCCTGTTTCTTCAATAAAACCCATGCCACCATGAATTTGAATAGCATTTGATGTAATCTCAAGTGACCTTTCGGTCAACCACCCTTTGATAATAGGTATCATTAAAGATGATTTTGTTTCCCAATATTCACTCTCATCTGACTTAGTCATATCCAAAGCAAAAGCTCCATAAATTGCAAGAGCTCTCATAGCTTCGATTTCTGATTTCATAGTCGAGGACAATCGAAGCACATCTGGGTGATGAATAATAGGATCGCCTTTCTTACCATCAATTGGAACTCCTTGAACTCTATCAAAGGCATACATTTTAGATTGTTGGTAAGCTCTTTCAGAAACAGCAAGTCCTTGTACTCCAACTGAGAACCTCGCATGGTTCATCATTTCAAACATAATATTTAAACCCTGATTTTCTTCTCCAACTAAATAACCAATTGCTCCATCCTTTTCACCAAACTGTAAAACCGCAGTAGGGGAACCTTTAACACCAAGTTTTTTTTCAATAGACAAACAGGTTACATCATTTTTTTTGCCAATACTGCCGTCATCATTTGGAATAAATTTAGGAACAAGAAAAACAGAAATACCTTTATTACCCTCTGGCGCTTCAGGTGTTCTGGCTAAAACCAAATGAATAATATTCTCAGATAAATCATGTTCCCCATAGGTAATATAAATTTTTTGTCCATAAATTTTATAATGACCATTTTCTTTTATGGCTTTAGTTTTAATCGTAGAAAGGTCTGTTCCGGATTGTGGTTCAGTTAAATTCATTGTACCTGTCCAATGACCTGATGCTAATTTTGGTATATAAAAGCCTTTTTGATCTTCTGATGCTGATTTTTGCAATGCATATATCAAGCCTTGTGTTAGTAGGTGGCAAAGCGCCAATGACATATTAGAACTATGCCAAATCTCATTAACAGCGGCAGATAAAGTAACTGGTATCTGTTGACCACCAAATTTTTCTTTGGCCTCTAAGCCAAACCACCCACCATCTCTTAAACTCTCATAAGCCTCTTTGTAGCCTTTAGGAGTTACGACTTCACCAGTATCGAGTCTTTTTGAGCCCTCATGGTCTCCTGAAAGGTTACAAGGGTCTAACACTTCAGAAGCTATTTTTCCTGCCTCTTCAAGAACAGCTTCAACTAAATCATCAGAAAATTCAGAATAATCACTAACTTTATTTAGTTTGCCTAAATCAATTAAATTTTTAATTACAAAATTTAAGTCTTTAATTGGAGCTTCGTACATAACTTATATATATACTTTTCTTAAGTTCCTGCCTAAAGAAATTAAAATCTCGTGTTCATTAGTCCCAGTTTCGTATGCAATTCTCTCATATCGTTGATTACTTCCAATTATTTCGACAGGTTTGCCCAGATACAATTTTTTATTGGGAACTTTAGACACATCAATCGTGATCAAGTCCATTGAAACTCTTCCTAAAACTCTACATTGAAATTTATCTATATAAACAGATGCTTTATTACTTCCGCTTCTAAGAAATCCATCAGAGTAACCAAAATCTATTGTTGCAACTTTTAAGTCTCTTTTAAGTTTATAAGTTTGGCTGTAGCCAATTGAATTTCCTTTTCTGACATTTTGAACTTGTAGTATAGGTGAGTAAATACTCATAACCTGTCTTAAGTTAAATCTTTTTTTATAGAAAGGATTAATTCCGTATAGACTTTTTCCAGGTCTTACATAATTTAAATGATATTGCTTTCCTAAAAAAATTCCAGATGAATTAGCTATGCTTAAAGGTAAATTAAAATTTTTATTTAGGTCAATAAGTTTATTTAATTGTTTACTTGACTCATTTTTTTTTAAATCATCTGCAGAAGATAGGTGAGACATTAAAAAAATAATATTCTTTTTATCGATTAAATTTGAATATTTTTCAAGTTCGCTTGACTGCAATCCAAGACGATTCATTCCAGTATCAATATGCAAAACGTACTTAAGTTTTTGTGAAGTTTTTAATAAGGATAATTGATCGATATTATTAATAATAGGAATTATTTTATATTTTTTTATTTCTTTTAAATCATTGTTTGAAATCACACCTGATAACAGGTAAATATTTATGTTTTTAAAATTTTCTCTCAGTTTGATAGCATCATCTAACCTAGCAACATAAAAATCTTTACATTTATTCGTTTTTAATATTTTACAACATTCCAAAAGGCCGTGCCCATAGCCATCACCTTTTATTACGCTTATAATCTTTGAATTACCTGAAAACTTATCGATTTGCCTGTAATTATGCGACAGATTTTCTTTACTCACAAAAATCATTTTTTTGTTGATTTTTTGGTTTTTTTTAAAGACTAGTTGTTTCATATTATGGATTTTAAGGCTTCAACCTTGTTGTCTTATGCCCTATATTACATCTACTATTATAATAGATATAGGAGGAGTAAATGAAAAAATTTATTTCATTATTTTACACTCTAGTCCTGTTTGCTGGTTTTACAACTGTAGCAAAAGCGGCAGACCCGATTAGAATTCCAGTTTTAAACTGGTCAAGCCAAATCGTTATGGCTAACGTTATGGCACAAGCTTTTGAAGAGCTTGGTTATGATGTTGAATTAGTCCCTGCTGAGTCAGCAACAAGATATGAAGCTGTCAGAGTAGGCGAGCTTCACGTTGCTCATGAAACATGGCAGTCAACTATGGCTAAACCATTTTATGAAGCTATGGATAAAGGTGGTTTAATCGATGCTGGTTCACACTTAGCTCCAACTCTTGAAGATATGGGTGTTCCACAATGGGTTATTGATGAAAATTTATGTCCAGGTCTTCCAAATTGGGAAGCTTTAAAATCTCCTGAGTGTCAAGCTAACTTTGCTACACCTGACTCTGAAGGTAAAGGTAGATGGTTAGAAGGTCCTTATGAGTGGCACACTGATGTGATGCCTAACAGACTAAAAGGTCTTGGCTTAGATGACCAGTGGATGGTTAAGTTTGCTGGTAGTGCTGATGCACTATGGGCAGAACTAGCAGCTGCAAAAAAAGAAGGTAGAGGAACAGTGATCTTTAACTGGACACCAAACTTTACTGATGCTGAGGGATTTGTATTTATTGAATTCCCACCTTTCTACCAAGGTTGTAGAATTGAAGACGGCGGTTCTGTTGAGACAACTGGTTGTGGTTCACCAATTGGTTGGTTAAAAAAAGCAGCACACATTAAGTTCCCAATCACTCATACATCTGCATATAAATTCTACACAAAAATGGAATTTACATCAGGTAACATTGGTGAAATGGCTAACTATGTTGATAACG
Source organism: uncultured Alphaproteobacteria bacterium (assembly GCA_902527545.1). Lineage (GTDB taxonomy): Bacteria > Pseudomonadota > Alphaproteobacteria > HIMB59 > HIMB59 > HIMB59. Next base: position 74,946 of record CABZPR010000004.1, read on the forward strand.
GTGGTATGACTCACGCAGAGGCAGCTACTGCATATATTGCAAATAACAGAGATCAAATCGATCTCTTCATGAAGTAATATAATATTTTTAAAATCCTCCCTTAAATGGGAGGATTTTACTTTTAATTTTTTTTGATAGGTTAATCTTATGTCACCAACTATTAGTTGCGATTCTGTCTACAAGATCTTTGGCGCCAATGCGAACAAGCTATTAGCAGACTCTAATGGGTCTGTGGATGCTAAACAATTTCAAGAAGCAGGATGTATAGTGGGTGTAAATAATGCCTCTTTTGATGTTGAAAAAGGAGAGATGTTAGTTGTCATGGGCCTATCTGGCTCAGGAAAATCCACCTTATTGAGATGTATTTCAAGATTGACTGACGCAACCGCAGGTAAAATATTAGTTGACGGTGAAGATATTTGTTTAATGAACAACAAACAATTAGTTGAGCTTAGAAGAGAGAAAATGGGAATGGTTTTTCAAAATTTTGCCCTACTTCCTCATAAAACAGTCATTGAAAATATTGCCTTCCCCTTGCAGGTAAAAGGAGTCAGTACAGAAAATAGTATGTACAAGGCTTTAGAAATGGTCGAATTGGTTGGGCTCAAAGGAAGAGAAAATTACTTTCCAAGAGAGTTATCTGGTGGACAGCAACAAAGAGTAGGAATAGCTAGATCACTGGCAGTTGAGCCAGACATTTGGTTTTTAGATGAACCATTCTCTGCATTAGATCCTTTAATTCGAAAAGAAATGCAGGATGAATTTTTAAGACTTCAAGGGGTTCTTAACAAAACAATTATGTTTGTTACGCACGATTTTGATGAGGCTCTTAGATTAGCTGATCGTATTGCAATTATGAAAGATGGAATTATTGAACAATTAGATACCCCTGGTAATATTGTTTTAAACCCCGCAACTGATTATGTTAAAAAATTTACGGAAGATGTTCCTAGAGAAAAAGTATTAAAAATAGAGTCTATAATGGACCCTAAGGACACAAATGCTTCAGACAATTTAAAAGTATCTAAAGACGACATTATAGAGAGTGTTGCTGAAAAAATTCTTAATAGTAAAGAAATAATAAAAGTTATAGATCCTAAAGATAGTTCAGAAGTTGGATCAATCAACCCTTCAAAAGTAATAAAAGTTTTATTTGGTGGATAAGAACTACTTAGAAACTATAAGAAATTCTAAGCCAGCTCAATTTGGCATTCTTATATTTATTTTTCTTATTCTTTATTTTCTTATCCCACAAAGTGAAAATAATTATTTATGGAGACTCCCATCAGTCCTTAAAGGAATCCCATTAGCAATTAATAACGTAATCTTTAATGCTTTATATGAGTGGTTCCCATTAAAGGTTTGGGATCCAGTCTTTGAAATGTACGAAGAAAAAGCTGCTTTTAGAGAATTTACTAAAGCTGTTTCACAAGGCTTGCTCTTTTTAATCACTGTCGTAAGAGAACTCTTATTAGGTGGAGACAAAATAATAGACGTATTTGTAAGCGACTCATGGCTAAAAGAAAATGATTGGTTAAGCTGGCCTGCATTGCCTTGGACAGCAACAACTGTGGGTGCATTTCTTCTTGGATACCAGCTAAATGGTATCAGGCTTGGGCTTTTAGGGGGTATCGGTGCATTATACATTTCAGTATTTGGGAATTACGTTCCGTCAATTCAAACATTGTCATTTGTGTTGATTACTACGCCAATTTGTTTCGTTCTTGGTCTTTCTTTTGGAATTTGGGGATACCTTGATAAAAAAGTCGAGACTGCCTTACAACCAGTTTTAAATGTTATGCAGACTATGCCTCAGTTTGCATATTTAGTTCCAATTATTGCTTTATTTGGATTAGGAGATCACGCCGGTTCAATCGCTACTATTATTATTGCAACTCCACCTATGATAAGAAATACAATTCTCGGACTGAAAAGAATTTCTCCTGAAGTTGTTGAAGCAGGCTTAATGAGTGGGTGTACAAAACCGCAATTGCTTTTTAAAGTTTTAATTCCAGCAGCTAGAAGAGATATTCTTAATGGCGTAAATACAGTTATCATGCAATGTCTAGCAATGGTTGTCATAGCTTCATTTGTAGGAGCTAAAGGCTTAGGTTTGAATTTAAAGATTGCGCTCAACAGTTTAAAAATTGGAAAAGCAGCAGAGGCAGGTTTGTGTATTGTTATTATAGCAGTTATCCTCGATAGATTTACAAAAGCTTGGGCAGATAAACAAAAAGACTATTTTGAAAATTTAACATTCTTCCAAAGATATAAATTATTAATTATTTTTGCTATTTCTGTCGTCATTTTTTCAATCATTGCTTTTATATCTGGAGGTTACTTTGATAAAATAAACTACTTATATGTTATTCCCATAGAAAAAGGTTTAACAATAGCTCATTACATTGATGGTGCAGTTGACTGGGTTTGGGAGACATTTTTTTACTCATTAAATTCTTTTAATAAGTTTTTGCTAACGCAAGTATTAGGACCAATGAAACATGCCTACTTAGGTATGCCAGTTATTGCAACATTTACTCTTGCGATGGGTGCAGCGTATATTGTAGGTAATGCAAGAACTGCTTTGATTGTTGGCGGTATGTTATTGTTTATTGCATTATCTGAATATTGGGACAGAGCTTTAATTACAATGTATATGGGCTCATTTGCCGTAATTATGGCTTCACTTAATGGAATTATTTTAGGTTCAATATTTGGTAGAACTGAAAGAGGCGGAAGAATACTTTTGTCTTTCTGTGATTTTTTTGAAACGTTCCCTTCTTTCGTTTACCTAATTCCAGTTATATTCTTATTTAATATAACTGACACCTCAGTGCTAATTGCAGCTATAGTTTATGCTACTGTTCCAGCAACAAGATACACAGTTTGGGGTTTAAAAAGTGTTCCACTATCTCTTCACGAGGCTGGAACTATGTCAGGAGTTTCAGCTTTTCAGAGATGGACAAACATTGAAATACCCATTGCTTTCCCAACGGTAATGTTGGGCGTCAACCAAACAGTCGTATTCTCTCTTCAGATGGTAATTTTAGGAGCGCTTATAGGGACTGAAGATCTAGGACAAATAATTTTTGGTGCTTTATCTAGAACAAAAGATGGCGCAGGTGTTGCTTTAACACTTGGAATATTTGTCTCTCTTATTGCTATATGTGTAGATGTTATTGTTAGAAATTGGGCAGAGGAAAGAAAAAAAGCTCTTGGATTAGCATAGAGAATGATCATCCCAAGAGTCACTCAACCTTATGAACCTGGATTACCAGCTCTTGGTGATGACTTAGAAAATTATTTGGTAACTGGCGGAGGTTCTCTCACATTAAAATTAGAACCAGATGATAAATTTAAAATAATTAATTTAGAAGGCCATCAACAGGCCGAGATTGTATGCTTTAATTCTAAGCGAGAGTGTAATCTATCAGCTTTAGGTCTTAATAACGAGCACAATGGTCAATTAACAAAAAAAATCCTTTCGAGCGAGGAGGAGTCAGCTCAAATAGCTCGTACTAAATTAAAAAAACTTGGATATGAGTTAGAGTCTATTAATCAATCGATTTTAGTATTTTCTCAAAATTCACTTTCAGGTTCAATTGAGGAGTTTAAAACAAACGACTCCATTGTTTGTATAATTTCTGCACCAGGCGAAAGTGAAATTACACATGAAAATATTCCTGCATCCGAACTACGAGTAATTGTTCAAAGAAATAAAAAACGTGAAGAGGGGGAATTTTTATTACCAGACCCTTTAATGGATCCTGTTGAAGAGATTTTTGTTAAAAGATATACCGCAATGGCCTATGAGGTCAAAGAAGGAGATTTTATTCAGATAATTGATGTTTATGGAAGACAATGTTCTGACTTTATGGCTTTCGACTCAGAGAGTCTTCAAAAAGGCCAAGAGCTCTCAATAGATACAACTAATAGTAGATATCTAATGGGAAGTGCTTTTCCAATGCCAGGTCTCCATTCTAAATATTACGATGAAAATCAAATGCCCATGGTTGAAGTCTACAGAGACACTGTCGGAAGACATGATACGTTCGGTACTGCATGTACTTCAAAATTTTATGATGATATTGGTTATTTTGGTCATCCAAATTGCTCTGATAATTTCAATTATGTATTAGATAAGTTTACTGTGAGAAAAAGACTAGGTTGGAATGCTATAAATTTATTTTACAACACAGCCATTGATGCAAATAATGCTTTAATTTTTGATGAACCATGGTCTAGACCAGGAGACTATGTGATGTTTAAAGCTCTGAAAAATTTAGTCTGTGTCTCCTCTGCCTGTCCAGACGATGTAGATGCAGCTAATGGATGGAATCCTACTGACATTTTTGTTAGAGTCTATAGACCGAATAGACCTTTTAGTAAAGGAATGGCATTTAGAATGAAAGCAGACTCTGAACCTAAATTAACTAAAGAAACTGGTTTTCACCCAAGAGTTTCAAAACTTACTGAAAATATTGTTGAGTACAAAGGCTTCTGGTTAGCTTCTAATTATAACAATCACGGGGCGCACCAAGAATATGAAGCTTGCAGAGAGAGGGCTATCATTATGGATCTATCAGCACTAAGAAAGTTTGAAGTAAGAGGCCCAGATGCTGAAGAACTTTTGCAAATGACTTGCACCAGAAACATCAGAAAACTATCTGTTGGCCAAGTTGTTTACACTGCGATGTGCTACGAGCATGGAGGTATGCTTGATGACGGTACAGTATTCAAAATGACGGATGATAATTTTAGGTGGATTTGTGGTGATGAGTATTGTGGCGAATGGTTAAGAGAAAAAGCAAAGGAACATAACTTAAAGGTATGGATTAAATCTTCTACTGATAATTTACATAATGTTTCTGTCCAAGGGCCAAAGAGTAGAGAAATATTAAAAAAGATAATCTGGACCCCACCTCATCAAACATCATTGACTGATTTAGAGTGGTTTAGGTTTTCTATAGCTAGGTTAAATACTTTAGATGGAATTCCTTTAATGGTTTCTAGAACTGGATATACAGGTGAACTAGGTTATGAAATATTCTGTCATCCGAGTAAAGCTGCTGAAGTTTGGGATGCTGTAATGAAAGCTGGAGAAGAGTTTGGAATTGTGCCTATGGGATTGGACGCTTTGGATTTAGTTAGAATTGAAGCTGGTTTAGTTTTTGCAAATTATGAATTTGATGATCAAACTGATCCGTTTGAGGCAGGAATTGGTTTTACAGTTCCTCTCAAATCAAAAGAAGATAACTTTATTGGTAAAGAAGCTTTACTTGAAAGAAAGGCAAACCCTCAAAGAAAACTAGTTGGACTCGAGCTTGAGGGTAATGAAACTACTGGGCATGGTGACTGTGTTCATCCTTCAAATAATGGAAGGGAACAAGTTGGCATTATAACAAGTGGTATGAAATCCCCTGTTCTAAATAAAAATATTGCTCTTTGTAAAATAAATGTCAAATACAGCGAGCTTAATACTGAAGTTGAAATAGGTAAGTTAGATGGTCAACAAAAAAGAATAAAGGCTAAGGTTGTACCTTTCCCATTTTATGATCCAACTAAATCAAGAGTTAAATCCTAATTTTTTTATCTTTTATATGAGTTCAATTTTTTTAGATAAATCTTCAACTTTACCGATTAGTGATAACAGGTTTGATAAAGGACCTTTTTTTGAGTTTTATCATAAAGAAGATAATTCTTATGGTGTATACGCTGATCGCTATTTTCCAATATCTGTTGGAAATAAAATCAAAGATAGTTACTGGAATTTGAGAAGAAAAGCTGTCATGTATGATGTACCTGAAAAACCTATTCAAATAGAGGGACCACAGTCAGAGGAATTTCTTGATAAAATATTTTGTCGCAAAATTAAAGATATGAAAGTAGGCAGGGGTAAATATGCAATTGCCTGTTATGAAAATGGCGGAATATTTATAGATGGTGTACTTTTTAGATTAGAGCAAAATAAATTTTGGTACGTCCAACCTGATGGACCCCTTGAAACTTGGTTAAAAGCTCATCAAAAAAACTATGAAGTTACTATAACTGACCCTAATTCTCGAGTGATACAAATTCAAGGTCCAATTTCTAAAGATATAATTTCAAAGCTAACAAATGGAGAAATAAACGATGATTTTAAATACTATCATTCAGGTTATTCAAAAATTGCTGATCAAAATGTATATGTCTCTAGAACAGGATGGACTTCTGAATTAGGCTTCGAAATTTATACTCTAGGAAACAAGACTAATTGTAAAAAAATTTGGGATACTATTTGTGAAATCGGATATCCGATGGGTATGACATTTGATGGTCTAGAATCAATGGATATAAGAAGAATTGAAGCAGGCATTCTAGATAACAACACAGATTTTGACTCTTCAATGAATCCTTATGAAATTGGATTAGGCTCTCTAGTTGATTTAGAGAAAGAAAATTTTATTGGAAAAAAAGCTTTAGAATTTTTATCAACAAAATTTGGAAAGAGATTATTTGGTATAACTACCGATAAAGAAATTATTCCAAGAGCAAAAGTTTATTTATCATCAAATGAACAAAAAATTGGATATCTTTCAGCATCAACTTGGTCTCCTACCTTAGAAAAGTATGTAGGTTATGTACGTTTTGACTATCCTGGTGAGTGGAAAGAATTTCAAATTAAAGTCGAGTCTGTTAATGATAATTTAGCTGACTGCGAAATAATTGATTTACCATTTTACGATAAAGAAAAATTAATCCCAAAGGGGATTGACAAAAATATTCCTTAATCTTTATTTTTTTCTTTTCTAAAGAATGGTATTAGAAAAACAAAACAAGCTACAAAGAAAAAAAGACTTCCAAACATAGCCCAGAAACTACCAATACTTGATATTATAAAGCCTACGGCAGAAATAATAAATAAAACCCATCCAATAAAATTAAGAGTATTATTGGACATATAATATTTATTTTGTATCTAAATATGTAGCCATAGAGTCATCCATAGCATCCAACCATGTAGTGTGATGTGAGGGACCAGTGGTGCCAGTGACAGGCGAGGAAAAGGATTTATCTCTATAAGTCAGGATATTTTCTTCCTTATGGTGTTCCCAATCATAAAAATGTTTGCGAATTAACTCAAAGTCAATTTTTGGGTAGTCAACAGCAGAACATAAATCCACACAATAATCTGTTTGAAAATCAATCATTTGATAGGCATCCTCTAGGGCCTCTTCCTTTTTAACCCAGTTATCAATATCCTTTGCTAACTCATCAGCTGAAGGCAGATTTATTTTGTTCATTATTATGTCTCTAACATACCAAGCTTGGGCATCAAACATATTAAAAGTATGAAACTGATCTTGCATACCAAGATAAAACAAATTTTGATTATTTTGCCATACTACTCCTTTGTATAAGTTTGGAGGATATAGCCTGTTATGAGTTTTTAATTTTAGATCTTCTGGTAAAAAAGGAAAATGATGCAAGTAACCTGTACATAGTATTAAGGCATCCATTTCTTGAACTGTGCCATCTTTAAAAACTGCTTTGTTTCCATCGATCTTATCCATGTAATGTACTTCTTTCATGCCTTCAGGCCAATTGAAACCCATTGGATTGTTTCTATAACCAATAGTAACAGTTTTAGCTCCATATTTATGGCACTGTAACGCTACATCTTCAGCAGAGTAACTACTTCCGAGAACGACAACGTTTTTATCCCTAAACTCTTCAGCATCTCTGAAATCATGAGAGTGCATTATTCTCCCTGGGAAGCTATTCATTCCCTCATATTCAGGAATGTATGGAACAGAGAAGTGACCAGTCGCAACAACTAATTTATCAAAACTTTCAGTCTTAGTTTGATCGTCTTTTTTATTTCGGTATGTAATGTCAAATCCATTACCATTATCAGCAACAGAGGTAACAGTGGTATTAAACTTTACGTATTTTTTTACATCTGAATTTTCTGCACGACCTAAAATGTAATCTTGTAGGACGGCTCTTGGAGGGAAGGAGGGAATTGGTTTTTTGAAATGCTCATCAAAAGAATAATCTGCAAATTCAAGACACTCTTTTGGTCCATTCGACCAGAGGTATCTATACATACTATTGTGAATTGGATCTCCATATTGATCAGATCCGGTTCTCCAAGTATAATTCCAAAGACCACCCCAACTTTCTTGTTTTTCAAAGGCTACAACCTCAGGAATATTTTCGCCTTTGCTTTGCGCTTGATGCAGAGATCTTAAAAAAGATAGTCCACAGGGACCTGTACCAATTAGTGCAACTTTTGTCATTATTCTCCTCCGATTTGAATTAATATTAATAATTAAATTTTAATTTCCAATCCATTTTTTGTCATAATCTGTAATAAATACAGGGATAATAAAAATGTTGTTTCATATTATGGAACAGGTTTATTGTAGCATTATATTAGGAATATATATTTTCGAAGAGGTTTAATTGAATCATGCAAAAGTACTCAGTTTTTAGTTTAGTAAAAAATGCTTTCACCAACCATGAAAATTGGGAGGTAGCTTGGAAAGACCCTGAGCCTAAAAAAGAATACGATGTCATAATTGTAGGCGGCGGTGGTCATGGTCTTGCAACAGCTTATTATCTTGCAAAAGAACATGGCATCACAAACGTTGCCATACTTGAAAAAGGTTGGATTGGTGGAGGTAATGTTGGAAGAAACACTACCATCTTGAGATCTAACTATATGTTTGATTCAAATGCTCATTTTTATGAGTTTGGCATGAAGCTTTGGGAAACACTTAGCCAAGAATTAAATTACAACGTTATGTATTCACCGAGAGGAATTATAAACCTAGCTCACTCTGATGCACAAATGAACGCTTACGCTAGAAGAGGTAACTCTATGAGATTAAATGGTATTGATGCAATTCTTCTTGGAAGGGATGATTTAAAAAAGATGATCCCATTTGCAGATTTTTCAGAAACATGTCGTTTTCCTATTCATGGTGGTTTAATGCAACCACGTGGAGGAACTGCAAGACATGATGCAGTTGCTTGGGGATACGCGAGACAGGCAGACTCTATGGGTGTCGATATAATTCAAAATTGTGAAGTGACAGGTTTTGATGTTAACAACGGAAAAATAGAAGGCGTTCAAACATCAAGAGGAAATATTAAAACTAAAAAAGTTGGATTGTGTGTTGCTGGAAGCACTACACTTTTAGCAGACATGTTAAATATGAGACTTCCAATTGAAGCACATGTTCTGCAAGCTTGTGTCTCAGAACCAGTTAAACCTTTACTTCATAACGTAGTTACATTCGGAGCAGGTCACTTTTATTGTAGTCAATCTGACAAAGGTGAAATGGTTATGGGTGGTGATTTAGATGGTTACAACAGCTATGCTCAAAGAGGAAATATGCCAATGATACAGCATGTTTTAACAGGTGGATTGGCTGTCTTCCCAAACTTTAGTAGACTCAAAATGCTTCGAACTTGGGGAGGTATTATGGATATGTCCATGGATGGTTCTCCAATAATCGATAAAACTCATATTGAGGGTGTATATCTTAATTGCGGTTGGTGTTACGGTGGCTTTAAAGCTACTCCCAGCTCAGGTTTTGTTTTTGCGCATACAATAGCACAAGATCAAGTACATGAACTCAACTCAGACTTTAACCTTGAAAGATTCCATACTGGAAAAATTATAGATGAAAAGGGTGTAGGCCCTAAACCTTGGATCGGTTAATAGATGTTAGAAATAAAATGCCCATACTGTGGCAAGCGCTCACAAAATGAATTTTCTTATGGCGGAGACGCCACTATAAAAAGACCTCAACTAGGAGAAGAAATTTCAACCGAGGATTGGGATAATTTTGTTTACTACAGAGATAACCCAAGAGGAAAACATTCAGAACTATGGCATCATGTTTCTGGATGTAGACAATGGTTTAAAGTCTCAAGAGACACCGCTACACATGAAATTTTTGATACTTGTAAAATGAACGAGGACTTTAATGTCTAACAGTTTTAGAACAACCAACTCAACAGGACTTATTAATAAGGATAAAAAAATTTATTTTACTTTTAACGGCACTATTTATCATGGCTATGAAGGAGACACTCTTGCATCTGCTTTAATTGCAAATGGTGTTCATTTAGTTGGAAGAAGTTTTAAGTATCATCGACCTCGCGGTTTTTTAGGAGTTGGTGTTGAAGAACCAAATGCAATGGTACAATTGCATGATGGTAATAAATCTGAACCTAATATCATTGCAACCGAAGTTGAGTTAGTTGAGGGATTAAAAGCTAAAAGTCAAAATTGTTGGCCTTCTGTTCAATTTGATATTGGAGAAATCAATAATGTCTTAAATCGTTTTTTTCCTGCAGGTTTCTATTACAAAACATTTATGTGGCCAAAAAGTTTTTGGATGAAAATCTATGAACCATTTATAAGAAAAGCTGCTGGTATGGGTAAAGCACCACTGCTACCTGACCCAGATAGGTACGAACATAATTATGAACACTGCGATGTACTAGTTGTTGGCTCTGGCCCATCAGGCCTCGCAAGTGCTCTGGCTGCTGCTAAAAATGGGGCTAGGGTAATATTAGCAGAAGACAAGCCTAATTTTGGTGGCTCTCTTTTAACTGACGAAGTTACGATTGGTAACATGTCAGGAAAAGAGTGGGCTAGTGATACCATTTCCCAATTAAAAAGTATGCCAAATGTAATATTAAAAAAAAGGTCACAAGTCTTCGGATACTATGATCACAATATGACCGTAATGATTGAAAGAGTTAGCGATCATATTGAAAATCCCTCAAAATACACACCAAGACAAAGACTTCATTATATTAGAGCTGGAGAAGTAATAGTTTCAACTGGTTCTATTGAAAGACCAATATCTTTTGGAAACAATGATAGACCAGGAATTGTATTAGCCTCAGCAGCAAAAGAGTATATGAAGGTTTATGAAACATTAGTTGGTAAGAAACCAATTATATTTACCAATAATGATACAGCATATTCTACTGCCCTTGAGTTTATTAAAAATAATATTGAACCAATCATTGTAGACACTCGAGACAGCTCAAATGGTGAATTAGTCAAAGAAGTTCAGCAAAAGGGTATTTCTATTAAATTTAATTCAGGGATCGCAGACACTAAAGGACATTTGAAGATAAATTCTGCTATCATTGGCAAGCTTGACTCTTCAAAAGAGTCTTTTATTTCAGAAGAAACAGTAGAGTGTGATTGCATTTGTATGTCAGGAGGCTGGACACCAACGGTTCATTTATCTTCCCAAGCTGGAAATAAATTAAAGTTTAACGACGATATTGATGCGTTCGTGCCGGATAAAAAAAGACAAAAAGAAACAGCAATTGGAGCAGCCAATGGTTCTTTCACCTTAAATCAATCTCTAGCTGAAGGTTTTCAAGTGGGCTTTGATTTATCAAACAAATTCACAGATCAAAATAATCCTACAAATAGTCCCAACTCAAATGAACCTAGCTATGAAAAACATGAAAAGCTCTGGTGTATGCCTTTACCATCTGGAAAAAAACCAAAACGCTTTATCGACTTTCAAAATGACGTTGCAGTTTCTGATGTAGAGCTAGCAATTAGAGAAGGCTTCAGATCAATTGAGCACGTCAAAAGATATACAACTCTTGGGATGGCTGGCGATCAAGGCAAGACAAGTAATTTAAATGGTTTGCAATATGTATCTAAAATAGAAAAAAAGATTGTTCCAGAAGTTGGTCATACAACATTTAGACCACCATACACCCCTGTAACAATTGGAGCTATCGTGGGTAGAGAAGTTGGTAATCACTATTTACCAACAAGAAAATCTCCCATTCATACATGGCATGAGGAAAATAATGCTGTTTTTGTAGCAGCAGGTTTATGGCAAAGACCTAGATACTACCCAAGGGGTTCTGAGGATATGAACAGTGCTGTTAATAGGGAAGCTGCAAATGTAAGAAAAAACGTTGGAATTTGTGATGTTACGACACTTGGTAAGATTGATATTAAAGGTCCGGATGCACCAGAATTCTTAAATAGAGTTTATACAAATGCATGGCTGAAATTACCTGTTGGAAAAGCTAGATATGGAGTAATGCTAAGGGAAGATGGCATGGTTTTTGATGATGGAACAACATCTCGATTATCTGAAAATCATTTTCATATGACTACCACTACTGCCCAAGCTGCAAATGTTTTATCGCACTTAGAGTATTATTTACAAGTTGTATGGCCAGATTTAGATGTAAATGTCTTATCAACTACTGAACAGTGGTCTGGTATAGCAGTGGCAGGTCCAAAATCTAGAGATCTTTTATCAAAATTATTTCCTGATGTAGATATGTCAAATGAGAGTTTACCATTCATGGGTCTTGTTGACTCTTCAATAGACGGTATCAAAGCTAGAATTTATAGAATTTCTTTTTCTGGTGAACTAGCTTATGAGGTAAATGTCGAGTCAAACTATGGTCTTTATACGTGGAAGAAGATCATGGAAGTAGGACAGTCATTTGATATTCAACCATACGGAACAGAGGCTCTATCAACCTTAAGAATAGAAATGGGTCATGTCGCAGGAGCAGAATTAGACGGACGCACTATTCCTTTTGATGTTGGACTGAATAGTATGGTGAGTCAGAAAAAAGATTTTATAGGTAAAAGATCTCTATCTAAAGACGCATTCACTGAGTCGGATAGACAAACTATTGTTGGACTTGTTCCACTAGACAAAAAAACAAAGATCCCAGAGGGTTCACATATTATAGAAGATAATAGTGCTGTTGCCCCAATACCTAAACTTGGACATGTTTCATCTTCTTGTTGGAGTGTTGAATATAATAATCCTTTTTCCATAGCCATTATAAAAGATGGTAAAAATAAAATTGGTAAAAATCTATATGCTGTCTCTCCTTTAAAAGATATTTCAATTCCTGTTGAGGTAGTATCCTCACACTACGTTGATCCCGAAGGCTCAAGGGTGAGATCATAATGGAGCAAGCACAAAATCTATCACCACTTCATTTTGATCATAAGCTCGGCTTGTTTGGCGACCATGAGAATAAAGAAAACCTATTAAAAATATCGGAAATAAAAGATCTTAGTATTATCCAAATTGCTAAATTTAAGAAAAGCTCAATTGAGATTGAAAAAGTTACTATAAATCAACTTAATTTACCGACAGAAAGTTTAAAAGTTTCTCACAATCAAGAGACAAGAGTATTGTGGACCGGTCCTGATACCTGGTTAATTATCTCAAAAAAAATTGACTTGAAAGACGAAATTTACAAATCGATCAGAGATGAGGATTTTGCCATTACAGATATTTCACAATCAAGAGCTGTATTACAAATATCAGGCGTAAATGCAAAAAATGTTTTAAAAAAAGGTTCTCCAATAAATTTTAATGAAAATATGTTTAAACCAAATAATTGCGCGAACACTACATATAACGGAATTAACATACTGATCGACTATTTAGACGACCAACCGTTTTGTTTTAACCTTTATGCATTAAGAAGCTTTGGTGGTTCTTTTTACCATAGCATTACTGACTCGTCATTAGAGTATGGGTATGAGGGTATTTAATATTAATGTGCGGTATAGTTGGAATATATTTAAAAAATAAAAAATATAATTCACAATTAGGTAAATTTCTTACTGGAATGATGAATAGTATGGCTACGCGTGGTCCTGATAGTGCAGGTTTCGCAATATACTCATCTGAGAAAAAAAAGAAATATAAATATTCAGTCTGCTCTAATACTGATCAAGTTAAAGAAATTTCAAAAAAACTATCAAAGCAAGTAAAAGATATCAAAGTAAAATCTATTTCAGATCATTTAATAATTGAAACAGCAATGAAGCCTAAAAAGTTTATAGAAATTTTAAAAAATCATGATGAATTAAGTTTAGTTGGATATGGTAGTTGCATAGAAATATTTAAACAAGTGGGAAATCCGAAGGATGTTGTTAAAAATTTTTCACTAGAGAAGTTTTCTGGCTCACATGCTATTGGGCATACAAGGATGGCAACAGAAAGTGCAATCACGACAGATGGCTCTCATCCATATTCCACAGGTGAGGATGAATGTCTTGTACATAACGGATCCTTGTCAAATCATAACAACTTAAGAAGATCGCTTCAGAAAAAAGGGATTGAAATAAAGTCCATGAATGATACGGAAGTCGCTGCAGGTTATATTTCAAACGGATTATCTGACAAAAAATCACTCAAAGAAACACTTTTGGATGGACTGAAGGACCTCGATGGTTTTTACACATTTATTTCCGGAACCAAAAATGGCATGGCAATTGTTAGAGATGAGATTGCTTGTAAGCCCGCAGTTGTTGCAGAAACAAAGGATTATGTTGCTATTGCCTCAGAGTTTCAAGCAATGGCACATTTACCAAATGTAAATTCAGCAAAAATTTTTGAACCAGAGCCCGGAAAAGTATATAGCTGGGGCAAATAATGAATTTAAATTTAAAAAAAGAGTCATTGAGGAAAGTTAATGAAACTCTTCAGAGTATAGATAGAAAATCAAACAAAAAGATTTTTAAAGTTTCAAATCCAGATGGAAATCACGCTATTTGTGCTGGATTAAAAGACGAGATTGAAGTCACTATTGATGGTCACACAGGATACTATTGTGCTGGTATGAACATGAATGCAAATATCATTGTAAATGGAAATGTGGGCACAGGTGTTGCAGAAAATATGATGTCTGGAACTGTTCATGTTAAGGGCAATGCATCCCAATCAGCCGGTGCTACAGCACATGGTGGAACTTTGATCATTGATGGTGATACTAGTTCACGTTGTGGGATTTCAATGAAAGGAATAGATATCATAGTTAAAGGATCGGTAGGCCATATGTCTGCATTTATGGCTCAATCTGGAAATTTGGTTATATGTGGAGATGCTGGAGACGCTCTGGGAGACAGTATCTATGAAGCAAATATTTTTATTAAGGGTAAGGTGAAATCACTCGGTGCTGACTGCGAAGAGAAAAAAATGAATAAAAAAGATCAAAATATTTTGAGATCTCTTTTAAAAAAAGCAAGTATAAATGAAAGTGAGATTAAAAACTTCAAAATGTATGGTTCAGCAAGAAAACTCTATAATTTTAATATAGATAATGTATCGGAGTACTAATGGCAGAAAAATTTAAAACTACACCAAGAAAATCTTGGACATTTGATGACTATACAAACTCTGAAATTCGAAGAGCTGCAGAAACAGGTATTTATGACATTAGAGGCGGTGGTTCAAAAAAAAGATTACCTCATTTTGACGATCTTCTTTTTTTAGGCGCATCAATGTCAAGATACCCTTTAGAGGGCTACAGAGAAAAGTGTAGTACTAACGTCACTCTTGGAACAAGATTTGCAAAAAAACCGCTTGAATTAGATATTCCAATAACAATTGCTGGAATGAGCTTTGGAGCTCTCTCAGGACCTGCGAAAGAAGCTCTTGGAAGAGGAGCTAGTATTGCCGGGACTTCAACGACAACAGGCGATGGAGGCATGACCCCTGAGGAGAGAGGACAATCAAAGCATTTGGTTTACCAATTACTTCCCTCAAGGTATGGAATGAATCCAGAGGATTTAAGAAAAGCAGATGCTATTGAAGTTGTGATAGGTCAAGGTGCTAAACCTGGCGGTGGAGGTATGTTACTCGGTCAAAAGATAAGTGATCGTGTTGCCGAGATGAGAACATTACCAAAAGGAATTGATCAGAGATCAGCATGTAGACATCCAGATTGGACTGGACCAGATGATTTGGAAATTAAGATTTTAGAGCTCAGGGAAATAACAGGTTGGAAAGTTCCTATATTTGTAAAAATTGCAGGATCTAGGCCTTACTACGATACTGCTCTTGCAGTAAAAGCAGGTGCTGATGTTGTGGTGCTTGATGGTATGCAAGGAGGTACTGCAGCCACACAGGAGGTATTTATCGAAAATGTAGGTCAGCCAACATTGGCGTGTATCAGGCCAGCAGTAGATGCTTTATTAGACTTAGATATGCACAGGAAGGTTCAGTTAATTATTTCAGGTGGAATTAGAAATGGTGCGGATGTTGCAAAAGCAATGGCATTGGGTGCTGATGCTGTTTCCATTGGTTCATCAGCATTAATCGCACTTGGTGATAATGATCCAAAGTGGGAGAGCGATTACAAAAAACTTGGAACAACAGCTGGTGCTTTCGATGATTGGCATGAAGGTAAAGACCCATCTGGTATAAATACACAAGACCCAAAATTAATGAAAAGGTTAGATCCAGTAAAAGGTGGAAAAAGATTATCTAATTATCTCAAGGTTATGACTCTTGAAGCCCAAACTATAGCCAGGGCATGCGGTAAAAACGATTTACATAATCTTGAACCTGAGGACCTATGTGCATTAACAGTTGAAGCTGCTGCAATGGCAAGGGTTCCTTTAGCGGGAACGGGTTGGGTGCCTGGTAAGATTTAATCATTAGTTGCTAATAACTTGCACTCTACTATAATGTTTCACACTATGGAACATTTGTTGGAGGACAGTTTTGCAACAAGATTTAAAATATATAAATAAGTCTCTGGAAAAATCTTTTAAAATTCTTGAAATTTTATCAAAATCAATTTTCCCGTTGAAGGCATCAAATATTTCTAGAAAAGCAGTTTTATCTAGAACAACTACATTTAGACTATTGTCTGTTTTATCTCAACTTGGTTATATCCATAAAAATACTGGATCGAATACATACACTATGGGACATAAAGCTTTTCAATTTGGAGAAACCTCAGATTATCTTCAGTCAATTTCTGAGACTTCTAAAGAAATTTTAAAAGAGGTCTCTAGTAAAACGAATTTAATTACATATCTGGCAATGCTTGAAGGCTCTCAAATAGTTCATTCCGATAAAATTTCTGACAACAATGATGATGCAACTATTAGAACTTTTAGAATGAGACTTGACGCTCATTGCTGTGCTTTAGGAAAAGTCATGCTTGCGTACAGACCTGAAAATGAAATTGCAACAATTTATCGAAGCTATAATTTTTATCCTCACACAAACAATACAATTACAAATTTAAATGATTTAAAAAGACAACTTGGCAAAATTAGAACTAACGGTTATGCGCTTAATCATGGAGAAGCTTTTGAAAACTCTTATGGAATAGGAGTTGCTATTTTAGACAAAGATAAAAGATCATTTGCAGGAATCGCTTTATCAGGAAGTAAAAATATCTTAAACCCAAAAACTATGATGGATTATGTTGATCTCCTTCAATCTGCCTCTATTAAAATTTCTCGACTAATTGTTGCCAATTGACGATTATTGTTGATAAATAATAGATTTTTGTAAAAATTTTGTTTCATAATATGAAACAAAATGTGTTTTTTTCATACCTCGCAGACAAAATGTAATTGCTTGGAGGTTACTAAAATAATGAGCTTACCTACTAAATGTGACTATTTAATAATCGGTGCTGGAATTCACGGTCTGAGCACCGCATGGCATCTTTGTAAAAAATTATCAAGCAAAGGCCAACTCAAAGAAAATTCTGTAGTCGTTTTGGAAAAATCCAAAGTTGCAAATGGAGCTAGTGGTGTTGCATGTGGAATTGTAAGGAACAATTACTACCAGCCTGCAATGAGAAGACTAATGGCTCAT
Organism: uncultured Alphaproteobacteria bacterium; assembly: GCA_902527545.1. Lineage (GTDB taxonomy): Bacteria > Pseudomonadota > Alphaproteobacteria > HIMB59 > HIMB59 > HIMB59. The sequence goes on from CABZPR010000004.1 coordinate 92,594, forward strand.
TCTGTAAATGTTTGGAATGAGAATGCTGAGGCTTTAACTTACAAGCCAGTTGGCTACATGCAGATCAACTCCGAGCTTATGCAAGAGGGAATGTCTGAAGTTTATGAGCAGCAAAAAGAAATAGGATTTGACTCTGAGTTTATTGAGGGAGCATCAGATTGTGATAAGTATATGAAAGACATGTTGCCAGATTGGCAAGCTCAAGGCATCACTTCAGTTTTACACGAAAAGAAAACAGGATATGGAGCTAATAGAGGAGCCATAGAGGGCTTCCATAAGTTAGCAGTATCGGCTGGTGCAAAAGTTTTAGAAGGTGTGACTGTTAACAATTTAATTTCTTCTAATGGTAGTGGCGCAGTTTCGGCTGTAGAAACATCAGAGGGTAAAATTGAATGCACTCAATTAGTTGTTGCGGCTGGTCCATGGGTAAGAAAATTCTGGGAAATTTTAGAATTACCTAACACCGTAAAAATAAAAAAACCTGATGGTTCATTTACTGATGATATACCTATGTGGTCATACATGGCGCTTGAAGAGGGTGAGTTGGAAGTTGATCCAAGAAGTTATAAAACAGCAAACGGATCAGAGTACCCAGTTATTCATGTTGATACAGAAGCTACACTTGTCTCAAATAAAACAGGAGATGTTATACATGAAAATGTTATGTGGGGTTTTTACTATAAGCCCGATGTCTACAGAGATGGTATACAAGGCGGCTCCTCTCCATATGACATAAATAAACCTGTAAACGATATAAGTCTTGACCCTTATGGTCATGACTCAGATGAGTTTCAACCAAGGGCTTCTTTTGAGGATAAATGGACCTCAGCTTTGGCTTTTTGCCAAAAGCAATTTGATGGATGTCACGCTAAATACAAAAAGCAAAAAGCTGGCGGTATTGGCTGTGTTACTCCAGATCGTTTTCCCGTATTCGACCGATACAGAGAAAACGTATATATTATAGCTGATGCAAACCATGGATACAAAATGGCTGGGTTAGGTGATCTTGTATCTAATGAGTTACTTGGTGAGAAATCTGAAATTCTAGAACCTTTTAGATTTTCTCGTTATGAAGAAGGGAAGTTACATCCGGTTTCAAAGAGCCCGTTCCCTTGGAGTTGATGTAAAAGGAGGAGGAATAAAATGACAGCGCTAGAAACGTACGTTAAGGATAAAAAGAGACAAGACTATATAAAACAAGTTAGAAAAAAAATTGATAAATTAGGAATTGAGTACATTTATTATCAATTTATTTCTGTTACAGGTCGAATTGTAGGTAAAGGTGTTCCTGCAGATCATTGGGAGAGTGTAGCCAATAAAGGTTTCCAATTAGTTTATGGAGCTACTGCTAATCTATTTACAAATAGACATGGTGATTACATAGGTTATGGACCAGAGGCTCACGAATTAGTGGGTATACCTGACCCTGAAACATTTGTTCAAATTCCATGGGATAAAAGAATTGCCAGAGTTTTTTGTACTTGTTTTAGAAACAGGGAAGAAGAAAAAGATCCTGGTGGATATCTTACATCTGATTGCAGAGGTAACTTAAAAAGAGCCCACGAAGAATTTAAAAAGAAACACAAACTAGAATTACGAGCAGGGACAGAACCTGAAATGATGTGGTTAACAAAAAACGAAGATGGTTCACCGACCGGTTCAGGTTTCTCTAAGCCCTACTGCTATCACATTGATCAATTTGAATCATTAAGACCTGTTTACATGAAAGTAATTGAGTATTCACGTGCAATGGGTTTGGATATTATCCAAGGTGATCATGAGGACGCTCCTGGACAATTAGAACTAAATTTCAACTACGATGATGTTGTTAGAAACGCTGACAGGTTATCAACTTACAGACAAATATGTGCTCAAGTAGCAAGAGAATTTAATTTGATTGCTTGTTTTCTGAGTAAGCCATTTGTCGGCGTGTCTGCTTCTGGGTGTCACACAAATATTTCACTCTGGAAGGGCGGAAAAGATGAGTTAATACCATGTGGTAACAAGACTATCCCAGGTATGGAAAATGTATTTCATCACCGTAGAGGAGGTACAAATGTCTTTATGCCGGACGGAAAAGATAGAAGAATTCCTGGAAAAATAGGCCTTCAAGCAATTGGTGGTGTCATGGAACACCTTCCTGCTTTGACAGCCTTGGGTTCCTCAACTGTGAATTCATATAGAAGACTTTGGGATACAGGTTTTTGGGCTCCAGTTTATGCGGACTGGGGATATCAAAACAGAACCTGTGGTTTAAGGGTATCTGCCCCTGGTAGATTTGAATATCGATCAGTCGACTCAGCCCACAACCCATACTTAATGGGAAGCGGTCTGTTGAAAGCATTCGACCATGGTATTACAAAGAAAATGGATCCAGGCAAACCTGAACAACAAAATATGTATGAACAAATGAAAGCTGGTAAGCAAGTTGAAAAATTACCAATGACTCTTGGTGAGGCATTAGATCGATTAGAAACCGACAAGGTAATACAAGATGCTCTACCAGGTGACATGATGAAAGTGTTTATGGAGTATAAAAGAGATGAGTGGGAAGAATTTTTAGCAACTCCGACTCAATGGGATCTCGATAAATACCTAGATTGCTTACCATAAGATAAGATAGGAGAAAAGTATGTGTGGAATAGCTGGAGTTATAAATAAAAAGAAGACAGTCAACGTCGGTGAACAAATGGGCCTTATGTTACAAGGTCTTAAACATAGGGGACCTGACTCAACAGGATATGCTATGTACGGAACACCTTTAAAAAAAGGCTTTGTAATGAGATTTAAAATATCTGAAAACGAGGCTGAAAAGGTAAATGCAACTGTCGACTCACCTGCTGATTTAAAAAATAGAAAAAATGCTGTCGACTCTATTTTAAAAAAACATGGTGCTAAAGTAACAAAAGAAAGCTCCAGCACCCCATACGCTTTCAGATATATATTTGATTTTAAAGGTGACCTCACAGATTTGGCTACTGAGATAGAAACAGTCGAAAAAACTGAAATTTTATCAATTGGTAAGGGTCTTGAACTCATTAAAGACTTAGGCGATGCAAATACTGTATCCAATCAATATGGCCTTGATAAATTTATGGGTACACACGGTATTGGCCATACAAGGATGGCTACCGAGTCTGATGTAGATATTAAATCTGCACACCCTTATTGGGCTTTCCCTTTTGAGGATGTGTCAGTTGTTCACAATGGTCAATTGACTAATTATTGGGGCAATCGAAGAGTACTTGAAAGAAAAGGTTACAGGTTTAATTCAAATTGTGACTCAGAAATAATTGCTGTCTATATAGCTGATAAGATGGCTAACGGCATTGAACTAGAAAAAGCTATGCATGATAGCTTGGATGAGCTCGATGGTGTTTTTACATATGTTGTAGCAACAAAGGATCAGTTGGGAATGGCCAAAGACCATATGGCCGCTAAGCCAATGGTAATCTACGAAAGTAAAGACATCGTAGCATGTGCATCAGAGGAAGTTGCAATTAGGAATATATTTCCTCACGAAATTAAAACATATGACCCTTATGAAGCGGAGGTAAAAGTATGGCAGGCATAACAAAAAGAACTACTGCTTTTGATGATGAAAATTTATCAGGTAGATCGCAAAAATTATATTTTGAAGTAACAGAAGAAGAAAATTATACCTACTACGGTAATCACGAAGTTGATTTTAATAAAAGAACCTCCATTGATTGTGAAGGCATTGATGCTCATGACTTGAATCAAAAAATTAGAGATGCAATTCGAAAGGGATATGGGTCTATAGTTATTAAAAACCCTGGTGCAAAACACTCACTTGGTGTGGGAATTCTAAATAAGTTAAACTTAATATTTGAGGGTAGCTTAGGTTATTTTGGTATCGGTTGTATCGATGGACCAACAGTGAGAGTTAACGGAAGAGTTGGTTGGTCATGTGCTGAAAATATGATGTCAGGAAAAGTTGTTGTTGAAAACAATGCAGGATCTTGTTTTGGAGCTGCTCTTAGAGGCGGTGACCTTATAGTTAAAGGCGATGCAGGTGCAAGAACTGGAATTGATATGAAAGGTGGCACTATTCTTATTGGCGGAAATGCTGGAGCTTACACTGGATTTATGATGCAAAGAGGAAGAATTATCGTTTGTGGTGATGTAAACGCAAACATGGGTGACTCAATGTATGATGGAATCATTTTTGTAGGAGGAGAGCCTCATTCGCTTGGAACAGACTGCGTACCTGGTGAAATGAATGAACACGAGGTTAGATGGCTAGAACAAAAAATTAAAAATGCTGAGATTGATTGCAAGGTCCCAGCTTCAAAATTTAAGAAATACGTTGCAGGAAGAATGCTCTGGAATTATGACAATCTAGAGCCAGCAGAAAAGAAAGGAATATTAGGCTAATGGCAAAACGTAATACACAATTATTAGGACAAAACTCAATTTTTACCCCCGAGGTAATGGACGACATTCATATCAAATCACAACTTGGTCGTTATCGTATGCGTGGTATGGCGTTAATGAAAAAAATTCCTCACTGGGATGATTTAGTTTTTTTACCAGGCACATTAACAAGATTTGTTATTGAAGGTTACAGAGAGAAGTGTCTAACAGAAACAATAATAGGTCCTAGAGCAAAAAATCCTATCAAACTTGATATTCCTGTTTACATAACAAGTATGAGTTTTGGTGCTCTTTCTTATGAAGCAAAAACTGCTTTAGCTAGAGGTTCATCAATGGCTGGAAGTGCAACTTGCTCTGGAGAAGGGGGTATGATACCTGATGAGAGAAGGTATTCTCACAAATGGTATTATCAATGTATTCAATCCAGGTATGGTTTCAACCCACACCATGCTCAATTAGCTGACGCCATTGAGGTTTTCATTGGCCAAGGTCAAAAAGTTGGGATGGGTGGCCACTTAATGGGTCAAAAAGTTACTGATCAAGTAGCTGAGATGAGATCATTACCTGCTGGTATTGATCAAAGATCTCCTGCTAGACACCCAGACTGGATGGGACCAGACGATTTAGCTCTTAAGGTTCAAGAATTAAGAGAATTAACTGACAATCAAGTACCAATTCAATTGAAGTTAGGAGCATCAAGAGTTTATGACGATGTCAGAATGGCAGCAAAATGTGACCCTGACTCAATATTTTTAGACTCTATGGAAGGCTCAACAGCAGCTGGTCCACACATCGCAGCAGCTAATACTGGTATTCCTGGTATTGGGGCAATTAGAGAAGCAAGAAGAGCTTTGGACGATGTTGGTAAAACTGGTGAAATATCATTGGTATTTGCTGGAGGTATTAGAGATGGAGCAGATATGGCTAAAGCCTTAGCTCTTGGGGCAGATGCTATTGCTATCGGTACAGCTGGATTAGTAGCACTGAACTGTAACAAAGATATTCCAGAAGCTGATTATGAAAAAGAAATGGGAGTGGAGGCAGGTTACTGCTATCACTGTCATACTGGTAGATGTCCAGTTGGTGTGGCCACACAGGATCCTGTTCTTAGAAGTAGATTAGATCCAACAGAGGCAGCAGAAAGAGTTTATAATCTGCTTAGCACTATGACTCTTGAGTGCCAAATGTTAGCAAGAGCATGTGGTAAGACAAACATTCACTCACTTGAGCCAGAAGATCTAGCTGCATTGACAATGGAGTCATCAGCAATGGCTAAAGTTCCATTAGCTGGTACAGATTTAACAGTAGGTGTAGATAACTACCACTCAATTTAGGAGAGTATTATGGTTAAAAAGAAAGTTACAAAAAAGAAATCAACTTCTGCAAAATCAAAAAAACCTACTAAGTCAAAAGGTTATCAAGTTGTCGGTGGAGCTAAATTAAAAGATAAGGAAATTAAAACATCAAGAGAAAAAATGATCGGCCAGCATATTGGCTATCGTTATGATGTTAACTTAATTCCTGATTACAAGCACTTAACACCATTTCTTAAACAATATATCGAAATTATGGGTTGGGATGATTTAAATTGGTTAGAAGACATCCATATGGGTTTTGAAGGTGATACCCCTGCTGTGTTTGACAGAAATGCAAACGCTTGGATCACTTTGCCAAAGAAGATTAAACTTCCAAAAAACCAACAAGATAGAGATATGTTAGCAAGAGAACTTTTAATTAAGTTTCAAATGTCACCTAACCATCCCTTGGTACAGTTAAAAAGAACGTACGCTAAGGGTGAGAACTTTAAGTTAGTTGAGTAAATTTTATAAATAAGGGAGCCTTTGCTCCCTTATACTTTCAAATATTTTAATCTTTAATTCTTATCAATTTAGATTTTTTCCAATTTGGAATAAACTTTATAACATCTATGTCATTCCCCAAACCAGGATTAAAATTTTTATTATGCCAAAAAATATTTTCCCAATGTTCCTCATTTTTATCGAGAATAAAAGGAGAACATGACAATCTATAATTTGTAGAAAGGTGAATAAAATCTAAAATACATGAGCCGTCTTTAACTACTTTTTTTGAGATACTTGAATTTTTTGGAAAAGTAGCAAATAAAGAGTCTGAAAATTTATCTTTATCCATAAAATATTCAGAAGATAAAAATTTATTCATTTTATCAAATCGATCAGCAGGATCGTAAGTTCGTTTAAATGTGTGTTCAAACAGTTTTGTCGTGTTTACAGGATCGTTTTCTGAAATTACAACAATAATTCTTAGAAGTTCATTTCCTTTCTTATCAAGCAATATTGGTGCCATAGATGAGTTTGGTCTACCATTTTGTGTTCTAAATGCCTGAATTCTAGATTGACATTGCCAATCAAGAAACTTTTCTTGTAAAACTTCAGGTGTCATTAATAATTTAACAATCTAGGGTTGTTTCTCTTTCCCAACTAGAAAGGTGTTTATTAAAAGTACCCCAATCTTGATTTTTTAATTTTACATAGCTATTGACTAAATCATCACCAAAACCTGCTCTAATGATTTTTGATTTATCAAAATCACGTATTGCATCAAGAAGATTTAATGGCAATTTTTTTACTTTCCCAGCCTTATGACCCTCTGTGTACATATTAATATCTAATCGTTTTCCAGGGTCTCTTTTATTATTTAAACCGTCCAAACCTAAAAGTAAAATACCTGCTTGAAGTAAATAAGGATTTGTAGCTCCATCCATTAATCTTAATTCAAATCTTCCTGCTCCAGGAACTCTTACCATGTGTGTCCTGTTGTTACCTGCCCAAGTAATCGAGCTTGGCGACCATGTTGCACCTGATGTTGTTACACTACCGTTAATTCTTTTATAGGAGTTTACAGTTGGGTTAAAAACAGCAGCCATTTTGTCCGCACTTTCCATTATTCCACCTAAGAAATTGTAACCAGTTTTGGATAAACCTAATTCATCTTTTTTATCTAAAAACATATTTTTTTTGCCAGATTTATCCCAAATAGAAATATGACAATGACATCCATTACCTGTTAAATTTGTAAAAGGTTTGGGCATGAAAGTTGCCCTTAGTGAATGTTTTTCTGCAATAGATTTCACCATGAATTTAAAAAAAGCATGCCTATCTGCTGTTACTAAACAATCCGAGAAATCCCAGTTCATTTCAAATTGCCCATTCGCATCTTCATGATCGTTTTGGTAAGGTTTCCATCCAAGTGAGATCATTGAGTCACATATTTCAGTAATAACATCATATCTTCTCATTAATGCAGAGGAGTCATAGCATGGTTTTGCTTGCGTATCCCTTTGATCTGATAAAGATGTCCCGTCTTCATTAACTAGAAAAAATTCACACTCAACACCTGACTTCATATAAAGATTTTTTTTAGCTGCTTTTTCTATTTGTCTTTTTAAGGCTATTCTGGGTGAAGCTTCTACTGGTTTACCATCCATATGCAAATCAGAGGCAACCCAAGCTATTTCTTTATTCCAAGGAAGCTGGATAACACTATCACCATCAGGCATACCAAACATATCAGAGTCAGCTGGAGACATATCAAGCCATGTTGCAAAACCAGCAAATCCAGCACCTTCAGATTGAATTTCATCTATAGCTGTTGCAGGTACAAGCTTTGATCTGAGCACTCCAAATAAATCTACAAAGCTTACAAAAAAATATTTAACACCATTTTTTTTTGCAAATTGGTGAAGGTTAGTTGCCATTATATATCTCCTCTATCTGAATATGCAAATCGTGCATACCATTAAAAAAACAATTGAACTCAATCTTTTTTTAACATTAATTAACTTCTTTTGATTTTATAATTAAGTCAATTAAAAGTAAAATACATAAAAGTACAGGAAAGAAGATTCTAAAAAGTTGTAAAAAGATTTTTTCTCTGTTCTTTTTTATTTTTATAAAAATAAAAAGTAATAATTAATAAGGAGGTCATATAATGACACTTGAAGAACTTGAATCGTACGTGATGATGCAAGCGAACGTCAGTATGGAAGCTTACTATTGGTGGTGTACTGCGTTAATGATTGCAATTCACGTAGGTTTCTTGATGTATGAAGTAGGATCGTCTCGTTTTAAAAACGCGGTCTCTTCAGCTACAAAAAACCTTTTAGCGTTCGCGTTTATGATACCAACCTTCTGGTTATTTGGTTGGTATATTTATCTTGCATTTCCAGAGGGATTTACTCCAATAGCACTTGACGGTTATGGTACTCCATGGAATGTATCTATGGGGCCAATGTTAAGTGACCAAGCCACAGGTGTTTTCTGGGCGGCATTTACATTATTTGCTTGTACTACAGCTTCTATTTTTTCAGGATCTGTTCTTGAGAGAATAAGAATTAGCTCATTTACTTTCTTGGCTGTTGTATTAGGGTCTGTAGCATGGATCTTAGCCGCTTCATGGGGCTGGCATCCTGATGGTTGGCTAGTAACACAATTCGGATATCATGATGTTGGAGCAGCTGGTGTTGTTCACATGGTAGCAGGTTGGTTTGCTTTCGGAGTTGTCTTAAACTTAGGACCTAGAGTTGGTAAATACAATGCTGACGGTTCTGCGAATGAGATTGAGGGTCATGATCTTCGTTTCTCATTTATTGGTCTTTTAATGATTATTGTTGGTTTCTTCGGATTCCTCGGTGGTTGTTTAATCTGGGCAGGTGCAGAGTTTGGTGGATGGATAAACATTTACGGTGCTCCAGCAACATTATCATCTTTCGCTTTCAATACCCTCATGGGTCTAGGTGGAGGAATGATTGGTGCATTCTGGATGAGTAAAGGTAACCCATTCTGGATGATGTCAGGTGGTCTTGCAGGTATATTCTCCTGTGCGTCTGGGCTTGATGTTTGGTATCCAGGATTAGCCTTTGTTCTCGGTTTTGTTGGCGGTGTTATAATTATTCCTGCGAATAATTGGTTACACAGTGTTTTCAAGATTGATGATCCAGTAGGAGCTATATCTGTTCATGGAGTTGCCGGTATATGGGGTGTGATTGCAATGGGATTATTTGCATCAGGCTATCCAGCATCTGGTGATATTCCTCCAACAAGTTTTGGTGGACAGTTAGTTGGATGTATAGTCATGTTCTTAGTAGGATTTGTACCTGGTTATGGTTTATCATTCATTATGAAAATGATGAATTGGTTACGTGTACCAGATGCAGTTCAAAAAGCAGGTATTGATAGCGCTGAGTTAAATCTCAAGGCATATCAGTAACATATAAGGAAGGAGAAAATATGAATACATTTCCAGGACCTGAAAATAGTTGGGAAGGTGTGGACGCTTATTTCACATATGCCAACAGTGAAGGTGCACTGATATTTTGGACCCTTTTTGTTATTGCTCTATGCGTGCTAGTCACTATGGCAACAGCAAGACACGAGTCTGATACTGCAAAAAAAACAAAATAATGTATAATTTAAGGCGGGGAATTATCCCCGCCTTATAATAAATGGATTACAACACTTCAAATCTCTTTTTTCAAAATCTCATTCAATCAATAGCTGAAAATAAACTAATAGCAGCAGTTATTTGGATTGCATTTATGATTTTTATTTTAAGAAAAATTGCAAAAAAAGATAACGAATTGATTTTAAAAAAGAAATTCTCTAGACATAAATAAACAGAAAACTTGAATTTACTAATTATCAGTGGCATGGATAAAAACCATGATAATGAACATGTTAAATCAAATTCTTCTTATCAATATAGTTTTTTTGAAGAAATTATTAAAAAGCAAAATCCCCTCTCAAATATCTCGGTTTATAAACCTTACATTGAGGATGTAAATAAATTTAGTTTTGAAGATTACGATGCCTTTTTATGGACCGGAGGTCTCGGTAATATTTATGATGACAATGATCACAATAAAAATCAGTTGAAGATCTTTGATAGAATAGCAACTCTAGAAAGACCAATTTGGGGAAGTTGTTGGGGTCTTCAAGTGGTTGTAACAGCATTTGGAGGAAAAATATCAAGTTCTATGAGTCCAGAGTTTGGATATTCTGAAAAAATAAAAATTATAAAAAATCATTTTGTTTATAAAAATAAAAAAAATTTATTTACTGCCCCTGGTCATCATTACGATAGTTTAGAAACTCTTCCCAAGGACTTTGACATAATTTCTGAGAATAATCATTCTATTCAATCTATATGTCATAAAAAACAAAACATATTTTGTACTCAATATCATCCAGAACTACCATACAACTATATCGGTAAATTAATGAGTTATTGGAAAAGAAATTATTTAAAGATTATGAGTGAAAATGAATTTGAAGCACTATTAAATAAATTACAAAGTTTTGAAAATGAAGATCAATTTAACAGAGAACTTGAATTACTGAATTGGTTAGAAAATATTAAATTATAATTATTTTTTAGTAGCGATCATAATTAGTGATAAAAAAATCACTGCTAAAAGACCACAAAAAACTGCTGCAAAAAAAATAGTGGATATAATGAACATAAATACTTTTATATCTGTAATCTTACTAAAAAAAAGTGGTGTCTGTAAAAACTGATCAACAGTGAGTATAAAAGTTAAAACAAAAAATCCCATCATAAAGCCTCTTTTGTAAAATTTAATCCATGATTTTTTAAAGTAATCAATATTCATAATTTGAAGTAGTAATTTTATATTATGGTCATATAATTTCAATTCGATAAGATTTAAATTTTAGGAGGAGACTAACTTGGGTCAATATTTTGAAAATTTTAAAGACGCCTTACCTGATGTAAAAAAAGTTAGAAAAATAAAAAAGGATTTAGAAAAAAAAGGAGTAAAATACATTTATTCTAATTGGATTGATTTTCTGGGTAGTCCAAAAACTAAGCCTATGCCTATATCTGATTTTGAGGATCTTTGTATGGGTAAAGGCCCTCAATTTGCTGTTCATTCTGTTTCCTTTGTTCCAGAATTAACCCCAGCAGATAATGATCAAATCCCTGTGCCAGATTTGGATAGTCTTGTTATATGTCCATGGGATAAAACATGTGCATGGGTTTTTGCAGATTTATATTGGAATGACAAACCTTACGATGTTTGCCCAAGAATGACGTTAAAAAAACAAATAAAGGAAAGCGCTAAATCTGACTTGAAATTTTTTGTTGGTATTGAACCTGAATTTTTCTTAATGAAGTGGGAGGGCGACAAACCAGTTAAAGCAATTGACAGAGATCCTATAAATTTGAGAAGACAAGCTTTTGGGTATGACTCAGAGTACTCAATAGATGGAATGCATTTTTTAAAAGAAATAATAGATATTTTAAATAATGATTTGAAATGGGATCTCCATGACGTCGTTGCTGAGGGCGCATATGGCCAGTATGAATTAGATTTCGGTTACACAGATATTTTAGGGATGGCTGATAGATTTGTATTTTTAAGAGTATTACTAAAGGAAGTTGCGAAAAAATATGGATATTTTGTATCATTTATGCCAAAGACAACTATTAGTGATTGGAGAGCTGGCGCTCACATCAATCATAGTGTGGCATCAATTAAAAAGAAAAATAATAACATATATAAGAATGGGAATAATTTCTCTGATAAAGCCTACAATGCTGTCGCTGGAATTTTAAAACATGGAGCAGCGATTACAGCTCTAGCGTGTCCAACTGTTAACTCATATAACGGATTTGTTCCTACTGTTGAGGGCCTTGATGGTGGCCGTCATACATGGGCTCCTACACACATGACATACGGCAGTAATAATAGATCAGCTATGATAAGACTACCACAAAATAGATATTGTATAGAAAATAGGGCGTCTGATTTAACTCAAAATCCTTATTTAACCTTTTCTTTATTAGCCGCAGCTGTTACAGAGGGTATCGACAAAAAAATGAAGCCCCCAAAACCAACTAATAAAAGTCTTTATGATTTGACCGAGAAAGAAAAAAAAGAGGTTACTACACTGCCAAGAAATTTATTAGAGGCAGTAGACGCTTTTGCTACTGATAAATTAACTAAAAAAGTTTTTTCTGAGGCTATGATAAACAATTTTATTGGATATAAATATGATGAGTGGTCTAGATATCATACAACTACAACTGATTGGGAAATCAAAGAATATCTAAAGTTATTTTAATTGATTAGTAAAGAGGAACTACATAAATACCAACTAAATAATTTCAAATTAAAATCAGGCGACAAAATAGATTTACAATTAAATTATTTAGCATTTGGGAAACTAAATTCTGACAAATCAAATGTAATTTTATTTCCTACTAGGTATGCTGGTACACATCTTGAACAAGGATATCTGATTGGTAATAATTTTCCCATAGATCCAGATAAATATTTCATCATTATTCCAAATATGTTTTGTAATGGTGTTTCCTCCTCACCCAGTAATACAGAAAAACCCTTTAATGGACCTAATTTTCCCTTAATTACAATATATGATAACGTGCAAGCACAATACACACTTCTAAAAGAAATATTTAACATAGAAAAAATTAAATTAGTAATAGGTTGGTCAATGGGAGGACAACAAGCATTTCAGTGGGCGTCATATTTTCCAGACATGGTAGAAAATATGATTTCTATGTGTGGTCATGCTAAAACCACAGAACATACATATGTATTTTTAGAGGGTGTATATGCTGCTTTGACTTCAGATCCAAACTGGAATTCTGGAAATTATGAAAAACAACCTCAAAATGGAAAAACAACTATGGCCAGAGTATGGGCTGGATGGGCGCATGGGCAAGACTGGTTTAGGGAAAAAAAATATACCGATGATGGTTACAAAGATGCAAAAGAAGTTTTGGATAAACTTTGGAATAGAATTTATTATCGGAAGGATGCAAATGATTTATTAGCGATGATAAGAACGTGGCAAGAGCACGACATTAGTAACAATAATAAATTTAATAATCAATTTGATAAAGCTCTTAACTCTATTACTGCGAGATGCATTTTAATGCCAGGTAAAAATGATTTATACTTCCCCCCAGAGGATAATGAAATTGAATTAAAAAATATTAAAAATGGTGAATTACGTATCATTCCTTCAAGCTACGGTCACTATGCTGGAGCAGGTAAGTCCAAAGATGATTTAAATTTTGTTAATGATGCTATAAAAGAAATATTGGTTACTTAACAATAATTTTAAAATATTTTTTTTTGCCAATCTTGAGTATTTTATTGTTATAAGACTTATCAATCGTGAGATTAATATCGTTAATTTGGTCATCGTCAATTTTTATACCACCACCCTCAATTAGCCTTTTTGCTTCAGATTTTGATGAGACAGTACTATTTGATGTTAGTGTATCTATGAGTTTTGAGTCTATTTTAAAGTTAATTTCATCAATATTATCGAAAGAATTATTTTCAAAAATTGATCTTGCTTTTTCTTCAGCCTCTTGTGCTGAGCTTTCTGAGTGACAATCTGTTGTAACTAAATATGCTAATTTTTTTTTCGCATTATTGATATCTTCTTTAATTAATATTTTTATTTCTTCTTTGTCTAAGTCACTGAAAATAAGTAATAGTTTTTCCACATCATTATCATCCACATTTCTCCAATACTGATAGAAATCGTAAGAACTGTATTTATTTTGATCTATCCAGACAGCGCCTTGCTCTGTCTTGCCCATCTTCTTACCTGTAGAGGTAGTTAAAAGAGGTGTAGTCAGACCAAAAGCATCTTTTTTGTTTATTTTTGATATAATTTCCATACCCAAAACGATATTACCCCATTGATCCGAGCCGCCAATTTGCAACTCACAATTTTCATGTTTATTTAAATGAAGAAAATCATAACTTTGGAGTATCATGTAATTAAATTCTAAAAATGATAATGATTGCTCTCTTTTAAGTCTCTCTTTAACACTCTCAAATGTAAGCATACGATTGATTGAAACTTGACTTCCCAAATCTCTCAATAACTCTATGTAATTTAATTTATCAAGCCATTGATCATTATTTATAAATTTTATATTTTCTTTGAAATCTCTAAAATAATGTTCAAATATTCTTTTAAAATTCTCAATATTTTTTTGGATTGTTTCGTAAGTTAAAATTTGTCTTGAGGCATCTTTGCCAGAGGGGTCACCAATTTTTGTTGTGCCTCCACCTAATAGTACTATAGCCTGATGACCATGTTTGATTAGAGTCTTAATAGCTCTTAATTGAACAAGACTACCGGCATGTAATGCATCAGCAGTAGCATCAAATCCAATATAAAAAATAATTTTTTTCTTATTGAGTAAATTATTAAGTTCTATTTCATTAGTGCATTGATTGAATAGATTTCTATCTTTAAATAACTGTATATAATCTATCATATATAATAATTAACATAATTTTATAGATATCAAATGGAATATATCGCCCTCGGTTGCATGTCTGGTACTTCTTTAGATGGTATTGATTGTAGCTTGGTCAAATCTGATGGAGTTTCATATGTGACTGATATATCAAATGAATTCATTCCATATAGTGATGATCTGCAATTAAAATTACGTAATGTAATTTTGAAAGGATACTTAGACGATACCAAAGTTATCAACCAGCTAAATCAAGAATATAAGGATTCTATAAACAATTTTATTAAAAAAAATAATTTCGAAATAGACTTAATTGCAATGCATGGACAAACAATATATCACGATCAAAAAACAAAAATTTCAATACAACTATTTGATAAGAGTATTAGATTTAACACTAACTCTCCTGTTATATGTAACTTTAGAAAAAATGATTTGTTAAATGGTGGTAATGGGGCACCAATAATGCCAGAATTCCACCGAGTCTTAGCTAATCAACTAGATTTAAAAAAGGTTATTTTTGTTAATATAGGAGGTGTTACTAATATAACTGTAATTGATAACCAAAAAATTACTGCTGGTGATAGTTCTTTTGGTAATGCCATCGTTAATGATTTAATTTATGAAAAAACTAAAGAAAGATTTGATGTTGATGGTTCATTATCTAATAATGGTCAAAAAATTGATGTTCTATTTAAGAGAATAATAAGTGACAAGTATTTTTTAGAAAAACTTCCTAAATCTTTAGACAGAAATTATTTTCATAAATATATAGATTATTCTATTAAAGATAAAAATTTAAATGATTTAATTTATACATTGCTTGAAGTTATTCCATTTGCTATTAATTCTTTGATTTCCTCGCAATCAGAATTCAAAATTATTTTAATGGGCGGTGGAAGAAAAAATCTAACTTTAAAAAAAATTTTCAGTAATTATTTTGATAATATTTCTTTAATTGATGATTTCCAAATAGATGGAGATTTTATAGAATCCCAAGGAATGGCATTACTTGGTATAAGATATATGCTAAAAAAACAATCTACATATTATGAAACTACAAAAGTTTTAAAAAATATTTACTTAGGTGAAAAGTGTTAGCTTTTGTGCTTTTGAATATACTTATTTAAAGTATTCATAAGAGGATCTAGCTTTCCCTCAAATAAGTGATTTGATTTTGAGATAGTTTCCATTGAAACTTCTGCATTTTTTTGTTTTTTAAATGTTTCAAAAAATTCTTTTAAGTTATCTCTTTTTACTATTTCATCTTGTTCAGCTCTAACTATCAATGTTTTTATAGGACAGGGTGATAAAAAATTAAAATCGTACAAATTTACAGGTGGGGCTATTAAAATTAATCCATCTACTTCTGGTCTTCTCATTAGAGTTTGAAATCCAATCCAAGCACCAAAGGAGAATCCTACAATCCAACACGACCTAAAATCCTCATTTTTTTTTTGGAGCCAATCTAAAGAGACACTCGCATCATTTAGCTCTCCCTCTCCCTCAGTGAAGGCACCATCACTCTTGCCAACACCACGAAAATTTATTCTTAAAGTTGAAAAACCAGCATCTTTCATCACTTTAAATGCAGCATAATTAACTTTAGTGTCCATAGTTCCACCATGTTTAGGATTAGGATGGAGAATTATAGCTATATTTGGTTTTTCTTGCTCACTAGGTGAGTATTTGGCTTGAAGTTTACCTTCGCCACCTTGTATAAATACTTCTGGCATAATTAAAGAAGAGATCATAGATTACTTTTGATAAAAAAAGCAAGTTATAAATGAATTCATTAGGTTTTAATAAAGATCCATCAAGTACAACAGTGGTGGTTGCTATGTCTGGTGGAGTGGATAGTTCTGTCACAGCTGGGCTATTAAAAAAAGAGGGATACAATGTTATAGGTATAACTCTTCAGCTCTATACTTCTAATAACTCTGCAAAAAAAGGTTCTTGTTGTTCAGGTCTTGATATTTATGACGCTAGAAGAGTTGCCCAAAAATTAGATATACCCCACTATGTATTTAATTATGAAAAAACATTTAAATCAGATGTAATCGATTACTTTATCAACGCTTACGAAAATGGTGAGACACCCATACCTTGTGTTAAGTGTAATGAGACTGTTAAGTTTAGAGATTTAATGAACTTTGCAAAAAAATTAGAGGCAGA